>CAZGCA010000010.1:0-87315 GCA_964524145.1 uncultured bacterium | reverse complement strand
CTCTACAAGGACAGCCCAAGCAGGCCGCGTGCAACGCTGACGGATGCGGGGCATGTGCGGAATACGACCAGTGCGCTATCCGCAGAAGACGGGACGGACCGGTGCCGTGAACGAGTCCAAACCGAAGGTGCAGAGGCGCGATTTCATCAGGGTGGCCGCCGCCGCTGTGACCGGCGGTCTTGTCTGGCGTGCCGTACGACCGGTCTCGCACACACATATCTGGCAGATCGACCCGGAAAAGTGTGTCCAGTGCGGCAATTGCGCGACAAACTGCGTGCTCAATCCGTCGGCCGTCAAGTGTGTCAATTCGTACGATATCTGCGGCTATTGCGACTTGTGTTCCGGGTATCTGCAGCCGGGCGCTAAGACTCGCGATACGGGCGCGGAAAGCCAGTTGTGTCCGGTCTCCGCAATCAAGCGAACGTTTATCGAGGATCCATACTACGAGTATGTGGTGGATGAAGAGCTGTGTGTCGGGTGCGGAAAATGTGTCAAAGCCTGCGCTCTTTTCGGCAACGGCTCCCTGTACCTGCAAGTCAAACAGGATCTCTGTATGCACTGCAACGAATGCTCGATCGCCCGGGTGTGTCCATCGGACGCGTTCCAGCGCATTCCGATTGAGGACGCCTACCTGCTCAAACGGCCCGATAAAGGAGCGCCCGAGCAGACATGAAGGTGTTTCGAACACTCATCGTAGCGATGGCGCTGTTCTTGGGCACGGCGAGCCCGGCCTTCTCGGCGTTCCGCTTTCCCATGCCCGAGTTCGATTCAGGATATCAGCTCCCGGCAATGCAGCTTCCCCTGTCCAAGGCGAGCCTTGACCTGTTGGACACGGCCGTTCTTCTCGGCGCGTTGTCTCTGAGCGCGTTTCTGATCCTGAAACGCCGGTCTCGCCGGGCGATATTCTTGGTAACCATATTCTCGATGCTCTACTTCGGGTTCTGGCGCAAGGGATGCGTGTGCCCGGTGGGGTCGGTACAGAACGTGCTCGACGGGATGCTGCACGGATCGGTGGCCGTGCCCGTGGTGGTGCTCGTGTTCTTTATGCTCCCGCTGATCTTCGCGCTGTTCTTCGGCCGGGTGTTTTGCGCCTCGGTCTGCCCCCTGGGCGCGATGCAGGAGATTGTCGCGATCCGTCCCGTGCTGCTGGCGCGGCCGCTTGAGACGGTGCTGAGCATCATACCTTATGCCTACCTCGGGCTCACCGTGCTCTCGCTGGCGACGGGCGCCGGATACTTGATCTGCCGGTTTGACCCGTTCGTAGGCTTCTTCCGGCAGGGGGCAAGTTTCAACATGTTTCTTGTCGGCGGCATCTTCCTGGTGGGAGGCGTGTTTATTGGACGGCCATACTGTCGGTTCCTTTGTCCGTACGGCGTGCTGCTGAGCTGGATGTCGAGGTTCTCGAAATGGCATGCCTCGATTCCGCCCACACAGTGCGTACAATGCCGTCTCTGCGAGGAATCTTGCCCTTACGGCGCCATCAAAGAGCCCACACCCGAGGACCGGCCAATGACGCGACGCGAGGGGACCAGACGGGTCGCCAAACTGCTGCTGGTGACGCCGCTCATCATCGGCTTTGGAGCCTGTGCCGGCGTGGCGTCACACGGACTCTTGGCGCGGATCCATCCGACCGTCGTGCTCGCCGAACGTATTGTCGCGGAAGAGCGCGGTCTCTACGCCGAAATGACCGTCGAAAGTGAAGCGTTCCGCGACAGCCAGAGGACTATTCCCGAACTGTACCAGGAAGCACGGATTGCGAAAGAGCGGTTCCGTTACGGGTCAGCGGTCTTCGGCGCGTTTCTGGGGATTGTGGTTGCCGTCAAGCTGATAGCTCTTTCAGTAGTCCGGCGCCGCACTGACTATGAAGCCGATCGCGGCGCGTGTGTGAGCTGCGGTCGCTGTTTTGTCTATTGTCCGGTCGAGGAAGAGGATGAGATCACGCGAAAACAAGAAACGGCAGTTTGAGGGTAACGAGCCTGCGTGGCGTCTGGCCATGACCGTTGCCGTGGTGTCAGGTTTGTTCTCTCTGGTTGTCTGTACCCTTCTCATTGCAAACTACCTGCAGATAAGGGCCATAGAGCCGCTGGACAGCCCCGCGCTGCTGCAACTGCGTCAGCAGCTCACCGACACGCCTGTCGCGGACGAGAAACTCGTCGAGCAGATCCGCGCCATGGACCTTCTGGCCCGAAAAGCATTCTTTACCAGCCAGGCACATTTGCGCATGGGCGGTCATCTTCTACTCGGCGGTGTTGCCGTGCTGTTGATCTCGCTGAAACTGGCCGCACGATGGCGCGCTCGCCCGCCTGTTCCGCCGGATAGAGACCTCTCGAAAGAGCACTGGCGCTCCGCGGCGCGAGGGAAGGAACTCATCACGTTCGTGGCGGTACTGTTGGTGATCGCGGCGTTACTGGCGGCATATCTCGCGCCGTTACAGATTCCGGCCGTTCCGATTGAGGAGGCCGGGCAACAATCGTCCGATACCGATCCAGGAGCAGCGCCCACCTACCCCGATTGGGAGACCGTTCGCCAACACTGGCCGTCGTTCCGCGGCCCTGGCGGGATCGGCGTCGCGTACCACACGAACGCTCCGACAGATTGGGACGGCGAATCCGGGCGGAACATCCGATGGAAGGTCGAGGTGCCTCTGCCCGGGTTCAACTCGCCGGTCGTGTGGGGTGACCGTCTGCTGCTCAGCGGCGCGACAAACGAGACCCGGGAGGTCTACTGTTACGACACAGAAACAGGTGCGCTCGTGTGGAAGCGATCTGTCGAAAACATGCCTGGCACGCCGGAGTCGCCGCCTAAGGTTACCGAAGAAACAGGATTCGCCGCCCCTACCCTCGCGGTGCACGGTGACAAGGCATTCGCCATGTTTGCCAACGGCGACCTGGTCTGCTTCGACCTGGAAGGCGAGCAACGGTGGGGGGTCAACATCGGCATGCCCGACAACCACTACGGCCATTCCTCGTCTCTTATTGCGTATGGCGACCTTCTACTCGTGCAGTATGACGACAATAGCCAACCTAGACTGATGGCGTTCAATGTCGAGACGGGGAAGCAGGCGTGGACCACTCCGCGTAAGTGGATTTCGTGGGCTTCGCCGGCGTACATCCACACGCCGCTTGGCGTCCAGTTGATTCTGAATTCAGAGGAAGACGTCGACGCGTACGATCCACGATCGGGAGCGTTGCTGTGGACGCAACAGTGCCTCAGCGGCGAGGTTGCACCGTCGCCGGCTTTCGGCGGGTCGACAGTGTTCGTGGCGAACGAGTACGCCTTTGCATCAGCCGTCCGTCTGGACACTTCGGGAGACGCGACGCGGACCGAGGTAGTCTGGGAATGGGACGAGATTCTTCCTGAGGTGGCGAGCCCCGTGGCCACCCAAGAGCACTGCTATATTGCGACCTCATTGGGGGAGGTCGTATGTCTGGATATCGAGACCGGCGCGAAAGTATGGAGCCACGAGTTCGACAAAGGATTTTATTCATCGCCCATTCTCGTGGGCGACCGGATATATGCTCTCGACCAGGAGGGCACAATGCACATCTTCAAAACAGGTGCGGAGTTCGAACTGATAGGCTCGCCCAGGTTGGCCGAGCCGGCTTCCACCACGCCGGCGTATCTCGACCGGCGGATCTACGTGCGCACGGACAACAATCTCCTCTGCATAGAGGAACCCAATGTGTAAGACGCTTGATACAGCCGAGATCGACCGAATCGTCGAAGATGTGGGCCGCGGTGCCGAGGCCGTCATTCCCGTGTTGCAGGCTGTCCAGGCACGCTACCGTTATCTCCCCGACGAGGCATTGCGCCGCGTGTGCGAGACCACGGACATTACCCCGGCGTCTATCGAAAGCGTGGCGACATTCTTCTCGCAGTTCCGTCGCACGCCGGTCGGGGAACACATTGTCAGCGTCTGCGACGGAACCGCGTGCCACGTTAAAGGTGCGCCGGGGGTTTATGACGCTCTTACACGCCACCTGGGCATAGGGCCGGGAGCGGATACCGACGCTGAGGGGCGCTTCACGGTCCAGAAGGTCGCCTGCCTCGGCTGCTGTACGCGCGCGCCTGCCGTACAAATCGAAGGGGTGACTTACGGCCATCTGCGCCCCACCATGGTGGGGCGGATGTTGCTCGATTTCCTCGAGCATGAAGCCGACAGAAAATCGAAACGAAGAGATAAGAAGCGAAAGGACAATCCCGCGTCTGGCGAGATACGTATCGGCCTGGGTTCTTGTTGCGTGGCCGGTGGCAGCGAGAAGATTCGGCAGGCGCTCGAGGATGCACTTCTCGATGTACACTCCGACGTACGTGTGAAGAATGTAAGTTGCGTGGGCATGTGCCACCAGACGCCTCTGCTCGAGCTACAGCTTCCCGGACTGCCTTCGAAGCTCTACGCGAAAGTCAATCCCGAGGACGTCTATAGCATCGTGACGCACAACTTCGCGCCTCGCAACCCCCTGGCACGCGTCCGGACGTCCATCAACCGGTGGCTCGAACGACTCTACACGGATGAAGGGCGCGGCGCGCTCGAACGGTATTCGATCGACTTGCGTGACAAGCCGGTGGCGGCGTTTCTTTCCTCACAACGCCGGCTGGCTACGGAATACTGCGGCGAGATCAGTCCCACCGACATCGAGGAGTACCGGCGTCTGGGCGGGTTCGAGGCCTTGCACAAGTGTATTGGCACAACCGGGTCCGAGGCACAGCTCTCGCCGGAGGCTATCATAGACACTGTCCGGCGCAGTGGACTGCGCGGCCGGGGCGGCGCCGGTTTCCCAACCGGAGAGAAGTGGGAGACTGTGCGCCGGGCACCCGGCGACCGGAAGTACATGATATGTAACGGGGATGAAGGCGACCCCGGGGCTTTCATGGACCGGATGATGCTCGAGTCGTATCCGTTCCGGGTGATTGAAGGCATGCTGATCGCGTCGATTGCCGTCGGCGCGCATGAAGGGGTGTTCTATATCCGGGCGGAGTATCCGCTCGCCGTGCGCCGGATACGTGCGGCGATTGATGCGTGCGAGAAGGAGGGCCTTCTCGGCGACGATATGCTCGGCAGCGGCCATGCGCTGCACCTCAGGATCATGGAAGGCGCCGGCGCGTTCGTCTGCGGCGAAGAGACAGCCCTGATCGCGTCACTCGAGGGTCGGCGCGGCTGCCCGACGTATCGGCCCCCGTATCCTGCGCAACAGGGGTTGCACGGGCTCCCGACGTTGGTCAACAATACCGAGACGTTTGCGCTGGTGCCCTGGATTATTCGGCACGGTGCCGATGCGTTTGCGTCGCTTGGCACGGAAAAGAGCACGGGCACAAAAGTGTTCTCGCTCGCTGGCAAGACCAACCGTGGCGGACTCATCGAGGTCCCGATGGGAACGACCGTGCGTCAGATTGTTGAGGAGATCGGCGGAGGCGTGCCGGACGGGACCTTCAAAGCAGTCCAGGTGGGCGGTCCATCCGGTGGGTGCATTCCGGCCGGTCTCGGTGATACCTCGGTTGACTACGAAGCTTTGACCGAGGCCGGTGCGATGATGGGGTCCGGCGGCTTCGTCGTGTTGGACGAAGCCGACTGCATGGTCGAGGTTACCCGCTACTTCATGTCGTTCACACAACTCGAATCGTGCGGCAAGTGTACGCCGTGCCGGGTGGGAACCAGACGTATGCTCGAGATTCTGAACCGCCTGTGTGAGGGGGAAGGCAAACCCGGCGATATCGAGCAACTGGAACATCTGGCAAAGGTCGTCAAGACACAAAGCCTGTGCGGGCTCGGGAAAACCGCTCCGAATCCCGTGCTCACAACGCTCCGGTACTTCCGCGATGAGTTTGAAGCACATGTCGAAGGCCGGTGTCCTGCACACAAATGCAAGGGACTCATAACATACACTATCAACGACACCTGCATCGGGTGCACCAAATGCGCTCAGGAATGTCCGGCCGATGCGATTGCGATGAAACCCTACGAACAGCACGAGATTGACACGGAACTCTGCGTCCGTTGCGACAACTGCCGGCAGGTCTGTCCGGTCGATGCTGTTGAGGTGGAATAGCCGGCCATGCCAAAGTTGACGATTGACGGGAAACACGTTGAGGTTGACGAGGAAGTGACCCTGCTTCAGGCCGCGGAGTTGGTAGGTGCGGAGATCCCGACGTTGTGCCATGCACCGGGTGTACGCCCGCGTACGTCGTGCATGGTGTGTGTTGTCAAAGACACTGCGAGCGGGCGGATGCTGCCTGCGTGTTCCGCCAAGGCGGAGGACGGGATGGTCATCGAAACGATGAACGATGAGGTCCGTTCGGCACGCCGGGAAGTGTTGCAGTTGCTTCTTAGCGAACATCTCGGCGATTGCGAGGCACCATGCCGGCGCGCCTGCGCAGCGTCATTGGATATTCCGTTGATGTTGCGGTACATCAAGAAAGGCGACATGGCCTCGGCCGCAACGATCGCACGACGCGACTTGGTGATGCCGACTACCTTGGGCTGGGTCTGCAAAGCGCCTTGCGAGAAAAGCTGTCGCCGGGCCGGATACGATGAGGCGGTCTCGATCCGCGAGCTCCACCGCCGGACGGCTGAAGAGGCCCTCGAAAACGGGCTGTCCGCTCCTCGCTGCGGTACCGCCACGGGCAAAAGAGTCGCTGTTGTCGGCGCGGGACCGGCCGGGTTGGCTGCGGCGTCGGTCTTGCTCCGCGGCGGTCATGCCTGCCACATCTTCGAGAAGGCCGACCAGCCCGGCGGACGATTCCGGGAGCTTCCGGAAGACGCGCTGCCCAAACGGGTCCTTGACGGTGAGATCAACCTCTTGCGGCAGATGGGTGTGACGTTCGAGACACGGTGCGAGATTGGGGTTGCGCGACCATTCGAACAGCTTCATGAAGAGTACGACGCTGTCATTGTGACCGCCGGCGAGCACAATCTCGATGCTCGAGCCACCTTCATTGCAGGACCGGCGGCTGCACCCGTGCGCGCCGTAGCCAACGGAAAGGCTGCGGCCGAACAGGCTGACAAGTTTCTCCGGTCCGATGCATTGCGAACGAACGGAAAGCTTTACGATTCCCGGATCGGACGGCTGGATGCCGAGGCTCTCGAACGATATGTCATTAACCGGGCGGATGAAGCGTCTCTTGCACGCTCGCGTAACGGGGGACGTCCCCAGGAAGAAGCAGCGCGGTGTCTTCATTGCGACTGCCGGGCTCCCGTATCCTGCAAACTGAGAGAGTATGCCACGGCCTATGGTGCCGGACCGGTCGCATACCGCAGCTTCGAACGCAGCCCGGTCGAGACTGTACGGGAATGCGCCAACGTGCTGTTCGAACCGGGAAAATGTATCCGTTGCGGGCTCTGTATCGAGATTACACGCAGTGCCGGCGAGGAGCTCGGGCTCACGTTTGTGGGCCGCGGCTTCAACGTCCGTGTCGCGGTCCCGCTGGGCGGCACCCTTGAACAGGGGCTCCGAATCGCAGCGCGCCGCTGCGTTGAGGCGTGTCCGACGGGGGCTTTGACGTTCCCGGACCAGGAAGAGCGAGACCTATGCGAATAGTCCACATCACACCCGGCACCGGCGGTACCTTCTACTGCCAGAACTGCGTGCGTGACATCGCGCTGGTTCGGGCATTGCGTGCACGCGGGCACGACGTGATCATCATTCCGTTGTATCTCCCGCTCTTTGCCGGCGCCAGCGACGTGACGGTCGATGCGCCCGTATTCTTTGGTGGCATCAACGCGTATTTGCAGCAGCGGTTTGGCATATTCCGCAAAACTCCTCGCTGGGTGGACCGTTTGTTTGACGCGACATGGATGCTCAGGCATGCGGCACGCCGTGAAGGATCGATCAGCGCGGCAGACCTGGGCCCGATGACACTCTCGATGTTGGATGGACCGCAGGGCAACCAGCGCAAAGAGCTGGACCGTCTCATGGTCTGGATGAGGGACATCGAGCGGCCCGACGTTATCCACATTTCGAACGCACTGCTCTTGGGGCTGGTCGGCGAGCTTAAACGGTCCATCGGAGCGCCCATCGTATGCTCGCTGCAGGATGAAGACACGTGGGTTGACGCGATGGGAGTTCCATACAACCGGCTCTGTTGGCAAGCAATGGCCGAACGTGGCTCAGATGTCGACGCCTTTGTCGCGGTCAGTGAATGGTACGCAGAGCAGATGGCCGTGCGAATGGGAATCTCCCGCGACCGAATCACCGTCGTCCCGCTCGGGGTCGAACTCGACGATGTCGAGCCGGCACCGCTGCAATTCGACCCGCCGGTGATTGGGTACCTCTCCCGTATGAGCGAATCCCAGGGGCTTGGACTCCTGGTGGACGCGTTCATTAAACTCAAAAAAGACCGGCGCTTGCGCGATCTCCGGCTCAAGGCTACCGGCGGGATGACCACCGCGGACAATCCGTTCGTCTCCGGGTTGAGGAAGAAACTGAAGCGCCACGGTATGGACGGCGACGTAGAGTTCGTGCCGGGTTTTGAGAAACCCGACCGGCGGGAGTTCTTGCGGTCAATTACCGTACTCTCCGTGCCGGTGGTTCGCGGCGAGGCTTCCGGGACATTCATACTCGAAGCGCTCGCGTTCGGGGTGCCCGTCGTTCAACCCGATGCCGGGGCTTTCCCGGAACTCGTGAACGACACGGGCGGCGGCCTGCTCTACGCTCCGGAAGACAAACATGGACTCGCGAACGCTCTGACGAAACTCCTGCTCGATCCGGCCCTCTCGAACGAGCTTGGCCAGCGGGGACGCGAGGCTGTCCTTGATCGGTACGGCATCGACCGGATGGCCGACGATATGCTTGCCGTCTACGGGTCGATTGAGGCTACGTAACCGTTATGAAGAAGGCTCGAACGTTCTGGTCCGCTTTCATCATTCTCATCATCGCGACTCTGGGCGTTGGGGTTTGGATCATCTATACCCACCGTCCCGAAGAACCGGTTTCAGATGGCGACACAAAGTCGAAGCTCGCTGATATTGCCTCCAGGGACACCAGGGATGCTTATCGCCCGGAAGAGACCGGCGAGTGGAACACGTACCACGGCGACGCGGCGCTCAGCGGAGTGGCATCCGCCACGCTGCCTGACCAACTCGTTACGTTGTGGCGTTTCCGGGCCGGCGCCGCCGTACTCAACACGCCGGTAGCGGCTGCCGGTCGGGTCTTTGTCGCAAATGCCAAAGGGGAGATCCTTGCCACGGACCTGAACGGGGAACTGCTGTGGTCCCTGAAGCTGACAAAGGGCGTGAAGGAAGACGGCACGCCGCTCGAAGAAGTCATTGACGCCCCATTGGCGTGTTTTGACGACGCACTGTTGGTGGGTACGGCTGACGGCACGCTCTACGCCATCGACGCGGCAACCGGTGAAGAGAGATGGCGGTACGAGGTGGGCGGACCGATTCTCGGTACGGCCAACCGATCCTCGATACCCGCAGCAGGGGAAGGTGCCGGCACAGCCGCCGCGATCGTGGTGTCGCAGGACGAGGGTGCGCTGCACTCTGTCGGCTTGGCGGACGGGCAACCGATCTGGAAGACGGAAGGCGTCAGCCGCTGCGACGGTTCGCCCGCGGTGGGTGACGGGTTCGTGGTGTTCGGCAGTTGTGTCGCCGCTCTTCACGTCTTCTCGACCGCCGACGGTCGATTGGAACGCGACGTCGAAGTCGGCACTGACTCTGAAGTTGCCGGAGGGGTTGCCGTTGACGGCGATACGGTTGTCACGGGGTCTCGAAGCGGTCGCGTGCTGCACGCGAACCTCCGGACAGGGGATACGCTATGGGTAAACGACGATTGTGAGGGCGAGGTGTTCACGACTCCCGCGGTCAGCCGCGACCATGTCGTGTTTGCTTCGAACGACGGATACGTCTACGCGCTCGACCGCGAGACAGGCGTCCGGCGTTGGACGTTCGATACAGAGGGCACGCCTTCGTCGCCCGTGATTGCAGGGGACAAGGTGGTTATCGCCGCGGACGGAGTTCTCCATATGGTGCGGCTCGATGACGGCGTCCCGGTGTGGTCGTACGAGGTGAGCGACACGATCACGGGGCCTGCCGTGGTCGGCCGAAAGATCATCGTGGCGAGTGAGGATGGAACCGTAACGGCGTTTGGCGAGCCAGCGGAATAGCGGGGAAACAGCTACTGTGGAAGAGACAAGCCCATTACTCGAACTGAGCCGGGTCAGCAAGCAATACGACGCGTTCCCAATGCCCGCCAAGGTTCTCAAAGGTGTCGATCTGCGGCTCGACCCGGGAGAGGCCGTCGCGGTTGTCGGACCGTCCGGTTGCGGGAAAAGCACGCTGCTCAACATCATCGGTGCACTGGACCGACCGACGTCGGGTTCGGTGACATTTAAAGGGCGCGACGTGCTCGAGCTTACGCCCACCGATGCCGCACAGTTTCGCAACCGTGAGATTGGGTTTGTGTTCCAGCTTCACCACCTGCTGCCGCAGTGTACCGTCTTCGAAAACGTGCTGGTCCCAACACTGGTCAACCCGGCGACGCGGGAGGCGGGAGAACGCGCCCGGAGCCTTCTCGAACGGGTGGGTCTTGCCGACCGGGCGGACTACCGTCCGGGCCAGCTTTCGGGCGGCGAACGGCAGCGCGTTGCCGTGGTTCGCGCCCTCATAAACGAACCGAGCTTGCTGTTGGCCGATGAACCGACGGGGTCGCTCAACGAGGAAGGCGCCGACAACCTGACCGCGCTCCTCCTGGAACTGAACCGCGAAGAGGGCATGGCGCTCCTCGTCGTGACGCATTCTCTCCATGTTGCGCAGCGGATGAACCGCGTGTTGGAACTCCACGACGGTCTCTTGTTGCCGAGCCGATGAAGACTGTGTCGAGAGGACGGTTGATACGCAGCAGTCTGCGCCACTATTGGCGCATCTACACGGGCGTATCGTGCGGCGTCGTGCTGGCCTCGGCCATACTTACCGGCGCGTTGCTGGTCGGCGACTCGGTAGAGTACTCATTACATCAGACGGCGCTCGCACGTCTGGGCGACATTGGGCACGCCGTTGATCTCCAGAACCGTTTTGTTGCACAAGAATTGCCCGATGCGATTCAAAGCCGCGTCCGTGCGCCAGTAACCCCTTTGTTGCACCTGCGCGGCATGGCTATTGCCCGGCTCCCCGGTGGCTCGACAACACAGATCAACCAGGTGCAGGTGCTCGGCGTCAACTCCCGGTTCTGGGACTTCAGCCCCGATATCGCGCTCGAGCTTGCCGACTATGAGGTGGCGGTCAACGAGAAACTTGCCGCGGCGCTTGGCCTCGCTCCGGGCGACGAGATGTCGTTGCGCATCATCCGGCCCGACCTCATGGTGCGGGATGCCCCGCTCTCTTCGCGCGAGAATGAACCCGTTGTCCGTGCGCTCTGCACCGTGAAACAGATCGTACCGGATACCGGGCTGGGGCGATACGCTCTGACCGCCGGCCAGATCGCGCCTTACAATGCGTTTGTCAGCCTGCGCTGGCTCCAGGAACAGGTTTCTATGGAAGGACGCGTCAACACACTCGTGTCGCGTGGGGACGTGACCCCGGAAGCGCTCGGGGAAGCGGTTCGAAAAAGCTGGGAACTGGAGCATCTCGGCCTGCGGCTGCGCGAGCACTCCTCCGGCGTCGTCCAACTCGAATCTGATCGCGTGTTCCTGGACGATGAAGCTGCCCGGGCCGCGCTCGCGATACCCGGGGCTCGTGGTGCGTTGGCCTACCTTGTGAACACCGTCTCCAAAAGCGATAAGACCACACCCTATTCGTTTGCGCTGGCCGGAGGCGCATACGGGGAGTTGGGTGACGACGAAACCGTCATCAACCGGTGGCTGGCCGAACACTTGGATGCCCGCGAGGGAGACCGGCTCCGTGTGACGTACTACCAACTCCTTGCCAACAACAAGTTCGTTGAGGCCGCGCGGACGTTCACCGTGCGAGGCGTCGTCGAGATGGATCGCCTGCGCGTCGAACGCGACCTCATGCCCGTGTTACCCGGCTTGAGCAACGTCAACAGGTGCCGCGATTGGGAAATCGGCATGCCTATGGAGGAAGCGCTCCTCAGAGACCCGGACAACGAGTCGTACTGGCAACAGTTCGGACAAACACCGAAACTGTTCGTCGGCCTCGACGCGGGCCAGTCGATGTGGGGCAACCGGTTCGGTCGCCTGACCGCGGTGCGGTTTGACGCGGCCGCTGACCGTGTTGCTGATATCCGGCACGTGCTCACCCGCGAGATTGATCCCGGGAAGATGGGTATAGCGTTTCAGCCGGTCCGCGAGCAGGCCCTCGAGGCCGTGTCGCAAGCCATGGATTTTGGCGGACTCTTTCTCGGGATGAGCTTCTTCCTCATCATTGCGGCGCTGATTCTGACCGGTCTGCTGTTCGTCTTCACCCTGCAGCAACGCGCCGCAGAGTTCGGTACGTTGCTTGCCCTGGGATTCCGACCCGGCCAGATCCGCCTGATCGTATTGGCCGAAGCGGGCGCGGTCGCGGTCTTGGCCTCCGCCGTCGGCGTTCTGGCCGGAACCGCCTACACACGCGCGCTCATCTTCGGTCTCGGCCGGTTCTGGCAGGGCGCGATAGCGAATGCCGCGATCAGCTACCACGCGGAACCCGGCACGGCGCTTATGGGCGGGGCGGCAGGATGCTGTTGCGCGATCGTCACGATGGCGGTTGCTTCATGGCGTCAAACCCGCCACACTGCTCGGGAACTGCTCTCTGCCGACTTCACGCTCGAAGAACGTGTGGCCGGGCAACGCCGCGTCCCGTACCTGCGTTCGCTCGCTTTGCCGGTATGCGGATTTGTGTCGGCAATCATTGTCGCCATTGCTGTCATCGCCACGAAACCCGGCAACATTGTGCTGCCTTTCTTCGGCGTAGGATCCCTTCTCTTGCTCTCGGGACTGGGTTTCTGGCGTTTTGTTCTGATCGCCCAGGCGTCCAAACGGTCCGCGAAACAGCCCACGGTGACAAGTGTCTCGATACAGAACGTCGCGCGCCGGCGCGGCCGCAGCCTGAGCGTGGCCGGCCTGCTTGCATGCGGGTGTTTCCTGGTGTTCTCCGTATCCTCCATGAGAGAGGATCTCGCCGCCCATTCGGGCGAGCGATGGTCGGGAACCGGGGGATTCGAACTCTACGCCGAGGCGACCGTCCCCTTGCAAGATGATCCGGCCGCGGCACTCGGCGATGAAGACGTCAAGGTTGTACCCGTTCGCGTCCGCGACGGCGATGATGCAAGCTGCCTCAACCTCAATTACGCCCGGACCCCGCGTGTGCTCGGGGTTAACCCGGACACGTTCTCAGAACTTCGCGCCTTCATGCATCACGATCGAGATGAGGACCTGTGGACCCTGCTCGACCTCGAGCTTGAGGGCGATCTCGTGCCTGCGCTCGTCGGCGACGCGGACACCGCCATGTGGGGATTGCGCAAGAAGACGGGCGTCGACGACGGAGATACTCTTCTCTATCGCGACGAGTCCGGGAACGAGGTGACCGTGAAGCTGGTGGGACAGCTACCGATGCGGCTGTCGGTCTTCCAGGGAACGATACTGGTCTCCGATGAAGCGTTCGCGCGGTTGTACCCTTCCGAAAGCGGTTTCCGGATATTCCTCATCGATACGGCTACCGAGGGAGCCGAAGACGCTGCAAACACACTCAAACAGGTGTACGAGCGTCACGGACTGGACGTGGTGCCTGCGGTGGAACGCCTGCGCGAATTCTACGTTGTCCAAAGCACGTATCTCGCCATGTTTCTGGTGCTCGGCGGACTGGGCCTGACGCTCGGCGGCGCGGGCATGGGCATCGTCGTATTGCGCAACGTTCTCGAGCGGCGACGCGAGATCGCCGTGCTGCACGCTCTCGGCTACCAACGCCGCACGGTTCTACGAATGCTGTTTACCGAACACGGTCTTCTGCTCCTGGCCGGCATCGGAGTCGGCGTGATAGCCGCCGCGGTGTCCATGGCGCCCGCCATACTGTCCGCCGGCTCGGACGTCTCCATTCCGTTTCAGCTCGCACTGCTGTTTCTGGTTCTGTTGTGCAGCGGTGCATGCATGGCCGTTTCGATACTTGCAGCGTTGGAGAAAGACACCCTGCCTGCATTGAGGCATGAATGAACCGCGGTTTCCCGGTCCGGTGAGCCCAAGCAGGGTGAAACCACGTTTATTCCAAGAACGAAGGACACCAAACAGTTCCTCTTGGCAAGGCGTACGCTAAAGGAATATAGTCTGCCGTGTCGTTAGGGGGACGTGGGGGCTCCGACCAAGAAAGCCGGCGGAAACTGTATGAAGCGAAGTCAGGCCGGAGCTACGCGGTTCGAACTCGGGGGACAGAACACCGAAAACGCAGTGCAATGACTGTGGTGTCCCCCTAATTGCGCCTCTTGAATTAGTTCGAAGTACTCTGTGTCCCATGCGCTATATCGCTCTCCATCTATCTGTACCGCAAGGTATTTCTGGCCGTTACGGCTCTCGTTCTCCCAAATCTGGTCAATAGTTCCTCTCATGGAATACCTCCTTTTGGTGTTAAGACAAAGCCGGACAGCCTCGCGTGTCCGACTTCAGTGTGAAGACGTGTGTGGGCGTCTAGCTATCGATTTGGACATCATTAAGTATCACCTTGGGGCAAAAGTGGCGACAGCGCTTGATCTCCCTTGGATTCGGAATCTTCTTGAATTTCGCACACCAGATTCCTCTGTCATTCTCAATCCCACAGAGACATTCACGGCACTTTCGTGGGTTTGGCCGATCGGGTTGATAGCTACCTGCCATGGAAGGGGTTTGGCAAGTCAGTTTTTTAGGGTATTGGAGAAGGAGGATGCTTCTTGTGCTATTACGGATCGGGCATAACGACTGAGCTAAGCTGCGGCGGGAACCGCCGTCAGCTTCAGCGATTTGTTAGGCACACCCTCTATTCAGCAACAGTAGTCGTTTAAAAGACAAACTTTTGGGAGTACGATGAGTTTTTTGCGTTTTTACATACGTCCCCTGGTTTACAGAGCATTGGCAATTCTGGCGGTCAGCTCGACTGGCTTGTTCGCTGATTCCTGCTCTTGTTCCGTTAGTCTTTCGGCATGTCCTTGGACCATGTGAAATCACATTTCTCGCACACGAGCGTACCGTGAATCAGTTCCGTTTTTGGCACCGCAGAAAACGGCTGCTGCCGTGAGAACGGATCACGCGACTTGCGGAGATCCTGCCACCGAAGGAGTGAGTCCCGACATTTTGGGCAAAAGCACAAGGAATCGACATCAGCCGTACCTCTGTACGAGTCGATCCCGATGTAGAGATCGCAGTCACGGCACTGAAGTGTCTTCCCTCGAACGAACATGTTGGCAACGCGTGTCATTCCCCAATCGAACTCGAAGGGGCGAGCGCAAATCGGACACAGCAAGTTGAACCCACAACGCGGGCACTTCCCGGCAACGTAGACTGACCTCTTGCCACCGCAAAAAGGGCAGGAGATCTTGCGTTTTAGACCCCGGAGCAATTTTGAAAATTCCATGTCGCCACCGGTCTCCATCTTTACGGATTTTTAGGCCTAACTACGTGTTACATGGTTTCCGGGTAACACGTACAAACGCGACCTGCAAAACCCATTTCAAGAGAGGGGATTACAGCTCCCTCACCATTTACCACGCGTCTTACATAGTTTCTACGTAACACGCGTAACCGATCCCCTCATGACGCGTCAACGGAGCTCCGCACACTTCGACCACCGCCATTGAGCGCACGAGCATGCACCACTGTGCTCCTTGCATCCCTCTGACCGAATGGTACGCCTCTCGTACCAGTTACGTCAAGCGGATTCCCGGCATCACCCTGGACTTTTGACGGCCTTGCGTTCGCAGCGGCTACAGCAGTTCGCTTCCATGCTTGGCAGCGTGGACAGGTGCGTGCATGCGCTTGTCAGGGCGTACCCCGATTGGTTTTCATACCCACCAATCACGCAGTAGCGTGTTCAAAGCAAAGAACGAAGCCACCTTGCTGGCCTCACGCACCAAGTGCGGCGCAAAGCGCAAGATACCGCTCGAGAAGAACTCATTACCTATCCCCAGCGCGGTCCAAAAAGCGCCGACTGTGTCTTGCTTTTGCAGATATGCGTTGGCCAGAAGTGCAGTTACGCGCGCTGTGTGATACGAAAGTTCGTGTCTTGCGAGAATATCCTGTGCTTCGCTTAGTCGCCCCATGCCAATGAGAGTCAGGCAGCGGCAGCAGTTCGCTTGGTGATCTGGCAAAGGGCCGGCGTCTTCCAATGCCCGGGCCAACATCTCCTCTGCATTATGGAGATGGCCGAACCGTTGACAAGCGTCGCACAATAACGCGGGGTACTGCGTCCATAGATTCTTCACCCGGTTGCTAATGTCTTCAGCGTACGGCGCATACCCAAGCTCGGCAGCTCTCTCCTGAGACCAACGCACGAGTCCCTTACGATCGAGCACGTTGTCGGATGCTATTTCGAAGTATGCGAGTACTACGAAAGCCCTGGCCAAACGGAACAAACGGAACGGGTCAAAGTCCTCGTCTGGAGGAAAATCATGCAGGAGCTTTTCTGTGAGGACCTCCGGACGCTCGACGGCATCATAGGCTAGGAACGCACGTTCGCACCTCTCAATCTTCATCTCTCGCCGGACAAGCTCACGCGCTTCGTCCAAACGCCCGACGCAGATAAGACTGTTAACAACTGGTTCCATATCATCACCGGAAGCCGAGTGCCAGGGCGCGACTCTAATTAAATTGCGGGCGACATCCACCAATTCATCGATGCATGCTGTTGCCCCTCGCTCTTCATAGGTGTTCGCTAGTTCGCTCGCTTTCTGACGGCGCGCCTCACATAATCCACAGTGCGCTTTGAGGGACGCAAGAAGGCCCACTTTTTCGTTGCAGCGTTTGCAGACTGGCATTGTAAGCTTCCTACCCTAACGAGCCGGCTAAGCCGCTGCCAAGGGCTGCGCTTGGCATGCGGCCTTGACAGCCGTGCTCTACGGGGAGTTAGCCCTCCTTTCCCGGCTGTGGAACTGCGCCCTTACTGGCGATGCCTAGGATGATGAACAGAACAGCTCCTACTCCTGCAAGCACAGTGACAACTACCAGCATATTGCGGTTGTTCTTTGCTGCGTCTTCTTCCCTCCGCTGTGGACCAAAAAGCTGGACCTGGACCAGCGTGTTGTCAGTGATCGGCCCCGTCTGACCTGATGCTACGCTTACGGTGCGCCCGATAGCCTGATTGTACTTCGCTTGTGCGCGGTACGCGAAGAAACCAAGAACTAGCGTCAGCACCAAGAGCCCAACTCCAATCAGTATCTTCGCTTGCTTCGTCATTCGCCTTACCTCCTTTCCATCTTGAGCTAACTACGTGTTACATGGTTTCCGTGTAACACCTCTATTTGGCGATTTTGCCGTGCAACACGCGTAACTCATCCCCTCATAACCCGTCTAAAGGGCTGCGCACACCTCGACTGCGCGTACGAGCATAGACCATTGTCCTCTTTGCATCCCTCTGACCAAATGATACGCCTCCCTTACCAGTTACGTCAAGCGAATTCCCGGCGTCACCCTGGACTTTTGACGGCCTTGAGTCCGTAGCGGCTGCAGCAGTTGACCTCTATTAACCGGTGCTCTCCGTCTTCTTATCCTGATACAAGATTCAGGGGTACGGGCCACGCTGGGCAGTGTGGTCAGGTGCGCGCAAGCGGAAGCTGCCGAGGCCCGTGGCCGTCTAACGGTTTTCACGGCAGGCCGGCAACGAGAGGGGAGCATGCAAAAGCGCCGTGGACAAACTCACGCACGACGACCGCACGACGACCGCATGCTCGGAGATGGGCCAATCTCAAATTGTCTAGGTCACTAAAGGGAGCGGGCGAGTTTCGCCTGGGACAAGGAACGAGCCTGCAGGATCAGCGCACGATTCACAAGCTTGACCCCATCAAGATTGGGCGCGCTGTTTCAGGCCTCACGGGAAGGGGGTAGAGTCCGGGAAGGGGGAAACCTAAGGGAGCTGAGAGGGTGCACAAAACTTCTTTCATATCGTGGGATTGATTTATATTTGTGAGAATCCATATTCTAAACAAAGTGGTAGCGTTCGGCTTCGCCGTGCCGTTCGAAGCGTCAGCCTTAGGGCTGCGCCTGCCGGAGAGGTAGGAAACGTCTAGAGGGTTGCGGAGGGTTCTGTGCTGCGCTGTCCTTCACATGCGAAAGACCATCCGAGTTGTCGCGTCTCAGGCACAACTCGGGCACATGGCTCTCCCACTCCCTGACCCTGTTCTGCTTGTCACTCCAATAATCGCTGGCAGGTGAACACTTTTTGACCTGGTAGGCATCTCCCTTCGCAGGGACACCACACCTATTTCCCTTGATCTGAAGGTGCGATGAGAAAAACAGGAGACAGGCACCTGGGAGAATCACGGTAAAGGGACCACCTATGGTCGAAAAGTAAACGGCATTGCTCCTTTAGACGTCGGCGATGCAATAGAGGTAGGTCTTGCCTTTCAGAAACAGTTCATCGCCCACGATGGCGGGGGAGGCGTCGATTTCATCGTCGAGGGTGTTGGTGGCCAGCAGTTCGAACGTCTCCGACCGTTTGATGACCGCAGTCGTACCGTCCCGGCCGACGAAATACACGCGGCCGGCTGCCCCGACGGGTGATGCGAAGATCTCCTTCATCCCTTCGAGCCGTTGCTTCACGAAGTTGGCCTTGCCTGTAAACGGCGGAATAAGAGTGAAGCACCAACCGCCTGGTTAACGTCTTTCGCCTTGACAGACGGGGCCTTTCGGGATACCATGATGACGGGTTGAGAACCGACAACTGTAAAGGGAGACCTCTGTGGGGGGTGACCCAGTGAAGAGGCGCATGTTCGATCACATTGGGAAAACAAGAAATGGCATATGAAGCGACAGTTTACAGAATCCTAATTGCTTCTCCCAGCGATGTGATCGCTGAGCGGAAAGCGATACCCGAAGTTGTCAGCGCGTGGAATGCTACTCACTCAGAAGACTACGGCGTAGTGCTTATGCCGGTTATGTGGGAGACTCATTCCACTCCGGAATTGGGAGACAGGCCACAGGCCATTATAAACAAACAACTCGTCGGCGCTTGTGACATGCTGGTGGGCGCGTTCTGGACAAGAATAGGGACTCACACCGGCGTCGCAGAGTCGGGTACCGTTGAAGAAATCCAGGAAATGGAGAAAGCAGGGAAACCAGTATTGTTGTATTTTTCATCAGTTCCCGTAGCGCTTGACAGTGTCGATCGCGAGCAATATAAGCTCCTTACCGATTTTAAAGAGAAATGCCAGGCTGCGGGTCTTCCTGATAAATATGATTCAGTTTCTGGTCTGAGGGAAAAGCTCCTTAGACATCTAACAAGGGTAGTCCGACAACTCCATGGCGAGCCCTCGTTTGTTACTATAGGTATCGATGAGGATCTTCGTTCAGTTGATTCCGTGAAGCAACAGCTGCAGGCTCTTGTCACACGAGCTGAAGTGGATTGGACGACCGAACGTGATAGCAAACCTGTTAGTATTGACGACGCCAAGTACATATTAAAACGGCTTACATCAGACCTCATCGATTTCGGCGCAAATCTGGAAGGCGTTGCAGATCAACCCGTGCTGCAGGGTATAGAGACTCAGATCTCCAACCTGAAAAGGCTAAAAGATCATCAGCTTTATGTAGATGGCGGTAAGTCGTATGGGGAGTTTTGGGAAACAGGCGACGGAGTCTTCGCATCGTTAAGAGATATTATCGGTCAAGTTGCCTACAAAGAACCGCCTCCAGAGCAGACGACTCAGGTAGGTGGGTTGGAGGAAGAAAAGGTCAAGATTCTTAAGCTACTTGCAGCGGCAGAAGAGTCCGGTCGAGAGCGGATGGAGGATTCCGAGATATCGCACTCAACGGGATTCTCTGTGCTAGTAACTCGCTACCACTTAAGATCGCTTCAGGAGCAAGACTATATCCATACTAGCCACGGCAGGGGGCGCCCGCCTTTGTACGGCATTCACCAGAAAGGTAGGAGCTTTCTGATTAGCAACAGGCTCATTTGATTGGCCAGCTGCAACAGTGATTCAGGGGACATCACACTTAATTCGTCTCTACGTGCAGCGGCACAGGCATCAACAGATGACAACGCTGGCTTAAACGACGCATGGCGGTCAATGAGCATGGGCCACCGTTGATCCACGGGTGGGTCCAGCCGGCGACCACGTCTATTCCAGAAGTAAAAGGCCGATCTCCTTTACGAACCGGCGATGCAATAGAGGTAGGTTCTGCCTTTCAGAAACAGTTCATTGCCCGCGACGGCGGGGGAGGCGTCAATCTCATCGTCGAGGGTGTTCGTGGCCAGCACTTCGACTTTCTCTGACCGTTTGATGACTGTAGCCTTACCGTCCCGGCCGACGAAATACACGCGGTCGGCTGCCCCGACGGGTGATGCATAGATCTCCTTCATCCCTTCGAGCCGCTGTTTCACGAAGTTGGCCTTGCCCGTCTCGGCCTGGTAGCACGAAATGACGGCCTTGTTGACCGCACAGACATAGATCTTGTCGCCGTAGAGCCGCGGGGAAGGTGTATAGGGGGTGGCCTCTTTCACCTCCCAGCTAATGGCATCGGTGCGCGTCAGGTCGCCCGTGCGGCCCAATTCGATGGCCTGCAATGCGCTGCCCCGATAACCGCTGGTGCAGAATACGTTTCCGAAACCGCTGACCGGCGACGGAATGGCATTGATCGTCTGTCCCCCGCACTCCCAGATCAGGTCGCCCGTCTCGGCGTCGTAGCTTCGAACTCGTTTGCTCGCGTTGACGATGACCTGGAGAGTCCCGTTCACTTCAACAGCAAACAGTCTGAAGACGTACAGGTGAATCTCGGAGCCGTACATGATATGCTTGGCGGGTCGTGAGTTCTGGGCCGGAGACCCTGGCAGGAAAGGAGAATCACCCATGGTATCGAACGGGATTCTGTCGCAAGCGTGTCTGTTACACGACTATCGGAGTAAGCGCGCATCGAGCTGGGACCGTACGGGAGGGAACCGGGATTGGATCGAGTTCGGTCCCGGCGAGACGAAGGTGTTGATGGAGGAGAAGGGGGCCGGTTGCATCAAGCATTTCTATTGGACCTACATCATGCCGCAGGAAAACCTGCGCATGAACCTGTTCCGGAACGTGGTGCTGCGGGCCTTCTGGGACGGGTCGGAGAGGCCGAGTATCGAAGTGCCGTTCGGGGATTTCTTTGGCGTCTGCAATGGGCGGGTGAGGCCAATACAATCGCTGGCTTTCACCATCAATCCAGGCTGTGACCGTCAGGTCGTTTCGTCGTGGGGATTCAACTGCTACTTGCCTATGCCGTTCACCAGCGGCGCCCGCATCGAACTCGAGAACCAGAGCGATGAGTTGGGCTCCGGCTGTTGGTACCACATTGACTACGAGTTGTACGACGCGCCCGCGGCCGTCCCCGACAACGCCGGCAGGCTCCACGCCCGGTGGAACCGGGAACGCTGTACGGAGGCCGTCGCGCTGCCCGAAGGACAGGACGAGATCAAGAACCTCAGCGGCGACGACAACTATGTCATCCTCGACGTCGCAGGCGACGGGCAGTTCGCGGGATATTTCCTGACGGTCGTCAACCACGAACGTGATTGGTATGGCGAGGGCGACGACATGGTCTTCATTGACGGCGAAGAATTCCCGCCCTCGATTCACGGCACGGGAACGGAGGAGATTTTCGGCGGTGGCGCGGGCCCGGACGTGGAATACACGGGGCCGTATACCGGGTTCCATTGCGTCGAGAACCGTGCCGGCTATCGGTGGTGGGGCACGAACGCCATGTACCGCTTCTACCTGGCCGACCCCCTGCGGTTCCGCAAGTCAATCCGCGTGACGCTCGAGCACGGCCACGGCAACGACAAGGCCAATGACTACGCAAGCTGTGCGTTCTGGTACCAACGGGGCGTCAATGAAAACCTCCCGGCATTGGCGCCGCCCGCCGAGCGCGAGGTGAATTTCCAGGACTAGATTCCGGGACGGCAGAGGGACACGTCGGGTCACGTCTCGACAAGGACGATGAATCGCTCCGAACGCACCATTCAGGACTTTCCCGGTCGCTTTTGGGTGACGGCGTAAGTGCTGTGGAGCATCCTTGTCTCGCCAGGCGCCAGGGGAGTCTGTACGGGAATCAGTTCCAGGTTTACGTGCTGATTGGTCCGGTGGTAGAAGTAGAATAGACTATCGACCTCGTCGGACTCGATCGCGTTGATCAGAGTGAGAGGTCGCTTTGGAATTCTGTAGGCCCAAGCCGTAACACCATCGGGTTCAATGCTGCCTCCACCGGCGCCTCCATCAGGCAGCATTGCCATCTTGACCTTCTCCCAGGCTCCGTCGCGCTCGATCCAGATGCGAGGCATTGCCTCACCGTGTGTCCAGAATTCGGGATGTATCTTGATGCGCGGCACGACGGGTTCGTCACCGGCGTTTTTGATCTCCAGTGTAACCTCAAATACGTCTGACCCCGGTTTCAGGGACATCCGGCGTGTTACGAGCAACTCGTTTTCGGTTCTGCATTGGATCGTCACAGAGCTGCTCGTTCTGCTGATCACTTCGAACTTCTCAGCAATGCAGGTTTCGCCTACTGGTTCCTCTGCATCAGGATCGGCAATAGACCAGTCTTGCCACATACCCGAAGCGCCTGCGATATCCTTGTAGCCGGCCAGAAGGTCTTGGCTTGTGGATTTTGCCTTGAACCGTACGATAGAACCCTTCTTCGCAGGAACAATCCAGACCTCGTAGTTCTCATTCTCGATCTTTTCGATATCGAGTCTCTCATAACGAGGAGGAGTCTCGCCTTCTGCTCGATCCTTCAGGTCGAAGATGAGTTGGTCTGCAAGGAATGTAACGCCATAGCCTCTGATCATGTCCCAGTATTCGTCGAAGGCCTGAGAAGGTGGGCGCGTCAGAATATAGGCATCGGATGTCTGTCTCACCCGTGGCGGACAAAACAGCGCGGCATACTGGACGGGCAGGTACGCGGAATCGAGGCGTGTCGTCGCCGTTTCATCACCTCTGACCGCATTAAACGCTTCTGCGAACAGTTCCTGGGCTTTGACAACGGTCTCGTAGTCCATCCACTCCATGCGCGAGAAGATCTCGAGCACGTAGTTCTCCTTATGAACCTTGTCGGTAATGAGCTGGTGATATTCCCGGATGAACGGGGCCGCCTTGCCGTAGTACAGGTCAACGAACTCGTCGTAGAGTTCGCGCCAATCGACATCAGGATCCCAAAGGCTTTCGGACACGATATAGCCTTTCAGGTACTCATAGTCGCTGTGCGGCGAGAATGGACTGGATTGCTCGTAAACGCCGATCGCACCGTTCTCGGCAAAGAACTTGGCGTTCGGCTGAAAGACATGGAAATTGGGGTGCGGTTGTTGGAAACACCACCAGTTCTGTGTGTAATCGTAAATGAAAAGGTTCTTGGTGATCTTGTTCCAGACCTTTATGTCCTTCTGGAACGCGCGATTCAACGGGCTCTTGGCGTCGGACAACGGACGGCTGAAATCGCATTCGATCGAGCACAGCTGAACGATCACGTTGTCGCGCGGCTTGACGTGCTTGGGTGGCTTGCGCGAATAGAGGTATGCAAACGTATGGATATACGCTTCGGGGAATTCCTCTTCGATGGCCGCGGCAACCTTGTTCACGAATGTGATTATCGAACCAGCCGGGCTTCCCTCACGGTCATCTATCGCTTTGCACTTCTCGCACGTGCACCAGCCCCAGAAGTCCATTTGTGCTACGCTTACCAGACGAAACTCTGGGGGGCTGTTGCGCAGGTACTGCCGCACCCCGTCGATTGTGAGCCGCAAGACGTCCGGGTTTGACAGGCACAGTTGTGAGCCGATCTGTTCCGCCACACGTTCGCCGTTGATCTCAGAGAAGTACTCCGGGTGCGTTTCACCGTATTCCTTGGGGGATACACAATCGAAGAAGGTATGACCTCCGCCGGCGCCAACAAATCTTATGTTGCCACCCATTCGCTCAGGGATGGCAGACACGGAGTGTCCGTTGACCTTGTGGAACACCGCGTAATGAGCGTCCTGCATGAAGGCTCGATACGAGATATCACGGTACATGAAGGGAGGAACATAGCGAAAATCGATCCTCGGCAGAGATGACGGGGCCTGCGGGACATGGGTGAACTCCGGGGTAAGCCACCGGACACCCAGGTAGTTCTTGAAAAACTCGTGGACACCGTACAGTGTGCCACGCTTTTGCCCACCTACAATCACGAGGCTGTAGCTATCGGCAGAAACGGTTCGCCCGGCGTCTTCCTGAAGGGCGTCAATCGCAGGCATGGACTCGGGCTGAACAGTGCGGATCAGATATCCGTCGTCACCCAACCCGTCGAGATCGTCTTGTTCGACAAGTTCCGCTCCTTCGCGGCCAATCGAAACGTGTGTTTTGCCGGGCTCCGCCCGGTTGGATATACCGATATCGTGCCCGGTCGTTTCCCTCCAATACTTCTGGAACTCTGTAGCCGCGAACTTCTCCGACTCCGACGCTCTGTCGGAAACCACAACCTGCAAATCCCCGTATGCGTCTGACGAAATCCAAACGTTCTCAGCGTATGCCGTGACAGAGACCAGAGCCATCAGTACTGCGACAAGTGCGGGACGCTTGTGAATCGCACATCCTCCTGTGAACCTCCCCCATCTGTTGGACAGGAACCGCGCCGCGATAAGGTGGTTTCACCCTTATCATTAACAGAAATAAACGGACCGATGTCCCGACCGGGGTCGCGTTTCTGCCCGCCTTTCGTATTGGGCAGCTTCATCGTAGCAGGTTCGTCCTGATGGTTCAACCAACCCCCTGCCGGGGCGCTGCGAAGTTGACCTCAGCGGGAGTTCGATTGCGTTCCACCCTTTGCGCGGGCGCCGTCCGATGAGCGCCAGGCGCATTTCCAGGAGTAGATGTCGAGATGGAAGGCCAACGCGTCGGCTCACGTCTCGGCGAAGACGATGAGCCGTTCCGGCGGAATGGTGATTGTCATGGGAAGCCGGGCCGTTTGGTCCGGCTCACAAGGCTGACACACCGTTACGACACCGTCCGCATTGTCTGCCAGCGCCACCGATTCCGCTTCAAGCGGTTCATCGCTCAGGTTAACGAGCACGCATGCCCGTTTGCCCGTCTCGTTGTTGCGAAACGTGCTCCGCCGCGCACCTACATGTGCCGCGAAGGGCCCACCAACGACCACGGGATCGGTCCAGAGGAGTTCCCCAAGGAAGAGCACGTCTTTGAGATCCTGACGAATGCGCTGGACTTCCTTGATGTAGGCCGAGAGCGGCCGCCAAAGCGTGTCGTTCATCGAGATCGTGTAGTGCCCGGGACCGACGAGCATGGCGTAACCGTGCCAAACCAGCAGGTTGACCACGTTGTAACTGAACGGCTGGTTCACGGACCCCGTGAGCGTCCATTGGGGAAAGGTGTCTCTCAGCGAGGAACGGTGGCCAAGCGCGGCCCACCAGGCGACGTCTGTGTAGGACAGCATACGGTCCCAGTTGCTCTCGACGGAGAGGGCGAATTCGGGGTTGATGGCGCGGCAGGTCTCAAGCGTTTCCTCAATACAGCGCAGCGTGCCTTCCCAGGGGGACGAATCCGGGCCGCCGTCCCGGCGCGGGTTGAAGTCCAGGGGAAGGGGATGGCACTTGTCAATGTGTATGCCGTCGGCGCCAATCTCCGCCAGCTTACGCACCTGCCGCACGAAGAGCTCACGCACTTCCGGTAATCCCGCACTCACCTGCCCCAGCATCGCATGCGTTAGGCCGAGCCGCGCTCCGAGCGTGCCCATGCCCCAACCCACCGCCTGATACGGCACGCCGTCATCGTTGCGCACCGTGTAGCGGTGGAGTTTGCGGCGATACTGGTCCGTGGTCATGTCGACCACATGGATATTGACGAAGAAGAAGACACGCACACCCATTTCGTGGCAGGCGTGTACCGCCTCCTCAAGTTCTTCCCAGGTCCCCAGGCGCGGGTCCGGTTCGTACTCTGGGTAGCCCCGGTCGTGTCCGCCGACGTTCCAGCCGCTGATGAGCACGTGCGGCACCCCGTGGTCCAGGGCGTCTCTTGCCCAGCGCGTAATATCTTTGAACGTCAGATTGACGGTGTCCTCCGGGAGCAAGAACATCGTGTTCTGAAAGGCGGTCATGTCGCGGCGCATCCAGCTCCCGCGCGGATCGACCACGGGAAACTGCATGGTGAACCACTCGCGATAGAATCGGGCCGCCTCGTGCCAGTCGCCGTGGTGATGCCGCACCACGACGGGCGGGCCCTCGAACCGCCCCCTAGGCGGTGTGTACGGGAAATGGAACCAGTTCGCAACCACCCCAACGGGCGTATCCTCTGGCACTTCGCCCGGGCGCGGCCAATCGTCCCCGTGCCGCCCCCGGCCCAAGCCCGGGTGCAGCGCAAAGCGGATCCCCTTGTACCGCGCCACCGGATCGTGGCTGGCAAAGTAGAGCCCCCGGTCCAGGTGGCGGTTGTAGAGATCGCACCAGGCCATGGACATCGGCGTGGGATACGTAAGGAGCCATTCCGGCAGCGGCGTGCCCAGTTCATTAGGCGCTCCGAAATGGCGGAAAAGCGGCATGTCGAGAAGCGGGTCGAATCCCGCCGCCATATGCGTGTCCCGGCGAATCTCTTCGGGACCAAGTCCCATAAGTCCGCCCAGCATGGGATACCACGCCTCGGCCAGTTCAAGTTCGCTGCGGTTCTCGGCCTCGAACCGAAACGTCACGCCCCCCTCTTCAAATGTGATCGTCATGGCCGCGGCCAGGTCGTAGGTTCCACGCGCATTCACGAGGGGGCCGTCCCATCGGATAGTCGCTTGGTCCCCGGTCTTCTTGATGGACGTGACGCGTTGTTCCTTCCCCAGCACATAGTTGCTGTGATGGCCCGGACGCGGGAGAAGCAGGCGAAAACTGCCCGCAAGGCGCGGCTCGGCGATCACCTCGCCAACGCCCTTCTTGTCGAAGAACGACACGATCGACCCGTTCTCGGGGTTGATTGTCACGCGGTATTGGTCATTCTCCAGGCGCATTCAGCTTGCCCTTTCTCCGTCGTTCCCGATGACGCACCATGCTTCAAAGTGCCCGTCGCTCAGTCCGATTCCCTGTAGGAGCGGGTTTCTTCCGAGCGCCCCAACAGCCGTGCGGCGAGATCGACGTATTGGTATCCGTATTCCACCGCTGGCTCGATTTGATTTCCGTAGTGCCAGTCGTGCCAACCCGATATGAAAATGATGGCCGGTTCGACTTGCCGGGCGCGCAGGATCTGCTTCTCGAAAAATGTAATTCTTCAGAACATTTGGGGCACATTGGAGCCCATACCAGGGTAGAGATTTGACCTCTTCCAACCGCCCTGGTTGAGAGTTTTGCGTCGTGCCGGCGTCTCAGCCTCGAGTTCTCTTCTCGCTTCCAGTATCGCGTCCCTTCTTCCAAAGTATACATCATCGGGCGTGACGTTGCCCAGGGCTTCGTGGTACCGCCGGCTATTGTAGTAGACCACAAACGCACCGATCTCTTCGGCCAGCTCCCACGGGGCCTTGTATGCTAGGTGCCATTCCAGTCCGGCCCTGGATTGCTTGAATTGCGGCCCCTGAATTACTATCATTTGGCAGGAGAGAGAACAGCCGGTGCCCGTGGCGGAGCTTCCAAGTCGGCAATGGGGATTGCATGATGGATCATAGCGCTCACAGAATGGAACGAAGGGGATTTCTGAAATCGGCCGGACTCGGGTTGACGGCACTCGCCTGCGGTCGGCTCACGTACGCAGCGGAAGGCTCGGTGAGGCGGCCGAACGTGTTGTTGATCATCTGTGACGACCTGAACGATTGGGCGTTGCATCCACCGGGACACCCGAAGGCAAGAGTCCCGAACATCGACCGGCTTCGGCAGAGAAGTGTGAGTTTCACCAATGCACACGTTGTCGTACCGGTGTGCGGCCCCTCGCGCAAATGCCTGTTCTCGGGGTTGTATCCCCAGCGATTGGATGACTACGGGTTTGATCGATGGGCAGCAGTCCCTTTGCTTCAGGAGTGTGTGCCGCTCCCCCAACATTTTCGCAGCAACGGATATAGCTCGTATGGCACGGGCAAGTTGTTACACGAGGGAGCAGGCGGCGATTTCTATGCCGGTTACGGCATAAGTCCCGACTACGGTCCCTGGCCGTGGCAAGGGAAAGGCAAACCGCGTAACACGCCGCACCCGACACAGTTTGAGGTATGGGAACAGGTCCTTCCGATGAAGATGCATCGTGATCTCAACTACGGTCCCCTCTCGAACGTGCCGGAGTGGCAGGCAGCCCCCGCAAACGGCATACCCGGAGCAAAAGGGTGGTATTCCGAGAATGGGACACCGTTCAGGTACGTTGACGACAATGATCGCGACAGAATGCCCGACGAAGTCTCCGCCGACTGGGCAGTGGACGTGTTGAAGAAGCAGCATGATCGGCCTTTCTACCTGGGCGTCGGTTTCATCCGTCCGCACACGCCGCTCTACGCTCCCAAGAAGTACTTTGACATGTTTCCTCTGGAACGCATTCACCTCCCGCCGTATTTGAAGAACGATCTCGACGATTGTGCTTCCGTCCTGCGCAACCGATGGGAGTGGGGCTTCAAGAAGTACGAGGCGTTGATTGAGGCCGGAGGCGAAAAAGCGTGGAAAGAATGGGTACAGGCGTATCTTGCCTGCACGGCGTTCGTGGACGACCAGGTGGGCAACGTGTTGCAAGCGCTGGATACCAGCCCGTACCGGGACAACACGATCGTGGTGTTGACCGGCGACAACGGATACCATGTCGGCGAGAAGGATTGCATCCAGAAGTGGCATCTGTGGGACGAGTCCACGCGGGTGCCGCTGCTTGTTCACGTTCCGGGCTCCCCGGCAAACGGTCGGACCTGCAACCATCCCGTTTCATTGATAGACCTCTACCCCACGCTGGTGGACTTGTGCGGGCTGCCCGGTCAACCGAACGAAGGCCGCAGCGACGCGCGTCTGGATGGCTGTTCGCTGCGGCCGTTGTTGGAGGAACCTGACCGCGAAACATGGGACGGACCACCGGTAGCCCTGATGGCCGTCCGGGATGGTGAGGAGATTCCTCATTTCTCGGTTCGTTCGCACCGGTACCGATACACGCTCTGCGCGAATGGTGAAGAAGAGCTCTACGACCACGACACCGATCCGCACGAGTGGACCAACCTGGCAGGCGTGCCGAGACATGCGGGAACCGCAAAGCGACTTCGTGATGAACTGATGAGCATCCTCCGCGCAACCAAAGTCCCGGACGGATTCGCGCGGAGATGATCGTGCGGTCGACAGGACACGATCCCCGGCAATCTCAAGAGGCGCAAAACGCCACTTGACTTTTGGGCGGCCACCGGGTATAATGACACCAAAGAAAAGAAAGAGAAGCTGGTTAGGTAAGCAGACGGACTCTAGGTAGTCCTGCATTCCACACTGTCCTCACCTTCAAGACTGGGTACCCACATGTGTGTTGTTTCCCACTTTGCCGGTGCTGCGTAGGCAGAATCAGCCATTGACCGGTGTTGACCGGCAAAACGAAAGGGAAATAACGATGTCCTTTGAACAATTCAAAATAGATCCGCGGTGTCTCAGCGTGCTGAAGACCCAGCGGATCTCGGAACCGACGCCCGTTCAGGCGCAGGCAATACCGCCGGCGCTCGAGGGTCGGGACGTGACAGCCGTTGCGCAAACGGGCACGGGCAAGACGCTTGCCTTTGCGTTGCCGTCGCTGACACGTCTCGGGGCCCAGCGGTCGGGACGCAACAGCATGCTCGTGGTCACGCCCACGCGCGAACTGGCCCAGCAGGTGCACGCGGTCATCGAACCATTTGGAAGAGCGGTCGGACTTCGTACCACGTGCGTCTATGGCGGGGTCGGTATCGAACCGCAGTCCCGGGCCTTGAAACGAGGGAGCGCGATCGTTGTGGCCACACCCGGGCGGTTGCTCGACCATATCACGCGCGGCAACGTCCGGTTCAACAACCTGTCGATACTCGTGCTGGATGAGGCGGACCGGATGCTTGACATGGGGTTCCTGCCCGATATCAGGCGCATTCTGAAAACGCTTCCCAAGAACCGCCAGACGTTGATGTGCTCCGCGACGTTCCCACACAGTATCAGCCGGTTGGCCGCCGACATGCAACGCAACCCGCTTCGCATAGAAGTGGGCGCTGTCGCCGCGCCTGTCGAGACCGTACAGCAGGGGATTTACACGGTGGATCAGACGCGGAAGCAGAGGCTTCTCGCGAAGATTCTGCGCGAGCCGCACGTCCGGTCCGCGCTGGTTTTTCTGCGCACGAAACGGCGCACTGCCAGTCTCGCCAAATCGTTGCGCAAGGAAGGGTTCAAGGTCCAGGCCATCCATGGAGACCGCACGCAACACCAACGTCAGCAGGCGCTCGACGGGTTTCGGGACGGACGTTACAAGATCCTGGTGGCTACCGATGTCGCGGCACGCGGCCTTGACGTCGAGGGCATCTCTCACGTGGTCAATTTCGATATCCCCAAGACTTCCGACGACTACATTCACCGTATCGGCCGGACCGCACGCGCCAGCGCAAAAGGTGACGCGATAACGTTCGTGTGCCCGAACGAGTACATGGCATTGAGCGCCATTGAGAAAGCGTTGGGCAAGAACCTGCCGCGCCACGAATGGGAAGGTGCCGTACCGGTGCTGTCGCTCTACCATCCTGCCGGGCACCGGTCCGTCACGAAAGGCCGAACCAGAACCCGCCGCCCGCGCAGCCTGTTGGGCCGCCGGTAACGTTCGCTGCGAAAACGGGGGGCAAGGGCTCGAACACGAATGAACCCCGCCCCCCGCCACCAGCAACTGACAACTAGCAACTGACTACTGACTACTACCGAATCTGCGTCTATCTGCGTTAATCTGTGGACAGAACCCGACCCGGGCGCACGATAACGATTACGAGCACGAGCACGGACGAACCCAACCCTCCGCCACGAGCAACTGACTGCTGCTTTCCGCCCCGTCTACCGCATTTCTGTTTGACAGCGCACACAGCGGAACGTTATCATCCTATTTGGATGGACAATGTGTCGGCAGAAAGGAAGGCCAATGAGACAGTTCAAGATCATCGTCGAGAAACATCCTGATGGATGCGTAGCGTATCCTTTGGGGCTCAAAGGTGTTGTGGTGGGTCAGGGAGACACCTATGAGGAAGCCCTCTCGGATGTGAAATCAGCAATACGCTTTCACATAGAGAGCTTTGGGGAGGCGGTGCTGGATGTGGAGCCGCCAATCCTCGAGGCGTTTGTTGCTGAAGCTGGAATAGAAGACTGATGACGAAGTTCCCTGTTGATGCGCCAAAACGGAGAGTGATTAAGGCGCTGGAGAACTTGGGCTTTCGAATGGTACGCGAAAAAGAACACGTTTCTATGGTGCGCGAGAATGCCGACGGCAACACAACCCCATTGACAATGCCTAATCATTCGAAGATCAAGGCTTCCACTCTGAGAACGATCTGTAGTCAGGCCCGTATCCCGAGAGATGAATTCTTGGAGGCTTACAAGAGAAAGCAGTCATGAAAACGGCGGACATCCGAGCGCTATCCGTGAACACTGTTCCGCCGTCGCCCGCGATGACACCGGGAGTCCGGCCTGAGATCCTCGTCCCACGAGGGCAAGAACCCATGGCCCCGGCCTGACTACCGACAACCACCAACTGACCACTGACTACTGCCAAGTCTGCGTCTATCTGCGTTAATCTGCGGACAGAGAACAAGCCGAGCGCACGATTACGAGCACGGACGAAGCCAGCCCTCTGCCACCAGCAGCTGGCCACTAGCAACTGACCGCTGACTCCAGACCGGAGATTAGCGAGCGCAGTCCGCGGCTTTCGTCGTCGAATCGCCAAACCAACTAAGCCTGCAAGGCTACGACTGTGGATCACAGATTTGAGCAACCGCCGGTCAGAGGGGACAAACACGCGCGTGCCCATCATTGCCTGGGATCAATACCTCCCTTTATCCAAAGCAGGGTCAACACCGTTCCGTAAAGTCCCAAAACCATCGATGTCTCGAGCAACGGTTGTCGCCCGAGATCAACGCGCTCTGGAAACCAAGACTCAAGGGGGACACGCTCCATTGTCGTGGGGACACGGCTGCCAACGAAACAATCCCTTGCATATGTGTTTGGGCCTATTCGTGTGCCAGCCCGAATCCAAAGCCCCCATTCTTTTCGGCACCGAAACCATGTCACTTTTCCGTCCTTTGAGAAGACGGCAGCGCAACATTCACTACACGAATCCACGTATCTCACTGCCGTCGCAGTCAAAGTGGTCGTGAATTCCTGTGAAAGATTCGAAATGACCTGTATCGAAGGATCGGACCTATCACACCTGGGCCTAAACAACGACTCAGGCATCAGAAGCTCGCTCGCAAAAACGTTGGCCTCAATCTCAAGGGTGCTCTTGCCGTAGGAATAGACGGCATCTTTGCCAGTAAATAGATCAAATTGTGATTCACTCCGGTGAAGCTCCCAGTGACCCAGCTCGTGGGCGACAGCGAAGCGCTTTCGCCCCTGTTGCGGGATGTCATTACTCACGCGAATGACTGCTCTTGCCCCATTCTTATGTACGAGCCGAGCTTCAGCGCATGCGAGGGGTGACTCCAACACAACAGCGCCGCGATGGGCAGCGAAATGACGGACGCTTATCTCGCTGGCGTCGCCTACACAGAAGTAGTTGAGGATTTCTCGAGCCTTTGCTCTTGCCAGCGTCTCACGAGGCTTCGTCTTCATGATCCGACTCATCTAGGTGATCGAGCAGGGCGAGATCCTCTTCCATACTGGCAAGATCTTCTGCACTGACCCCCTCAAATTTCCGCATCATCACGGGGGCCAATCGAGGATCTCTACGCAAGACACGGTCAACCTTCCCCCGTATTGCTTCTGGCAACTCTTTGATCCTTTCTCTGTACTCTTGGTAAATGTTCCGAGCCTCTTCTCTGCGGTTTCTCCCCATTGCATTGTGCACATCTGTCTGCACCAATTCGACAATCTTGTCCATGTCTCCACCGCACAACGCGATCTCGTCACGCAACTCCTCGGAGGACATGGAATCGACCTCGTCGGGATCGCCAAAAACGAAATCCAAGAAGGTCTCGAACTGACTTCTTCGATTTTCCCTGTGGCACATATCAATGGCCCCTTTCCAAACCCGTAGGCTCACTGTTCATCGCAGTGTCGCCTGTAAACAGCTTCTAGCCGCTTGCTAAGGCGCTTACGTGTGTTGGTGATTTCGTCTGGTGTGAGATGCAATTCCGTAGCGACTTCTTTTCGCGACTTACCTTCGAGCATCCTTTCGAAAACCGCGATCAGGTCATCCTCACCATCAAGACTGCAGTAGATGTCTTCAAGAAGTTCGTTCTCCACAGCAAGCGCACGTGGATCAGAAGGTAGGGCCGGGCGATATCGCCCAGGCTCAGTGCTTCCGTCGACGAAAGTATCCGGCATAGCCACGGCTTGGCGTTCATGTTGGGCTGCCTTCTTCTCGTATAGGTGGCAAATATCACGACGGATGTTGTACATCAAGCACGTTGTCAGCTTTACCCGTTGGGGGTCCCACTTATTTCGTCCCTCCATGACCTTTATGATAGCATTCGACACGATACCTCTCACACTGTTGCCTTGAGGCAGTGCTATATCGCCGGGCTCACAGGCAGATAAGTCTCCACCGCGCCACACGTATCTTTTTGCCAGTCTCGTAGCGAAGACGATCAACTTGCTATAGACCTCGTTTGTCAACTCTTGCCTGACTTTTTCAGCGAGGTTCTCATCCATGTTTCGATTCCACCAACGTGCCCTACCTTGCAAGAAGTCCGCCCACATTATATGCCTGTCGAGTAGGGTAATTTGCCATTAACCAAGATCATGAGACCAACGGCAAATTCTGATCCGTCATCGGCATATAAGGGTAGCATCATATACGTATTCTTTCAAGTAGAAAGGAGTGATAGCGATGAAAGAGTCAGTAAGAAGACACATGCACAATGCCCGTGCTAACGGCAAGAATGCCAAGTACGTCTATAGGGCTTGGCGGCGTCACCCAAAGACGGGCGAGAAGTTGTGGGCGCGAGACTACGGCCTACGCGCTTGGCGCATTCCGGTCAGATAGACACGGGAGGGCGTATGATATGAGTAGAGAATGTGGACGGTCACGTGGGCTCGGGCTCGAGAGCTTGCGAGTTCGACGGCACCGCCGGTCGAAACCGGGTCCCAGATGTTACGGTCCTGGTAAGCCAGGTCCCAAGACTGTTCGCGTGCGGCCACACAAGCGCTTGAAGCCCCAAATGCGGTTGACGAACGATGAGAGTGCTGGTCGGTAAACTGGGCGCTCGGCTCGGCACCTCATCCGCGATACTACACAGTAGACACTGGTAGATACAGGCTGCCCAGACTCAAAGGAGAGAATCATGCAGTACATCCATTCAACGTTGACCTTAGGCAATAACGATGCGATCGAGGTCACGCTCGACAGGCAGGCACGAGTGATGCTCATGGATCAAGGCAACTACTCGAACTACCGGTCTGGACGACGTTTTCGCTTTTATGGCGGATGGACGAAGGTCTCGCCGTGTCGGGTCGCTGCCCCTCATGGTGGCCGGTGGCACGTAGTCGTGGACTTGGACGGCCTAGCCGGTTCTGTTCGCGCAAGAATCGGCGTCATTAGCCTTAACTAGCATAAGACGTTGCGCCGCCCTCGCTGCTCCTAGATTCGGCTCTTGACATATGCGGAGCAAGAGGGGGACAAGAACGCGATTTCTGAGTTCCGAAGGAATTGGCGAAGGCCGCTTTTCTTGCCCGAAGATGCCTTGACTATCGCCCAATTGGACGTCAAACCAGGGCAGATTCGCGGTCGAGAGAGCGATACTGGATGGCTTCGGAGACGTGCTCGGTCCCTATGTCCGGTTCGTCGGCGAGGTCGGCTATCGTTCGCGACACTTTGAATATCTTGTCGTATGCTCGAGCCGAGAGGCCGAGCCGGGTGAGGGCGGCACAGATGGCCTGAGTTGGCTACAAGACGTTGGCCGTTCTCATCTCAGAGAAATCCGCATGAATTTCGTCCCTGTTGGCGGGACACGAAAGGCGAACGGTCGCCTTTCCTTTTTGGCGTAGTCCTTCATTCGGGGCCAGTTTCTAACCAACTGTTGAATCAACCGGCAACGGTTCAGGTTCTTCCCGCCGAGAAAGAACGCGCCTACCTTGTGTTTCTTAAGGGACTGAAGCTCCATTTGGTTATGTCGCATGCGGTCGTCCCGTGTCACAAGGAATATCTTCTGCTGCCCTACATACTTGAGCCAAACTAGGTCGTCTGTGTTCTCGGGAAATTTTTCCTTGAGATGTTCGACAGGCTCTCCAAACGCCTTCATCCCGTTGGCAAGCTGCTGGCTTAGATTGTTGTCAATGAAGAATTTCACGCTGCCAGCTGTTGTTCGAACCGGACTGCCGCGTCTAGTTCTTTGGGGCTGAGGTCCATCCAAGTGCAGACTCGGTCTGACCTTAGTGCCTCGGCAATGAAAAGGTCGTAGACATTTGCAGTTGCGACCCCCCTCCCAATGATCGAAGGACGCCCGAAGGAGATGAGGGGGTCCAGCACAATTAGACCTTCACGGCCCAACGGATACCAGCGACGGGCAAGGCCAGTGGGCTCGTCAAAGTCGATTTGCTGGGCAAGCTGTTTTATGATCTCGGCTATTACCCACTGTCCGCCAGCAAGAAGCTGCAGAATCGCATCTCCCTCTTCCTTCACTTGCAGATAGATGTCGCTTCCGTCTGTGAAGAAGCGCTGGCGCGCGAAGTGGTCTGTGCCGAGGATCCGCGCGGCCTCATCTAGGGCTCTTCGCACTTTCTGAAGACTAATCTTTTCATCCAGGAATCGCTTGACGAACAACAAGTCAACCAAGTCTAAGAAAGAGGCGTAGTTCGTGCCAGCCGTTCCTCTACGACGAATTACGGGGCGCTGATGGCGCACCCCAGCCCTGTACCAGTAGTGATATCCTTTCAGCCACCGGCGCACCCGCGTGGCGCTTATGTCCACGAGCCGTGCGGCCTCAGCAGCCGGGTACGTGGGCGTATCCAATTCTGGCCTATCGGTTTGGGTGGTCGTCTTTGGGTGTGTCACGAGACCTTCACCTCCACATAGTCGCTGTCTTGAGGATTCATGACGCCCCTGTAGGGTTGTCCATGAACGTCCCCATCACGGCACCTTTTCCCCTTTCTGATCTGCGAGTCTACTCCTTTTCCGGAAAGGTGTCAACAGCTGAATCTTGTTGTCTGGGGAAAAGGGGCAGCTATCATTCTCCTATTCCTACCCAGGATAGGGTGAGGTTCATCGTCAGACCAGGGCAGATTCGCGGTCGAGCGAGCGGTACTGGATGGCTTCGGAGACGTGCTCGATGCCTATGTCGGGTTCGTCGGCGAGGTCGGCTATCGTTCGCGACACTTTGAATATCTTGTCGTATGCCCGAGCCGAGAGCCCGAGCCGTGTGACGGCGGTCTTGATCATCTCTTCGGCCTCGGGCGACAGCACGCAGTATTTTCTGAGCTGGCCCGGCTGCAGGTCCGCGTTTTGGGCGATATCGTCGTCGCTGTAGCGTGCGCGTTGCCGTTCGCGTGCCGCCTGCACCCGCGCGCGGATGGTCGAAGACTCGTCGCCGGAAGGGCCTCGTGCGGACATCTCCTTGTAGCTCAGTGCCGGCACCTCGACGTGCAGGTCTATCCTGTCCAGCAGCGGCCCGCTTATCCGTGACCGGTACCGGTGGATCTGGCCCGGCGTGCAGGAACACGCCTTGTACGGGTCGCCGAGATGGCCGCATACGCACGGGTTCATCGCCGCAACGAGCATGAACCGCGACGGGTACGCGACCGCGTAGCTCGCCCGTGATATGTAGACGATACCGTCCTCAACAGGCTGGCGCAACACCTCGAGCACGTCGCGCTTAAACTCCGGGAACTCGTCGAGAAAGAGCACGCCGTTGTGCGCCAGGCTGACCTCGCCGGGTTTCGGCGGCACGCCGCCGCCCGCCATTGCCGCGCCGGACGTCGTGTGGTGCGGCGACCGGAACGGTCTCGTAGCAACCAGCCAGTTCTTCCCGCTCGTAAGGCCGGTGATGCTGTGTACCTTGGTGGTGTCGAGCGCTTCGTCGAGCGTCATATCGGGCAGGATCGAGGCCAACCGGCGCGCAAGCATCGTCTTGCCGGAACCGGGCGGGCCCACCATCAACAGGTTATGGCCTCCGGCGGCGGCGACGGTGAGCGCGCGTTTGACGTGCGCCTGGCCTTTCACGTCGGAGAAATCGACCCTGTACCTGGCGCTTTCCCGGAACACCTCGGCGATATCCACGCGGACGGGCTCGATCTCGACCGAACCCTCGATGAACCCGACGGCATCGCGCAGGTGTTTGACGGGTATCACGTCGAAACCGTCGACGACGCCTGCTTCCGCAGCGTTCTCCTCGGCGACGATGACGCCTCGACGGCCGGCCTCCTTGGCTCCCATCGCCATGCAGAGCACCCCGTTGACCGGCCGGACGGTGCCGTCGAGCGACAGCTCGCCGACCATGGCGTACTCGTCGACGGATTGCGCGCCGCACTGGCCCGTGGCCATGACGACCGCCACCGCGATAGGCAGGTCGTGGACCGGGCCCTCCTTCTTGACGTCAGCCGGGGCAAGGTTGACGGTTATCACGCCGCCGGGAAAGAAGTAGCCCGAGTTCCGTATCGCCGCACGCACCCGGTCCTTGCTCTCTTTGACGGAAGCGTCTGGCAGACCAACGGTCGAGAACGAAGGCAGACCGCGTGACGTGTCCACTTCGACGTCCACCTGGTACGCGTGGACGCCCATTACCGCCGCGGAATAGACCCGGGCAAGCACCTCGGCACCTCCACCATGCCACAAGGGTTCGCAGTGAGTAGCAACAGCATGCTACCAGAGTCGCTCCCCCGCGTCAACAGGGCTGCGTGTCCCTTAATCGTTCAGCTAATGGCTGGGTGGACGAGAACTCCAGCAGCCGGGAGTCGCCGGAACGTTTTTGCAGAGTCCCGCAGGGACGAACGACAATAGCCCAGGAATTTATTCCTGCGGTTCACCGGCGTTCCCTCAACATATCGAGTCCCGGAGGGACGGCTGAAAGACTTTGACCTCAAGAAATGGGTTCAGCCGTCCCTACGGGACTGAAGGCCGTTGCATCATACCGATTCCCAGGAGTGAACTCCTGGGCTATTCTCAACCGTCCCTGCGGGACTTCGGCGTGTCGTTATAGCTTCGACCACAGTGAACCCCTGGGCTATTCTCAACCGTCCCTGCGGGACTTCGCGGTGTCGTTATGGCTTGGCTCACCTGGTGGGTGAAAGCCTGTTTGTCGTGTTTCTTGCTATCCATAGTGCTTTACAGGTATGTCTTCATTGGATTGCTGAACGATTAAGGGTGTCCCGGGTGTGTTTAACCCGCTTTTCTCACCACAGCTCTACTGCGACACCGGATTTGCCCCCGTCTACTGCGTCGCACTCGGTCGGCCTTCTCAGCATTATCATGATTGCGCCGACCAACGTCACCCTTGACAATGCAACATTCTTGTCTTATAGTCCCGATTAGACGTTGTATATGTTTGTCGCAAGCTGAAAGGAGGTGGTTGAACGGCGAAACTTCACGTTTCTTGCCGGCAGTTCCCTTGTTGTACAGCATGTGGGACTACATTGAAGGGGGCAGGATTACCGGCGCCAAGGGCCGGTTTGCTCATATTCCGGGTGGTGTGAATGCGCTTTACCTCGACGGGCATGTGGAATTTGTCAGGTACCCAGGCGAATTTCCAGCGTCGCCGGGCAATGCAGCCGTTGGCAGGGGTTTCTGAACGGGCCTTTTGTAAACCAGCCTATGCCGAAAGAATACGGCTTCGAATCCAACGTTTGAGCCATGCGCTTCGCGTGGGCGGTGCGCGTGGCCGGTAGCCGGAGCCCACGGAAAGGAACCAACGAGTCGGACTGGTAGGACTGCAGCGAGAACCATGGAGGAAGTGTGACATGAGCGATAAGAAAGATATGACCCGGCGGGCGTTCTTGACCGGGGCGACGACGGCGGCAGTCGCCGCTTCAGGGTGTGCCACGAGGCTGAGTACGGCGCAGGTCGTGCCGAAGAAGGTGTCGCCCAACGAGAAGCTGAATGTGGCGGCTATTGGTGCGGGGGGCCAGGGGGGGGGCGATATTGCTTCGTGCAGGCGTGAGAACGTTGTGGCCCTGTGCGACGTGGATTGGAGCCGGGCCGCCAGGTCCTTCAAGACCTTCCCCAACGCGAAGAAGTACAGAGACTATCGCAATATGCTGGAGCGCATGAAGGAGATCGACGCGGTGACGATCTCAACACCGGACCACACCCATGCCCCGGCGGCCTATATGGCGATGAAACTCGGCAAACACGTGTACGTGCAGAAGCCCCTGACACACACGGTCGCCGAAGCACGGTTGTTGACCGAGACGGCGCGTGAGGCGGGCGTAGCCACGCAGATGGGGAACCAGGGCCACTCGGGCAATGGGGTGCGTGAGCTCTGCGAGATGATTTGGCGCGGCGCCATCGGCGAGGTGCGCGAAGCCCACGTCTGGACCCACCGGCCCGTCTGGGAGAACCAGGGCCGACCGGACCCTCTTCCACCGAGTGTCACGCCGGAAAATATGGACTGGGATCGCTGGATCGGATCGGCGCCCATGCGCCCGTACGGCGCAGGCTATGCACCCCATGACTGGCGCGCCTGGCTGGACTTCGGCGGCGGGTCGCTGGGCGACATGGCCTGCCACATCATGGACCCGATATTCTGGTCGCTCAAGCTCGTCGAGGCGCCGGACTACACCGTCGAGGTGGTCATGCAGCGCGGCAGGAACGAGCAGACCTTCCCGCTCACCACAACGATAAAGTACTCCTTCCCCGCCCGGGCCGGGATGGCGCCGGTGGATGTGTACTGGTATGACGGGCATTGGCAGGAGGGCGGCGAGCGCGTGTACAACAGGCCCAAGCGTCCCGAGGGCATACCCGCAGATCAAGTGCTGGGCGACGACAACATGAACGGGTCGTTCTTGATCGGCGATGAGGGCATCATCACGACGGGCGAGTACGGAGGGCGGTCACGCCTCATGCCGGATGAGAAGATGGCCGACTACAAGAAACCCGACCCATGGCTGCCTCGCGTCAAGGGCCAGAGCCACTATCAGAACTGGCTTGATGCCTGCAAAGGCGGCGAGCCGGCGTGCTCGAATTTCGACTACGCCGGACCCTTCACCGAGATGGTGAATTTCGGCAACCTCGTCGTGAAATCCGGGGAGAAACTGCACTGGGACAACAAGAAGGGCGTGGTCACTAACGTGAGCAACCCGGGTGCCATTGTGAGCAAGGAATACCGTAAGGGTTGGGAACTTCCCGTGTAGAGCGAATTGGAGACGCGGGTAGCGGATGCATGTTACCTGGCAGATCGCGTAATCCAGGCGGTTGGCGCTTCACTCTTGGAGCGCCAACCGCTTCACTGTTGCTCCGCCGTTGACAATGAAGGAGGGATACTATGAGGTCGCTTATTAAGCACCTGGTTTTGACAATTCTCTCATCAACCATACTTGTTGGCGGTGCCTGGGCTGCAAAGCCAACCAAGGATATCCGCTATGCAGATCGACCCAATACACCTGCCTCGCTCACTTCCCTGGACATCTATCTCCCCGAGGCATGCGATCAGCTCGCGCCGGTGATGATCATGGTGCACGGCGGTGGATGGGAGGCCGGAGACAAAGCCGATGCTGAAGTGACGAAGAACCAGGTCCCATGGTTCACGAACCAGGGATGGATCTACGTCAGTATCAACTACAGGCTTGCTCCTAAAGCCGGATTCGACAACATGGCCCAAGATGTGGCAGCAGCCGTTCGTTGGGCCCAGGAAAACATCCGCAGTTACGGTGGCGACCCCGATCAAATAAGCATGATGGGATACGAAGCGGGTGCTCACCTCGCTGCGCTTGCCACGCTCAATCCAGTCTACTTCGAGCGAGAGCGCGTGAAAGGCATGAAGCCTGTCACGAGCCTGAGCGTGTATAACGGGCTGGCCTTCGACGTTCAAGCCGTCGTAAGCAGCACCGTCAACAAAGAGTTGCAGCGTCAGATTAAACAAGCGATCGGCAATAGCTCATCGAGCCGGGAAAGCGCCTCGCCGATTACATATCTGAACGAGTGGAACGGGAAAGAGGGGGACAAGTCAAGTAACCGGTCGAGGCTTCCTTTCTTGATCCAGTTCGTGCCGGAGAATGCAGATGCCAAAGCTCAAGCCTTGATTCTGAAAACGAAGCTCAGGGAATCCAAATGGGTGGCGCGCTCTTGGGCGACTGACGAAACCGACGAGACCATCGTGTCTGATGTCGGCGTATTCAACGAGCCGGTCACACAGGTGCAGCTCGACTTCCTTCGGGCCGTCCAGGGCGCTTGGGTCTACACCGAGGAAATCCGGATGGGCGAACCCGATGAGAACGGCAAAGTTATCCAAGCGACGGAAATGGACCATCTCGCAACCTTCCAGGGTAAGTTATATGCCGGGCTCGGAAACTGGAACGACCGGGCGTTATTGAAGATGCCGCTGCCTGTTACTGATGAGATCAACAGCCTCCCGCCGGGAGACCACAACGGCTATTACGGCGCGTTGATTGTGGTGAAGGAGAGCGCTGAGGCACCCTGGAAGGTGGACCACTATTTCGGAACGGGCACTATGCGGGTGGATGAGATGGCGGTGCTCGAGCTCACGACGGACAAGGAAGGGAGCCCGCTGCCCGAGCCGTTCAAGATCCTGTATGCCGGAGTGACGGATATTTACAGAGGATTTGTCAACACGTACTGGAAGGACCCCTCCACGGGCGAGTGGGGGAAGTTCCTGCTGGATGAAGACTCGGTAGTTCCGCCGGGCGGCGCTGGAGCGGGCAAGTATACGCAAGCCCCCTTCGTGCGCAACTATTGGACCGCTGTCAATTCCGTGACAGGCGTGCATGAAGCCTTTGCGGGCACAGCGCCCGGCAAGATTTACCGAGGAGTTTATGATCGGAAGGCGGCCGGATACATCCGTTGGGACACGACACCTGAGTTCGACATCGACGACACCGACAACCCCGTCGGGCGCCCAATCACTGAACTCAACATCAACGGGCAGAACCTTATTGGAATGGCCGGCAAGGTGTTCCGGCGAGACGACGAGACGAGCACGTGGTCGGAAGTGCTCAGCCTGCCGAGCGAGAACCTGGCCAACGCTCCACGCGCCTTTACCGCCGTACCAGCAGCTGACGGATCCGGCCAGGAGTTCCTGGCCACGCTCATTTTGAACGGCGTTGTCCTCCGGATCGACAATCGTACCGACCCCCTCACATTCGTGGAGGAGCTCAACGGCAGTAAGTTCATGGATGAGACATACGGACCGGTATCCCGAAGAGGTTCCCACTTCTTCTCGGGCTACAACTACTTCGAGCCTCACAAAGATCTCAGAACCGGGCGGCTGCAACATTTGAGCGGCACCTGGGCCCATTGTTTCCCGCACAAGTATGAGTTGACAAGAGCGCCCTGGAACGGCACGTTTCTGCTGACACGCGACGTGGAGACCCGGAAATACGAGTTGAGCCTGATCTATGACTACGAGGCTGCACACCAGGCGTGTACCAGCGGGTGCAGTCTGCGTGGTGCAAGGTATTTCATGAAATCGCCGTTCCCGGAACACGAGGGCCGCGTTTTCTACACCGGCGGCTTCGACGCGGACGTTACCAAACGGGCTGACTATACTCAGGGCCTCTATAGGAACACGGCCTGGCTGTACCGGGCAGAGTGGTCAAAGGACATCGGGTACTGACGCTTGAAATCGGCGTGTTGAGCTCTCTACCACGGACGATGCGCTCAACATAGATCCCCCCCGCTTGGCCTTACAGAAAGCCGGTCGCAGACTTTTCAGATCGGCGACCGGCCGGATGTTCACTTCTTCTGACGCCCGGGAGAACCCGCCTTAAGCGGTCCGACCCTCACAGGGCTTCACAAGACTTCGGCGGTTGCTTCGGCCGTCAGAGGTACCGTCTCGCCGTCTTCGCCGGTAACTTCCACCGGGCTAATGTCGGCATCATACGCCTCGAAATCCCAGGTGTACTCGCCGGCTGGCGCTGCCGCGGGAACTTCCATGGCGTGTGACCAGATGCCGTCGCCCGCTACCGCGTCTCCGTTTTCGCCATTGTCCTTGAGATCGAAGGATATTTGAGGAAACTCCCTCACGCTGGCGACGACTACCGAGACGAGCCCCTGCGGATCTACCAGTTTCACCTGGACGAGCGTCTTATCGCCGGGCGACGCTTTCGCCGGGACAACTTTCGCATCTGACAGCGCAGGTTGTTGCGCCGTTGTCGCGCACCCGCTCACCAGCGCGACAATCAGCCCGACGAACGCCACGCCGCATACGGTGACTCTTCTTGAACTCATGCTCCTCCTTCCTCTACCTTTCACCTGACTGGGCGGCTCTTCTGCCGGCTCCTCGTCCTAGAACCAAGAAGACGCGAATGCCATTGCCTTCGTAACCGGATGCTTCCCGGGGTACTTTATGAACTCGACGTGCCCGTCCATAAAAAGCACGTTGGAGCCACCCGGGATGTGGTTAAAATTGTCCGCGTCTGCGCTCACCATATCCCACGTCACCGCCACCTCGCTCTGCGCTTTCGCACTTGCTGCAGGATTGTTGATGTCGGTGATCATGAAGCGCTCAATGCCTTCTCTCAGACGGTAGATGGTTCTCCCGTTCGGAGGGACGTTTCCGTAACCTGCCGGGAATGTCAAATCAACGTCCGTTGACGTCGGCCAAGAGGGGTTATCAGGGTTAGTATCCGGGAATCGGCCTATAGCCATAGCGAAATCGAACAACCCGCCGAGTCTTACATCTTCAAAAACGAACGTCGGATCATTCGGGTCCTTGCCGTTAACACCGCCCCATATAAACTCGTGTCCCATAAGAATCCAGCCGAGATACACGTAGCTCATCGTGTGGAACAGGCACGGCTGGATATTGCCGTTATCATCCGACCACCAGCCGCCCTCGAAATACTCCATACCCTCCCTGTCCGACGGGCATACGAGAACCTTGGCGTCCGTCAGGTACTCGGGATAGATTGACGGCCCGTTGGGTGCGACAACGGCCGCCGGTTCACCTGTGTACACGATACCGTTCCCTTCGACTTTCACACACTGGTCGATCGCTACCGGCGGGAAGCGGCCGTTCCACTCGTTGGCGTACATCTTGAACACCAACCCCTGTTGTTTAAGGTTGTTTGCGCAGGTGGCACGCCGCGCCGCTTCGCGTGCCCGCGCCAGCGCCGGCAGCAGAATCGCGGCCAGTATGCCGATGATGGCGATAACCACGAGCAGCTCAATCAGCGTAAATCCGGAGTTCCTTTTCATCGTGCAGCCTCCTTGCTTCTTTCGAGCCAGTTTGCAGACAGAACAAACGACGGGGTGTTTTGGTCTTCCGTATCATCGCCTCCTTTCCCTGCCGTGCAGATGAGCCACGCACAATGCTCAACGGCTACCCGCCGTGCTGTTTCCCGACAACTTGAATTGTATCCAGTACCGCCGCAAACTGTCAATCGCCTCCTAGCCCGCCGTCCGTATCAGCACGGTGGGATTCATCGGATAACGGCCCATGGTAGCGCCGTAGACGGCAAGTCCGCCTTTGTGTTGAGCGGTTGGTTCGACGGACAACCTGATTTTCATCACGCGGCCGGCGGCAAGAGACCCCTTGATCTTGTCCAACGTCTCGCCCTTGACCGCAATCTTCTGCAGGTACCCGTACGATCCGTGGTGGTAGGCTGCCGCGTGGGAGAGCACGCCGCGAGCGTCCGCCGGATCGTCCGGCAAGGCGATTTGCGCGACTTCAACGCCCTGGAACTGCACGGTCACGTCGGTCGGCCATTTCTTCGCGTCGGTCTGCGGATAATCTGCCGGTGTGACCCGTTTTGGCCAGTCATGTTTCTCGGTAGTCGCCTTTGCGCCGAGCTCGGCGAGCAGCGTGATTTCTGTGATGGCCGCAATGTCGGTAGTTTCAGGCACCTTGACCTCGTATTCGAAATAGCCGGCGCCCGTGCCGAACACTTTTCCGGCGGCATGCTCCGAGCTGACATCCATCGTGTTCCAGTTAGAATCCGTGACCTCGTTCGGCCGGAACCGCACGGCGCACGTCTGATCACCCAGTAGCTCGACGCTCGGCGCGTTGCCCATCACGTTGATGTTGACGTAGTTCGCAGCTATCGCCTCGCCGGACCCGTCCTCGAGGCGGAACCCCAACGTGCAGAGCGCCGGCTCACCGGGCAGTTGGGTCTCGAACTCCGGCAGCTCGACCACCTCATACGGCTTCCACGTCGCCGCTTGCTCACCGTCCAGGTAGTTGTGCTGTGTGCCGAGCGAATCCACGCCCGTAAGCTGCCATTTGAGCGTCAGCTGTTGCGGATTCCGTTCGGAAAAATGGCTCAGGAACAGGCGTGTCCGCCAGGTGCCCTGCGGTTGCGTCTCGGAATAGGGCGGCGCGTCAATCACGACAAAATCGAGGTTGTTCAGGTAGCTGAGCTCGAATCCGGGGAACATCTCGTCGTACCCGTACTCCTTATCGCTGCGGTCGTAGTTCATGAACCCATTATGTTCCCACTCGATATCGGTCAGTTCCGTGTAGACGTAGCCGCAGACCTTCGGATGAGACCGCAGCAGGTTCGTCTGATACTTGAAACACCACGAGATGTCGCGGTCGCCGCCACCGGCGCTGACGCCGCCGTACTCGCTGTTGATAAGCGGCTCGTCGCCCTGTTTCTCGCCCTTCGCGAAGTTGAATGTCGAGCCCGGATAGGTTTTCGCGACGACATCGTCGATATGCCTTCTCGTCATCTCATAGTCGTCGATATAAAAGTGCCAGCTATTGATATCGGTCGCGACGTGGTCGCGTCGATTCGCCGAGTTGTCCTCGACCAGCCGGGTCGGGTCGAGCTGTTTTGTGAGCAGGTACATCTCGCGAACCCACTGCTGGTTCGCCTCGGTGTACCTGCGAGCGGTCCTCAGTCCCCACGTCTCGTTGAAATCGCACCACGAGATCATCGACGGATGGTTGTAATCGCGCGCGACGACGTCGCGCAACATCTGCTCCCACGCCTGCCGAGCGCGCGGGGTATGCTTTGCGAAATTCGGCATGTCGCACATCAGCATCACGCCCAACCGGTCAGCCCAGTACAGCACGCGCGGTTCGTCCACCTTGATATGGATCCGGAGGAAGTTCAGCCCGAGACGTCTCGCCTTCTCCATATCCCGCCGGATGTAGTCGTCGGACGGGTAGGTATGCACGCCCTCCGGGGTGAAGGACTGGTGTAACGCGCCGAGCAGGTAGATGGGCCGGTTGTTGAGGTAGACATAGGTGAACTCGTTATCGCCCCACTTGCCTGTCGAGACCTTCCGCATGCCGAAATAGGTGTTTACGGTGTCCGTCACCTGTCCGCCCACGTGCAGCGCTATCTCCGTCATGTAGAGTGTAGGCGAGTCCGGCTCCCACGGTTTCGGTTCGGGGATATCGAGTACCACGCTTGCCTGATTTTCGCCCGCTTTCAGGCGGACGGTCTTTTCCGTCTTGAGCTGCCCTGGCTCGGTCACGGTGACGGTCACGTCGCACGCCGAGACACGTTTCGCGGACTCTATCACGAGGTCAAACCGGGCTGTCTTCTTGTCGATATCAGGCGTGATAGATGCCAGCTTCAGATGCGGTGCTCCGTGCGCCTCGATGTATACCGTCTGCCATATCCCGCCGGTCTCGGTGTACCACCCCGTCTGTTTGCCCGACGGGAGCTCGCGGTGAGTCTCGTCGAATGCTCGTACCGTCAACACGTTCGGCTGGTCGAATCGAACGTGTTTGGTGACATCGAACTCGAACGGCGAATAGCCGCCTTCGTGGCTGCCGAGATACTCATCGTTCAACCACGCTTTCGCCTCCCAGTCCACCGCGCAGAACTTCACAAAGACCCGTTTCCCGTCCCACTCACGCGGCACCGAGAACTCGCGTCTGTACCATGCTGCACCGCCATACTCCTTGTCGTTGACCCCGGACAGCTCGCTCTGCCAGGGGAACGGCACGACAATCGTGCGGGTGAAATGGTCCGTATCCTTCTCGAACCATCCCTCTTTTTCGCCGGCATCGTCCGGATCGAACCGGAACCGCCACACACCGTTCAGATTCTGCCATTCGGCCCGGTGAAAGTCCGGTCTCGGATGTTCAGGGCGCGGTATCTCCGTTCCGCCCGGCTGTGCGTGACACACCGGCATGGTCAACCACACAATAAGCCCGACAGCAACCAGCGCTACTGCGCACCAACGGCTGTAATTTGTCATGAGTGTCCTGGCTCCTCTTCCTGTGCTTTTTCTATCACCCAATTAGGTACGCTTCTCTGTGCGGTTCGGATTCTAGCATGACGGTAAATCGAGGGTCAATGTTCCCTCCGCAGTGGGTTCTCAACGTAACTCCCATGACGGCAGGCCAAGTACGTCTTATCTTGGCTACACTCAGCCGCGAGGCGTGTTTGTTCGAATTACTGCTCTGCGAAAACGAACCCGGGGAGCCGGTTTTGCAGCACCGCCTTTCTGTAGATATTTGAATCGGAAGATCTACTCTATAAGTCGCATGCCTGCAAAGAGATGCGGTGTCAAGGAAGAAATCTACTATATGGGAACGGAGGGGGAGAAGACCCATTCCTTAGCGGCACATATCTGGCCAAGTGAACGCGATGGCACAAATTCGGAGCGAAGGTGAAAGAAAAGAGGGTGTTTTCGCGTCTACTAAGTAGAGAACATATGGATAGCCAGGCAAGGCTCGCATTGCAGCATCTTGCGCAGGCGCCCCTTACAAAAGCCTCGGGAACTGAATTTGGGACACGTTACCCCTGATGATGCATACTACAAGAGAAGGGAAGCGATATTTGAGGCTCGGAGGAGGCTCAAGGCACAGACCCGAGCACGACCTGAGGTTCCCAAACTGGGATACAAAGGCCGAATCTCTACTCTATTACTGGTTTTAATTTGTCCCAAATGTTCTGAAGACGTACACCGTTCGACCTTGGGTGATGCGTTTGTGTTTCGAAGTATTCGGTGAAACCGGGAAGTGGTTGAATTGAATTCAGAGCGGTGGTACAGTGTCAGTCTGTAAGGAACAGTGTAACCCGTCGTTCCCAGTATCGCTCACAACGACTGGGATAAAGCAGGCGAGAACTGGTGGTTTTCACGACGAATTACAACACTAGTATCCCCCAATTGGTGTGGATGCGTTGGCGGTTTGATAGGCCCGGGTGTTTCCAGGCACTATTGCCGCCGTTCCTACGGGTAATGTGAGACTTAACGGCTGTTTTGTTTGGAGACGGGAGGAATGAAAAGTCTGATGTGCGCAGACCTCTTCATCTCTCCAGTGTGGGCATGCCCTTAGAAAGGTAGCTGATCATGTCGACCATAATTAAGATCGATCGCAGTATTGTTCCTGCATGCGACGTAAGCAAAGAGCGCTACGAAGACATTATAAAAGAAACACAGTCAATCCTTCGGATTGGTGCGTACAAGATAGGTGCTGCGCTGGCGCTATCTTCGGGTCTCCCAAGCTTGGTTGAGATTGCTCGGAGGTACACAGAGAAGCCGCTGATTTACGACCACCAAAAGGCGTGCACAGATATACCTGATATGGGCCGTGGTTTCGCCAAGACCATTAAGGAGAGTGGTATAGATGCGATGATTGTGTTCCCGCTGTCGGGTCCAGCTACACAGACAGCTTGGATTCAGTCAGCCCAAGAGATCGGACTGACAATCATAGCAGGCGGCCATATGACTCACGAGAGATACCTATCATCCGACGGTGGTTACATCGAAGACCGTGCCGTTGACAAGATGTTCACCAATTCCGCCTTTCTTGGAATTGAAGATTACGTTGTTCCGGGGAACAAGCCAGGGGTAATCAGCCACATTAGGGATTTGCTCTCATCTCATGGGGTGGACCCCGTTTTCTATGCCCCCGGTTTCATTTCGCAAGGAGGCAAAATAAGCGAAGCTGCACAAGCTGCGGGTTCCCGTTGGCATGCAATTGTTGGACGTGCCATATATGAAGCACACGACCTGCAGAAGGCAGTAGAGTCTCTGATAAGCCGCCTATAGCCGGTTACATGGGAGAAAGCCATGCCAATTGACGAACAGGCAATAGGAACGCCTCTGAAGATTCGAACAGAATACTACCTGAAGCAGTTGAAATTGGAGAAGACTATTGCCAAGGCGTTTCAAGCAGAACATATCGACGGTCTTGACAAGGCATGCGGCAGATATATTATCTTTGACTTGTCGCGATCATACTGGCACGACTTGGGTACGTTGCTCTGGCTCATTGCTGTTCTTCACAAACTGAGGATTCAAGGGAATGACATCCAACTCATCTTTCCTGAGCCTACGGACAGCAAAGGCGAGAAACTCTGGGATTTTCTGCTTCGTTGGCAGTTCTTCCATGCGCTCTCGCTGTGTGTTGATCAACCCGCGAATCTGCTGAGCCGTAAACAGTTATCACACCTAGACCGAGTGTCCCAATACCGTCACGCAAAGGGAACAGATCAGTTTGGCGATGAGACTGTCCTTCACACCCTCAGGATACTCGAGATATCTACCTTTTCGGCCGAAGAAAAGGACCCCGAGCAAGTCGAAAAGCAGCAGCGACAATTCGACAAACTTGAGGGCCAAGTCATTGTTGGTGCTCTTAGCCAGATGTGCGGATGGGATAACCAGGTCACACGCACCTTTATGCAGCGCGTTTTACGCGAGGGCATACGGAACTCATTGCTCCATGCGAAGGGGTCTTTCGTTAATCTCTCGATGCGTCTGGATGCTAAGAACCTGACACTGGCCATATCTGACAATGGCGCAGGTATACCTCGCGTCTTGAGAGCCGCGTTTCAGGAATCGGGCGCCCGAAAGAAGCTGCTAAAGTATAGTGACGCTGACCTTATCAAGTATTTCACTGAGCCGGAAATGATACTGGACTCAAAGCTAATCAGGATTTCCACCGAGAAAGGCGTCAGTTCCGAGTCTGAACGCGCAGGCGTCGGACTATACTACCTGAAGTCCCACGTACTGAAACAGAAGGGTGAGCTCCGTATTCGTGCCGGGAAAGCCTGCGTTGACTTCACGTCCCGGAAGACGGATGCGAACGACGCACTGTTAGAGAGTCCGGGAACGTTACTCAGGATCCAAACGCCGCTGGAGAACGTATCGAATGCCTAGTGCAGACAGGCTTCCTGTCTACGCAGCAAAAGTCTATCGCCCAGATTCGGTTGTCTACACGGTAATTCCAACAGATAGTTATCGATCTTTCTTGTCGTTGATCGATGGGTCCTCAGCAACGCGAATGCAGTTCAGGCAGCCAAGAGAAATCGTGCTTTCGTCAGATCTTGGTCCCTTGCTGGATGGATTGGCCGCGATACTTTGCAGGAAGCGGAAGGTTCCCTGTCACGCACTGCTTCTCGAGTTTCTGGACCCAAATGCAGACGTTGATTTATACGACGACTTCTGTAACTCGCTCTTCGTTACACTCGGTAGGGAGAAAGCTGTTGCGCCTCGGTACATAACCGTCGCCGTGGCAAACCCTTTTGCCTTTCTGGAATCCGTTTTTCTGCGACAGAAACTTATGCCTTTATGTAACAAGAAAAAGATCACCCTTATTTTGCTTTCTGACAATCCCGAACATTCGCCGGAACTGCTGTGTCATGGATCTCTCACAAGTATCGTTGGTCTGCCGCCGCTGGAAGCTGAATACGATAGGCCAGAAAGAGCAAGTGAACCAGGACCTACTCTCTCTGCACCCGAGATCGAGTCGATGATGGGATGCTTGTTTGGCCATTTTGAATTGGACTGCAGCGGTCGCATCTTCCACCTGCCTATCGTGGCTTCTGTCCGCAAGCTTGCAGAGAATGCGACATTCGTTAATCAGCTTCGGCAAGATCTTAGTGTTAGGATGCACGATTCCAGTTTCGCTGTATGGCCCTTTGGCATCCCAATGGGCGGGATTCGTGAACTGGCGATAGAACTCGTCGAGGGTAGCAGCGAACGTCTCTTGGCATCCGAAGATGACGCCACAAGAACACCGGCCAACAGCACTGCTGTTTTATGCGATTTCATTGGGCCCATGTATCCCCTCAATGACACCGTTCGGAAATTGCATTCAAGCGGTTGCAGAAATATAGTGGTCGCTGGCATCGGTCGTTTTCGGAATACGCCCCATTTCGTGGAAGCTAGCACCCTCTTTTACTTTGATGTGCCTTTTTCAGCTATCAATACGGTCGACGCTTCCTGCAAGTACTGCGACCAGGGCATACCACCCATTAAGGGTCAGTATTTCGATGCTTTCGCTCGTCAGGTCGAGAGCTTCGACCCTGTGACGTTTTGGGAATTGGTGGCGCAGCACGATGATTTCTATAGTGTGGGGCACTGGCCGTCAGACCGGACTCCCAATCACTATCACTTTCGGGTTATGACAGAGCCGATTTTTGGGAGGCATAGCTTCGACCTTGCGCTCCGGATTCGCAATGCGCTTACGACGCGGGGCATAATCCCGCGGTGGATTCGTAAGATCGTGATTCCCGACGAGCCTGAGGCCAAAAGACTCGGTTTGGCTATCAGCGACGTTCTAGGTCTGCGACCGGACAGCGTGATTGGTATACCACGCGATCTCCTTGCTATGGTAGCTGGACAGCACGTTGGTTCGGAGGTGGTCGATTTCATCAACGACACCTATGGATCTGAGGCACTAACGGCGGCTTCGGTACTGATTGTTGATCAAGCAGCACATCACTTCAAAACACTATCCGCTTTGCGTGCAATCTGTGAGTTCTACGATGCCAACATTCTGTCCTTCGCCGTCTTTTTGGACAGAACCGCTAATGGCTTCTCGATTGGTGAGTTTCTCCATGATTCTCACTACGTAGCACTCTATTCATGGGCATCTCCGCCTCGGCGCGCTCACGAGTGCCCTTGTGTGGGATAAGAATAAAATGAAGGATTGGCTGTCGTACATCAAGAGCTATCTCGACGGGGATCTGTGGGGATTCCTAGCATTGGATTGGTATCATAGCCAAAAGAATTTCAACGTTCCTCATTTGGACCCATCCCATTTCATCGACCGTTTGCTTGAAGAATTGCCGACATGGGATGTGGACCCTGTCGGTTTTCACAAGGTTCTCCTTTGCGTTTCTGTTCAATTGATGGGCAACGATTTCGATGAGATCATCGGGAAGTCAGTGAGATTCTTGGCGGGGCTCAGCGAGCCCATAAGCCACGATCAGCTCAGCGCCATTTATTCCCACTACAGCACTTACGGTGAGCGGAACTTGTTCATTGAGCGTCTTGGGAACAGCGGGGTGCCCATCCAGCCAGCGCAGCCCGGTGCCGTACACGCACCAGATGGCGTGACTAGTATCGTGTCCGGAGAGAACGGCAGGGCCAACCAGGATCCAATACTCCTTTTCTATTCGTATTCCCACGAAGACAAGAGGATGCTGAAAAAGTTGGACGACCACTTGAGTCTCTTGAAGAACCAAGGTTACATATCCGAGTGGTATGATCGTCAGATTCTTCCTGGCGGAGAGGTCGACAATGAGATCGACGAGAATCTGAAGAAAGCTCGAATGATTCTACTTCTTGTAAGTCGGAGCTTTATGGCGTCAGAGTACTGTACTGGGGTAGAGATGAAATTCGCACTCCAGCAGCATCAACTGAAACGTGCGATAGTGATACCTGTCATCTTGAGAGATTGTGACTGGCATAAAGCACCGTTTTCCAAGTTAAAGGCATTGCCTACCGACGGAAAACCTGTCGCTGGCGGGTGGAAAAATCAAGATCAGGGCTTCAGTGATGTCGCCAAGGGGATCAGGCAGACACTAGAGTCGAAGCCGTTGATTCTTCAGAAGTGAAGGTTGCGAACTGGTCATCTGATCATCATACCCAAGCAACAAGCGCCACGGCGTTATCGATTGGACTCGTGTCTGCCCTCGCCTCCATAGTTCTAACATCGTCCAGTACGGGAAGCCAGATATGGAGCATCCAACTTCTGTAGATATTCTGACCGGAAGATCTACTCTATAGGTCGCATACCTGCATTGAGATGGGGTGTCAAGGAAGAAATCGACTATTCGGGCACGCTGGGGGGTACAACAGGAATGGAACTCAGGGCCCGGACGCTAGCACGACGCGAAGCTCTCAACCTGGGCGGTTGCCAGAGGCCGAATATCTACTCTACCACCGGCTCCAATCTTTCCCAGATGTTCCGAATACGTATAGTCGGTCTTTAGTGGGACGCGTCGCGAAGAACATCTCGAATGCACTTGGGCTCCAGAAAATGTTAGAATGGCGTGGTCACTAACGCGAGTGACCCGGGTGCCATTGTCAGTAAGGAATAGGAACTTCCCGTCTAGAGTGAATCAGAGAATAGAGTATGGGTCTCTGCCCTTCTGAGGACCCGTCAAGAGGAGAGACGCCTGGCCTTTGGCCCAATACGCGGCGGTCTCGTCGCGTTCATCGAGGAGCGGACATGAAAACGATAATCGCAATCATGATGCTGTCCCTGTGTGGCGCTGCGTTGGCTGCGGACAACGAACTAACCGCACAGGAAAAGGAAGATGGGTGGCTCCTTCTGTTCGACGGGAAGACCCTGGACGGATGGATGACCAGCAGCCGGCGCGCGAGCCGGCGTCCTGTTGAGGACGGCTGTATCAACCCACGTAAATGCGGCGGGTACATGATGATTCACAAGGAAATGTGGTCGGACTTCGTGTTGTCGCTGGATTTCGCGATCGAGCCCGGCTGCAACACGGGGATCTTCCTGCGCACCTTCTCCTTGAAACGCCAGCGTGGGAAGGACGTGGGTTATAACGGGATCGAAGTGGCCATCGACGACACCACCGGCGCAGGCTATCACGATACGGGCGCCATTTATGACCTGGTGAAGCCGACGAAGAACGCCATGAAACCCGCGGGCAAATGGAACCATATCGTTATTACCTGCGACCGGAACATCATCGACGTGGTCTTCAACGGCGAGCACGTGATACACATGGACCTGGATGAATTCGCCGAGCCGAACATGCGCCCCGACGGCACCAGGCACAAATTCACGGATCAGAACTACAAGGACCATCCCCGGAGCGGTTATATCGGCTTCCAAGACCACGGTAGCGAGTGCTGGTTCAAGAATATCAAGCTGCTGCCCATCAAGCACAAGGAATCCGAGGGTTCCTAGTGAGCCCCGCGCTTGTGCGAAGCCGTCCATCCCGAGGAGGCCGATCAAAGCCATCGACCACGACAAGCCATAGCCGCGCATCGCACGGCCATTGCCTGCCCGTCATGGCAAGCGTTATGGATAGGAAGGTGGAGAATGGAGATGAAAAAGATATTACGTAGCCGTTTCTGGCTGGTCTTCGGCGCGATCTTGGCCGTGAGTGCGCAGTGCGTCGTCACTGCCGACACCAAACCCATCCGCCGAGCAAATTCGTTGCCCGGAACAACACCGTGGGATCTCGAAGAGCTGAGCAAGCCCCCCGAGTTTGAGTGGGCCGAGGGGAAGGAAGTCCGATCATTGTACTATAAGAGCGAACCATACAAGGGAATTACAACCCGTGTGTTCTCATACTATGCAACTCCGGGGACGGTTTCGGGTGATCCAACCCGAGACAAGCAGCTTCCGGCAGTCGTTCTTGTTCATGGCGGTGGCGGAACCGCATTTCCCAACTGGGTCCGGCTCTGGGCAAAGCGGGGGTACGCGGCCATCGCGATGGACCTGGCCGGTTGCGGCCCGAAGAAGGATGTGCGGTTGCCGGATGGCGGGCCGGGCCAGGGCCATGACATGAAGTTTGAAACTATCGACCAGTCGCCCACTGAGCAATGGACCTATCATGCCGTCGCCAATGTGATGCGCGCCCATTCGCTCATACTCTCGTTTCCTGAAGTCGATGACGAGCGGACAGCCATCACCGGCATCAGTTGGGGCGGGTACCTTACTTGCATTGTGGCGGGGCTCGACAGTCGTTTCAAAGCTGCGGTTCCGGTATACGGCTGTGGGTTTCTGCATGAAAACAGCACGTGGCTCAATGAGTTCGAGAAGATGTCGGCTGAAAGCAGGGCCAAATGGATTCAGCTCTGGGATCCTTCCCAATATGTTGGTTCCGCAACGATGCCGATATTGTTTGCAAACGGTGGAAAGGACTTCGCATATCCGCCAGACAGTTATGCCAGGACCTATGATCTGGTTCGGTCGGAAAAGAACATTCGGTTCGTGCCGGACATGCCGCATGGACACATCTTTGACCGTCCAAAGGCAGTCGAGGTCTTTATCAGACATCACCTCGAAAATGGAATGCCGCTGGCCAGGATCTCCTCGCCGGAAATCACAGAAACGCTCGTATCGGCAAAGGTCGACACAAAGACGAAATTGGTTGCAGCGGAGCTTCACTACACGTTGGACGCGCTTCCGGGGAATCCCCGAACCCGCAAGTGGTTAAAGCAACCGGCGACCATTGAGCAGGACGTTATCACCTCGAAGCGCCCCCCGGAAAACGCCCAGATCTGGTTCTTGACTGTGATGGATGAGCGCAAGACGGTGGTCTCAAGCAAGCTCATGTTCCCGGTAGACTAGAAAGATCATATTTCGATTACGAGCAATAGCAGAGCAGATAATAGTCCGAAAGCGCATCGCGAACGGCTTCTTCCCGGTTACAAAACTCCGACCTGGGGCTAAGCAACACTTGCGGAAAAAGGGAAATGGATCGTGACGCTCACGCGCGCCGGGCTGAAAGGCTGTCAGTGTGCGTCTTCAGAACATTTGGGACAGTGGCCGGGTCGAATTAGGGTAGAGATTCGGCTTCGTTCCCAGGTGAGCAGCCTTCCTTCGAGCCAGCGTTTGAACTAAGCCACCTTCCTGAGTGCTACCTCAAGAGTTCTAACATCGTCCAGTGCGGGGAGGCATATTGCGGTTCTCAGCGAAGAATCGCTGTTCTGGTTAACATCATGAGGCTTGGACAAGCGCCCTGTATCGGTCGGTCGATCGTACAGGCCCTTCTTTATTCCCTCAGGAGTCCAGATAATCCGCCCGATCATCAACTGGAACAGGTACTCTTTTTCCTCATCGGTAGCCAAATCAAAGAGGTCTCGGAACCGGATAAGCGAGTCCTGCATGACTTCCGCGTTAAGGACCTGCTTCTCAAGTTCGCCCTGTTCGAGCTCCAGCACAATAAGCTCATGCTCGATTTGCTTACCCTGCTTTTCGGCGTGTCCGATCTTCTCGAGCAGACTCTCAGCTGACCCGGTCTTTCTCGCCGTGCCGCTTCCGATCAAGTCAAGCCAGTTTTCCACATTCTGTTTGAGCTCGGCCAGCTGACGCTCAACACAGAGTCCCGGCCCCAGCGGGATTAACCATCCTGTCGCGGCGGTGCGATTTAAGCTGTCAAGGCGAAGCCGAGATGCCGCAGCATGCGCTATCCGGGGAGCCATTCATCCCAATTTCGGCGGTTCGAATCCTGCCTCCGCTAGGGGCGAACCCGGTTGCTGAAGGCTCTTGAGCCAATCAACCGACGCGTGTGCTTCAGCGAGTACAGCATGCAGACAATCCTGGCGCTCTCGGGCCTCGATTTCCAGCATAAGCGGACCAATGTATCCACTGCTTTCCAACAGTGTCATGAACTCCTTCCACCGAAGACTGCCGACGCCGGGAATCTCGTGTTCGTCATGCTTTCCATTGTTGTCATTAAGGTGCAGGTTGGAGAGGAGCCCCTGGCAGGTTTCGAGATACGCTTCGGTCGTGCCATCAATGTGTGAGTGCCCACAATCGAGCACAAAGCTGAATGCGCCTGGGTCAAGTTCACGGATCCATTCAGAATGTTCCGCTACAGACAGTCGCCAGGGAATGTTTTCCCAAGCATACCTACAGGGCATGCCCAGAACATGACGACAAAGTTCATCGAGGGACCGGCGCAGTTGTCTTGTCTCGGCAACCTTTTCCCCATCAGGAGGCAACCCCGCGTGCATAGTCACTATGGGAGCCCCCAGCTCCGCCGCCAAGTCAGCATACGCTTTACACAAGTCCACGGATAGCCGTTCGGATCGCCCTCCACGCATCCCGCCGATTCCGCCTGCGGCATGAACGGAGTATAGGCGGACCCCCGTATCGACCAAGCTCTGGCGCAACTCGTCCACCTGGGAAGCCATGTCCCAAGGGAAATCATCACTACCGCAAAAGCAGTTCAGCTCAATACATTTAAATCCGGCCGCGGCAATCGCGGCCAAATGCTTAGATGGCTGAAACCGATTCGGCCGAACAACACAGGTGGATATTCCTGGCTCGAAATGCAATTCCACCGCAGACGGACTATCCCCAACCTGAGAGAGAAGACAGGGCAGTCGGTCCTCGATGTCCTTGAGGGTATCGCGGAATACGGCATCCTCGCGTCCAGTCCCATCGGCATCCGCTGGATCGGAAATGTCCCAATGAATGCGGGTCGGATTCGCACCCACCCTCGGCGTTTCACTCCTCGCACGGTCACCAATAGTAACTACCCAATCGACCGGTGTGTCCACGAAGTCTTTCACGTGCTTTGGGTGAAGCCCGCTCGTTTCTATGCCTCTTTCCTGGAGGAGACATCCGGCAACGGGGTGTAAGTCCCGCCACGGATCCACGCCCGCACTGATAACGTATACATCGCTCGCTGTCAACGGAGTGAAAAGGGCCTCGGCAATCTGGCTCCGTCCCGCGTTCCCCGTACACACAAAGAGGACTGTTTTGTTCCTTGAGTTTGTCAAGTGCGTTTCCTTTCAGGTACGTACGTTTAGGTTTGGCGGTGGCGGTGTAAAAGTGTAGCACCCGTTGGGTAGTGTGTGTCAAGTTGCGCACATTTGATCCGAGGTTCCCTCCCTGCTGAGTGGTTCCGTTTCTATTGCATTTGCTGCTCATTCGGAGGTGTCACCGTGTATGTCACGTTGCGGTCACAGAAGTTTCGATAGACCGGGACCACGAGCCATCCCCGGGCAATGTTTCGCTGAGTTCGCACTACGGGGAGTTAGCTGTCGCAACTCTCACTGCACCCACCACATCCGGTTGTATGCCGAGTATGATTAGACACAAGAGGCGGGGGGTATGCAACAGGCTGCTACTCTGGTTCCACTCCGAAGCACTTTCCAACGTCATCCATGACGATGTATACTGATGTATACTACGGAAGAAGGGAGGCGATACTTGAAGCACGAACGAAACTGAAGGCTCAAACGTTAGTTTGAAGGAAGGCCGCTAACCTGGGAACGAAGCCGAATCTCTACCAACCAGAGGTCGCGGGTTGGAATCCCGGCCCCGCTATAGTGCGCTTCTACAAAGCACAGGTGCAAATGGGAAGAGTCGGATGGCGGCGCCGACAAATAACCGCGCTTGGTCCGCGCCGTTCGGTGACAGAGAAGGAGGGATGATTTATGTGTACGCATTGCACTCGTCGGCATTTTCTAGAGGCAAGCGTGGCGAGCGGGATAGCGCTGGCTACGGGCCATTTGGCGGCCGGGGCCAACGCGTCGCGTTCCGCGTCCGCTACTGATTCAAAGGTCCGAATTTGCGCCATTATTGCCGGCAAGCCGGGGGAACGCAGTTGGACCCCGTCAGAAGCGGAGATCGCGGCCGTACGCGAGCGCCTGACCGCAGCAGAGAAGAACCTTGGCAACGTCGAGTTCGTTGTCGGCCAAGCGAATAATGCCGGGCAGACTGTTCAGTTGCTTAACAAAGCCGGTCCCGACGCTCCCGTGCTGGCAATCAGCGCGGACATCTTCGGCCCGAGAAGAGTGATGCCGGCGATCTTCGACCAGCACCGACCGGTAGCCTTGTTTCACCTCCCTGTCGTTGGCGGGCACGACTGGTGCCTCGTGAAACCGTGGCGCGAGGAGGGACACCGGATCACGCTCTTTAACAGCACCGACTACAACGAACTGGAGCGGGCAGCGGCACTGCTGAGGGTGGTTCCGCTGTTGCGGCGAAGCCGAGTACTCGTTTCTCCGCCGTTCAAGGGCACGCCCGAATCCTACGCGCCGGATAAGGTGAAAGATCGGCTGGGGGTAGAACTCGTGCAGATCGCCGAAGCGCGTTATGACCAGGTCATGGCGAAGGTGGACGCTGCCGCCGCGGAAACCGAGGCGAAAACATGGCTCGACGAGGCAGAGAGTGTCGTCGAACCGGCCCGGGAAGACGTGGTCAAGGCTGCCAGGGCAAGCCTGACCCTGGACCGGTTGATCGCCGAGAACCGTGCTGACGGATTATGCGTCGGGACGTGCATGGGATGGCTCGACCGCGGTTTCCCATGCCTGGGCTTCTCGCGCCTTAACGACCGGGGGATCCCCGCCGCCTGCGACGGGGACATGGACTGCCTCTTGACAATGCTGATCTTCCAGCACGCGCTGAACCGGGCCGGTTTCCTGGGCAATGCGGCGGGTGTGGATACGTCCAAGAACGCGTTTCACCTCTCCCACTGCTCGGCACCGTTGCGAATGGAAGGTCCTGAGAGTCCCAGGTCGCCCTACCTGCTTCGCCGGCATGCGGAGGTCCGTGGTGGTGCAGTGACCGAAGTCCGTTATCGCATCGGACAGAAAGTCACCTTCACCAAGCTGGTCCACCTCGACACCCTGTTGGTGTTTACAGGGAAGATCATCGAAGTCCCCGAGGTTCCTAAAGGCAAAGAGCGGGGTTGCCGGACGGAAATCGTCGCCGAGGTAGATGACGCAGGGAAGCTGCTGGACAACTGGGGCGGTGGGGCGCTGGGCGCGAGCGCCAAGGACTATTATGCCTCTTTGCATCGGGTGGCCTACTACGGCGACCACACACGAACGATCCGCCACCTGGCCCACCTGACTGGAATGAAGGTTGTAGAAGAAGTCTGACCGAACAAGACAATCGAGCTTCAACTAAGCAGCGGACCTGAGAGGCGCTGCCAGAGTTCTAACATCGTCCAGTGCGTGGTAGCCGGTCTTTGCGGCTCGATTTGACGCTGCCGCGCCGCCATGATACCATTAGCCCCCGACCAAGAAGAGGGAAGGGTTCTATTAACGTTGCCCCTGCGTCCGACGCTCGTCCAGAAGGAGTATGGTGCACCGATCTGAGAAGGAGTTCTCGTGGGTTGAGGGGCTCACCTTCGCCATAGCCGCGGTCGGCATGGCGGTGTCAGGAGAGGTCATCCACCAGTGGGGTGCATACTTCTACTCGCCTTCGCAGAACGCCGGCCGCACGATCTATGTCGCGGTGTCTACGGTGGGCACCATCTTCTTCATCGGGATGGTGTTTGACGCTATCACCGACCCGCTCGTGGGGATCTGGTCGGACCGGACCAGCACTAGGCCGAGCTGGTACCGCCTCGTGCCCATCGCCGGGCGCCGGCGTCCCTTCATCTTCTGGGGCTCGATCCTGATGACGGGCACGGGCATCGCATTCTGGTATCCCCCGGTTCAAGGGGAATCCGGGCAGAACTTTCTCTATGGCGCGACGGTGATATGCCTGCACTGGCTGTTTCTGACCATATACTCGGTGCCGTTGAACTCGTTGGGACCCGAGATCGCCCGGTCACGCGAAGACCGGGTCAAGCTCGGGACGTACCTTGCCGCGGGCATGATGATAGGGATAACGTGCACGGCGGTTCTGCCCGGAATCATGATCGACGCACTTGATCCGGCCCGCCACGTTGATCCGCCGACCTATTCCAACCTGGGGTATCAGCGGACGGCCATCATTCTGTGCGTGTCCGCACTGCTTCTGCTCCAGGTGCCGGCATGGGTGTTGCGCGAACGCCATCGGCCCGTTCAGGACGAGGCCAGGATGCCCCCGCTTGGCCAACTGCTGGCGGCTCTCAAGAACCGGGTGTTTCTCATGTGGATCGCGGCCACGCTATGTTTCAATATCGGGTTCCTGGCGGTCCAGAAAACGCTGCCTTACTGGGTTGAAGTCAGTCTTGGCGGCGACGAAACAACGGTGTCGCTGTTAATGGGCCCGTTCGTCGGCGCGGCCTTGCTGGCACTCCCGTTGATGCCCGTGCTCTCGAAACGGATACCGAACAAATGGTTGTTGTTCATGGCCATGGCGCTTATCACGATCCTGATGCCGGGGCTGTACGTGATTTCAATGCTTCCCTGCTCGACGACGGTCAAGACCTTTCTGAGTGTGGCCGCGTTCAGCCTGGTCGGTGTCGGCCAGGGCGCTCTGTTCATGCTGTACATGCCTCTGATAGGAGAGATCATCGATCTGGACGAACGGCTCACCGGCGAACGCCGGGAAGGCATCTATTGCGGTCTCAGCGGCGTCTCGTGGAAGAGTGGCCAGGCCCTGGCGGTGTACGTGGCCACGATCCCGATGGACATATGGGGCAACTCGATCGAGTCGCCTATGGGAATCCTTCTCGTCGGCCCCATCGGTTCGCTGTTCGGACTGGTGGCTCTCTGTATCGTGTGGTTCTACCCGGTGCTCCAGGACAGCAGCTCCGACTGACTCAGCCGCATTTCTCACCACAGCTCTACCGGAACCATCGGTGCAGTTCAGTTTGAGAGCAACGGCAGAACGGCGCAGTTCGCGCAGGTGGGGTTTTGCGAGCACCAATCGTTAAACAGCTGGATGAGACCCTGTTCGCGACGCGCGTTGCAGAGTACCTTCCTTGTATCGCAGGCGGCGGGATCTTCTGACGATTTCGTCTGCATGCCGAATATCCTGTGCGTCATGAGCCGGGTCACGGAATTCGCAGGCAGTCGCGGCAGCCCCGAGTATAGTTCAAAGAGCTTCGTTTCGAGTTCCCTGTCCTTCGACCGGCGGGCGTGAGCAAGGGTCGCAGGAACTACCGCGTTGACGATGATCGCGAGCGCGCGGCTCTTTCCGATGAGCTTCAGCGGACGACCGAGCCTCGCGCCGCCCCACTTGCTGTGCGACGTCCAGTAATCGCCCGGCGCGTCTACCGTGAACAGGTCCTGCAACGCCTTCGTGCCTCCGCGTTTGTTGGTGGAAGAGCGAACGGTCTCGATAATCTTCTGCGAGATGCCGACGTCACCGAACCGGGCAAGGAGGTGCGCAGCGCCCGCAATACGTCTCGCGGGCGTGTTTGCGGGCCTCACGGCTCGTCCGGACCATGCAGCCCTGTCCATACTGTCCGCGTCGGAGAAGTACTTCTTCAGCTGACGCCAGCTCGACCGGATATCCCTAACATGCCTGGCGAGCTGGAGATCGTCCTTTTCCGTTTTCAGGCGTTTCGGTGTCAGACCCGCCACACCGAACAGAATGGATTGGATGGTCAGCACCGGATCGGCGGCGACACCGGCGGAACGGCCAAGTTCGCGAAGGAGCGCGTACGGCGCCCGCGACGCAAGCTCACCGAACTCCCGTTTGAAGCTTTTGTACCCGAGCGCCCGCATTATCCCCGCGTAATAGGTCTGGTCGAGACCGTCGCCGGCTATCATCTCGGCAAACGATTCGGATTTCGCCACCATACGCCAGTCGCCCGCGAGATCGAGCACCTGCTTGATACGTTCCGTGCCGGACTGCGCGAGCGTCAAGCAGCAGTGGCCGACGTTGTCGGGCCGCGAATACGGGTAGTCGTCGGGATCGATACGCCGTGCCTCGCGCCTGACCAGGTCGAGAAACTGTTTTTCGAGAAAGACCTGCCGCAGCCGGTCGCCTTTGCTGTTCTTCGCTGCCGGAACGCGTCGCGGCTCGTAGAGCGTCGCGATCAGTGCCACGTTGTCGTAGCGCGGGTCGGTATGATGGCCGTGAGCGCGCCAGTCGCCTGCCGTGAGATGTATCTCGACGTCGCCCGTCACCAGTCGCGAGCCGCCCGGCGTGACGAACCGTATCTGGGCATCGTGGAAATCCGGTCCTCCCTCGAGGTTCCACCAGCCCGGCGACACCACCTCGGCTTTCGTCCCGTCGTCGCAGACAAGCTCGTGGCCGCTGAACCTTCCCTCGTACCAGAGGCAGCTTACGATCTTCTCGGGAAGATTCCGTCTCTGACCCGTCTCGCGAGCGGTCGGGGCTTCCCTCACAAGGAACGTGCGGCGTACCGTGTGCGGGTACGCGTCCGAGAACCGTGCGGGCGTCTCCCTCGCCATCCCACCTCCCCAATAAGCGTTCTGCCAAACCGGTTTCTTCCACCACATGCTACCACGGCACGGCACGACGATCAACCGTGTGATCGGACGTTTCGATCCGCGCTTTGCGGTTTCCACGTTCAACCCTTTCAGGGTTGATACTCTTGTTCGCATCGTTTCCACAGGTTACACCTGCGGCTATTCAAATTGCTCCCCTTCGGGGAGCATCTTCCCCGTGGCTTGGGCATCTTGCCCAAGAACCATACGAACGGGAGGTGGCCATGCAAATTGCTCCGCTTCAGGGAGTCTGGTCTGGCCGATTGGATGGACAAGCCCAGACTTCAGACACAGGCTGGAAGCCTGTGCCACCCGGACGGTGTCATTTCGTTGCGCGACACCTGCGTCATTCCTTTGAACGTTCAGCGTTGGGGGGCGTATAATCCTAGTGACAGAAGCGTCCTGGACGTCCTTCCCGAACGGAGTGTTGGAGGCGCACGATGCAGAAGAAGTCATCTCTCCGGTGGGTAATCGCTCTGGTTGTCTTCGGCTGCCTGGCGACCCTCTACGTGCTGTCTCTGGCTCTTACGGAACGAAACCTTGCCGCTAAGCTTGCCAAAGTCAAGAAACCTGCCGTGATAGACGCGTACCAGCAACTCACAGCGGAGCTTTCCGGTGTAGCAGGGACGGTCCCGCAGTTCGGGCCGCAGGACGACTCGGAATTCAAAGGGTTCCCGGAAGACGCGGCAGAGATCGTCGCCGGATATGATCGTCTGTTCAAACGGATCGAGCGGATTGAGGGGTTGGCGGATTACGACTCTTCTTACCAGGACCCTCCGGACGACTGGAGCGACGAACAGCGGCGCCGCGTGGCGGAGTTCCTCGGCAATCACCAGGATCTCGTTGGCGAGATCCAGCGGATGGCGAACCGCGGCGGGCCATTATCCGCGCTCGATTTGTCGCAAGGTTTTGCAGTCGACCTCCAGCATCTTGATACATTGCGATCGTGCTGCAGGTTGCTGCGCGCTGATGCCGTCACTAAAGCGAGCGAAGGCAACCACTCTGAGGCTGTCGAAGACATCATCGCCGGAATGAAGCTCGGCGACGCGCTGGCGCAGGAACCTATGCTCATCTCGCAGCTCGTGCGCTTCGCACTCTACGGGACCATGTGCGACGCCGTGCAGAACTCTCTCGACGGGGGCGACCTGTCCCCTGAACTCACCAGTCAGCTCATGGGCCAAATTGATCATGCCGACCGCCGCAACGCGTTCGCCGAATCGCTCGCCGGTGAATTGTATCTCGGGCTCGATCAATTCCCGGACGTCGAGATATCGGGAGGGACTGCAGGCAGGATCCTTGGTGTTCCGTTAAGACCGTGGCTGAACGCGGACAAGGGAGGGCACATCGAAGTGATGAGCCGGGTGATCTCTGCAGCCGGACTGCCGTACTACGAGGCAGCGCCGGAACTCAACCGGATCGAGGGAGGAGGAGGTCCCTGGCTCTTGCCGCGCACCGGGATGGCAAAAGGTATTCTGGCGCCTGCGTTTGCCCAGAGCTGCCAAGCGCAGGCGCGGCACGAAGCCATGCTTGACCTGATACAGTTGGGTATCCTGATCGAACAACATCACGCGCGAACGAGCTCGTATCCGGAAAGCCTCGATGTCATTGCGCGGGACCTCGGCACGTCGCTGCCGGTCGACCCGTTTACCGGCGAGCCGTACCTGTACCAATCCTCAGATGACGGTTTTCTTCTGTACAGTATCGGGCAGAACCTGATCGACGACGGCGGCAGACACGACTCCAGGTCGGGCGATATAGTCTGGCGGGGTGAGCAGTGAAAGACGACAGAGCAACACGTGGAACGCAGCGGTCCGTTGGACGGCCGGTACTCATACTTGCCGCCGTGGCAGGATTCGTTATCGCGGCCTGCGTCTCATTTGTGCTTGTCACGGAAAAGAACCTCGCTTCGAAGCTTGCGAACGTTCGGAAGCCCGCAACGATAGACGCGTACGAGAGGCTCTACGCTGAGCTTTCCGGCGACTGGAGCGTTTTCACCGAGGAGAGCGCAGACGATGCCGGGCAACAAAGAACCTCGCCATTCGAGGGGTTTCCGGAAGACGCGATGGAGATCATGGAAGGGTACGATCAGCTTCTCTTTACGACGTTGAAGCCGCTACGAGCCAGCGACGTTCCCTGGCAGGATGTTCCACAACGGTGGCATGACTGGAGTGACGAAACGCGGCAACAGGTTGCCGAATTGCTGGCCGAAAACCAGGATGTGGTACGCGAAATCCGGCAGCTTTCCGAGCGCGGCGGCCCCGTCTATCCGCTCGATTTCTCGAAAGGGTTGGCGATGGACCTGCCGCATCTCGCTCCAATGCGTGAGTGCGCCAGACTGCTTCGTGCCGACGCAATCATCAAGGCGATGGAAGGGAACAAGACCGAGGCGTTCGAGGACGTTATTGCCGGGATGAAACTGGGCGAGGCGTTGAAGCAGGAACCTGTGCTTATCAGCCAGTTCGTGCGGATAGCGATGAACGGCATCCTAAGCAGTGGGCTGCAGGTTTCGCTCGAGGGCGCGGACCTTTCACCGGAACAGACCCGCCGGCTCATGATGCAGATCGCCCGGGGGCGCGACCGGCGTGCCTTCGCCGATTCGTTGGCCGGAGAACTGCATATGGGCCTCCAGATCTTCTCCGGTCTCCGTGAACCTAACCCCGCCAAACGGGATGCGTTTGATTTGGCGTTCTACCTTGGAGCTGGAGCTCCAGACACGATCGATGAATTGATCCGAGACTTCTACAGGAGTCCGTTGGGAAGGCCCTGGCTGAACATGGACGAGGCAGCGTACGCCGACCTCATAGGCCGACTCTGTTCGGCTGCCGAGCAACCGTATTACGAGGCTGCACCCGAGATGAATCAGATAGAGATGGATTTTTCGAGCTTGGCGCCCACGCGGGTTCTCTCGGACAGGCTGATACCTGGCTTGATGCGCGCGTACGAGTCGCAGGCACGGCACGAAGCCATACTCGACCTGATGCAAATGGGCATTCTCGTGGAACAACACCATGCGCGCACCGGATCGTATCCGGAAAGCCTGGATGCCATTGCCCCGGAATTCGGCGGTTCGCTGCCCGTCGACCCGTTTACCGGCAATCCGTACCTGTACCAACCTTCAGACGACGGCTTCCTTCTGTACAGCATCGGGCAGAACCTGATCGACGACGGCGGCACACATGAGTTCAGGTCCGGCGATATCGTATGGCGAGGTGAAGAGTGAGAGACGAGAAACGGAGCCACGCGATGCAGCGGTCGGCCACGCGGCTGCTCGTCATAGTCGTCGCTGTGCTGGGATGTGTTATAACGGCCGGTGTCTCGTTCACGTACCTGGCGGAACAGAGGCTTGCCGCAAATCTCGCCCAGGTCAGGAGACCGGCAGCGATAGACGCATACCAGACACTTGTTGCAGAACTTTCCGGCGACTGGAGCTTCTTCTTTGACGAAGGTTCGGATATCACCACGCGGGCGTTGCGGCCCGGGCAGCAGGATGTTTCGCAGTTGGCCGTGTTTCCAGAAGACGCCATGGAGATCATAGTGGGATACCAGCGTCTGTTCGAACACCTGGAAACGGTGCTGGCCGCCTCGATGCCGCAAGGCGTGGTGGTAGGAGGACAGGGGTTTGGGGGTTTTTCAGGCCTGACGTTGCGGCAGCCAACTGATGATAGAGCGTCGCAGTTGAGGAGAATGATGGAGGCCGCTCGCACGCGGCAACCAGGGCTGGTTGCCTCGAGGCCACAACGCGTGGTGGTAGGAGAACAGGGGTTTGTGGGGCCGGGCGAGGGGTTGCGGCAGCCAACTGATGATAGGGCGTCGAGGCTGAGGAGTATGATGCTGAACGCTCGCGCGCGGCAACCAGGGCTGGTTGCCTCGAGGCCACAACGCGTGGTGGTAGGAGAACAGGGGTTTGTGGGGCCGGGCGAGGGGTTGCGGCAGCCAACTGATGATAGGGCGTCGAGGCTGAGGAGTATGATGCTGAACGCTCGCGCGCGGCAACCAGGGCTGGATCTATACAGCGCTCTTTCGCGGCGGCCCGGTTACAAGTGGCCGGACGACGAACTGTCGAGCATCGCGGAGGTTCTGGCTGCGAACCGCGATCTGTTGGGCGAGATCAGAGAGATGGCAGACCGCGGCGGCCCGGTTTGTGTGCTCGATTTCTCGGAAGGGTTAGACCTGGAACCGCACCATATTTCGCCGTTGCACAGGTGCGCCGCGCTGCTTCGGCTGGATGCCGTCGTCATGGCGTCGCAAGGGAACAAATCCGAGGCGTTTGACGACATCATCGCCGGGATGAAGCTCGGGGACGCGTTGGCGAATGAACCTCTCCTGGCATCGCAGCGCTTACGCACAGACACATACGCCACCATGACCAGCACGTTCCAATCGTTGTTCGACGCCGGCGACCTTACCCGTGAACAGACGCAGCGGCTGATGGCCCACGCTGCCCAGGCGTATAACCGGCACGCGTTGGGCGAGTCGCTCGCGGGAGAGTTGTACATGGCGCTCCAGTCCTTCTCGGACCTGCGGACTCGCGACCCGGAGATGCTCGACCTGTTCAGTGAGCTCATCGACTCTTCAGACACCGTGGAGCGGCTCTTTCTTACCACGTACAAGAGCACGCTGGGGAGGCCGTGGCTGAACATGGACGGAGCGGCGTACATCGACATTATGAGCCGGGCAAGTTCCGCGGCCGAGCTGCCCTACTACGAAGCCGCACCGCAGCTCATGCGGCTCGAGACAGAAACCAGAAACCTGCCCAACACGCGGATTTTGGCAAAGATGCATATCGTCTCCGGACTGTCCGGCACGTGCGAAGCTCAGGCCCGACACGAGGCAACGCTCGACCTGATGCAGATGGGCATCCTGGTCGAGCAATACAAAGCAAGCACCGGAACGTATCCGGAAGATCTGGACGCCATCGTCCCGGAGCTCGGAGGGTCGTTGCCCGTCGATCCGTTCACCGGCAAGGCGTACCAGTACCAGCCGTCAGACGACGGTTTTCTCCTGTACAGCGTCGGCAGCAATCTTACTGATGACGGCGGCAGACACAGTTTCGGGTCCGGCGATATCGTCTGGCGAGGCGAATAGTGAAACAAGCGGAACCGAGCCATGCGATGCAGCGGTCCGTCGCGAAGCTGCTGATCGTATTCGCCGCTCTGGCAGGGTTCGTTATTGCAGTCTACGTATCGTTTGTGAATGTGGCGGAACGAAGCCGGACCGCGAAACAGGCCCAGGTAAGAAGACCGGCGGCAATGGACGCTTACGAAGCGCTTCTCGATCAGATTCGCGGAGAACAGGTTGCCGAATCGGCACGCGAGTCCGGGCATGAGGATGTTACCGGATTCGACGGGTTCCCAAGAAACGCCATAGGTGCCATCAATCGGTACGACGACCTCTTTACCAGTCTAAAGGAGAGACTCAGACCTCTCGGAGTGGGTCCAGGTATTCGGAACGATCTTCCGGAAGGGTGGTTCGTCGCTGGGATGCCCGAACTGGCGGAGTTCGTGCTCGCGAATCAAGACCTCATAGACGAAATCAGGCTGATGGCAGACCGCGGAGGACCGGTCTATCCTCTTGACCTTTCAAAAGGTTACTTCGGACTCGAACTCCCGCATCTTTCGCCGCTATCCTGGTGCGCCAGGCTGCTCGGTGTCGATGCCATCATGAAAGCGGGAAAAGGCAAGCATTCCGAGGCGATCGAGGACATTGTCGCCGGAATGAAGCTCGCGGATGCTTTGACGCTGGAACCTGTCCGCGCATCGCAAGCCATGCATACAGAGATATATAGGGGTATGATCTATGCTCTTCGAGACTCGTTCGACGGCGGGGATCTATCGGTTGAACTTACTGACAAGCTCTTGTCGCATATCGCCCAGGCGGACCACCGGCACGCGTTCGCCGAATCCCTGGCGGGAGCGTTGCATCTGGAGCTTCGTACGTTCTCTGACCTTCGGGCTGGTGACTTGGAAAGGCTCGCCTGGTTTGAAAGGGTCAGCAGCACGAATCCTGTGGAATGGATGTGCGTACGGTTCTACTCCAGTCCGTTGCGACGGCCGTGGGTTGACATGGACGAGGCAACGTACATTGACATCATGACTCAACTCATCTCTGTAGCAGAACTTCCTTACTATGGAGCCGCGCCCGAACTCGGCCGGATAGAAAAGGGCGTCCGAAGCCTGCCACGGACCAGGGTTTTGTCGCGACTACTATTCACGACAACCTCCTTTCACACGCAAGCCCAGCACGAAGCCATGCTCGACCTGGTGCAGATGGGTCTCCTGGTCGAGCAATACAAGGCAAGCACCGGAACGTATCCGGAACGCCTCGACGCCGTCGCCCCCGAACTCGGCGAGTCGCCGCCCGTCGATCCGTTCACCGGCAACGCCTACCACTACCAGCCTTCAGACGACGGGTTTCTCCTGTACAGCGTCGGGCAAAACCTCATCGACGACGGCGGCAGACACGATTTCTGGTCCGGCGATATTGTCTGGCGAGGGGATACAGACTGAGATCAGCCGCGATGCGTCCGAAGACTCTACATTAAAACGAACGCTTTGCTTCTTTTCGGGCAGCACCTGCCGACACGTTTCTTCGTTTTCTCTTTGACACCCGGCTTGATAAATCCTTTGCGAATCGTGCACACTGTTAGGTGGAGGCACCGGATCAAAGGTCAAGACGCACGCCGGTGTCCAGAGAATGGGCTAGGATATCCAGATGCCGCTCATAGCGTTTGACGAGATACTGGCAGACGCCCGCAGGCGACGGTACGCCGTGGGATGTTTCGAGGTGTGGGACATCTTCTCCGCCCGAGCGGCGCTGGCTGCCGCGGAGGCCGAAAACTCGCCTCTTATCGTCAGCGTGCGGTCCGAAGACCTCGCTCTCGTCGAGCCCGAGGACGTCTTTCTCGCGTGCCGCCACACCGTCGAGCAGTCCGCCGCGCCCGCGGCCTTGATATTGGGCGGCGCGAAATCGGTCGAGGATGCACGCATCGCCTTGGAGTGCGGCGCAAACGGTGTTTCCGTGGATATCTCGACGCACAAGCTCCGGGACACCCTATCCCTCACGTCGGATGTGATGCATCTTGCAGCAGAGAACGGCGCCACCGTCGAGGCCACGTTGCGTCTTGTCGCGGACAGCGGGCCGGGCAGCTCGGGGCGCGGCTCGCGGGTCAACGTGACACCGCCGGAGGCTGTCGCTTTCGCCGAACAGACCGGGATATGCTCCCTGAACATGGTGTTCCTCCAGGACGAAACCCATTTGGAGACTGAACCCAAGCTCGAGCTCAAGCTCATGGAACGCGTCTCGAGCGAGAAGGATTTGCCTATCGCGTTTCGGAGCTTTCCGGGCATCTTCGACGAAGACATTTGGGAGGCCATCGGTCTGGGCGCGGCCAAGATCGACGTGGGAGCGGAGATACGACGCGCGTTTTTCGAGGGGTTGCGCGACATGCTCTCGCGACGGCCCTCGCGCCGAGTGCCCACCGAGATATACGGGTCGGCCATGGAAGCCGAAATGGAGACAATCGTCAAGAAGATGCGTACGTACGGGTCGTCCGACAAGATCCACGGTTTCGGCAGGGACTCCTGAAGACGTGAAAACGACACGAGGCAGGTAGCGTATGTCGGGCGTACGGGCGGTTCCTCGACAAGACATCAGCCGACTTCGCCCGATAGGTGCCGCACAATTATTGAACGAAGACGCCACTCGTCCGTATCCACTATCTGAGAAGCATACGAGACGCCAGACGGCAGCGTCCGGTCGTTCGGACGAGATCCTGGTGCGAAGATGCGCCAAGGGGGACGAGGATGCGTTCCAAGAGCTGTTCTACCGGTATCGGAGACGGATTTTCAGCTTTATTCTGCATTACGTTGGCGACTACTCGTGTGCAGAGGACATATTCCAGGAGGTGTTTCTGCGGTTGTTCAAGAATGCGGCACGCTACAAGCCCGGAAGTGCTTTCAGCACATGGCTTTACCAGATTGCGCGGAACGCGTGCATAGACGAGTTGCGTCGACGCGGGGTGCGTGCAAGAGCTGTGCAAACCGTACGGCAGCAGGGCGAGCGTCGGCGGGACGACTGGGGCCAACCGGGTATAGCCGCAGCGAACGAAGAAAGGAACCGGTTGCTGAGCCAGGCTATCGCGAAGCTTGATGACAAGCACAGAGAGGTGATTGTCCTCTTTTTTTACAACAAGTTGCGGTACAGAGAGATAGGCGAGATTGTCGGGTGTCCTGAAGGTACGGCGCGTTCGCGCGTCTTCTACGGCCTTCGCGAACTGAGGCGAATCTTGCCGCACGAAACATTCCGGGACTACCCCGGGCGAAGTGAGCAATGATGACTGGCAAAAAGAAAGAGGCGTCAGGGTTTCACTCTGACCCCCGGGAAGACGATCAAGCAGCCGTCAGCGATTGCGAGCGACTGGGCGAGCTGTTTGTGGACCACGTGTGCCTGAATCTCAAAGGTCGGGATGCGCTGGAGGTCCAGCACCATCTCAAGCAATGCGCTGCGTGCGCGTCGGAAGTCGTTGAGCTGCGGTCGATAGTGGGAATGCTGGAAGCCTTCCCTGCCGTGGAACCGAACGAGGCGCTGTGCCAACGTGTGGAACACGCCGTGGGCAGTCTGGCGGGACGTGCAAGACGTTCAGAGGAGTTCCGGGAACGGCTGCGCCGCATCCGTCGCGTGCTGGTCCCGTACGTTCTGACCGCTGCGGTCGCTGCCGGCATTATCATCGTCGTTTCGTCGTTCACTACGCTTGCAGTGCGCGCGTTCTCGTCGGTCGAGGCATCCTTCACGGCACGAGCACAGAAGATAGTGGAACTGGTGGAGTCGCCCGCGCGCGCAATTCTGTCCCGCACAGAGAGCCGCGACGCGGCAGGATCCTCCCGAGCAGAAGATTCCACGCCTGAACAGAATCCTTCCGCCCCCGAGAGTACGGACTGAGCATTTCCGCAGCGTTCCTGCCTGCCGCTCGAAAACCGAGACCAGCCCGCATTTCTCACCGGACCAACAATGGACAACGCCCGCATTACGTCATAGCAGTACTGTACAGAGCAACAGCAATCATTGCGTTATGGACACTTCGTTTTCTCACTCCTCATTGCAGGCGAAACCTCTTTCGGAAAAAGACGGAGAACAAGCGTTCCCTCACCCCAGCCCTCTCCCAGAGGGCGAGGGAGTATCGGTGAGCGTTGTCTGGGCAGCGTCGCGACCGCCGTTTCACGCATATTACTGCAGGGAGACTATTCTCCCTCTCCCGCCGGGAGAGGGCTGGGGTGAGGGTGCCCTTTCCGCCTCGTGCCACAATCGTCGTTGCCGCACGTGCCCGCTCATGCCAATGCCGAACGCTTCCAAGGGAGCGACGTTTCAGCGAGGAATCCGCGCTGGGACAATCGTTTCAGACAACTCAACAGCTCTGCGTCAATCGTTGCACAGACTCTTCTTTTCGGGTACTATGGAGTTTCAGAAACGTGTTCGGCTGGATTCGTGCGAACGGAGGAGGAAAAAGACATGAAAACACCATTTTCAATTGCAGTGGTAGTGCTTCTCGTGGGATGCAGCCTCTGTCTACGCAGGGCTTCAGCGCTATCGGAACGCCCAGCATCCCTTGAACTGAAACCGGTCGAAGAGATTGACCGGACGGACTGGCCGATCCTGAAACGCTATGACCAGAACCACATCGTCCGTATTGCCCTTCCCTTGGGCGGCATCGGGACGGGCACGGTTTCGCTGGGGGGACGGGGCAACCTGCAGGACTGGGAGATCATGAACCGCCCGGCCAAAGGGTTCGTGCCGACGTTGGGAGAACGAGTTTCGCCTTTTTTCGCCCTCTATGTGGAAGGGCAGAACGGACAAGCGGTCACACGAGCTATTGAGGGGGCCATTGACGCGTCGCAATACGAAGGGGCATTCGGCAGCACCGCCGTAAACCACGGGCTGCCGCGGTTTCGTGAATGCTCTTTCGCCGCCGCCTACCCGCTGGGCCAGGTTTTCCTTTCCGACCCTGATGTGCCGGTCGACGTTACCATCAAGGCGTTTAACCCTATGGTTCCGTGCGACGCCGATACGAGCGGCATACCGGTAGCTATCCTGCGATACGTCCTGCACAACAAGACCGAAGAGCCTCTGAAGGCGTCAGTCTGCGGGAACATACCCAACTACATCACAAAGGATGATGAAGCAAACGAGTTCCGCAGGAGCAGAAACGTCCGGGGCATCCTGCTGCACGCCGCAAAGGTCGAGACGGGACACGAGCGATGGGGTACGATTGCACTGACCACTCCGGGCGACGCCCCCGTGACCTACCGTACAAGTTGGCCTGGCAAAGGCTGGGGCGGTTCGCTGCTGGATTTCTGGGACGACTTCAGCGACAACGGCACTCTCGATCGAGACGACGGCGGGAAGGGCCGGATCCCGGCGGCTTCGCTTGCTGTCGGTGCGGAAGTGCCGCCGGGCGCGACCAGGGAGGTCACATTTCTTATTACATGGCATTTCCCGAACCGCCGCACGTGGACACCGGCACGCAAGAGGCGGTCCTCCGAAGAGAAAAAGAAGCCGTCCGAGGACAAGGACCGTATCGGCAACTACTACGCCGGTCAATACTCGGACGCCTGGGAAGTTGCCGAGACAGTCGCTCCGCAGCTTGCCGACCTGGAGCGGGCCACCGTGCGTTTCGTCCGCACGTTCTGCGATAGCACACTGCCCGAAGCGGTCAAGGAAGCGGCCCTGTTCAACGTCAGCACGCTCCGCAGCCAGACGTGTTTCAGGACGCCGGACGGGCGGTTCTACGGTTTCGAAGGATGCAGCGACAAAAGCGGTTGTTGTGTCGGCTCGTGTACCCACGTCTGGAACTACGAACAGGCTACCGCGTTCTTGTTCGGTGACCTGTCGATGTCGATGCGGGAAGTCTCGTTCGCACATGCCACGGACGACGACGGGGTGATGAGCTTCCGCGTCCACCTGCCGATCGAACGGGCGCAGGAGTTCGGGAAGGCCGCCGCCGACGGCCAGATGGGGTCCATCATGAGAATGTACCGCGACTGGCAGCTCTCGGGCGACGATAAGATGCTCAAGAGACTGTGGCCGAACGTCAAGAGGGCGGTCGAGTTCTGCTGGATCGAAGGCGGTTGGGATGCCGACAAAGACGGCGTGATGGAAGGATGCCAGCACAACACCATGGACGTCGAGTACTACGGTCCCAACCCGCAAATGGGCATCTGGTACCTCGGCGCGTTGCGTGCAGCCGAGGAGATGGCGCGGTACCTGGGCGACGATGATTTCGCCGAAACGTGCCGGGGTCTTTTCGAACAGGGCAGCGAGTGGCTGGACGAGAACCTCTTCAACGGCGAGTACTACGAGCACGAGATCAGGGTGCCGAAAGACGTCTCGGAGATAGCGCCAAGCCTGCGAGTTGGAATGGGCGCAAGAGACGTGGCCGAACCCGATTTCCAGCTTGGGTCGGGCTGTCTGGTCGACCAGCTGGTCGGGCAGTTTCAGGCGCACGTCTGCGGCCTGGGCTACCTCGTGGATCCAGCCCACGTCCGGACCACGTTGCAGAGCATCATGAAATACAACTACAGAGAAACCCTGCACGGCCACTTCAACAACATGCGGAGCTTCATCTTGGGCGACGAGTCCGGACTGCTTATGGCCCACTATCCGAAGGATCGTCCGGAGACCCCGTTCCCATATTTCACCGAAGTCATGACGGGGTTCGAATACGCGGCGGCCGTAGGCATGCTGTACGAAGGCCGGACGGAAGAAGGGCTGCGATGCATCAAGAATATCCGGGACCGTTACGACGGCCGAAAGCGGAGTCCCTTCAACGAAGCCGAGTGCGGTCACCACTACGCGCGCGCAATGGCAAGCTGGGGTGCCGTGCCGGCCCTCACAGGGTTCCAGTATTCCGGTGTGGAACGATCGATGGCTTTTGTCAACCAGGACGGCACGTTCTTCTGGTCGAACGGCTACGCATGGGGCAGTTGCTCTCTCAAACCGAATGGGGACAGCACTCAGGTTGCGCTGTCCGTTCTGGGCGGCGCACTGGCGTTGTCAGAGTTCAATCTCCACGATTTCGGTCACGTCCGGTTCGACAAACCCGTACGAATTGGGGCGAAACAGGAAGCGACGTTTCAGGTCGCTGGCAAGAAATAGGTGTCTGTGGGGCCGTATACATGGTCCTGCAGAGACGGTTGGACCGTGTCGAAACACATCCATCAGCCGGCGCAACTCGCCGTGTTGACAACGGTTCTCTCGGTTTGGTATTGTCAATCACGTTGATGGGGCAGTTGGGAGGACTCAGAAAAAAGGACGAACGATGAGCCTGAACCTTGGAACAATCCTGCAAGAGAGCGCAAAGAAACGTCCCGATAAGGTTGCTGTTATCCAGGGAGAGAGGAGCGTCACGTACAGAGAACTCGAGGAGAAGGTCAAGAGATTCGCTAACGTGCTGCGTTCTCTGGGACTTGAGCCGGGTGACAAAGTGGCGACGATGGTGCCCAACATCCTCGAGTTTCCAATAACGTACTATGGCATACTCTACGCCGGGTGCGAGGTCGTGCCGTTAAACATTCTGCTTCGGGATCTCGAGGTCGAGTACCATCTCGAGGATTCCGGTGCGGCGGCTTTCGTTGTGGCCGAGTCCTATCTTGAACCAGCTGTCAAGGGATTCTCGAGGGTTGACACGTGCCGGGACATCCTGTGCATCGAAGATCAGGGCGGCAAGCAGATCGGCGATCAAGCGAAACCATTCGGGAAACTTCTCGATGAAGCGTCGCCCGAGTTTGACATGCATCAGAGCATGCCGGACGACGGGGCGGTGATCATCTACACCTCGGGCACTACGGGTCGCCCGAAAGGGGCAGAGCTGGGCCATTTCAACCTGTTCTTCAACTGCCACTATTGTGCGGAAGAACTGATGGAATACGGTGAGGACGATGTGTGCATAGCGGTACTGCCGTTGTACCATTCATTCGGGCAGACATGCTCGATGAACACGACGATTCACTCGGGCGGCACGCTCACGGTTGTCCCCAGGTTCGATCCCGAGCTGGTGCTCGAGACGATAGCACGCGACAAGGTATCGATCTTCCAGGGCGTACCGACGATGTTCTTGTACCTTCTCAGCTTCCCCGAGGCCGAGAAGTACGACACGTCAAGCCTCAGGTTGTGTATGAGCGGAGGGGCGGCGATGCCTGTCGAAGTGCTCAAAGGGTTCGAGTCGAAGTTCGGCGCGCAGATACTCGAGGGGTACGGTCTCTCGGAGACATCACCTGTTGCCACGTTCAACACGCCGAAGCTGGGACGGAAGGTCGGCTCAATAGGGATTCCGCTGTGGGGTGCGGACGTGAAGATATTCGACGAGAACGACACCGAAGTGCCCGTGGGAGAGGTTGGCGAGGTCGTCATACGCGGCCATAACGTCATGAAGGGGTACTACAACAGGCCGGAAGCGAACAAGGAAGTGATGCGCAGCGGCTGGTTCCACACCGGCGACCTGGGCAAGATGGACGAGGACGGGTTTTTCTACATCGTCGACCGCAAGAAAGACATGATAATCCGGGGCGGCTACAACGTCTACCCGCGGGAGATCGAGGAGGTTCTTTACGGTTACCCGGGGGTGCTCGAGGTCGCCGTCATAGGTGTGCAGGACGAGGTGATGGGCGAAGACGTCAAGGCGTGTATGGTGATGGAGGAGGGAGCCGAGGCGACTGCAGAACAGATCATCAGCTACTGCAAGGAGCGGCTGGCTGCTTACAAGTACCCGCGCATAGTCGAGTTCTTCGATGAGCCACTCCCCAAAGGGCCCACAGGCAAGATTCTTAAACGAGAGATGCGTACAAGTTGAGGGCAACGACATTCTGGTGAGGTGAATGCAATGGCTGGGAAGAAGAAAGTGGTGCTGGTTGTCGTCGCGCATGCCGACGATTTGGAGTTCCTTGCGGGCGGCACGGTGGCACTGTTTGTCCAGAAAGGGTACGACGTCTACGAGCTGATAGTCACTGACAACAGCAAGGGGTCGTACGTGCTGGACGCCGACGAGCTTGTCAAGGTGAGCGAGGAGGAGGCGAAACGTGCAGGCGAGATTCTGGGGCTCAAAGAGGTCCGGTTTCTGCGGTATGTTGACGGGACGCTAGCCGACGTCCGGCTCGACGAGCTGCGTGAGAAGTTCATGCGGACCATTCGGGAGCTGAAGGTGGACGTCCTTATGACCTGGGATCCGTTTGCGCCGTACGAAAGCCATCCGGACCACCGTCAAGTAGCGATGGCGGCGCTCGAGGCGGCGGATTTCGCGGACATCCCGCTGTATTACCCGGAGCATTTCGAAGACGGTCTCGAGCCGCGGTACGTCGGCGAGAAGTACTTCTTTGCGAAGAGCCCGGTTGACGTTAACAAGGTAGTGGACATCTCGAGCACCATCGACCTGAAGATAGAGGCCCTGCTGGCGCACGACTGCCAGATGAAGCTGACGGTGGACGGGCTCAAACGCGAAGCGGAAGCCGCCGGTCTGAAGCTTGGTCTCGTGGACGAGATCGATCGGGGCAACTACCAGAACGTGATCGAGATGGCCATTCGCGCGTTCTGCGCCGAGGTCGGCCAGAAGACAGGGGTTGATTACGCCGAACAGTTCCGGTACACGCAGTTCGGGATGCTCGCTCGGTTCGCGGAGGACGAGCTCGACGCCATCTCAGACTTCTAACATGGCAGCCCGCCCGAGACGAGTCCTGCTCGACTGCGATCCCGGGCTGGACGACGCTGTCGCCATTCTACTGGCTGCGGCCCTCGAGGACATACGTCTGCTCGGCATCACTACTGTCGCAGGGAACAGTTCCCTCGAGAACACCACACGCAATGCACTGATGGTGTGCGAACTGGCCGGCCTCAGCGATGTTCCGGTCGCTGCGGGGATGGAGCGGCCGCTCGTTCGCAGCCGGATCGAGGCCGAGAGGATTCACGGCGTCCAGGGGCTGGGCGGCATCGACCTTCCTCCACCGAAGAAGCGGCCTGTCGAAACCCACGCTGTTCAGTTCATCATCGAAACGCTTCTCCGCTCCGAGGAGAAGGTGACGGTTGTGCTCATCGGGCCGCAGACAAACCTCGCCATGGCTTTGCTGCTGGAACCGCGCATCGCTGATCGGATTGACGAGGTCGTATTCATGGGTGGCTCCACTGCGGGAGGTAACGAGACGCCTGCGGCCGAGTTTAATATCTGCGCGGACGCCGAGGCCGCTCACGTCGTTACCCACAGTGGACTGCCACTGACCATGATAGGGCTGAACGTGACGACCCGGTTTGAGATTCATCGCACCCAGATTGAGACTATCCGCAATATTGGCACACGCTCGTCGCAGTTCGTTTCAGAAGCGCTGACGTTCCTTGCACAACGGTACGTCGACATTCGCGGCGTGCACCACTGTATCCTGCACGATCCGTGTGCCGTAGCCGTCGTCCACGACCGGTCGCTTATCAGGTCGAGAAAAATGCGTGTGGACGTGGAGCTTCGGGACGAGGCAACGTATGGCAAGACGGTCTGCGCCGATGAGACCCATAAGGCCGGATCCCCGGGTATTGACGTTGCCGTTGATCTGGACGCGGATAAGATGTTCGGGCTGCTCTGCAGCGGATTGGCGGGTTTGCCTTGACCTGGAACCGCACCAGGAAGGCCGCGATTGGTCGGAACCAGTCGTCGAGAACAGACTTTTTTTCCCGAGGACTTGACGTGCCCGGATGTTCGTGGTATAATCATCGTGAGCGGGTTTGGCGGATGCCAATGTATGCATGTCCAAGGCGGGGTGAAGCACCGCTCATCAAAAGATAAGAAGCCGGCATCGAAGAGCGCCGGATAATGGTGTAACGTAACTCCCCCGGAGGGTCGCGACTCTCCCCCAACGCGGCCCTCCACCCCTCCTATTCCTCCGTTCTATAAGTCAGTTTGACTTTGTGTTCCACGGTGCTTCCGGTCGCCCCACACGTTCTGCAAACTTCTTCAGTTGCTTTGACGCGGGCAGTGTCTTGAGAGTACCATAGTGGAGATGAACGGGCACGGGCTCGCCCGTCGCTCTCGGGAACCACTCGATGCGACTCCGCCATGGCGGTATGTCGGCAAGAGCTGCTGCCTTGTTTGGGGAACCGAGAAAGGGAACACGGTATGCCTGTGGCATTCCTGCCGGAAACAGGCGGCAAGCTTCGTCTAAGTATTCTGCTCGGTGTTCTATCGCTCGTAATCGTTGCAGGAGCGCTGCATAAGGTTCGTGTGTGGCGGCTCGAGCGCGAACTCGAGCAGATCGGACTCGAACAGATCGAGGAACAGAACAGAGCGGATCCCATTCCCGTGCCCGCCGAAGGTCCCGAAGCAGATGTCGAGGTTGTCGCGACGTGCACGTTCGAGAACGTCTTCTTCGGAAATGCCGTGGGCAAAGTGACGCTGGTCGTTCAACCCAGATCGCACACCCCAAACCAAGACGTGCAGGAAATCTCTTACGTTTACGCGCGCGATGACGACGGATGGCGGCTGATCGAGAGCTATTCTTGTGCTGCGGAAGACGGGTACTGCCGGGCTGCTGCCCGGCGCTGAAGCCGTTCTTACGTTCGTCTCACGAGAAGTCTCGTCGGTGTGGTTGTGATCCCTTCCAGGTCGAGGGCGGCAACGTATCGAAACGGCTTTTCAGCGAGGGGTTCTTGCTCCGCCAGCAGATGGGCAACCATCGAGCAACGTGTTTTGGCCCTCCGCTCGCAAGCGCCATCGGCGGAGTCGCAGCAGCCGGAAATGCAAACGGGGGCGAGATCGCTGAGCAGGTTCGGACACACCATCTTCCCCGCGATCATCATCGCGTAGGCAAGTGAGCGGACGTGATCCGGACGGCGCTCGCAGGAGTTCTTTCCAACGAACTCGCGCAACTCGAGCAGGTCCATCGAAGTGACGGCTCGCGGCCTGACGTCTTGAGCAATGTCTTCATAGCCGCAATACGACGTTTCACGAGATCGAAGCAAGGTTCCGAGCGATGCGCGCGGAAACCCAGCTATGAAGAAATGAACGATCATCTCGCGCAGCAGGTTGGGCGATTGCACCAGTATCCTCTCGACGATCCTGGGCTCATTAAGATCGTCCGGCACACCGCGGTTCAGCAAGTACTTGTCAACCACGGTTTGCTCGGCGGCATGAGAGCAGCTCATCAGTTCGACGATCATCATCTTGCGGTTTTTCACGCCCGACTCTCTTCCTCGACACTGCTTTGGCGACCACATACAGGAGGATGCGCGACCGGGAACCCGCCGGCAGCTAAGCCGTTGCCGGACTCAGGAGTCACGGTGTGAACCCGCGCACCAGTTCGAGCGCATAACAGTAGCTGTCGAAGCTCACGGTCTGCGGTACCGAGTGGTCCGAGTGGAAGATATAGTTGTACGTGCCGCGTGTGGCTTCGAGCTTCGGCACGATCTCAGCCTCGACATCCGCGCGCGTTCCAGAGAGTGCCCTCACATCCATATTGCCGAAGAACACTGTCTGCCGACCGTATTCAGGAATAAGGTCGCGAATGTCCTGGCTGCACTTGGCTTCGAGCGGCTGGATGGCGTCGAACCCTGCCTCGATGAATCGCGGAATGAACGACTCTATCCTGCCGCACGAGTGCAGTATGACCTTCTTGCCGATCGAATGAACGTAGTCGCAAAGCCGGCGATGCGGTTCAGCGAGCATCGAGTCATACACCGACCCGCTGAAAAGGGTCCCGTTCCGGTATCCCACGTCGCCATAAAACCAGACACCGTCGAAGTAGACGCCGTCGCTGTGGTACCGATCGATTATCTGGATAAGAAGATCCGCCGCCGTCGAGAAAACATCTCTCACCAATTCCGGGTCGTCGAGCATGAGCATGAACAGGTTTGCCTGGCCGAAGACCGACCAGAAACACTCGTACGGTTCCGTCCCTGCGAGACACACAAACAGCCCCTTGTCGCGCAGTTCTCTCGAGAGATCGCCCGGGTCGAGGGCAACGCGGTCGTCGTTCATCACGAGACGGCCCTTGTACTTCTCCCACGAGTTCCGGTCGCAGACTTTATGGTCGAGCCAGTGCGGCGTGTGGCCGCTCTCGGTCTTGTGACGTTTCAAGAGCACGCCGTTGTTGTTGCGTTCGATGATGTAGTCGCCTTCCTCGGCGACAGTCTCGACGGGAAACTGGAACGAAGTATCGAACCAGCCCATGTTGCGCAGGTCGAGCTGGAAGTAGTCCGCGGGGTCGACGTCCGACGGTAGCCCCTGCGTCTTCCACAGGTCAATCGCCTCACCCCAATAATGTTCGAACACCCCGTAATGGTCGGGCCGCTCGCCCTCAAATGCTGCGAGAATCCGCTCTCTGCCTGTCATAACCTTTCGTCCCTGGTTTCGCTCCGCTTTGCAGTATCCTACCTACCCCCATGGTATCGGGCTAATGAAACAATGTCAACGCGACGGCCCGCTCGTTTTGGACACACCTATTGTTGTTCTCGTTCCCACGGTCCTCCGTGGGAATGAATAACGCCCTGTCAGTTCCGGCAGAGACCCAACAGCCGATCACGCTCTGTGTGTGCGTTCCCACGGGGGACCGTGTGGACGAGCGTGACAGCACACGCGCCCGACCGGACACACCCGGCTTGACAGAACGGGAGAAGTGCTGATAAAGTTAGGATTGTAGAGTATATTCCTGCTGAAGCGGTGGGGGTACAACTTGAAACGTCGGTTTCACAGGTTCGCGGTTGTCGTAATTGGGGTATTGGCGTTCACGACGCTAGCTCATGCCGATCTCAACAGCGCCGAGCTCGGAGGCGGTATACGTGTGCGCGGCCAGTATCTTGATCCCGTTGCGTTTGATGACCGTCGGCACGCGGACGACTTCATCGAGCAGCGCACCCGGCTCAATCTGAACGCGGTCCTGACGGAGGGGGTCAATGCGTTCCTGGAATTCCAGTCATACGACATCTATGGGGACGATTTCGTCGGGCTGAGGCCCGTGCGCCTGACCGTACCGGAGGATGACAGCGGGGACGTCGAGCTGTACCAGGGTTGGCTGGAAGCCGAGAAGCTTTTCGATTACCCGCTCACAGTCAGGGTGGGTAGGCAGGAACTCGCCTACGGTCGAGAATGGCTTTTGGGAAACAGGGACGCCAATTCGCTGTTCTCGGGGCTGAGTTTCGACACGGTCAAGTTGCGCTACACGCGTGGGGACATCCAGATCGATGCCTGGGCGTCGAAGCTTGTCGAGCGGCGAGCCCAAGAAACCGATGCTGATACGGACTTCTACGGCCTGTACGGCACGTACGGTACACTGGAAGAGCTTTCTCTGGACACGTACTGGCTGTTCGTGCGCAACGCTGAAGATGATACGGAACCACGTGCGGATACGGACAGATTGCACACGGTAGGCGGGCGGCTGTTCGGCATATACCGGGCCTTCGATTACAGCCTGGAGGGCGCATACCAGTTTGGGGATGCTGCGTGGTTCCGGAGACGGGCTGACTACGATGCCTGGGCGATAGACTCAGTGCTCGGCTACACATTTGACGATACCGAGTGGGAGCCCCGGCTCGGCGTCGGCATGGCGTTTTTTAGCGGCGACGACGATTGGTACGATGATGATGCGCGTGCTTTCAACAGGCTGTTCTCCGATGTCGAATACGGCGAGATACTCGACAGGAGGGCTGACCTGAGCAATCTGTTCGTGTTTCACGCCATGGCCCGGGCGAAGCCAATCGAGAAGCTCAAGCTCGACCTCAAATGGCACTATTACCTGGCCGATCAGGACGAGATATACTTGCGCTCGGGCAGCTTCATGAAAAGACTGTTTGGCTCCGGACGCCGGGAACTGCAGGGTGCGGCCGAGATCGGGCACGAGATTGACGTCTCCGCGACCTACGATTATTCCAACGGCCTATCACTGCGTGCAGGTTGGGCGCATTTCTTCGCTGACGATGCCCTGGAGGACGGCGTCCCGCTATCGTACAACGGGCTGAAGCGGAGAGGAACTGACGACGCGGACGCGGACTACTTCTTCCTCGAAGGCAGGCTGGAGTTTTGACGGCAATGGGCGAGGACACGCAGATCTGCCCGGACCGTGTTCTGATAATTGACGACGAAGAGAACGTCCTCGACGTCATATCCTTCCGACTCGAGATGGAAGGCCACCAGTGCGCTGTGGCGGGCAACTCCGAGGACGCACTTCGCACTTTCGACCAGGAGGAATTTTCTGTCCTGCTCATTGATATCAGGTTGCCGGGCATGGACGGGATAGAGTTGGCCCGGCGTGTAAAACTGAAGCGGCCGGACACGAGCGTGATCATGCTCACTGCGTTCACGGATGTGAGTACGGCGGTCGATGCGTTGCGAGTCGGGGCCGATGACTACATCACAAAACCGTTCAACCTCGACGAGGTCGCTATCAGCGTCAAGAACGCCTTGGCCAAGCGAAAACTAATCCTCGAGAACACCCGCTACCATAACACGCTCGAACAACGGGTCAAGGATGCCACGCGACAACTGGAGGCGACCAACGCAGAGCTGAGGCGTACCAAGGACTACCTTCAGAATCTTATCGATAGTACCGCTGATGCGATCGTGAGCACCGACAAGAAGGGCAGGCTCACGTTTGTGGGTCGGGGCGCGGGAGAACTGCTTGGATGGAACCCCGAGGAGGTTCTTGGGCGACACGCGTGGGAGTTCTACCTCGGCGGCATTGAACAAGCCCGTCAGGTCATGAAGCTCCTCTATACTCATAAGAGGATAAAGAACTACGAGATGAAATGGCGTCACACGGACGGTACCTGGGTGCCCGTGAGTGTATCGGCTTCGTTGTTGACCGACAAAGACGGCAACGTCATCGGCACTCTCGGAGTGAGCAAGGATATCACGGACCGGGTACAGCTCGAAGAAGAGCTGAAAGAGCTCTCGATCAAAGACGGCCTGACGAAACTCTACAACCACCAATGCTTTCATGAACGGCTAACAGCGGAGATCGAGCGAGCCGGCCGCCAGAATCGTCCATTGTCGTTGCTTCTCTTCGATATCGACGGGTTCAAGGGGTACAACGACACAAATGGCCATCTCGCAGGCGACGCCGTGCTGGAGAAGACAGGAGAGATCGTGTTCGAATGCACGCGCGAGCACGTGGATATGGGATTCCGTTACGGCGGCGACGAGTTCACTGTGATCCTTCCGGAGGCCACCAAGCAGCAAGCCCAACAAATCGCGGAACGGTTGCGCGGATCGTTCAGGCAGTGCGGTCTGGGCACACTGACGTTGAGCATAGGTTTGATGGCATACGACGGAAAGGTGACGCCCAAGGAGTTTATCCAGTTGGTCGACCAGTTTATGTACACGGCTAAACGGGCCGGCGGCGACAGGGTCGTCAGCGAGACGTGCCTTGGCACTGAGGACGCCGGCAAGGAGAACGCTAACAACAACGGGAGCACCGAGTGATGAAGTATGCGATCTGCAACGAGGTTTTTGAGAACTGGACGACCGACGCGACGTTCAAGTACGTGGCGGGCGTGGGGTACGACGGCATAGAGATAGCCCCGTTCACATTGTGCAAGTCGGTCTTCGAGCTTGACCCCGAGCGCCGGACGGCAATACGAGACGAGGCGGCTGATGCCGGGATCGACATCGTCGGCCTGCACTGGGTCCTGGTCGGACCCGAAGGATTGCATGTCACGTCGCCCGACAAGGACGTGCGCGAGAGAACCGTTCAATACCTTATCGAGCTCGCGAACTGCTGCGCCGACCTTGGCGGATCGGTTGTCGTGTTCGGCTCTCCCAAACAGCGCAGTATGGTCGAAGGTGTCACCCGGGACAAAGCGGTCGAGTACGCCGCGGACGTCTTTCTCCGGGCCGCCGAACGGGGTGCCGAACGCGGTGTGACGTTCGCGCTCGAACCGCTCACCCAGGCCGAAACGAACTTCCTGACAACACACACCGAGACGATAGAACTGATCGAGCGAATCAACCATCCGAATGTGCGGCTCCACCTTGACGTGAAGGCGATGTCGGCGGAGGATATGCCGATACCGGACATCATACGGGGGTCGCGCGACCACCTGGCGCATTTCCACGCAAACGACGCCAACCTGCGCGGGCCCGGATTCGGGGATGTTGATTTCGGCCCGATAATAGGTGCGTTACGCGAGATCGAATACGCGGGCTACGTCAGCGTCGAGGTGTTCGATTTCTCGCCTGATCCCGAGACGATCGCCACTCGAAGCCTCGAGTATCTGAAGAAGTTCTGACGCGCCGTTGCACGTAGTGCAGGTGCCGGCGTCAGGACCCCTCACGTCGTGTACGAAAGAGTCTGATATGAGCACGGAAAGTCCGAAGAAGGACAAAAAAGCAGCGCCGGTATTCGTGCAGACGGTTGTTCCCGACCGAAGCGAGTTCGACCAATGGAAGCAAATGACCGAGCAAGAAGCGCGGGCGGCGTATGAGATGACGCTGCGCAACGAGCTTTCCGGCGGGACGGCGGTGGTGCGGGCGTTCGAGGAACGGTGGCGCACGTGGATCGGGTCGAACTACTGCTTGACGACATGTAACGGGACCTTGGCGTTGTTGAGCGCGTTCTTCGGTCTCGGAATCGGCCCGGGCGACGAGGTGATCTGTCCGACATACACCTGGATTTGCTCGGTCGCACCTGCCCTTCTGCTGGGTGCGCGACCGGTGTTCTGCGAGAGCGATCCGGAAACGCTGCTTATCGACCCGCAGGATATTCGGCGTCGAATCACGGACAAGACGCGGTTGATTATCGTTGTCGACCTCTGGGGTCTGGTCTGCGACATGGGCGCAATAATGGCGATAAGCGAGGAGACAGGCATACCGGTCGTCGAGGACGTCTCCCACGCGCACGGTGCCCGCTACAAAGGCCGTATGTGCGGCAGTATCGGTGCGGCAGGTTGTTGGAGCTTGCAAGGCAGCAAGCCCGTCAGCGCAGGCGAGGGCGGGGTGATGGTCACCGACGACGAGGAGTGCTTCGAACGCGCATGCCTTGTCGGACAGGTCAACCGCATCAAAGGCGTGGACCTTGTCACCGAGAAGTACAGCCACCTTCAGCCGCTGGGGCTGGGAATAAAGCTGCGGTCACACCCACTGGGCATCGGGATCGCATCGGTACAGCTCGACAGGTTGGACGAACTGAACGCGAAGCGCCGCGCGTATGTCGAAGCCGTCGAGGAAGGGATACAGGATATACCCGGGTTGCACCCCGTCAGGACGTATGACGGGGCCGAGCGCGCTGGGTTCTACGGGTTTCCGATTCTGCACGACCCCGAAGCCATGAGCGGACTGTCAACGCAGGCGTTCCGCGAAGCCGTCTGCAACGAGGGCATCACTGTCAACGACGGCGGGTACCCGCTTCTCCACACATTGCCGCTGTTTGCCGACGGGTTCGACGTCTTCACACGCGGCCGTGGCCCGCTCTGCGGCGACTATCCCGGATACAAAGAAGGCGATTTCCCCGTCACGGAGAAGATGGCCCGGCAGCTCGTGTTCCTGCCTGTCCTGAGCGATCCGGCACCCGATGCCGCCGATCAGGTAGTGAGCACGCTCGACCGCGCTGCAAACCGCGCAGACGAACTCGCATCGACATAAGCAGGCTAGCATCTCCGCCTCAGAACCGCGCCTATCAGAGAATGGGTGGCTCCCGTAGCTTGGGCATCTCGCCCAAGGTCTCTTGGGCGTAGAGTCCGGAAATTTGTGCACTTGATAACCGCGCTCGAGTTCCCCGAAGGGGAGCTATTTGAATAGCCGCAGGTGCAACCTGTGGGATGGCTCGAAGCGGTGATTGAACTTGATGAGAACTGCCTGTTCTGACGTGGTCACGGGCTGTTCGACCCCTTCAAGCTCGTTGCCATGTGGGACGCCCAGCTACCATCGGTTTCACCCACGGCTACTCATATTCCTCCCTTAAGGTCTCTTGGGCGAGACGCCCAAGCCTGGAGTTTGGCCTGTTCATGCTTGTGAAGCGGGGTAGAACAGTACGGAATGAAGGGGCGGTCTGTTTTTTTCGGGGTTTGTCTGCGGTCTGTTTTGGTATGCGAAGTGGGATAGACTGATGGCGTC
>CAZGCA010000009.1:38787-92505 GCA_964524145.1 uncultured bacterium | reverse complement strand
TTTATTCCCCACCTGAAACGCCATCAAGCTGCGAATTTTTTGGGGGATGTTCTGTATTCTTTTTGGTTGCAAAGACGGTTTCGTTATGGTATCATCTTGTGCGGAGGTAATTGACGTTGGGATGTCAAGAGTGGGTCTTCGCCCACTCTTTTGCGTATGTGGGGGTGCTTGGCGTTGGACGTGGTGGAAATGGCGTGGAAGGAGTTGGAGCCGATTCTCGAGCCGCTGGGCACCGAATTGGTGCATGTCGAGTACAAACAGGAGCGCGCGGGATGGGTGCTCCGGCTCTACATAGACCGCGAGGAGGGCGTGAAGCTCGACGACTGCCAGAAGACGAGTCGTCTGCTCAGCCCCGTTCTCGACGAGTGGGAAGAGCTGTCGGACCGGTATACCCTTGAGGTATCGTCCCCGGGGTTCGACAGGCCGATCAGCAAAGAGGCTGATTTTCTGCGATTCGTCGGCGAGCCCGTCAAGGTTCGGACGACGAGCCCCGTCGACGGTCGACGCAAGTTTCGAGGCGTTCTTGGCGGTCTGGAGAATGGTTGTGTAATTGTCGAGGGTTCGGGCCATACGTTTCGCATCCCGCGGGATGTCATAGCGAAGGCCAATCTGGACAGGTGACGTGACGGTGGGTACTGTTGGAGTGATGCTGTGAAGCTTGATTTGTTGCCAATACTGCGACAGCTCGAGAACGAGCGGCAGATCAACGAAGACGTTCTTATCGAGGCGGTTCGCTCGGCCATAGAGATGGCCTCCAGGAAAACGTTGCATCACCTGACGGACATTGATGTCCATGTCGACAATAAGAAGCTCGAGATTACCGTTTACGAGCGTAAGAGAGTGGTTGATGTCGTATCGAACGATGCCGAGGAGATGACGCTGCCGGAGGCGCTCGAGATCGATCCCAAGGCAGAGATAGGCGGCGAGGTGAAGGTCGAGACGACGCTCAAGGATTTCGGGCGTATTGCGGCCCAGACCGCCAAACAGGTGATACGGCAGCGCATTCGAGAGGCGGAACGACATAACATCTTCGAGGAGTTCAAGGCCAAAGAAGGCAAGGTGTTGACCGGTTTCATCAAACGTCACGCGAAAGGCAATCTTCTGGTGGACGTGGGGCGTGCCGAGGGTGTGCTGCCTCACAAGGAACAGCCGCCTCGGGAGATGTACCGCTACGGCGACCGGCTCAAGGCGTATGTGCTGAGCGTCGAGAAGACGCCGCGCGGCCCGCAGATCGTTCTGTCGCGCTCCGCTCCGGATCTCGTGCTGGCTCTGTTTGAACTGGAAGTACCCGAGGTATTCGACGGGACAATCGAAATACGAGGCGTGGCCAGGGAGCCTGGATACAGAACGAAGATAGCTGTCTCCTCGCGCGATGCTAATGTTGACCCGGTGGGCGCGTGCGTCGGAATGAAGGGCATGCGGGTCAAGGCGGTGATGGACGAGCTGGGCGGCGAGAAGATCGATATCATCAGGTGGGACCCGTCGCCCGCGGCCTACCTCTCCAACGCGTTGAGCCCCGCAAGCATAATGAAGGTGCAGGTTGACGAGGAAGCGAAGATAGCTTATGTCGTTGTTGCTCAGGACCAGCTATCCCTCGCAATAGGCAAGAGGGGGCAGAACGCCCGGCTCGCCGCAAAATTGACCGGGTGGCAGATAACTATCGAGGGTGAACAGGACAAAGCCGAAGTCGCAGCAGCCGGCAAAAAGACCGCAGAGACCGAGTCGGCAGACACCGATCGTGCCCGGCAGAGCGATCTGACACGGCTGTCAGGCGTTGGCAAACAGACCGCACAGATCCTTCTCGACGCCGGGTACGAGACAGTGGGGTCCATATCTGAAGCTGAGCCTGAGAAGCTGAGTCAGCTTGAAGGCATAGGGAACAAGTTGGCCGACAAGATCATACAATCCGCGAGGGAGCTTGTGTGAGTTGTACCGCGCGCATAACGGAGGTGAGCAACGATGGCTAGGGTGAGGGTCTTCGAGCTAGCGAAGAAACTGAAGCTGACCAGCAAGGAGCTTCTCGATAAGCTTCGCGCTGCAGGTATCGAAGTCAAGTCTCACATGTCCGGCGTCGATGAGACACAGGTGCAGAAGGCTCTCTCCGCTGCAAAGAAGCCTCGCAAGAAGAAGGCCGTCAAGACCAAGGCAAAGCCGACGCGAAAAAAAACCGCTGTTAGCAAGAAGAAGGCGGCACCTGCGAAAACCAGGGCCAAGACTGTTTCAAAGAAGTCCAAACAGGATGAGACCGTCGCCGTGGCCGTCGCGGAACCCGAGACTGCCACCGCTCCTACCATCGAGGAGATCGAGCCGGAGAAGGTGCGCGGCATAACAGTCGCCAGCGACGGGACAATCATCTCTGTTGGCAAAGCCAGGAAGACGACGAAAGAACCCAAACGTTCCGGCTCCGGCGTTGCGGTAGCCGAGGCTCCGGCCAAAGACCGTGCTGCAGCGGGTGCGGCTCCAGAGGCGTTGACGGCGGAAGAAGAGGGGCAGACTCTTGTTGCCGAGACCGAGCGCGTCATAGAGATAGATGAGGTCGTCACGGTTGAAGAGCTGGCGAAGAAGCTGGATGTCGAGACAAACGATCTGATCCTCGAGATGATGGACCAGGACATTCTCGCAACGAAGAACCAGATCCTTGATGTGGCGGTTGCGAGACAGATCGCGAGCACTCACGGGTGCGAGATCCGCGTGATGACCATGGAAGAAGATCTGTTTGTCGATGACGAGGAGTTCGACCCGTCGAAACTTGAGCCGCGCGCTCCCGTTGTGACGGTGATGGGGCATGTTGACCACGGCAAAACGTCTTTGCTCGACGTCGTTCGCAAAACCGACGTTGTGGGTGGCGAATCGGGAGGTATCACGCAGCATATCGGCGCGTCCAAAGTCGAGCTTCCGCATGGACAGATTGTGTTTCTGGACACGCCGGGACACGAGGCGTTTACCGCCATGCGTGCTCGTGGGGCCAAAGTGACTGACCTTGTCGTGTTGGTTGTTGCGGCCGACGACGGGGTGAAACCACAGACCGTCGAGGCAGTCAACCACGCCACGGACGCCGAAGTGCCTATCATTGTGGCTGTCAACAAGATAGACAGGCCGAACGCGGACCCTGCGAAGGTGCGCCAGGAGCTGGCCAAGCTCGAACTCGTGACTGAGGAATGGGGTGGCAAGACCGTTTTCGTCGACGTGAGCGCGAAGACCGAGGACGGGATTGACGATCTGCTCGAGATGCTCTTGGTGCAAGCTGAGGATCTTCAACTCAGGGCCAACCCGGCGAGGCAGGCGCGAGGCGTTGTTCTCGAAGGCTTGCTTGACAGAGGCCGCGGTCCCGTCGGACACATCCTCATCCAAAACGGCACGCTGCGCAAAGGCGATGTCTTCATTTGCGGCCAACATTATGGCAAGGTCCGGGCATTGGTTGACGAGCACGGCAAGGAAATCGTTGAGGCAACACCGTCGACACCGGTCGAAGTGCTGGGGTTTTCCGGTGTGCCGGAGCCCGGGGACATATTCATCTGTGTCGGTGATGAGAAGAAGGTCCGGCAGATCAGCGAGAGCCGGCAAGAGAAGCAGAGAGAGCGGATGGCAGCGCCTATCCAGCACAAGACACTCGAAGACCTCCAGCAACAGATTGCCGAAGGAGAGGTTGCACAGCTCAAGCTCATAGTGAAGGCCGATGTCCAGGGTTCGGTCGACGCATTGGTGGCGTCGCTCGAAAAGATAAAGTCAGACGAAGTGCGGCTCGACGTGATTCACCAGGGTGTTGGCGGAGTGAACCGCTCGGACGTCATGTTGGCCTCGGCGGCAGACGCTATCGTCATCGGGTATCACGTAACCGCGAGCGCTGACGTCTCCAGACTTGCCGAGAAGGAAGCCGTCGAGATCAGGAACTACAGTGTTATCTACAAGGCTATTGACGATATCAGAGCCGCGATGGAAGGGATGCTGGCGCCCAAGTACCGCCAGGAGGTCACCGCCAGGGCCGAGGTGCGACAGGTTTTCAGGATATCGTCGATCGGCGCGGTTGCGGGCTGTTTTGTGCTTGAAGGAAAGATCACACGCGGACAAAACGCCCGGGTCATCCGCGACGATGTCATAGTGTACGAAAGCAGGATAGAGGGGTTGCGCCGGTTCAAGGACGATGTACGCGACGTGGCGTCAGGGTTCGAGTGCGGCATCAAGATGCAAAACTTCGACGATACAAAGGAAGGCGACATCATCGAAGCATACACGATGATCGAGCTGGAAAGAAGGCTGTAGAAAAACGTTAAGAGTCGGCATTCTCGAGATAGAACTGCACATCCCGGGCAACAACTCGCTCAAGGGCAAGCGCCGCGTTATTAAGAGCATCAAGGACCGCGTGCGGAGCCGGTTCAACGTTTCCGTAGCGGAAGTGGCGCGACACGATGAGTACCGCGTGGCTGTCCTTGGTGTGAGCGCGGTATCGAACGATGTGCGTCACCTCAACCAGACATTATCCAAGGTTGTAAACCTTATTGAGGGGATAAGCGACGCTGAGCTCGTTGACTATCGGCTCGAGATGCTCTAGCCCGCTCTTCTTACCGGAGGTCGTAGCGAAACGCAGTAGAGATGGGCATATCCGGTGTTGCCGTAGAGCTGTGGTGAGAAATGCGGGCTAGTGGACTGACCCCTGCACCGATGATACGGGAGTGGATACCTGTTCCATGAAAGAACGCAGACGCAGAGTGGGCGAACTCATACGGGCAGAGATAAGCGAACTTATCCTCCGGAGCATCAAGGATCCGCGAATCGGGTTTGTCTCGATAACCGCGGTCGAGATGTCGCCGGATTTGCGATACGCGACGGTTTTCTTTCACGTCCTCGGTTCCGATAAGGATGTCAAGTCGTCAACCGCCGGGTTGCGCAGCGCGAAAGGATATATTCGCCGTGAGATAGGGAGACGCTTGAGCTTGCGCTACACCCCCGAGATAACGTTCAGGTACGACGACACCCTCGACAGAGCCTGGCACTTGGAATCCGTCTTGAAAACTGTTGCCGAGAAGGAAAAGGAGTTCCCCAGTGACGAGGAACTATGACGAGTTCTGGCAAGTGATGTCGGACAACTCGTGCTTCGCGATCGTCTCGCACCGGCGGATGGACGGCGACGCCGTTGGATCGATGGTGGCGCTTGCCGATGTCCTGTACGCCATGGGCAAGGACGTTCTGCTGGTGAACGACGATAACGTGCCGGAGATATACAGATTCCTGACGCACACCGAGAAGTTCGTCAAGCCGTCGGAGGTTACCGACGCCTATGAAGTGGTGGCGGTCCTCGATACCGGGAGCCGCGAGCAACTGGGCGGCTCGGCACGGCTGCTGGCCGGGGCGTCTACGGTGGTGCATGTTGACCATCACCTTGAAGGCGAACCGCTGGGGGATGTCAGCATTATCGACTCAGGCGCTTCGGCGGTGGGCGAGATGCTCTTCGAGATCTTCTCGCACGCGGGCATTGAGATCTCGCAGCAGGCCGCCACCGCGCTCTATGTGGCGCTCGCCACCGACACGGGATCATTCAAGTTTGCCAACACAAGAGCCAGGACCCATCAGGTGGCGGCGGAACTGATCTCGCTGGGCGCAAACCCTGCCGCAATATCCGACCGGGTGTTCGACAGAAAGAAGTTCTCAACGCTGAAGCTCACTGCGGCGGTCCTGGAGACGCTCGAGTTGCGGTTTGACGGACAGGTCGCGTCGCTTGTTGTGACGGACAAGATGATCGTCGAGTCCGGCGCCAAACCCGAGGAAACCGACGGGCTGGTCAACCTGGCGAAGTCTGTTGAGGGCACCCGGCTCGCCCTGATGTTCCGCGAGGACGACCGTGGGAGAACGAAGGTGAGCTTCAGGTCGGACGGAAGCGTGCAGGTGCAGGAACTGGCGGCTCGATTCGACGGTGGAGGCCACGCGATGGCCGCCGGGTGCACAGTGGACGCCGGTATGCAAGAAGCCCGGCAGCAGGTGTTCAAAACTGTATCGGAGGTGATCGGTGCAGCGCGGCAATGACGAGCTCAATGGTGTCATCGTTGTGAACAAGCCCCAGGGGCCGACCTCGCACGATGTCGTCAACGCCGTGCGCAAGATAAGCGGCCAAAGGCGCGTCGGCCACCTCGGCACGCTCGACCCAATCGCCACGGGCGTCCTGCCGCTGTGCGTTGGGCGGGCAACGAGGCTCGCGCAGTTCCTGCAAGAAGGAATGAAACGCTACGAGGCGACCCTCTTGCTTGGTGTAACCACCGATACACAGGACGTGTCCGGAACAGTTACGGCGCAGCGGAACGTGCTTCCGGAGATCGCCGATAAGCTAGACGCAGCGGCAAGATCCTTCATCGGGGACATCTCGCAGATGCCGCCCGCATACTCCGCGGTAAAACACAGCGGGACACCGCTTTACAAATTCGCACGTCGCGGTGAGCCGGTGGACGCCGCGCCCAGAACAGTAAGCATAACAGAATTGGACGTCCGTGCGGTAAGGCTGCCGTGGGTAGAGATTACCGTTGAATGTTCGAGAGGCACGTACATCAGGACGCTATGCCACGACATCGGCGAAACCCTGGGATGTGGCGCTACGCTTGCACAGTTGCGAAGAACCGTCTCGGGTCGTTTTAGCGAGGAGGATGCCGTGGAACTCCATCTCCTGCGGACGAGGTCGGACGTCGAATCTCGGCTGACCTCTCCGGGAGACTTGCTCGACGAGCTTGGCTTGGTCGTGGTGATCGGGAACGAACGGGAAATGGTCCTCCACGGTCGCGAGGTGTGCCGGCGGGCGGTTGGAACGGCAAGGAGCGAGCCGACACAAGAGGCCGGTGGCGGTTTGATACGGGTGTACGACGAGGGCGGCGCATTTCTCGCGCTGGCGGAGGCGAGGTGCGAGGGAGACGACACGTATATCGTACCCCGGAAAGTCCTCGCCACCCACTAGACGATGGAACTCATCACTGACATAGACGGATATGACTCGAGCCAGCCGGGGCTGGTGCTCGGTGCGGGGACGTTTGACGGCGTACACATCGGCCACCGGCGCATCATTGCCGAGGTGGTGTCACGCGCGCTCGCCCGTACCGGTACTTCGGGCGTGATGACGTTCGACCCGCACCCGCGCGAGGTGCTGAAGCCGTCGTCGGAGATCAGCCTTCTGACCACCACCGACAAGAAGATCGAGCTTATTGCCGGGCTGGGCGTGGATGTGCTCTTCCTGCTGCGGTTTACGCGCGAGCTGGCCGCGTACACCCCGGAGCGATTCGTCCGCGACATATTGGTCGAGAAACTCCACGTTAAGGAGGTCGTATTCGGATACGATTATCGGTTTGGCGTCGACCGTAGCGGCGACTACATCGTGATGACGCGCCTGGGCCGGCAGTACGGTTTCTCGGTTGACGAGATAAGCCCCCTCCAAGTGGACGACGTGACCGTGAGCAGCACGGTGATACGGGAATGCATACTGGGAGGCGACCTGGCCCGTGCGGAGCACTACCTGGGCAGGAAACACGCTGTTGTCGGGCGGATTACTAAAGGCCGCGGGATCGGCGATTCGATAGGCTACCCGACGGCCAATATCGAGGTGGAAAAGGCCACGCTACCTCCAGACGGTGTGTACGCCGCGACAGTCAAAGTGGCTGACCGAGTGTACGCGGGCGCTTTCAACATCGGCGTCAATCCAACCGTGGCAGAGACGGGTGAGCGGACGGCCGAGGTCCATCTGGTAGACTTTGACGGCGAACTTTATGGGAAGACCATCGAGGTGACAATGGTCGAGCGCTTGCGCGACGAGTTGAAGTTCGATACAATCGAAGAGCTAGCCGCTCAGATCGAGAGAGACATTGAGGCTACGAAGAGCGCGGTTGCGCTGAGCAGTTGAGAGAATCAGAAGGAGCCACGACATGAGAAGGCCAATCATAGCAGGCAATTGGAAGATGAACAAACTTGGCGGCGAGGCGCGTGCGCTGATCGAAGAAAGTATCGCGCGCGTTGGCGATCTCGATTCCGTGGAGATAGTGGTCTGCCCTCCGTTTACCGCCCTCGCCGTTGCCGCCGAATGCCTGGAAGGTTCAAATATAGCGCTCGGAGCTCAGAACATGTATTTCGAGTCGAGCGGCGCGTTCACGGGCGAGGTATCGGCCGAGATGCTGCTCGATGTTGGGTGCACGTACGTTATCCTCGGCCACTCGGAACGGAGACACACATTCGGGGAGCCCGACAAGTTGATCAACAAGAAGGTCAAAGCCGCGATAGCCGCAGGGCTGAAGGTGATGATGTGCGTCGGCGAGACGCTCGAAGAACGCGACGCCGGACGTGTTGAAGAGATAGTGACGCGGCACGTTTCCGAAGGCCTGCAAGGTGTGGAGGCGCAGGAGCTGGCCAACCTGGTCATTGCGTATGAACCGGTCTGGGCGATAGGGACGGGCCGCACGGCGACGCCCGAACAGGCTGAGGAAGTCCACAAGCTGATTCGCGGGCTTGTATCGAAACTCTATGACGGGGCGACAGCGGATGCGATGCGCGTGCAGTATGGTGGCAGCGTGAAGCCCAAGAACATCGAATCACTCATGGCTCAGCCGGACATTGACGGTGCGCTGGTCGGTGGCGCCAGCCTGGAGGCAGACTCATTTGCAGGCATAGTCAAAGGCGCGGCCGCCGGACAGGATGGAGGATAACGCTCATGATAGCAGCATTCCTTACAGTCATATTCGTGCTTGTGTGTTTGGCTGTGGTCGGGGTAGTACTGCTCCAACAGGGGAAAGGAGCCGGGTTCGCCGGCGCGTTCGGCATCGGTGCCGGCAGCCAGACCATCTTCGGGTCGCGGGCGGGTACGTTCTTCACAAAACTGACCGCTGGTCTTGTGGCCGCGCTCATGGTATTGGCGTTGCTCATCGCGTTTGCAAACTCGCGCACGTCACGTGTCGGGGCTCCCAAACCCGAAGCGGTGCCGGAGAACGTGTCAGAAGCCGGTGAAGAGCCGGAGACGGCAGGTGGGCTCGTGCTGCCCGACGTCATACCCGGAGCGGTGGAGACACCAGCGGACGTCCCAGCCGTGTCGGTCGACACGGCAGTTCCCGAAGAGGCCGCCGGAACCGAGGCGCCAACCGAACAGACTGCCGATACGGAATCTGCCGAACAATCACCGGCTCCGAGCGAGACACCGCCGCAGAGCCAATAACGGCGAGACGGGGTTGCGCAACGGCATTGTGGCGCCCCGCACCAGCGCAGAGCGCGAGGGCCAGAGGACGTGGATAAACTTGTCGTACAGCAAAGCGGTCCGCTGGAAGGCGCCGTCTCGGTTCGCGGTGCGAAGAACGCCGCGCTGCCCTTGATGGCCGCCTGCCTCATGGCGCCCGCGAAAAACACTATTCACAACGTTCCTGCTGTGCGCGATGCGATGACGATGGCGCGCATACTCGAACAGCTCGGTGCGGACGTGCGGTTCGATGACGACGGAGTGGTCACTGTCGACGCGACGGACGTGTCGAGCTACGAAGCTCCTTATGATCTCGTCAGGACGATGCGCGGATCGTTCTTCGTCCTCGGACCTCTCCTGGCGCGGTTCGGGCGCGCACGAGTGAGCCTGCCCGGCGGGTGCGCTATCGGCGATCGTCCTGTTGATCTCCATCTGAAAGGGCTTGCCCGGCTCGGCGCAGAGCTTGTTTTTGACGCAGGGTATGTCGAGGCGCGAACCGACCGGCTGAAGGGAGGCAACATCTGGCTCGATTACCCGAGCGTTGGCGCTACCGAGAACGTGATCATGGCTGCCGTCAGGGCTTCGGGCCCGACGGTCATCGAGAACGCTGCACGCGAACCCGAAATCGTCGACCTCGCCGATTGCCTGAACAGGATGGGATGCAACATCGAGGGAGCGGGGACCGGTACAATCAAGATCGGCCCCGTCGACGAAATCCACGGCGCCAACCACACGCTCGTGCCGGACCGGATTAGCGCGGGCACGTTCCTGTTGGCCGGGGCCGTATCGCGCGGCAAGGTGTTTGTCAACGGCGCGGTTGCCGAACATCTGCGAGCGCTCTTGGAGAAGCTCTCGGAGATGGGTGTGTCGGTCGAAGTCACCGACTCGGGCGTTGGCGTTTCCGTAGCTGGCGACCTGAACCCGATGGACGTTGTGGCGATGCCATACCCGGGGTTCGTGACGGATCTGCAGCCGCAGATGATGGCGTTGTTGTGTACCGTTCCGGGAATGAGCAAGGTTACGGAAACCGTTTTCCCGAAACGGTTTATGCACGCCTCCGAGCTGGCCAGGATGGGTGCGGAGATAGAGGTTGCCGGCAACACCGCGGTGATCAACGGCAACAGGAACCTTGTCGGGGCCGAGGTGATGGCGTCCGACCTCCGTGGCGGAGCAAGCCTGATACTTGCGGGCCTCGTGGCGAAGGGCGAGACGTCGGTGTCGCGGGTCTACCACGTGGACCGCGGCTACGAACGCATTGAGGATCGGCTGGCCGAGCTCGGGGCAAAGATCGAGCGCGTGAAAGAGTAGGCTGGAGCATTTCAGGTGATAGTCCGACGGTTAAACACTGGAACCTCTGGCGGGGCTGAGGAAGTCGAACGCTTTCTGCTCCAGGTTGAGCGCGGCCCTGAGGTGGAAGGTCGCGAAGAGTCCTGCGAAACGACGGCCCGTCGAATCGTTGACGAGGTGCGCCGGCGCGGAGACGAGGCCGTGGCAGAATACACGAGCGAGTTTGACGGTGTCGAGCTTGCTCCGGACCGGTTCGAGGTAGGCGAGGCCGAACTCCGCGCGGCGACGGCCAGCGTGCGCCCCAGAGCCCTGCTCGGCTCGCTGCGCAAAGCCGCGAGAAGAATCGAGCAGTTTCAGAAGAAGACCGTGCCCAAGTCGTGGCGAAGAACGTTCAAAGACGGGACGGTTCTAGGAGAGCGCATCACGCCGATCGAGCGTGTTGGCGTGTACGTTCCCGGCGGCAGAGCCTATTACCCATCGAGCGTTCTGATGACTATCATCCCTGCGCGCGTTGCGGGTTGCCGGGAGATAGTGGCCGTCTCGCCGCCAACCTATGAGGGCGGGACAATCCATCCCGTCATCCTTGCAGCGGCCGAGATTTCCGGTGCGACGCGCGTCTTCCGCGTGGGCGGCGCGCAGGCTATAGCCGCTCTCGCGTTCGGCACGGACACGATCCCGCAGGTCGACAAGATCGTGGGCCCTGGCAATATCTACGTGTCTATGGCCAAGCGGGCCGTATCCGGCCGCGTCGCCATAGACAAGGAGGCAGGCCCGAGCGAGGTGGTGATTATTGCCGACGAGAGCGCCGACGCGCGCTACGTTGCGGCCGACATGCTCGCCCAATCCGAGCACGATGAGCTTGCCAGCGCAGTGCTCCTGACACCTTCCGCCAAGCTGGCCGACGCGGTCGAGCTCGAGTTGGCCCGACAGCTGGCCGCGCTGGCGCGTTCGGAACTGGCGCGCGAGTCGCTCGGAAGGAACGGGGCTATCATAGTGACGAAATGCATCGAGGAGGCTGTGCGGTTGAGCAATATGAGGGCGCCGGAACATCTCGAACTGATGGTACGCAACCCCGACTCGCTGCTCGAGGATGTCCGCAACGCCGGCGCGGTTTTCCTTGGCGAGAACGCGCCCGTGCCGGTTGGTGATTACATCGCTGGACCCAGCCACGTCTTGCCGACAGGGGCCCAGGCGCGGTTCGCATCGCCGCTCGGCGTGACTGATTTCTGTAAGCGCTCCAGCATAGTGAACTACTCGAAACAACGGCTCGAGAAGGACGCGAGAGAGATCGTGCGAATTGCCGAGGCTGAAGGGCTCGACGCCCATGCGCGTGCAGTGAGGATCAGGGTGGAATGAGGTTTGTAAGGAAAAGCGTCCAGGAAACCCCGCCGTACACGCCGGGCGAGCAACCCGAAGGAACGGAGTTTGTCAAGCTCAACACCAACGAGAACCCGTATCCGCCGTCGCCGCGCGTGCTCGAGGCCGTGCACGATGCGGCTGGTGCGTCGTTGCGCCTGTATCCAAACCCGACAGCGCGCGAGTTGCGCGAGAAGATAGGCGAGGTGTACGGGTTCGACCCGGCGCAGGTGTTTGTGGGCAACGGCATGGACGAGGTTCTGAGCCTCATCGTGCGCACGTTCGTCGAGGTAGGAGAACAGGCGGTGATCTTCTATCCCTCCTACACGCTCGACGAGATACTGTTGCGCCAGCACGGGGCGGTGCCTGTAATCGTCGAGCTTGGCAAGGACTTCTCCGTGCCGCTGGAAGCTGCCGATGCGGATGCCAAAGTGCTCTTCTTGCCCAACCCGAACTCGCCGACGGGCATCCTCGAGCCGCAGGCGAAGGTTCGAGACTTGTGCGAGCGGTTCAGGGGACTTGTCGTGATAGACGAAGCCTACGTCGACTTTGCTGAAGAGAACTGTCTCGAGCTTGCAGCGGAGATGGAGAACGTGCTGGTATCGCGGACGTTTTCGAAATCCTCCTCGCTGGCGGGATTACGTGTCGGGTTTGCCGTCGGACCGGAGCAACTCATCGCCGCTCTTAACAAGACCAAAGACTCGTACAACGTGAACCGTGTCAGCCAGGCGGCGGCGCTGGCCGCGCTCGAAGATCTGCCCTACGCGATCGAGAATGTGGCCAGGATAAAGGCTACCCGCACGCGGCTGGTGACGCAACTCGAGCGCCAGGGGTTCGACGTGCTCAGATCGTCGGCGAACTTCGTGATGGCGCGGCATCCCCACCTTGCGGCCTCCGCCATCTACAAGGCGCTGAAAGAGCAGGGGATACTGGTTCGTTACTTTGAAATGCCGAGGCTGGACCAGTACGTAAGAATAACCATCGGGACCGACGAGGAAACCGACAGACTTCTTGGAGCGCTCGCGGAGATTGCCGCGGGTGGGACCGGGAATCCGGGGTAAGGTGATTGACAATCAGCCTGCGAAATGGTATAATCACGTTTGATTTGTAAGGTCAGAAAAGGGGTCTGTAACAAGGTTGTGCCTGTGTTTGTGCGGCCAACCGGAGGAAGATGGCAAGCCGCCAGTTCGAGTCTGTGGCGGTTGAGAGTGCGGACGGCAAAGATTACATCCCTGTCAAAGATCAGCAAAACAGCTTTTTCCCGGAGTTGACAGCGCGACTTGAGCTTTGCCCAGTTGAAAGGAGTGACGCAAGAGATGAAACACCTGCTTCCGATGACGCGAACCATGCCGAAGGATACGCCCGTGCCTGCTGACTTCAAAGACGTTCTGGAAGAGTGGGACCTTCAGTTCCTCATCGACATGCTCGGGATCATAGGGGCTTTTCTCACATCGAAGAAGGGCGCCTGATCGCTTAAAGAATAGTAATCACCATCGCGAGACTGTTCTGAGGTCGAAGCGATGGTGCGGGATGCTGCAGGTAACGATTCGGAAGGCTGCGGCCTCGACAGCCAGTCATGAGAGTTAGGAGTATGCCAAGGGATTCAGGGCATAAGCTGGAGAGAGGGCTTTTGAGGGCGCTCAACGTTAGAGGAGGAAGTACCATATGGATAGACATATCAAACCGCTGACCGTGAGATCTACGGGAGACGGGTCGCCGGTTCCGGCGCAGGACATCGCTGGGTTAATTAACCTGATTATCGGAGTCCTGACGGCGATCGCCGGAAAGAAAGCCCGCGGCGCCGTTACCGGCTGAGCCACCGGCATAACGATAGCGAGAGCCCGACTCGACTCGAGATGCACTGCGTGCGGTAAGAGATGTATCAGCGCGATACGTCAACGGCCGCATGACGGCGGCGGATCGAGCGAGTTTGCAAAATTCCTGCGGAAGGAGGTGACGACATGAAGCATTTGAAAGGGCTTACGAGCACAGGGCCCGCTGAAGGCGAGATCTTTGAGGATCTCAAGGATATGGTCGAGGAGATGATCGAGAAGATCGACATCTTTGGAGTGATGGACATCTTCGAAGATTGGTTCGACTTCTAGCCGAGCGGGATGCGAAATACACTCCTGAATTGGGAGTGGTCAGATATTCTCAACGTCTACCGGCACTGTTCCGGTGGGCATGGGAAGAGCTGATATCAGGGTCGTAGGGAGGCGTTGGTTAGCCTCCCTACGACTGCGTTTTGGGTAGGTTGAGAGGTCGGTAGAGTAGTTGGCCCAGCCATCGCCTCGCCGTAAGTGACCGATGATAGAAGGTAACCTGGTCAATCTCAGGGCTGTCGAGTATGCCGACATGGACCTCATATGCGAGTGGTCGATGTCGGATGCGAGACGGTCGTTCTTCATGGATAGAAGAGGTGATGTGAGACAGGTGACTCGCGACGAGATTGCGGCAATGATGAGCGCCAGGCGCGGTCAGCGTGCCGGATACCTCCCACTGGCGGTCGAACGCAAGGACGGCACGGTAATAGGCTGCACGGCGTTGCGGGGCGCAGGCTGGGAGACACACGCGGCCGAGATGCAGGTAGCCATGTTTGACGACACCACCTTTACCGAACCCGCCGGCGAGGAAGCCGTAGCTCTCTACGTCGACTACTTGATAGTTGACAAGAACATAGAGAAAGTCTTCGTGAGGGCGCTGACCAGCGAGACAGCCTATGTCGAGTGTTTGAAACGGCTTGGGTTCGTTGAGGAGGGTGTGGTGCGGGAGTTCACGTACGCGGGCGGAGAGTACCTGAGCGTGGCTGCGCTTTCAGTGCTGCGCGACGAATGGATGGCAATAACGCCGGTACAGAGAACGAGAGGCGTTTCCGGAACAGGCATATCCTCATGAGCAAGAAACCGGTTGTAACCATACGAAGACCCGAGAAAGAAGACCTGGAACACGTCAGCGAATGGATGACCGACCCGGATTTCCTCTTCTTTCTTTACGGCGATCCGACACAGTCGCCAAAACATATCAGGGACCAGGTGTTGTCGCGGTTCGGTTCCGAGCAGTCGATCTACGACTCGAACATACACCTCATAATCGAGTCGCGGGACGATGGTCCAATAGGTCTCATAACGTTTCATTCGATAAGCTGGAAAAGCCGTCACTCCATGATCGAGGTTTTCCTCGTCGCGGCCAAACGCAACCGCATTCACGGTGCCATTGCGCTCTACAAGGCGATGGATTACGCTTTTACAGAACTCAATATGCACAGGGTCGGCGCGTACGTCTACGAGTTCAACAAACGGTCGATGCGCATGGCCGAGCGCTCGGGGGCCAAACGCGAGCAGATACTCCGCCGCCACACGTACCGGGACGGCAGGTACTGGGATATGTATGGGTACGGCCTGCTGAGAGACGAGTTCGAGCAGACAAAAGAACGTTTCGAGAAATCGTTCCTGGGACGGGCGTTGGATGAGGAAACATCGCCATAAGGCGGGCATGGCAGCGAGAGGAGAGCAGTGCCGGACAGTTTCATCATACTGATGCTCGTGTACGTTGCCGCGGCGTGGCTGCGGCCGTCGTTCAGATACCTGCGATCCCTGCTCACCGTGTTGGGGCTGGCCGTTGTCGTGTCCGCGTTCTGGTTAAACGGTCGAACCGGCCTGCATTTCACCTCGAACCCCTTTCTGTTCGCGATTATCGGGCTGGCGGGCGGTCATATCCTCTTTGGCGGTTCACTCCTGTTGACCAACGGATCTGTTCGCGAGACGGTACAGTACACATTTGGGCTCAGACAGGCGTTGGGGTTCTGGGCAAAACGTCCGATGCCGCTGGTCCAGGCCGTAATCGTGGCTTTCTATGAAGAGTTTGTGTGGCGGGCGACCGTGCAGGAGGACCTCGTTGCGAGGCTGGGCTCGCCGCTCTTGGCGGTGCCTGTGGCGGCGATATTCTTCACCGTACTCCACAAACACACCTTCACGGACCGCCACCAAAAGGTGGAGTTTCTCATCTTCTCACTCATTCTTGGTGGCGCGTACCTTGCAACCGGCAGCCTTGTTCTGGTAGTCTTAATCCATGCTGTGAGGAACGTTGATATCCGGTTTCGCCTGTCGACCAAACGCTGGACCGAGTTCGTCGAGGAGAGCATCGAGCTGAGGCGGCAGGTCGGCCTCGAACCGGCACCTGGGACGGCATCGAGCAGGTCATGATAGAGCTGAACACAGTCACCAAAGTATTCAAGACGTTTGCGCTCTCCCGGACACCACCATTCTGCAAAAGGGAGTCCGTTCTCGCCGTTGACCAGTTGGGGTTTAGGGTTGAAGCCGGCGAGATATTCGGGTTACTGGGCCCGAACGGTGCAGGCAAGACCACCACGGTGAAGATGATCAGCGGGCTCGTGCGTCCCACGGCCGGCACGGTTTTTGTCAACGGGCTCGATGTCAACAAGAAGCGCAAAGAGGTGCTCCAACAGATAGGGGTGCTGCTGGAAGGGACGCGCACCTGTTTCTGGCCCTTGACAGTGCGGGAGAACCTCGAGTATTTCGCGAACATCAAGGGTATTACGACGTCACGCGTCTCCCGGCACATCGACGAGATCATAGACTTCCTCGGCCTGGTCGACAAGAGGGACGTCACCGTCAGGAACCTCTCGCGCGGCATGAAACAGAAGCTCAGCGTTGGGATAGCGCTGCTGAGCGAGCCGTCGGTGCTGCTTCTTGACGAGCCGACGACCGGTCTTGACGTGCAGATGAGCCGGGCAATACGGAACCTTGTCCGGGAGTTGACCAAAGAGCAGAACAAGACGGTTGTGGTAACGACCCATGACATGGCTGTCGCAGAAGACATCTGTGACCGAGTGGCGATCATCCATAAGGGCAGGCTCGTTGTTCTGGACACCACGTCGAATCTGAGGCACCTTTTCTCTGAACACGTCTACGAATTCAGGTTTGCGAATGCGCCGTCGCTCGACGGCATAGCGGAGATGCCGACCGTCAAGGAAATAAGCGCGCGGGGCGAAGCCGGAGGGATAATGGTTACGGCGATGCTCGAAGGGAGCGAGTCGGATCTCAGCGAGACCATCTATGAGCTGATGGAGGTTTTCAAGAGAGAGGAAGGTGTTCTGACCTCCGTGACACGGCGAGAACAACGTCTCGAAGACATCTTTGTGAGGTTGACAGGGATTGAGGAGCAGGAGAATGTCAACGATAACCGCACAGGCTGAACCGTTCGCCCAGTGGCACGGGCCTCTGGGGTTTCTCCTGACCATGAAGGCCGAGTTCAAGAGATCCTTGATCTTCATGAGGCGATATCCCTTGGCCACTGCCGGGAGCTTTATCATATCGTTCATAATGATCTGGGGGATTTTCATCGCCGGCGCTGAAGTCGTTGGAGGCGGTTCGCTCGAGGCGGCTGCCGATAAGGTGATAGGGTTCCTTGTGTGGTCGTTCACGATGTCCACGGTAGGCGTACTCGTATCCGCCGCCCAGGGCGGGGCACAGACCGGCGTGCTGGAACAGATCTGTCTGAGCCCGACAGGCATCAGAACCAACTTTCTGGCAAGGGCAGTGTGCTCGATGATAGCGCAACTGTTTTACGTTATCGTGTTGCTTGTTGCGCTCATGCTGATAACACCGCTCAGTCTCCATCAAAACGTTCCGGTGTGGAGCTGCCTGCTGGTGCTTGTGATGACGTTGGCGAGCCTGCTGGGGTTGGGACTGATCTTCAGCGGGCTGGCCTTGATGTGGAAACGAATAGGCCAGCTGACCATACTCGTGCGGATCATGCTGCTCTTGATAGTGTTGCCGAGTTATGAGCAGTACGGTCCCACCATTGCCAAGGCTGTCAAGACGTTTCCCATGGCTCACGGCGTCATGTTGTTACGCAGGCTGATGGTGCAGGGGGCGACGCTGATGGAGATCATTGAGTCGGGAGACATGTTCATCCTGACAGCCAACAGCGCGGTGTGGTTGCTCATCGGGCTTTCAGTATTCACGCTCATGGAAACATGGAGCCGCGTAAAGGGCACGCTGGGTATCTACTAGAGCTATAAGACGTTATCCCATGAATCCCAGTCAAGACACCCGAGAGAAGATACATCGGTTCAAGCTCGGCGACAAGATGTTTGCTGTCGATACGGAGACGTCGTTCGTCTTCGAGCTGGACGCGATCGGGTGGCGCGCACTTGACTACTACGGCAAGGTACACCGGAACAGGATCCTGCACGAGTTGGCCAAGGAGTTCGAGCCGCGCGAGGTTCGTGAAGTGCTCGATGAACTCGAGTTGCTCAAAGCCGGCGGCCATATACTGCCCGAACCGGATGCCGATCCGGTCAAGAAAGAGGCGCCGTCAAAGTTCACCGCGGTCATCGTGCTTTCGGGCGACGACGGCCAATGTAGCGAGACCGGGACGGCGTTCTCGGCGCTCGACTTCGCCATCATGCGCTCGGGAGCCGTTCACAACCTGGTCATCGAGTTCGTGGCTCCGGGCGGCGTCCGGAACCACGACCTGTTGAAGGCGCTGTGCGCCCGTGCGCAGGACGCCGAATCGAAGTTCGGCAAAAAGTTCGCATTTCGGCTGGTTGTCTCGCGCCTGAAGGCGAAGGTGCGGAAGAACGATCCGCTTGGACAACATGACATCGGGTTCTCGGTGGATTTCAAAGATTGTGACGATATTGAGAAGCTCATGGCGAGGCTGTCCGCGGACAGGGTCGAGGACGGCGTGGGCCTGAAGAGGGTGGCCCGTGCCCTGCCGAAGAGGACGATGTCGGGCGCGAGATGTGTGGCGACCATACGCCCGCTCGAGTGCGACCTGGCCGGTGCCGTTGAAGGCCTCGTCGAGGCGGGCTTCCGTGATATCGTCATCGAGACGCACCACTTCTATCTGCAGGACAGAGGGCTGGATCTTGACGCGGCCCGACAGGCGTTCAAGGTGCTGGCACAGAGCTACGCGAAGTCGTTGCTCGAGGGCCGGATATACCGGCTCGACCCCTTCGCAGCCAACTTCAAGAAGATACTCAACGGCGAACGGACCTTGCGCCGGTGCGGTGCGGTCGTAGACAGGATCGCCTTCAGCCCGCAAGGCGGGATATACCCGTGTGCCGTCTTGGCCGAGACAGGCACGGCATCTCTGGGCAGCCTGGGCGAAGACGGATTTGACGCAGAGCTTGCGCGACAGTTCGGCAGCCTGAGCACAAAGGACAGGACTCAATGCAACCTGTGTTGGGCCAGGAACTTCTGCGCTGCCGGCTGTCCGGCGGCTGCTCTGAAACAAACCGGCGATCTTGGCGAACCGTGGAAGGAGCAGTGCGCTCTGGAACGGTTCCTGATGGAGCTCAGCGTCGTCACGTTCAATACGCTCGCGGACGCGGGGTTCGTGATGAGCGCCACGTGGTCTCCCGCGGCAGCCATCGGTGCCGCCAGGGCAGTGCGGACCGGTTCAATGAGGGTGCGTCCGGTAAGGGCCGCGGATTTCCCTATACTGAGCGAGTGGGAAACGCGGAACCTCAACACGTACTCGCTCAAAGACGCGCTCGGACCCAAATCGGCCTACGAACGGGAGAAGGAGAGCGAGAAATCCGAGCAGACCGTGCGCGAGTTCATGATGCTCGACAGGGACAACCAGCCGTTGGGCGTTGTGCGGCTCAGGCCCAACGTGCCGTGGCGCAACGCCGAGATAGCGATTCTCTTCTCCGATCCGGAACTGCTGGCGAAGAAGTCGACGCGTACCGCAGCCAGAACCATGCTACGCAATCTGTTCAAGGTGCAAGGGCTGAACAAGTTGTTTGCCTACTCGATGGTATCCGAGCCCGAATACAACGAGTTGTACGAAGCGATCGGCTTCCAAGAGGAAGGAACCATCCGCGACTGTATCTGGCACCGCGGCACGTTTCACGACGTCAAGGTCTTCGGTCTGCTGGCAGACGAAGCCGGCAAGGACTGAGCGTTCCCAGCCCGCAGATTGCACTCCCCGCACGGATTTGACCGCCGCCGATCGGTTTCCGGACGAGCGGCGCGTAGCGTCCGACTCGATCCGCCGGTTAGGCTATACCTCTAGAAGCGTTAGCCAGGTTGCGAATTGAGCCAAATACTCCCTTCCAGAGTATCGGATGGCCCTCTGAAACTCATCTCCCGGCATAAGCCAAAATAGCGTCCACACTGCGCTATTCCTCGGCGTGCAGATCGAGGTCGTGCCGGATTACCCCGCCTGCGATGGAGACCATAAAAGATCCGCTTGCCCTGAAACCATCCGGCTGACTGGCGTGGACGGTTACTTCCGCCTCGCCGAGGGGGAGATTGGTCAGGATGTACTCTCCTGTCCTCAAGAACCTCGTACTGATTTTTTCCAAGCCGATTTCTGTGCGTATTTCGGCCCGCACACTCAGTGAAGAAGGCTGTTCACCGTTCAATAATACTATGCCTTCTACCGCGTTATCCGTTTCATCGAAATCGAAGTCAACACCCGTGATCATGCCGTCCTCGACCTCTGCATCGAGATACTGCGTCCGCGAATGCTCATCGATAGACGTGTAAAGCGTATATAAGCCCGGCGTTAAGTGATCTAGCCGAAACCAGCCTTGATTATCAGTGCGGTTGTCGGTTAACTGCAGGTTTTTTCTGGTCTCGTTAAGAACCATAATGCTCTGTCCGGTTAACGGCTCACCCGACCGCCGGACAATCCCTTCGAGTGCACCTCCATCGCCCAACACGATCTTGAGCTGGGTAGGACCCATCCCGGCGTCCCTGACTTCCGCCGACCCGACCGCGAACGCCGGATGACTCGCATAGATCCGCATCGTAGTTTCAGGGAGCGTATCCAATCGAAACGAACCGTCTGGCCCGGAAACCGCATCGGGTGTGACCCCTGGGTAATCTGTACTCATAAGACTCGGATCTACACCGATATATACCGCCGCGCCCGCAACAGCGTTACCCGACGTGTCTATCACTTCGCCGTCAACCAAGGACCCCGGTTGGAGACGCACTGTGATATCGTGTATGGGCTGTTCTCCAAGGCCGCCCTGCACCACTTCCTCTGTGGGCACGTATCCCTTCGAGGCGATCGCTATCGTTAATGTTTCGCCTTCCTTTTCATCGATGGTAAAGCGCCCGTCCGGGTCGTGCACGGTTCGCGAAGAGTGCCTGATTCCCATATGCCTGTGAGAGGTATTCAGATGAAACGTTGTGACGGCATCGCTCGTCCCGGCACGCACCACCCGACCGCGCACCTCCCCGACATGGGGTTTTGGGGGCTCATCCCGTCGAACCGGTTCCGCAAGTCTCGCTTCCCGTGCCACTTTCGACTGAAGATACCTCTCATAGTCGAAGGTAAGACGGATGTCCGTTAGATGCTGGCCGTGCTCGAGGTCGACCGTAACTTGCGGTCGCACCATGCCCGTGGTCATGATGTTGGGGTGCGAATCGACAAACAATCCGTACGGCCCGGGCGGCAAATTCACTATTTCGAAGTTGCCGTTTTCATCAAGATTGTCTGAACGGCCGCCTATGCTGTTTCGTCCCCTCCACGTATACATCGTGTCGACCGCGAATTTCGGTTCGGGAACAGGCCTGCCGGAATTCACATCCACTACCTGGCCTGAAATGCTGCCCGTAGGCCGGAGCGTCAACACGAGATCGTGAATACCTTCGATCGTCAATCCAAGCGGTCCGAGCTCCTCGCTAATATGCCCTTCTGATTTCGCCGTTACATAGAATCCGCCCGCCACCTGAAGCTCGGCCAGATGAAACGTTCCATCGATCTTCGTTTTGTCCGAACTCGACTGGTAATTATGCGTCATCTCGCTGAGTCTGACGGCGTTTACTTCAGCGTCGGCGACGGGATAGCCCCGCTCATCAACCACTTTCCCCTCGATAGCGGCAAAGACGCCCGGCTGAAGAGGAAAATCCACGTCGGAAAGCTCCATTCCCAGTGAAACGGATACATTTGTGCCATTTGAGTTATTTGGAGGGTCAATGTATCCCCTCGCATGGCCCAGAAAAATGCGCTTCTTTCCGCTGCGAAGTCCCGCCAGCCGGTAACGCCCGTCCGCATCGGTCGTGACGCCCGGAGATTGCTTGCGGTTTGAGCCGACCTTAACCCCGGCGATGCCCTCATTAGTTACGGAGTCGTACACACGGCCCGAAATCGCGCCGCCAGGCACCATCCAGATTTCGACCGCCGGCGTAGGTTCGTCCTCATGAACAGTGGCCTTGTACCGCCGCTCTTCACTCACAAGCGCCGCGTACGACACCTCTATCCAGTAATCGCGCGCACCGCGCGAGGCAACGGCAAAATCCCCCTCCGCGTCCGTGACTTTTTCCACTTCACGCGGCTCCTCTTCTTCCTTCCAGGTAACCTTCACTACTGCTCCGTCGAGCCCTTCGCCCGCCTCAAGCAACAGCACGCGGCCCCAGATACCCGCGGCTTCCTCTTTGACGGGCTGAGAATTCGTGGATTCAGTTAGGGCCGGTTCGGGGGGCTCTTCGGACTCCGGGGTGGGCAATTGAATTGCAGGTAAGGCGGATGGTTCGGAAGGCGCAGGCTTATCGGTGGGCACAAGCCACAGGATAGCACCAATGGCAAGAACGAAAACCAGAAGATATAAGAGTCTCCTCACGGAAACCTTCATATAGACCTCAGATGAGCGGCGTCGAACCGTTGCAGCGGCGGATTAGCCGCCTACCACATATTACGTTTGACAGCCGGCTTTGTTTACCGTCATCATCCTGTTTCAGCCTAACGATGTAAATCACCGGCGCGATAGCGTCCGATCGATCCGCTGGTTAGGCCTCATCGTATCCATTATTGCAACCAAGAACCCATAAGGGATTTCAGACTCTTCCAGACAGTGGGCTCGGATTCCACATAGACGTTAGTGTTTGACGGGAAGGTGAGTGTAAAAGTGTCATCTGGCAGTTCTTGATTGAGGACAATCTCGGTAACGATGACTAGGATAAGGGTGGAAGTCTTGCTGCTTGGTCTGAAGCTTTCTACTTCGATACGCTTAGGAAACCACAAGGCAGGTTCGGGGTTTATGTAGTCTTTGAAGATCCTTCGTTGGCTGAGATAGTAACGCCCAGGGATATCGGGGTGAACATTGTATTTTTCGATGCGGCGAGGCATGTAGCCAATGTCCGGATCTACGTAAATCTTGTGGTTTGCTTGTTTTGACTCGTAGGTGAGGACATAGCAAGAACTGCCGTCGATACTTGCCTTTTTGGCATCCATTTTCAACCGGTCGTTTTCCAAGAGCGAAAGCAGTGTCTCCGAATCAATCAACTGGAGAAAGGGGATCGGTACCAGGCGTTCAACATAGGTTCGGGCAACCTTAGCGTTAACACGACCTTCATTGGAGAGTGGCCAATAGCTCTTCGAAGTTTCGCCGTCGTAGACTTCGATCTCGTCAAGGAGAGCTTTTCCGGAAAGCGTTTTCCAGCGGTAATAGCTCTTCGGTACTTTCAGCTTCAGCTCGTTTTCGTTCTTGTTAGAAATTGACTCGGTTGCATCGTTAAACGATTCTAATCCGATAAATCTTGTCCACCTAAGTTGAAGCGTCTCGATCTTCTTGTTGGCCTTGAGATAGACATCGCGGAGAGTGTCAAGATCAACGTCTTCTGCTGGACTCGGGTGACCGCAACCCACGGAAACCAGAGTCACCGTAATGGCTAATAGGACACCCCGGAAGTTCCGGAGATCTGCGAATGCCCGACTATGGAGTTGTCGCGTATGTCTCATTTGCCTTTTCTACGGCATCGCGGTAGGAACGCCGGTTGCGCAGGCCCCGCACAGGTACCATGAGGTACTCTTGAAGCCGGGCTAACGGCTCGCGCATCAGCGGCCACCGGTCCGTTGTCTGCGCTGGTTAGGCTACCTCTTGCCTCCCAAATTCTCAACTTCTGCTTTACTTCAGCGGCATGCCACTGCTATGACTGGAATATCCTGATAACGCTGTTGAATTTCATGCAGGACGCCAGCGTCCACATCGCTAGCTAAGGAACAGTCACAAGTTACAAGAATCCCATAAAGCACACACGCAACAACTACGAGACGACTCTTCATTTGCACTACGCCCCTTTAGGACTAACGCCAAGGCTCAGCAGTGGTACTCCGTCTGCTGGAGCCGTCTGTTAGCTGATGTCATTCCTTGATTGCCTTTCCCACGAACTGACCTTGCCGCCAGAGACCCTCCTGGCGGTAACCGTCAGGGAGCGTCATTGTTCCAAGACCGTTCGGACGTTCTTGTGGTCTTGCGTCGGCTGGCTGGTCCTCAGCACCGCGCTCCCATTCCCATTCGCCCTCGTAAACGCGTCCGTCTGCGTAACGGATTGTGCCGCGATTGATGTTACCCCATTCCCCCGAAACCACGGTACCGTTAGGGAGCTTTGCCGTTCCTCTTGCATGGCCTGTTTCATTATCGCCTTCGAAAATGGTTCCGTCTCCCCAGGTCTGCTTGTATCCTTCGTGAGGCTTGCCGTCCGAGAATTCGCCGGTGATAACGCCAATGGAAAGCGTAAGCGTCCCACTTCCGTGTTGCAGGTCATTCAGCCAGCCACCCTCGTACTTGTCGCCGTTCGCTTCCAGAAGGATACCTGTGCCCGATCGCTGGCTGTTGCGCCACTCGCCGTCGTACTTGGACTTGTCTGGATAGACCATCGTGCCCCGGCCATGGAGATGTCCCTGGTGGAACGTGCCTGTGTAGCAACGGCCATCTGGCCAAGTCATCGTTCCTTCGCCATGGGGGTATCCGTTCAGAATGTACCCACGGTATGTCTCCTCTCCTGGCAGTTCGCATTCATACAATAGTGATTGGTTCGCACTCTGGGTATCGGGGATATTAAGGCTGATCGGCGTGGGGGCCTCTCGTGCCACTTCCCTCTCATGTTCCATTATAGATAGCCGACCTCCCTGATCATTAGTCATTGTCCCAAAAGTGATTTCGAGGGCTTGTCTGCCATCTTCAGCCAGTTCCGGCGACTCTGAAATCTGGACAGTCAGCTTGTATGCGTCAGCAAAGACAAGGATTCTTTGTCTCAAAAGCATGTCTTCTGGAGATACCCACCGGAACGATACCATCCGGTCACCCAAGGCTTGAGGATCTGTGGCTACGCTGGAAATCCCCAGCCTTGTGGTGTGTCCAATGTCATATGAACCGGAAAGAAGTTCAGGGACTTTCCTGATTGGAGACTGGCATGCAAATACATATTTGCCGCCCGCGATATATGTGCCAAGTCCCGATCTACCAGGCCAAATCCACCGAAAATGATAGTCGGACAACTGCTGCGACGACGGCTCTCGAACTTCGATGTTCTTTCCACTCGGTAGCCTTGGGCCCTCGAGGAACATCTCGCTAGATCGCTGCTTTAGGGCAAGAAGTTCTTCTTGGCTCACTCGGCGTGAGTCAATAATTCGGTCTCGGACAATAAGCCCGTAAGTTCTTCCCCCCTCCTTTAGATGCATTTTCAGACGAACAGACCATTTGCTGTAAACAAACTCATCGCCGGGCATGAACCGCGTCATAGCCCTCAGCCGAGCCCCCCTTGGAAGCCTTCCTACTCTTGCGAACTCGCGATAGGTTTCAAAGCCTTCGTCTGTACCAGGGAATTTGTCCCTCTGCAGACAATCCCACCTGAAGGCTGCTATCACCTCGTCTTGGGTCAATAAAGGCTGCTCCCTTCCGATTGGGTCGCGAGAGGCCGTCAAGTTGAACTCCCTTACAGCATCAGCCAGGGAGGTCGATCCAAGCAAGTCCATATCCGCCATCTGCGCCTGGACAGTCATGCATGCGAGTAATGCAACTGCGGCAAATCCGAAACATCTCCAGTTTCCGATGTTGCTTCCACGATGTTTGGGCATGGCATCCTCCTCCAATTCGAAAGCTGACGGTTTAGCCCAGCCGCCGCGAAGCGGTCGGTTGCAGCTCCTCGTTATGAGTCTCCTGTTGGTCGGCTCAGATAATCTCTGGTGTCAATCTTCAAATCAGAAATCATATTGTAGCTTCCTGTAATTCCCCGGGCCGAAGATCGACTCTTTGATGGGATTGACTCTCCGCTCGTAGGAGCGACATGCAATCTCGCAATATCCTATCAATCCACGCTTCCGTAATCCGAGTGCGTCATCAAGCTCACGGTACGCCAACAGCCCGGCATGGCTCGTAACCTTTGAACCATGGAACTCCAGCTTCAAACTGCGGTCAAGACACACTCGCAACGCGGCTTTCTTCGCTTCACCCATTGGATTTCCTGCCGTTCTGTGCCATCACCCGAAGAATCCCCTGTCTTCATAGGGTCAAACGATACGCCCAGGTCTAAGGTTGACTCCTCTATATAGGAAATCCGGGTTAATATGCCGTCTGTCGGTATGTTTCATCCGCATGCGACAGCGTCTCGAGCACAACCGTACGTTATTCATTCTCGGTCATTTGACGAATCGCCTGTCGATAATGGGCGAATCAGGCGGGAGCGGGATACGATTCAGGTCAACAACCTTTCCGTCCGTTATCAGCACGATGTCGATGCGCGCTCGATGCAAGAAGATGCCTGTCGTCAGCTCTTTGCCGTCGAATGGAACCCAGTTGCCCTCTTTGGGAACGACATACTCGGGTATCTCGCCAGATGGTGATCTGACGGACTCGGGCCACGGCGGCCCCGCCTCGAGACGGGTGCCGTCGGGCAACCCTAGAACGCCACCCGAAGGACACAGGATGCGAACACCCGTCTCCGCTGTCGAGCCGCTTACATTATAGGTGGACGGGCTCTTCTGAAGGATGAGGGGAGCCCCTTTGCTCTTGAGCTTCAGAATGTGAGGCCATGCCTGTTCGAACTCCCCGCGTTTGTGGAAATGGATCTCATACACCGTCTCCTGGATGCCGTGTCCCACTCCAAACGTTCTGGCTTGCGTGCGGTACCGCTCGAGTTCCTCCGGCCACGAGTCGGGCCAGTTTCCGGTGTTGGAGACTGTGACCCGAGAGAAAGCCAGCGTGGAGACGAAGACTGTCAGTGCGGAAATCAGGCCGACGCGGAACCATGCTTTCACTTTGCCACCTCCTTTCGGTTTCGGCAAGGCATCACCCTGGAGCAGATGCTATTTTGTTCGCAGCGCCCGGGCGGTTTTGACCAGGCCGATGAACTCGGCGCGGTACCCGTCCTCGTCGGCGCCTCTTCCGGCCCGGGCAAGTTCGAGAACGAGGTCAAACGAGGTGTCGCCCATGTAGTCGGAGTCGCGCAGGAGCATACCGAAACCGGCCACCGCCGCAGCGAACTTAAACTCTCCGGACGTCTTCTCGATACCGGCCCTGGTATCGGGCACCTCAACCTCGGACAGCTTGCTGGTGTCTTCATCCAAGGCTTTGTACCGCAGCCTCACCGTCATCAGGTCGTCGCTCTTGACGACGTTATCGGGTGTCTCGGGCGGTTTCTGGTATTTCAACGGGTCCACGCCCGGCATTACGCCGCCCAAGCCTCTGGGCACGAGCTCGTACAGCGCGGTCACCGTGTGTCCCGCACCGATCTCGCCCGCGTCTTTACGGTCGTCGCTGAAGTCGCGGTCGGCAAGCACCCTGTTTTCGTACCCGATAAGCCTGTACGCGTCCACCCGACCGGGATTGAACTCGATCTGTATCTTGACGTCTTTCGCGATGGTGAAGAACGTGCCGCCAACCTGCTCCATCAGCACCTTCCGGGCCTCGTTGAACGCGTCGATGTAGGCGTAATGGCCGTTGCCCTTGTCGGCCAGGGCCTCGAGGTTGGCGTCCTTGAGGTTGCCCGTGCCGAACCCGAGCACCGTGAGAAACACGCCCGTCCCGGCCCGGTCCTCGATGAGGTCAACGAGCTCGGAACGTTCCGTGACACCCACGTTGAAGTCGCCGTCCGTGGCCAGGATGACCCGGTTGATCCCGCCCTTGACGAAGTTGTCCGCGGCGATATCGTACGCCTTCGCGATTCCCGCCGCGCCGTTCGTGCCGCCGCTTGCGTTCAGGCGGTCGATTGCGTTGAGTATGGTTTGTTTCTTGCCCGCGGCGGTCGAGTCGAGCACGAGCCTCGCATCGTTCGCGTACGTGACAATCGCCACCCGGTCGCTTTTGCCCAGTCTCTTGACGAGCAGCGCCATGGCTTTCTTGAGCAGCGGCAGCTTGTTCTCGTCCTTCATCGACCCGGACACGTCGAGCAGAAACACCAGGTTTGCCGCGGGCCGGTCGTCCATCTGTATGTCTTTGCTCTTCAAGCCGACACGCGCAAGCTTATGCTCGGGTTTCCACGGGCACGCGGCCACCTCGACGTTGACCGAGAAGGGAACGTCGCCTTTCGGCTGCGGGTAGTCGTACGCGAAGTAGTTGACCATCTCCTCGATGCGCACGGCGGGTTTCGGGGGCAGTTGCCCCTGGTTCAGGAACCGGCGCACGTTGGCGTACGAAGCCGTGTCGACGTCGATAGAGAACGTCGACCGAGCCGCGTCGGCCACCTTCCGGAACGGGTTGCCCACGATAAACTCGTAGGTTTCCGTCCCGGAACCTTCCGACCGTCCCGCACCCCGCGAGCCATCATCGGGCAGCTCATAATGAAGGCGGCGCTCGATGGCGGCGTCCAGCTTCTCGCGGGCATCACCCAGGTTCCTGATGATCACCAAGCGCTCGCTGCCAACGCCTTCACCGCTCGCAGTCTGCCCAAAGAAGGGTGCCTGCAGAGTGGTTCCCTTGACGTTCTTGCGATCCTCTTTTCTTGTTATGTAGCCCAGCGCGCGGAGTCTCTCGCCTTCGTTGCGAGCAACCGTCATTTGGTCGGAATAGACGCCAAACTGGCCGTTACTAGTGACGCCGCCGCCACGCAAGCCGTCCCCTATCCCGCCGCCTACCATCGCTGCTTGGCCGCCCTGCGTGCGCAGATCATGTACTGAGGCACCGCCCACGCCACCGCCGCCCATGCCGCCCATGGCACCGCCACCGCCGCCCATGCCACCTCCGCGTGCAGCACCAACAGGCATGTTAAGTGGACGGAAAAGCGGTGCCTGCTCCGTGGTAACATCTGCCTCAGACACCCTCTTGGGCAAGAGAACGGCGACTTTGGGTTTCTCGGCCTGCTCGGTATGAAGCTGCACACCGGACACTGGGACGCCCAGGCCCGTAACGGCCTCTTCCACACCGGCAACCTTGTCCGAGAAGAACGCCTCCTTTGGAGCCGACGGTGCTGCCAGCGGTGCCACTTCGGAACGGGTGACAAACCCCAGCTCCAGTTTCGGCGGAACTGGTTGAATTGGCGCCGTCGAGACAGTCCGGTCTCCAACTTGTGCAGCCGGTTGATCCAGTTGTCTTCCTCTGGTCGGACTTTCCTTCGCTACAGGGGGAGCTACTGTGCGAGCTCTCCTGCTCGATTCGGCTTCCTCGTCCGCAACTTTCGCGATCTGGAGAGCCGGCTCGAGTCGACCTCGTTGCTGAACGGAAAGGTACACCGCGCCCGCCACAAGAACCAGACCTGCCGCGAGGGCTGTCGCGAACCGGGGAAGAAGTCCGAACCGCGGCGTCCGCGCCTTTCGTTCGGGTCCCCGCAGGACGGCCGCACGCTGCCCCGGCGAGAGTTCCGCAGCAGGTTCCTGTTGCAGTTCCCGGGTCAACAGGCCCGCCATGGCCTGGATCTCGGCTACGGTTTCGCGCGCCGCTTCGTTCCTTGCAAGCTCGGCCTCGATCTCGACGCGTTCGTCTTCGCTCAGTTCGCCGAGCACGTAGGCGGTCAATCTGCGGTCGTCTACATCGAATTTGTCAGTCATGATACGCTCCCTCCTGCTTCCCGGGCCAGGTCAAACTCGCCCCGGAGCCGTTGTCGAAGGGCTCTGATTGCCGTGTGGATAAGGAATCCGACGTTCGAGACGGAATGTCCCGTGATTCGGCTGATCTCTTTGTAGGACATACCGTTCTGGAACCTGAGCCGGATAACTTCCTGCTGGTTCTCGGCGAGCGTCTCGAGCTCGCGCAACACCCGGCTCGTGGTTTCGCGGCGTTCGGCCACCGCCGCCGGGGTTGGTTCGCGGCTTTCGCACTGCGCCGCTTGCGCTTCGGTCAACTGGTCCATGCGACGTTCCTTTCTGACCACGTCGATGGCGCGGTTGCGGCATACCGTAAACAGCCACTCGCCAACGTGGTCCTCGACGCGCGGCCGTTCGGCCGTCCACAGGCGCAGGAACGTGTCCTGCACGACGTCCCGTGCCTGTTCGTGGTCGCCGGTAATCCGCGCGGCATAGCGGATGAGAGGGCCTTCATACCGGTCCAGGGTCGACCGGACCCATTCCGTAAAGGCCGCATCACGTGTCGTCATCATCAGTTCCCCGGGGCTTCCACGTGTTCCTCACCCTATATAACGTACAGCATGGACTTTTCTTAGAGTTCAGCGATTGAGGGAGGGAGAAATGCGGCGGATGGCGATCCTGCGTGAGGATTCGCCCGCGTGGCTCAGATCGACTCGCCAGTACTCCCCCACGATAAGATCCTCTATCTTCTCTGCCCACTCTATGACGGTGACCCCGTCGGGGTCGAGCAGCTCCTCATAGCCAAGCGAGACAAACTCTTCAGGTCGGTTAAGTCGGTACGTGTCAACGTGATAGATGTTCATCGAGCCGTGATACTCGTTGATCAGAGTGAACGTCGGGCTGGTTATCGGGACGGCGTCGGGAACGCCGAGCCCGCGAGCTATACCGCGCGTGATCGTCGTCTTGCCGGAGGCAAGCTCGCCCACCAGCGCAACGACGTCTCCTTGCACGAGGCACGCAGCCAGCGCCGACCCGAGCAGCTCGGTCTCCTGCTCGGTCTCCGTCAGCGTCTCGATATCCTCGCTGCCTGCAGCCAACCCTTTGCCGAGCCGGTCACACGCGGCGTTTGGCGATAGCTTTTTCATACAATGTCGTGTAGTGCCGGGCGGAGCGCGCCCAGGAAAAGTCCTGTTCCATGCCCGTCCGTTGCAGTTTGTGCCAAGCGTCTCTGTCGCGATAGAGCGCGATGGCGCGTTTGATCGTTGCCAGCAGCGCCCCGGAATCGTACCGGTCGAAAACGAACCCGTTCGGAGACCGGTCCGGGCCGGCTGGCGCGTCGGCGTCGACGATTGTGTCAGCCAAACCGCCGGTCTTTCGCACGAGCGGCAACGTCCCGTACTTCAGGCTGTAAAGCTGGTTCAGACCGCACGGCTCGAACCGCGACGGCATGAGGAAGACGTCGGCGCCTGCCTCGATCTGGTGCGCGAGCGTGTTATCGAACGTGAGGTTGACCGCCACCTTCTCCGGGAACCCGGCAGCCAGGCTCTCGAAGAACTCGTGATACTCCGGTTCGCCGGTGCCCAGCAGCACGAACTGCACGTCCTCGGCGAGAAAGTCGGCGGCGATCTCCTTCAACAGGTCGAACCCCTTCTGGTCGGCGAGCCGTGATATCGTGCCGAAAAGAGGCACGTCGACCTGTGGAAGGTTGCTCCTGGCCTGCAGGTCGCGTTTACAGGTCTCTTTGCCGCTGAGGTCGTCGGGACTGTAGTTCGCGGGAATAAGGCTATCGGTGGCCGGGTTCCATACATCGTAGTCTATGCCGTTCAACACGCCGTACAGGTCGTCGCCCCGCGATGCAAGCAGCCCTTCGAGCCCGCACCCAAACTCCGGAGTCTGTATTTCGCGGCTGTACTGTTCGCTTACGGCGTTGATAATGTCCGCGAAGATCAAGCCCGCTTTCATAAGGTTCACCTGCCCGTGAAACTCCAGCCCGTTCGTATCGAATTGTTTCTCGTCGAGCCCCGTCAGTGGAAACTGTTCCGAAGGACACAGCCCCTGGAACGCGAGGTTGTGTATTGTGAAGACCGTCGCAACGGAAGCGAAGAACGGGTCGTCCGAAAGCGTCGTCTTGAGATGGGCGCACATCAGGGCGGTCTGCCAGTCGTTGCAGTGGATGATGTCAGGTCGCCAGTCGAGTCGCCTGAGCGATTCGAGCGCGAACCGGGAAAAGAACGAGAATCGTTCGAGGTTGTCCGCAAAGCCTTTAGGTCCGCTCTGGTAGATGCCCTCTCGCTCGAAAAACTTCCGGAAATCAACGAAATAGACGGGAATATCGGTTCCGGGGTAGCATCCCCGGCGCAGCGCGCCGCAATATTCCACACCCTCGATGATGATCGGGATCGCCCGTTCGACAATGTCCGGTGCGGCGTCTTCCGGCACAATCCCCCGATACAACGGCATAATCGCGCGCACGTCGTGGCCCAGGTCAGCCAGCGCTTTTGGCAACGACCCCGCAACGTCCGCCAGACCGCCCGTCTTGGCAAACGGCACAATCTCCGACGCTGCCAACAATATCTTCAGCTTTCTCGTCATACGTGATCTCGCCCCGGCCGATCTTTAGTGGGCCGCATCTTGTCAGCCGACCTTGACCGACACCCCTTCTTTGGCGGATTTGACCGCGGCCAGGATGATCTCGAGCGCCTTCTTGCCGTCTTCCCCGGTCACCAGCGGCTCCTCCTCGCCGAGTATGGCGTTGACGAAGTTGTCCATGACGTGGAGATCCCATGTGCCGTCGGGGCACACGGGAAACGTGTTCACCTCGAACTCTATGGTACACTGCGGGTATTCCAGCGCAGCTACGAGCGGTTTGTCAGGTATTTGACAGACACGCAGCATGCCGTTGGCACAGTGCAGTACGATGTAGTCGCACGACCCTCCTTTGACCGTCCAGCTCGACCCGAGCGTGCCGAGCGTGCCGTCCGTGAATTTGAGCGCCGCGGCAAAGTTGTCCTCGAGGTCCGTGTCGGTCTTCTCGAGCAACGCCGTATACGCGGACACCTCCGCCACCTCCTTGCCGGTGATAAACCTGATGAGGTCGGCCTTGTGGACGCCGAGGTCGGCGGCAGTGCCGAAGCCGGCCTGTTTCTTGTCGAAGAACCATTTGCCTTCCGGGCTCCAGGCTTCGGGCCCGCCATGGCCGAACATCGTGGAGACGTAGAGTATGCGGCCCAACATTCCGCTGTCGACGATCTCCTTGGCTTTGAGATGCACGGGATAGTATCGCTGTGCCTGCTCGACCATCAGCAACCGCTTGTTCTTGCGTGCCGCGCTGATCATACGCTTCGCCTCGGCGCTGGTCATGGCCATCGGTTTCTCGACCATCACGTGCATCCCGGCGTTGAGCGCGTCTATCGTCACGGGCGCGTGAAGGTAGTTTGGCAGGCAGACGCTGACGGCATCGAGCTTCTCGCGCGCGAACATCTCCTTGTGGCTCTTGTACACCTTGGCAACCCCGTACGTCTTTGCGAGCGCCCGCGCGTTGGCGATCTTGGCATCGCAGAGAGCAACGAGCCTCGCCTTCTCGCAGCGCACGTACTCGGGAACGTGCAGAAACTCCGCTATCTTGCCGCACCCGACAACCCCGACCCGAACCTTCTTCGCCATCTATCCTTCCTCCGCTACATCGTTGTTGCTCGATCACACAGTTATGCCAACGGAACCTTGTCGTCCGGAATATACGGGCACTTGATGAAGATCAGCTTTATCGGCTGGCCCGTATCGTTCCGGATATCGTGCGTCTCGGTGGGGCTGAGCTTGAAGACGTCGCCCGCTCTGACGCGGTGTTCTTCACCGTCGACGATCATCACCGGCGTTCCTTCCGGGAAATAGAATGTCTCCTCGACCTCGTTGTGGGAGTGGCCGCCAAGAGTGTCGCCGGGCAACAGCCGTATTACACCCCACTCGAACCTGTCGCCCCGGAAGAAGTATTTCGGGCCGTGGTCTTCGTGCCGGTACCCCAGATCGAACTCGTTGACTCTATCCATCTCGTTCCGTCTCCTCTTGCCCTGCACAAGCTACAGTGCCGATTTGAGTATCTCGATAAGCTCTTCCTGCGATGCCGGGCGCGGGTTGGCTTTCAGCGAACCAGACGGAAGACTCTGTTCGGCGACCGTCGCCAGGTGCTTCTCCTCGACACCGAAATCGCCCAGCCGCTGTGTGATGCCAAGCGTCTCGTTGAGAGACTCGACCAGTTCCGGCAAACGTGCCGCCGAGCGTTTGCCTTTTCCTTTTTCCGCGAGCATCCGGACCACTGCGGCGTACTTCGCAGCGGTCGGTTGCGCAAGCTCGTAATCGCCCTCAAGGTTGAACCGTACCACGTGCGGCAACAGAATGGCGCACACAAGACCGTGCGGTATCTTGAACGTGACGCCAAGCGGATGTGCCAAACCGTGGACTGCGCCGAGACGCGCGTTTGCGAGCGCCATACCGGCCATCAGGCTGCCCATCATGACGTGGTCGCGTGCTTCGATGTTCGCGCCGTCGTTGTAAGCCTCGACGAGATTGGAACTTATCGCTGCGACCGCTCCCGCCGCCAACGCATCGGTCAACGCGCCGGCTCCCCTCGACACATACGATTCTATCGCCTGCGTCAGGGCGTCCATACCGCTTTGCGCCGTCACGTTTGGAGGCGCGGTCACTGTCAGTTCGGGGTCCACTATAGCTACATCGGCCATCAGACAATCGCCGCGGATGCTGCTCTTGATGCCGCGCTGCCTGTCCGTCAACACCGCGTTCTTCGTAACCTCCGAACCTGTTCCCGCCGTCGTGGGAACAGCGACGAACTGGAGCCCTTTCGCGACCACCGGCAAGCCTTCGAAAAACTCCTTTACGGGCAGGCCCTGCCGCGCGAGAAATGCCGCCACCTTTGCCGCGTCGACCGTGCTTCCGCCGCCAAGCCCGACGACGAGATCAGCGTTGACATCCCGTGCCGCCTTTGCACAACTGTCCACGGTCTCGAACGAAGGGTCTTGTTCCACTCCGTGGAAGGTCTCGGCGCTTATCTCGCTTTCGTTGAGCAAGGCGATAACACGGTCAAGAACGCCCGACTCGCGCATCGATCGTTTGCCCGTGACGACCAAGGCGCATTTGGCCGGTCGCACGAGCTGTGTCCCGATCGCGGTTATACTTCCTCGCCCGTACACGATCCTTGTGGCTGTGGTGAATATGGAATGCATCGGCATCACCTCGGTTCTCTATCCGTTCTGATGACTCGCACAACCTAAGCTTAGATCGGAACCCGACGTCTTGTCAACGTCACGGGGCGCGGCTCCGGACAACTCTCATGTTTGCCGCAACGGGCCACGATTCATCATGTCGTCCGGGGACGACTGAACCGGGTGCCGGGTGTCCCATATTGCAGCTACGATATGCCCGTCTTTCTTTCCTGAGGGGGCGCGGTCAGCCTCCTCTGTCGCGTTGAACGGTTTCTTTCACTCCGGCAGGCCAGCGAACAGGTCGTCGAGCGGCGGCGTGAACCGTTCCTGGAAGAAGCGGTAGTACTCGTAGGGCTGCATGAGAAGGTTGGCCACGTTATCGCTTTCCGTCACCGCTACGACGCTTGTCTGGACCTCGAGCCCGCGCCGCTTGTAGTCGAGGTACTGTTCGACGTGCATCCGGCAATCCATCTTCTCGACCGGTTCGCCGTGCAATGGTCGGGGCGCCAGCGCAACCAGCTGGTCGGGCACGCAGGTCATTGCCAACCGTCGAACGTGCGGGCTCTGTTCGCGCAACTCGACGAACGCGCGTTTGACCGCCGCGTGCGTGACGATGTGGTCGATGAACCCCGAGATACCGTGCGGCGGATGGGTGACAACCACCTGCGGTTCGACCTTGAGGACGATCGACGTGACTGCCGACTCGATATCGCGCGGGTCGAGCCTCTCGAGACCGCTATCGGGAAAGTCCAGCAGGAACAGTTCCGTCAACCCGTACACCCTGGCCACCTCGGCCATCTCGCGCGACCGCGTCTCGCCCATCTGCTCCGGGGTCAACCCGAGCTTGGGGCCCTGGCTCGACGCCTCGCCGCGCGTAAGCGTGAGCAGGAAGACGTCGGTCTTGCCCTCCTGCAGATACTTCGCTATCGTGCCGCCGCACCCGTACGACTCATCATCCGGATGCGGGAATATGAACAGCAACCGTTGCGAACGTTTTTCTCCAGCCATTTCTCACACCTCCTCGGACATTATCGGTGTTCGACAGCAGGATTTCAACACTATGTTGACCTTCCGATGAGTTCCGCCGCTACCCGTGAGGAGGATGCACCAAACGCAGCTACCCTGGAGAGGTTGCATACCTCGTTTACCCATGGTTTCGGGCCTTTTCTTGAACTCCTGCCGGGGTTGAACCTCGACGGCCTACGATCCACGGGTAGGGCCGCTGGCGATGCATGAGGACATTATCAAAGAGTCTTGAAATCCGGAGGCTCTGCGGCTTGACAACTCCGGCGGAATTCGGGTAGAATTTGGTTACACGGGAAGTAGTGAGCAAGAGTGACGATCGAGAAGCGGAAGGAGCAGATTCCCCGATACGACGTTCGGCACACGTGGCCTCGTAAAAAGGCAGTAGTCGGCGAAGGGACGGAATAGCTCGAAACGCGTAGGTGCCTGATTTCTCGCTGTTGCGTTTGTTGCACCCTGCGGCGGTTCAGCGGCAACGGGAGCATTGACTTCTGGGCCAGCAGCAGTGTTTAATATACAGTGGCAATAGTGGTCTCATAGGTATATTTGATGTAAACGTAGAGGGGCTAGGAGGTAAGGGAAAATGGCGCGCGCTAGTGTACTCATAGTAGATGATGAGGAGGATTTCGCCCGATTGCTGGGTGATAAGCTTGCCGAGTGCGGCTATAGAACACGCGTGGTGACAGACCCCACATTGGCGTTCAATGTGGCGAAAAAAGAACGGCCGCACGTTGTCATTCTGGACGTCATGATGCCTCGATTGGGGGGGTTCGAGATATGCCGCCGTATCCGCAGGGACCCCGTGCTGTACCTCACACCGGTCATCATGCTGACGGCCATGGCGGGGGAGGAGGAACTCGTCCACGGGCTCAAACAAGGGGCCGACGACTACATCCCCAAACCGTTCGCATTCGCTGCTCTCGAGGAGAGTATCCGGGCAGTGCTCAAGGTCTACAGCCGCAGAGGATCTCTGGACCTCCTGACCGGATTGCTGGACACTCGAACGATACGAAACGAGATCACCTACCGGCTCGGTCGCGACGAGCGGTTCGCTCTCGCGGGCATCGACATATTGCATCTGAACGAGTTTCTCGACAAATACGGCAAGGAGAAACGGGACGAGCTCATCTGCATGTCGGGTCGCGTGCTCGCCGAGACGCGTGCGGAGTATGACCTTCATGAAAGCGGCATCGGCCACACGGGTGGCGGCCGGTTTCTCTGCATCCTTCACCCCGAAGTTGTCAAACGCTACTTCTTGCGGGTACGTGAAAGGTTTCTCACGGCTGCGGCCGGGCCGTACGGTCAGCCGCTTCCGACCTCAATGGGCGGGCTGCCGCTCGATCATGGGTGCGAGGCGCCACTCGATTTGACCGTCAGCGTCTTGACAAACCTTCACAAAAAGTACTTGACCGCGCACGAGATGCTTGACCGATTATCGCAACTCAGGCGCAAGGGCGAGAAGGTCGCCGCCGGGGGAATCTACGCCGATAGCAGGGCATAACCCGCTTCGCCCACACCAATCGTGCCACGGGCCAGGGAACGGCTTCTCGTAAGGAATGAATGCCGGCGGGTTCCTTTGCGCGACTAAGCCGAATCGTCTTCCGCGCCGGCGGTCTGTGACTCTGCTACTGCAGCCATCTCATCCGGCTTGACCAGCGAGACAGCATGAATCTTCGGAGGACATTTCTCGACGCAGACACCGCATCCGATGCACTTCTCGACATCGACTACGTGCCGCTGCTTCTTCTCGCCCGAGATGGCTTCCACGACACAATGTTTCGCGCAGACGCCGCAGCCTATGCAGTTCTCGTCGATATAGGCACGCTCGGCTCGCGGCTCGCCCTCGATGCATTTGGTCGGGCATTTCGCAGTACACAACCCGCACTGGGTACATTTCTCGTAGTCGATAACCGCAAGGTTGTCAACCACGTGGATGGCATCGAACGGACACACCTTTTCGCAGGCACCGCAACCGATACACCCGACCTTACACACCGTTTTCACGGCCTTGCCCTTGTCGTGGGACACGCAGAGCACGTGGACGGAGTTCTTCTCCGGCACGAGCGCGATGATTCCCAGAGGGCACGCCTCGACACACTGGCCGCATGCCGTACATCTATCGAAATTGATCTCGGGTATGTGCCCGGGTCCGGCATGGTCGATCGCGCCAAATGGACACACGTTCGCGCAGGTTCCGAGCGTCCGGCACCCGTAAATGCAGCTTTTCGGCCCGCCGTGTATGATTACCGCGGCCCGGCAGTCCATCACGCCGTCGTACTCGTACTTCACCTCGGACGTCTCGTAGTCGCCGCGACACCTGACCTTCGCCACCAACGCCGCCACGTCCTCGGCCTTGACGCCCATGATCTCGGCTATCGCTGCCGCCACGCTCCCGCTCCCCGGTATGCACAAATTTACTGCCGCGTTGTCCTTCACAATCGCTTCAGCATATCCCGTGCATCCCGCGTACCCGCACGCACCACAGTTCGCCCCCGGCAGTGCCTCCTCGATAGCTTCAACACGCGGATCTACCTCGACCGCAAACTTTATCGAGGCGACAGCCAGTCCCACTCCCAGCAGGACTGCCAGACCGCCCAGAATCAGTATCGCATACAGAATCGCCACGTCAATAACCTCGCGCTTCGCGCAATGTAAAATGCAAAATGCAAAACTGACAACTCAAAACTCTCCTCGGATCACAGTCCACGTTCCCACCCTCGATCAATCCGCATTGTCAGTTGTCATTTCTTAGCTTCTAACCTGACTCTCCGCCCCTACATTCTACCTGCTATATTCTACCTACTACTTTCTGATTGTCAGTTCTGCATTTTGCATTGCCTACAGCTTCATTCCTGCGAATCCCATAAACGCTATCGCCATCAATCCCGCTACGATAAACGCTATGGGCGCGCCGCGAAACGCGCGCGGTACCTGCACCAGCTCGAGCCGTTCACGAATGCCCGCCATCAGGAGAAGCGCCAGCGTGAACCCGACCGCCGCGCTGAACGAGAATATCAGCGCCTCAATCAAGCTGTACCCCTCGCGTATGTTCAGCAGCGCCACACCCATTACCGCGCAGTTCGTCGTTATCAGCGGCAGGTATATCCCGAGCGCCGAGTACAGTGTCGGACTGTTTTTCTGGAGGAACATCTCGACGAGCTGGACCAACGCGGCTATCACCAATATGAAACTCACCGTCTGCAGAAACGTGGCGTTGAGCGGCACAAGCAGAAAGTGGTGTACGCACCACGTCACCCCGCCTGCCAGCGTCATCACGAACGCGACGGCCATGCCCATGCCTATCGACGAGTCTATCTTCTTCGATACGCCGATAAACGGGCAGATACCGAGGAACCTGTTGAGCACGAAGTTGTGTATGAACACCGCCCCCAACACTATGACAAGAAGGTGCCCGACGTCCATTACGCTTCCTCCTGCTTCTCCTCGAGCTTCTCTTCAGCGGCACGCTGCAGCCGTTTCTTCTCCTGCAACTCCGCCAGCTTGTTCATGCCGGCCATCATAATGCCCAGCGTCACGAACGCTCCCGGCGGCAGTATCATGATTATCGCAGGCTTGAATCGCGGAATCTGAAACGCCAACGCCCGCAAATCCAGTCCGCCCGTCCCCAGCAGCTCTCTCACCGTCGCCAGCGCCAGCAGCGCCAGCGTGAACCCGAGCCCCATGCCCAACGCGTCCAGAACCGACATCGTGACCGAGTTCTTCGACGCGAACGCCTCGGCACGGCCGAGTATGATGCAGTTCACCACGATAAGCGGCAGGAATATGCCCAACGCTTCATGTATCTGCGGCGTGTACGCGTGCATCGTAAGGTCGGCTATCGTCACGAACGTCGCGATCACCACTATGTAGCACGGGATGCGCACTTTGGCTGGTATTACCCCCCGGATCAGCGCGATGACGATATTCGAACCCAGCAACACGAACGTCGCCGCGATTCCCATGCCTATCCCGTTGACAACCGCCGTCGAGACTGCGAGCGTCGGGCACAACCCTAACATCAACCGTAGCACGGGGTTCTCGGTCCAGATGCCCTTCGTGAACTCCCTGCCCGCATTCATCCTACGTCTTCCTTGGTTTCCCCGGTGGCTTGCACAAACTTCTCGAACGACTCGCGCACAGCGTCGGTCACCGCGCGGGAGGATATGGTCGCTGCCGTTATCCCGTCGATCTCGCCAGCCTGGTTATCCTTCTTCAACCAGACTTTCTCGAGAGGGACGTTCCTGAACTGCCTCAGGAACCATGGCTCTTGCTCGCCGCTCCTCACCACCACCATAAACGCGCCCAGTCCCGGGGTCTCGCGTTGCGACCTGATCCTCACTCCGGTGAGCTTCGTCTTCGCAGGATCCACACCGACGACAATCTTTACAGGCTCGTTGTAAGCCTTTCGTGCCACCGTCCCGAACACATACCCGACCAGCTTCCCGTCCACATACCCCTCGAAATACTCGCCGTCGTCAAACGGTTTCGGCTCGCCGAATTCGACCTCTTCGCCCGGACCGACGAGCGCCTCAGCGCGCAGCATCTCTTCCTTCAGGCGTTCCTGCTCCGCAATCTTCTCTCCTGTAGCAGCGTTCACGAGCGCCAGACCGCCGGAAGCAACAACGCATATGATGGCCAGCACAACTACCAGCTTCGCCGTCTCAGGCATTTTTCTTGACCGCTCCGTACTTCTTCGGGACCGTCACCTTGTCGATAAGCGGTGTCGCCGCGTTCATTATGAGTATCGAGTACGAGACCCCTTCCGGATACCCGCCCTTCAGCCGTATCGCAAACGTGAGCAGACCGCACAACACCCCGCCCACCAACTGGCCGCGCGAGGTCAGCGGGCTCGTCACCATGTCCGTGGCCATGAACCACGCGCCAAGCATCAGTCCACCCATGAAAAGATGTCTGACCGCGCCCTCGGCTCCATCGCCGCCCAGCAACAACATCAGGACGAAGAACGAGCCGAGATACCCCAGCGGCATCTGCCATGATATATGGCCGCGCAACAACAGGTACAGCCCGCCGATAATGAGAGCTACCGCACACGTCTCGCCGATACACCCGCCGCACCTCCCCAACACAAGGTCGAGCAGCGACGCCGGGTCCGCCGGTCCCGTCTTGATAAGAGGTGTCGCGGAACTTATCGCGTCAAGCGCGCTTCCGTCCGGGTTAGCCACCGAGATCGACAGGAAGCTGTACCCCGGCTCGGAGTACCAGAGAGGTTTGAGCCAGCCCTTGGTCATCACCACGGGGAACGAGCTGAGCAGGACCGCTCTGCCGATGAGCGCCGGGTTGAATATGTTCTTGCCAAGCCCGCCGAAGCTCATCTTCGCGACGCCTATAGCCACTATCGATCCCACGGCCGCCATCCACAACGGCGTTCCGGCCGGCAGATTGAATGCGAGCAACACCCCGGTGATAACCGCGCTCAAGTCCGAGACCGCGATCTTCACCTTCATTATCTTCTGCGCGACGGCTTCTGTCGCCACGGCCGCCACCACCGCCGCCGCCACAAGCAACAGCGCGCGCAACCCGAAGAAGTAGACGGAAATGATAAACGCCGGCGCCAGCGCGATCAGCACGTCGCCCATCACGCGCTGCACCGTCAGTTCGTTTCGCACATGAGGCGACGTCGAAACGATAAGGTCGTCTTTCAGATCTATCATCGGTCTACTTCTTTTCCGTCTCAGCAAGCGCGGCCTTCACCAGTTCCTTTGCGGTCTGCTTCATCAGCTCGCCCTTGGCAAACTTGAACCAGTGTACCATGGGCCGTTTCGACGGGCAGACGTACGTGCAGCAACCGCACTCGACGCAGTCGAGAATATTCTCGGCCTTCGCCTGATCGAACTCCCACGATTCCGCCAGCATACCCAGCCTGCTCGGCACGATCCCCATCGGGCACGCGCGGACGCACGCACCGCACCGGATGCACGTCTCGTAGTCGGCGACCTCGACCTCGTCATCTCTCATCACGAGTATGCCCGAGGTGCCTTTCAGTACCGGCACGTCCAGCGAGTACTGCGCTATGCCCATCATCGGCCCGCCCATTATCACCTTGCCGGGCAGCCCGCTAAACCCGCCGCACTGCTCGATAAGGTCCGAGAACGAAGTCCCGATACGCACCAGCAGGTTCTTCGGTTCCGCGACACCGTGGCCCGTCACCGTGACCGCCCGTTCCACAAACGGTTTGCCGCGAAGCACGGCGTCCGCGACCGCCACCGCCGTCCCGACGTTGTTGATGCCGACGCCTGCATCCATCGGCAGCCCGCCTGACGGCACCTGCCGACCGGCGATCGCGTTGATCAGCTGCTTTTCGGCGCCCTGCGGGTATTTCACCTTGAGCACCACGAGCGAGATCGCGGGGTCCTTCTTGACCTCGTTTCCGACCGCCTCGATAGCGTCCGGTTTGTTCTCCTCGATGCCGATTATCCCCTCGCTCACGCCGCCGGCCCGCATCATGAGGCGCAGCCCGCGCACGACGTCCTTCGGCCGCTCGATCATCAGCCTGTCGTCGCACGTCAGGTACGGCTCGCACTCTGCGCCGTTGAGCAGGTACGTCGTTATCTTCTTGTCCTTCGGAGGCGAGAGCTTCACATGCGTCGGGAACGCCGCTCCCCCCATGCCCACGATACCCGCATTGGTAACCTTTTCCTTGATATCGTCGGGCGACAGCGTCGAGATCTGTTCCACCGGGAACGGGTCCATATCGACCCACAGGTCCTCGCCGTCCGAGGTTATCTCGATTGCGAGCACACGTTTGCCGAGTGCGGGATGATGGTGTTGCGCTAGTGCCGTCACCTCGCCCGAAACCGACGCGTGCATCGGCACGGAGACAAACCCGCCCGCGTCGGCTACCTTATCGCCGACCTTCACTTTGTCGCCGACGGAGACGACCGGCTTCGCAGGTGCGCCGATATTCTGGTGGACCGGAATGACCACCTTCTCCGGCAGGGTCGCCCGTTCGATGGGTTTATGCTCAGAAAGTTCCTTGTGTTCGGGAACGTGTATCCCGCCACGGAACGAGAGTTTCTTCACCGCCTACAGCTTCCAACTATACGCGCAACTCGCGCCCAACTCTCCTCCACTCTTTAAACACCCAGAAACGCACGTCAACCTCGCCAGGCGGCACAAACGCCATCCTCCCCAACCGACGGCCACGTTATTCTACCTCTTCCCGCCCGCCAATGTCAAACAAAACAAGAACCAAGTTGTCAGTGGTCAGTTGTTAGTTGTCAGTTTCGGATTCCAGGTAGATTCCCCCTTCGTTACTGGCAACTAGCGACGAGCCTAGCTGCTGATTCCTTCACAGACTCCGTGCTCCTGCTCGTGCTCGTAATCGACGAGCCCGGAACATATGTGCTCGTGCCACCTCGCCCACAAATCCTGGATTCCCGCCTTTCCGGGAAAGACCCAAGGGGGCCTGCCAAACACTGTTAGCGCGACAACACCCAACCGTTCTCCCGAGCACCGCACTCTCGTCGTCCCCGCACAGGCGGAGACCCAGAACCGAACCCCCGCACTGACAACTGGCTGCTGATAACTGACAACCAGCGGCTACTCGCCCGGTTCCTCGGAACACATCACGTCTTCCATCGGATCATCGTTTGTGTCGCACATCCAGCGGTCGAGCGGTTCGCGCATCGTCTCGAGTGTGTTGCGGTGGTCGGGGTCTTCGGCAAGGTTCCGGCTTTCCAACGGATCCGCCTTCCGGAACCACTCACTTTGAGACCAAAGAAGAAACGCACAGGAGCACATCTCTGAGGAGTCTTCACAATAAGATCTCACTCGCGAGATAGCAACCGATTGCCTCCCGCAAACAGGTCTGAGCGTGGCACCTATCGTTTCATCATCTGCCGAGGGTCGAGTCGGAGACGAGGGCGAGGCTGAATAGCGGCGGTGCGGCGGGCTTGGGGTTGCGGTCGGAGAGTGTCAGGTGCCAGCATGCCATGGCCAACGCCATGCACCGGTCGCTCTTGTGGCCGGGGCCGTGGTCTATGCGTGACCCGTAGCTCATCTCGCGTACCACAAGGTTCTTCATCTCCTCCGCCAGATCGATATCCTGGTCCGGGGCCGTGACGCGGCCTGCGTCCGGGTACCATTTGAGCCGCCCCACGTTCACCAGCCAGCGAAGGTTGCTGGTCAGCTCGTTGAGCGTCTTGCCGGAGAAGGTGAACGGCTGGACGCGGTCGTCGTCGCAGTCCTGCAAAAACCCCTGCATCTGCCACGGGTCGACAAGAGTCTCGGCTTGAGGCAACTCGCGAGTCAGGCTGAGCACGGTGTTCTCGACGTCGCGCACGTTCACGGGTTCCGCCTCGCTGCCGCAAAAGACGTCCATCCACACCAGCCTGTGCGAGCCGTTGTCCTGTTGTTCGACAACGGCTATCGCGGTGTTGTCGCGGGTGATGCCGAGGTCGCAGGCGATGGCAACGCGGTTCTGTGAGCTGTGTCTGCGCGGGTGCACGTCGGGGTCGACGCACGCGTCCACCAGCGACGGATGGACGAACTGGCCCGTGCCGCCGACCCATTCGTTGAGTATCAGCCGTCGGAACGACGCTTCGCTCAGTATCTGGCGCTGGCTCTCGATCCAGTCTGCGGACACCCAGGTCGCGAGCCATCCGTGCGCGGAGAAGAAGTACCAGTGGTCGCTCTGGCGCGCGGTCTCGCGTACGCGGTAGCAGAACGATGTCTTGTCGTGGCCGCAGTTGGTGGTGACGATGACCTTGCAGCGGGGTATCTTGCCCGACGCACTGAGCAGGGATGCGAACAGCTCCTCGTCGCGCCACGCGTGCAGCTCGTCGAGATAGAGCCGTGTGGGTTTGATGCCGTACGAGCTGGGTACGTCGCTCGATTCGACGGTGATGACGCTGTCGCGTTCGGGAACCATCACCCGGTTGCTCTGGACCACGACCCCCGGCGATAGCTCCTGCCGGCGCCAGAGGTAGCCGCGTATGGCGTCCAGGAACAGACGGGCCTGGTCCCTGTCGCCTGCGAAGGCATAGATTCGCTGGCCCGGCCCGTGCGCCAGGAGCGAATAGAGCGCGTCCCAGGCTGCCGCGCCGGTCTTGTCGTGGCCGCGCGGAAGTTCGATGTAAGCGTACTTCTTCCTGTTACGGAACCCGCGGAAGAGCCGGGTCTCCTGCCACGGTTCCGCCACCTCGCCGTAGAACCGGCCGGTGTCGAGCACACGGTGGTTCATTCTGAACCTTATATGGCCGCGGTTGCCGGGTTGCGCTATTGCGTTATGCTGAAACTCGCCGGTCGAGGGGCTCATTTGACTCTTCGCTCCTGTCTTGATATACCGTCGTAGCCGCTGTTGTGCGAGTGTGTCTCACTATATATTGCACTCCTGTCGGGTGTACCGCCTGTAGTGCCCTTTTTAGCCGGAAGATGGGAGGAACATCCTAGCCGCCTTAAGCTGGAATTACGAACCTTCGAATAGTTGCCGGGTGTGGGAGGTTGAAAAACGGGTGGTGGTTGCCTACACTACAGGTGCGTAATACGGGTGCGCGAGCAGTAACAGGAGACGCAACGATGGGAAAGAAGGTGTATGTGGCGTCGTGGTGCCGGGATTCCAGGGCCGCGCTGGCGTACCTGGACGAACAGAACGTCGAGATAGAAAAACTGTATATCGACAAGGACGAGTCGCTGGCCGAGGAGCTCGAGGCGAAAACCGGCAAACGCGGCGTGCCGTACTTTGTCGTGGACGGCGAGTGGATCAAGGGGTACGACAGCTCGGGGTTCAACCCGGAGCTTGTGCGGGACGCGTTGGGGATAGCGTGAGAGCCGTCTCCCCGTTTCCATCACGTGACGCCACCACTTGCCTTGTGTCCGGAAGGGTTTGAAACGTCATGGCCCGAGTCGTTCTGGTTTCCATCGGCAACAAGCTCGCACACGGACCCGCCAGGATATGTGCCTGCCTGAACGCGGCAGGTCATGACGCCACGACCGTACATTTCGGCAGGACGTTGTGGAAGAGGTGGAAACCCCGGTTGCAGGAGCCGGGAAGTTTCCATCATGTGATGGTCGACGAGTTCGGCAAGCGGCTCGTGCTCGGCTGGTCCCCTACCCCTGAGGACAAACAGATACGCGCGTTTATCGAGTGCGTTGACGAAATGCGGCCCGACCTTGTCGGCATAAGCCTGACAACCGTGGCGCTTCAGGCGTCGATAGCGATTACCCGCGCGGTCAGGAAGCAGTTACCTTCCGTGCCGGCTGTCTGGGGCGGAATAGAGCCGACCATAGAACCGGAAAGATGTCTCGAACATGCCGACATGGTCTGTATGGGCGAGGGCGAAGAGGTTATGGTCGAGCTGTGCGACAGGCTCGATTCTAACCGCGACTATGCGGACGTCCGCAACCTCTGGGTCAAACGGGACGGCGAGATCGTCAGGAACCCGTTGAGACCTCTTGTGGCGGACCTCGACAATCTGCCGTTTCCGGACTACTCGCCTGAACACAACATCCTGCTCGAAGAGGGAATGAGACGCGAGTACGGATTCGACGTGTACGATAACGAGTACGATAGTATGACCGCGCGTGGGTGTCCGTTTGCGTGCACGTTCTGCTGCAACAGCCAGCTCCACAAACTATATCCCGGGCAGCCGCGGGTGAGACGGCGGTCGGTGCGCAACGTTATCGAGGAACTGCGCCAGGCCAAGGAACGGTTCGGCATCGAGTATGTCCGGTTTAACGACGACGTCTTCACGGACGATGTCGAGTGGCTGGAAGAGTTTGCCAGGCAGTACCGGGAACACGTTGGGTTGCCGTTCTGGTGTAACACGCACCCGGCGTATTCCGACCTGGACGCGTTGAGATTTATCAAGGAGGCCGGCGTCCATTCGGTCACGATGGGTATCCAGTCGGGCAGCGAGCGGATACTGCGACAGTTCTACGCCAGACCCACAAAGAGCGAGAAGATCATCGAGACTGCCGCGACAATGGCGCGGATCGGTATCAGCGCGAACTACGATATCATCACGAACAATCCGTTCGAGACCGACGATGACTGCAGGGACACGTTCGATCTTCTGTTGTCGTTGCCGAAACCGATGCGGCTGAACGGAGGGATGACGGAACTATCGCTTTTCCCGAACACACGGATCGCCAGGATGGTCGAGGAACAAAGTCCCCCGCCGGTCGACGGGCGCATGTTCGACTTCTGGAACAGGATGTACCTGCTCACCCAACACACGTACCGGTTCGTCCCACGGAACCTGTTGCGGGCGATGAGCAGGTCGCGGTTGCTCAGGAACAACCCGTGGCTGCTGCGACCGTTTCTTTGGGTGCAGTATCTCAAGCTGCTCGTATACTACTGGCACCGGTTTACGGGATGGTTGAGAGGGAACAAACGCCACCAGGCTCCGCACCAGCCAGCCGTGTAGTGGTGTGTTATGTCGAGCTGGCGAGATCTTTGAGTAGCTTGTACTCGACCGCGTCGACGAGCGCCTGGTACGAGGCCTCGATGATGTTCTCGGAGACGCCCACGGTCCCCCATGTGCGGAGTTGGTCGCTCGACTCGATAAGCACGCGCGTTCGAGCGGCGGTGGCGGCTTGCGAGTCGAGAATGCGGACTTTGAAGTCGGTGAGGTGCATCTCGCGCAGTATCGGGTAGAACTTTTCGAGGGCTTTGCGCAACGCGTGGTCAAGCGCGTCGACAGGCCCATTGCCTTCGGCGGCAGTGTGTTCCTCTTTGTCGCCAACCTTGACTTTTATTGTTGCTTCTGAGATCAGCCTGCCGTCGTCGCGTTTCTCGACGATCACCCTGAACCCCGCCAGGTCGAAGAAGGAGCGATACTCGCCGGTGGATTTCTTGACAATCAGCTCGAACGACGCTTCAGCTCCCTCGTAGTGGTACCCGTCGCTCTCGAGGTCTTTGACCTGCTCGAGAACGTGGCGGGCTTCCTCGTGCGACCGCCCGAGTTCGAGACCGAGTTCGTCCGCCTTCTCGATCACGCTGCGTTTGCCGGATACTTCCGATATGGCAATCCGGCGTCTGTTGCCGACGAGTTCCGGATCGATATGCTCGTAGGTTGTGGCGTCCTTCGCCACGGCGTCGACGTGCATGCCACCCTTGTGGAGGAATGCGAACCGGCCCACAAACGGTTGCCTGTCGTCAGGAGCCATGTTCGAGAGCTCGGCGACGAAGTGCGACAGTTCGGTTATCCCGCGAAGCCGGTCCTGGGGGATGCAATCGAGACCGAGCTTGAGTGCGATAACAGCGATCAGCGCGCACAGATCGGCGTTGCCACACCGTTCGCCGTAGCCGTTGACCGTACCGTGCACCTGTGTTGCGCCCGACTCGACCGCGGCGACCACAGCGGCGACCGCCATGCCGACGTCGTTGTGTGTATGGATGCCTAGAGGCACGGCGAGCTGCTCTTTCACGACGCGCGTGACGTCACCGACCGTCGACGGCAAGCTGCTCCCGTTGGTGTCGCACAACACGAGCGTGTCGGCGCCGGCGTCTCGCGCGACTTCGAGCGTCTTGACCGCGTAGTCCGGCGCGTGCTTGTACCCGTCGAAAAAGTGTTCGGCATCGAATATGACGGACCGGCCGTTTTGTTTGAGGAACCGGACGGTATCGTCTATGATGGTCAGGTTCTTATCGAGCGTGATACCGAGCACCTTGTCGACGTGCAGGTCCCAGGATTTCGCCACAATAGCGACCCACTCAGTCTCGGCGTCGAGAAGAGACCGGAGCCCTGCGTCCTCCTCGACAGCGCTGCGCGGATGCCGCGTCTTGCCGAACGCGACAAGGTTCGCGTGGGTCAACTTCATCTCGCGAAGCCGCGCGAAAAAGGATTTGCTCTTCGGGTTCGATTCCGGCTGGCCGGCCTCGATAAAACTGACGCCAAGGTTGTCGAGCCGCTCGACGATGCGCAACTGGCTCTCGACCGAGTAGGAGATGTCGGCCCCTTGAACGCCGTCGCGCAGGGTAGTGTCGTAGATGTCGATCCTTGGCATGTCGGTCTCTACTTGTCCAAGCCGAACGTGCCGTGTATGACCTGCATTGCCTTCTTGCTGGACTTGCTATCGATGATACACGAAATCTTTATCTCGGACGTGCTTATCATCAGTATGTTGATGCCTGCGTCCGCGAGCGCACCGAACATTTCCGCTGCAACGCCGGAATGGCTTTTCATTCCGACACCCACGGCGGAAATCATCGCAACGTTTGCGTCCGATTCCACCTTCGCGGCATGGATCTGCTTCTCGGGGTCTGCAAGCGCGTCGAGCGTTCGTTTCAGATCCGCCTTGGGCACCGTAAACGATACGGTGTTGAGACCGTCACTGCCGACGCTCTGGGCAATCATGTCGACGTTGATCTCTTCGTGTGCCAGCGCGCGGAATATGGTGGCGGCTATTCCCGGCACATCGGGCACGCCCAAGAGTGAGACTCGCGCTATCTTGTCATCGAGCGCGATCCCGCTTACTACGACGTTTTCCATCTCCGGTACCTCCTCTGTCACCAGCGTCCCCGGTTGCTCTGTGAAGCTCGACCTCACACGCAACGGGACGTGATATTTCTTCGCGAACTCGACGGACCGCAGGTGCAGCACCTTCGCCCCGGTGCCTGCCAGTTCCAGCATCTCGTCATACGATATCCGATCCAAACGCCTGGCCAGCGGCACGACCCGCGGGTCGGCGGTGTATACGCCTTCAACGTCCGTATAGATCTCGCAAAGGTCCGCTTCGGCAACTGCGGCAAGCGCCACAGCGGTCGTGTCGGACCCGCCGCGGCCAAGGGTGGTTATCTCACCTTCTATGCTGATCCCCTGGAACCCCGCGACGACCACCACCTTGCCGGCAGCAAGCTCCTCGCGCAGCCGGTCGGTGTCGATCGAGAGAATCCGGGCCCTGCTGTGAGACGTATCCGTCCGTATGCCGAGCTGAGGGCCTGTGAACGAGATGGCCTCGTACCCAAGCTCGTGGAGCGCCATTGCCAAGAGCGCTATCGATATCTGCTCGCCGCTGGAAAGCAACATGTCGTATTCGCGGCCGCTCGGCTCGGGCGAGACGCGCCGTGCGAGCTCGACGAGCTGGTCGGTCGTCTTGCCCGGCGCGGAAACGACCACGATTACATCGTTGCCTTCGTCTTTTGTCCTGCCGACCCGGCGCGCGACGTTCTTCATCTTCTTGGGGTCGGCGACCGACGTGCCGCCAAACTTCTGAACAATGAGTGCCATGACTGCTTTTCCCTACCTCGATCTATTGACTAACCTACCCATCAGCGTGTGGCCTTCTACAACGTCCGTGCCGGCGCTGGCGCCGGACTTCTCGGAAAACTCCGTCGCGCCACCCGGCGTGATGCCGGTGCCGGCCATGGCGTATGGAAACGGTTCGCCCGCGTGCGTTCGCGTGGCAATCGACGTGATATGGTCGGGCAGCACCATGATCCGATAGTCGCCGAACGTCTCGATGCCTCTGAGTACGGTGCCGACGACGTGCCTGTCGAAATCTTCGATGGCGCGAATCTTCAACTTGGCGCTTCCCTCGTGGCTCGCCTCGTCGGGAGACTCAACATGGAGGTACACCCAGTCGTGGCCCTCGAGCACCTTGAGCGCGTATTCGCCCTTGCCGGCGTAGTTCGTATCCAGGTAGCCAGTCGCGCCGGGTACCTCGACCACGTCGAGGCCGAGACATCTGCCGAACCCTTTCACAAGGTCAACCGCCGATATGACCGCGCCGTTCACGCCGTACACGTTCCGGAACAGCGGCATGCGCGGCCGTCTGCCCTGACCCCAGAACCACACGGAGTTCGCCGGCGGTTTGTTCTCGCGTTCCCTTCTTTTGTTGACAGGGTGGCCGTTAAGGACGCCGACGGACTTCTCCATGATGTCGCGCAGCAGTCGAGCGCCGTTTCCCGATGGAAGATACCCCTCGACAGCTTGGCCGGAGATGTCGTGCGGTGGCGTACACTTGGTCTCTGCCAGCGCATCGAGTTCAGCCACAGAGAGGGCCGGCGGGCCGAAGACCGTCAGATGCCGGTAACTCGTGCCGGCGTGGAACGATATGCCGTCCCGGCCAAGGGTCTCGTCGAGCGCCGCTATCAGTTCAGCTGCTTCCTCGGTAGAGATCTTGCCGGCGCTGAAATCGTCCATCTTACCGTCGGCCAGGGTCACACAGTTGCAGCGAAACGCTACGTCGTCGTCGCCTAACTCGACACCTATGTTCGCGGCCTCTATGGGAGCACGTCCACAATAGTATTTGCGCGGATCGTAACCCAGCAGCGACATGTTGCCGCTGTAACTTCCGGGGGGATAACCTTCGGGCGTCGTCGAGACCATGCCGATAACGCCGCGCCGGACAATCTCGTCCATGTTGGGGACGTCTGCCACGTCGAGCGGCGTCCGGCCTTCGAGCTCATCAAGCGGGAAATCGGCCATACCATCACCAATGAGTATAGCGTATTTCATGGTACCCGGATACTCCTAACCCTTATTGTTTTATGCGTGTTCTGGGAAACGCGCGTTCTTCTTATACCGCTAGGGGATAATAAAAGGGCCTGCGGGCACACACACCCGACCGTCTGCCCAAGGCATGATCAAGGGTATCACAGCCCCATGGGGAAGTCAAGCTGTTTAAGACCAAACCGCGTGTCACCTTTCGTCACAACGGTGCCGAACGCGGATTACGCTGCACGCCTTCGACGCCTTCGTACCACCAGGGTCGAGACCGCGACTGCGGCGACAATGACCGCGAGCGCCCAGGACGCGGTTGCCGGTACCGGAAACGAGTCGGGATCCTGCGGGTCGGTACCGCCGTGGTATTCGCCCAGGTTGGAGTATTCATCCTCGTCGGGATCGCCGGTAGGCCCGTTATCCGGATCGACGGAGCCGTCGTCGTGCGGATCGAGCTGATTGTCGACTTCCCACCCGTCGGGCATGCCGTCGTCGTCGGTATCGGGATTGTCCGGGTCGGTGCCGGTATCGTTGGGGCTCAGTAACGTGCCGGTGTCGGTCTCGAACGTGTCGGGAAGCCCGTCGCCGTCGTCATCGGTGGCATCGAGGATGATGAAGTGCGATAACCCCGTCACACCCGTGGTGGTGGCACGGTTCCTGCCTGCATCGACCGTTGTGGCCAGTCGCGTGTATATGCCGCCCAGCGTCGGCGACGAGAAGACGCCGAGTTCGGGCTCGTTGATGCCCGCGAGCTCTGAGCTGAGGTAGTGGAAGGTCAGGGTCGCGCTGAAGTTCGTTCGGTCCGTCGTCACCTGCCAGTGTACGTCCGCTACCTTGGTCATATCCGGCAGGCTTACGCCGGCATGATCGCGTGTCAGCGTGACAGTCGTAAGGCTGCTGGACCCCGACCCGTAGTCGATGACCGTGCGGGCCGCGTGGTAGTGCTCGGGCAGCGGGTCGTCGTCGTGGTCGGTCTGCCTCACTGTTGCGGACAAAGCGGTTGAAGACCCGAAAACGACGTAGGCTTTCCCGGCATCGTCGCGGCCACCGCCGGGTCCGTCGGCCAGGTGTTCTCCGAGGATAGTGTCATCGAGTCCGTCCCCGTTGATGTCGCCTAGAACAATCGCGCCGGTGCTTGTGAGCCCATCGGCGGCCGGGCCATAGACGATCACATCTTCATCGCCGTTGTCGAGGTCTATGGCGCCGGGCAGGATGGCGGAACCGTAGATGATATACGCTTCGCCACACGTGCTGCGCCCATCACCCGGTCCGTCGGCTCCCTGCGCACCGAGGACGATGTCGTCCAATCCGTCGCCATCCACGTCGCCGACGACGATGGACCCGGCCCTCGTCAACAAGTCCTGTGCCGTCGCGCCGTAAATAGTCACGTCCTCATCGTTGCCGGCGAGATCGAGTGTGCCGGGCAGGTCTGGAGCCCCGTAGATGATGTACGCTTCGCCGGCGCTGGTGCGCGTGCCGCCGGGCCCATCGGCACCGTAAGCTCCCAAAAGGATGTCGTCGAGTCCGTCGCCGTTCACGTCACCCAACATTATCGCACCGTAACGCGTCAGCTCGTCATCCGGCGTTGCGCCGTAGATGGTGACGTCCTCGTCGCTGCCGTCGAGATCGAGTGTCGCGGGCAGATCTCGAGACCCGTAGATGATGTACGCTTCGCCGGCGGCATCGCGTGAATTACCCGGACCATCGGCCCCATAGGTACCGAGAACGATATCATCCAGTCCGTCGCCGTTTACGTCACCGGCGATTGCTATGCCATAGCGTGTCAAGTAGTCCTGCGCCGTCGCACCGTAGATCGTCACGTCTTCATCGCCGGCGCCAAGGTTGATGGTGGCGGGCAGGCTCGCGGAACCGTAGATGATGTACGCCTCCCCTGCGTCCGGGCGCGCGTTGCCGGGACCATCGGCTCGGTTCGCACCGAGAAAGATGTCGTTGAGGCCGTCACCGTTGACGTCGGCGAGCGCAACGGTTCCATACCGCGTCAAGTAGTCTTGGGCCGTGGCACCGTAGACGGTCACATCTTCATCGCCGTTGGCGAGGTCGATCGAATCGGGCAGGTTCGCAGACCCGTAGATGACGTATGCTTCGCCCGCCTCGCTACGCAAATCGCCGGGGCCGGAAGCTCCGTATGCACCGAGCACAATGTCGTTCAGGCCGTCACCATTGACGTCACCCAGCACAACCGCACCGTTGCCTGTCAGATGGTCGCCGCCGGTAGCACCGTAGACCAGCACGTCCTCGTCGCCGTTGGCCAGGTCTATCGTCGCGGGCAGTGTTGCTGACCCGTAGATGATGTACGCCTCACCCGCTTCGTAACGCATCTCACCGGGACCGCCGGCCGGACATGCGCCGAGAACAAGGTCATCGATCAAGTCTCCATTGACGTCGCCGGCGGCGATCGCACAATCCAGCGTCAAGGAGTCGCCGGCTGTCGCCCCGTAGATGATCACGTCCGGCTGGCTGCCCAGAATGCCGGCAACGTCTTTGGCTCCGGCAAGAGTGGGTC
>CAZGCA010000009.1:0-38777 GCA_964524145.1 uncultured bacterium | reverse complement strand
CGTCGCCGTTCAGGTCGCCCACAACCATCGTGCCGTACCCGGTCAGGATGTCGCCGGTTGCTGCGCCGAAGACCAGCACGTCCTCGTCGCGGGTTGCGAGGTCGATGGTGGCGGGCAGTTGGGCGCGCGCACTCTCCGGCCAGGCCAAGAGCACAAGCATCACACAGGCGATCTGCAGTAACGCTACCCTGACTGCTCGTACAGACTGCATCCCGAAATCCTCCCTTCCGTTCAAGTGCAGGATCACGTCCCACAATGGCAACCGTTCGGGGGTTCCGATGGCAGAAACTCAAGTACTAGCCCGAACCTGCCCTTCAATGAAAATATAGCACGAGCAACAAGGTCTGTCAACCGTCCCGGCCATCCCCGGGCGAAGAGGAACCGGTGATAGAACGGGCCCGGTACTACGCATGACCGTTTGTAGTCCCGCCTTGAGGGGGAAGATGGAGGGGGCCGATATCCTGGCCGCCTGAAGACGGAACTACAAACTCTCGGTTCCGTCGCCCCCGTTCGGGGGCTTGACTCGGTGGGCGCCTGCTACCCCGGATTCCTCCTGCGTCGTCACCCGGGGCTATATTCCGTCGCCTCCTGAGGAGGCTTCAGCCCCGTTCGGGGCGAAGGCATGTAGCCTGGGGTGGAGCGAAGCGAAACCCCAGGACCGAACACAACAGTCGTGCCCGCCCCGAAGGGCCGGAGGCACCCCCGTGCTCATACACCCGCGGTAATGGCAACGGCTCGGTGCGGCGTTTTCGGGTTCCCTGAAAGGAAGCGATTTGAATAGCCGCAGGTGTAACCTGCGGAACGAGGCTCCCGTCATCGCGAGCCCCGCTCCAGCGGGGCGTGGCGATCTCAGTGCCGGTAGACACCTTGAGCCCAGCGAGATTGCCACGTCGCTCGCACGCTCCCTCCTCGCAACGACGGTGGGGGAGGTCATTTCACGAATAACGCGGAACAGCAGGGTCAGGTGGTTGCAGGACTGTCCACGTGACATCCGTTTCCTTTGCCGTAGTCCCGGAGGGACAGCCGAAAATAGCCCACCGATTGATCGGTGGGATCCTTTGACGCCGATTAATAAGAAGACAGTCCCGTAGGGACAGTTGAAATAATGCACACCCGCCACCAGGTTCAGTCGTTCCTCCGGGGCTTGATTCGTTTTGGGATGCATGAATCCCAGGAATGAATTCCTGGGCTATTGTCAGTCGTCCCTTCGGGATTCTCCGGCCGTGGTTGTCGTAGCGGCACGGCGCGCCGTGCCCTTACTGTCAAGCGCTCCGCCACAGGCACAGCCTATGACACCAGACCGATCTCCTTGACGATGATCGAGTAGTGAAACCGCCATTTGCCGGCACGGTACGGGATTGTCTCTGCTGCGTGAAGAGTTATCTCCGACCCAAGGTCCGTTCGGACCGGAAAAGAGACCGTTTGCCACTTTTGCGACAGTTCCGCCTTCCCGAGACTCCCGCCGCCTGCAAACACTTCGACGGTCTGAGGCCTGTCTGCGACGGCGGACTTTGCCTCGAGCACGAGCTGGGCTTCCCGCGTCAGCGTATCAGGCAGGAGCACCGTCGCCGTGCTGCTCATCGGGATGCCGCCACGTTCGCTGTCGTACTCGTACCAGCCTGTGCCGAGCCGCACCCCGCCTGCAACCCGTCCCGCCCGGCCGAGCCTGTGCAACGCGCGCCCTCCCCTCACGCGCAAGTACTCGCTCGTTTTTACCAGGGCCCCACGCATCCCGCCGCGTTTCGCCTCGGTGACGAACCGGCCGACGTGTTTCTCGCGGTGTTTGCGCCGCTCGAACTCCATCGTCGCGAAGTAGAGCAGCTCTTCGATCTCCGATTTCGACAGGCCGGGATAGCTCACGACCGACCCGAAATTGCCGTCGTAGTTGCTCCAGTCCGTCGTGACGAGCCAGTTGTTCTGCCGGCATTGGGCGAAAAACTCGGTCCCGGGAAACGGCGTCGCTATGCTGAACTGGATCGAGTCCTGATCCAACGAACACGCCAGCTCGATCGTTTCACGAACCGTATCGCGCGTCTCGCCCGGCAACCCTATCATGAACGTGCCGTGGACTTCGAGCCCGGCCTCCTTGGCCTCCGCAAAGACCTCCCGCACGCGACCGAGATCGATCTTCTTCCTGATGTTCTCGATAATCGCCGGCGACCCTGTCTCGACGCCGAACTTTATCTTGCGGCATCCCGCCCCGTACATCCTATCGAGCAACGCCCGGTCGACGTTGTCCACGCGGCCCATACACGTCCAGACCATATCGAGCCGGCGGGCCAGCATCTCGTCGCAGATGGCCTCGACCCGTTTCCGCCCGATGGTGAACGTGTCGTCGTCGAAGAACACCTCGCCGGGCTTGTATTTCTCCTTGCAGTACTCCATCTCGTCGACGACGTTCTGCGGGCTGCGCACGCGGTAATCGTGTCCGTACATCACCTGCGGCCACGAGCAGAACGTACACTTGAACGGGCAGCCCCGGCTGGATATCATCGTTATCCACGGCAGCCGGTGGTACGTAGGCTCGTGGTATTTTCTCCACTCGAAATGGTCCCGGGCGGGAAACGGGAGGGTGTCGAGCTTCTGGAGGTAGCGCCGATCGGCATTCGCCACCACATGTCTGTGCTTCCGGAAGGTCACCCCGGCCAGGGCGGAGACGTCCCCTCCATACTCGACGGTTCTCGCCAGTTCGCAAAGCGTTATCTCGTATTCGCCGCGCAGCACGAAATCTATCGATTCGTGCGCCTCGAGCATCTCGCGATGGTAGACCGTCGAGTGCGTGCCGATGAGGGCAACAGGTTTGCCAAGCTCCGATTTGAGGCGTTCGATGGTCCGCAGATCGGTGTGTATCGACGGTGTCGAAACCTCGACCACCACCAAGTCGGGCGCTTCGGCTGCCACCTGCGCTGTGAACTTGTCCAGACCGATGCCCGAAACGGCGCAGTCTATCGCGGCGGCTTCAAACCCTGCCTCTTCGAGCACAGCGATAGCGTATGCCTGGTATATCGGGAAGTGGTACGCTGCGCTACCGCCTCGTTTGAAATCCGCCTTGGATATCGTGAACGGCCAGCGTACGTTCGACCGAAACCCGATCCGCTCCTCGTCTACCCACGGCGGGTTTGTCAAGAGAACCTTCATCTCACCTCGCCTGCGCCGGGGAAGAAACCGACGTCCTCGCGAATAAGGTGCCAGAACAAGCAGCGGCCCTGACCGCGTGCCATCCTGCGCGCTCGTACAACCGCCGCCGCGAAGATGTAGCCGACCGACGCGAGGATCGCCTGCAGCTCCGCAACCGTCTTCCAAAACTCTCCACTCTTCAAAGAACTTCCCAACGCTTTCAGCTCGCAGAAGACGAGGTGTGGAACTAGCTTGTGCGCCTTGCTCAACGGAAAGTTGCGCAGGACAAGCCTCAGCCTGTTGCGTGCGTTAAGGTAGTACTTGCGACGACGGTTTCCGGTCGAGCCCATCGTTGCCGAATACTTGTGCAGAACAACCGATGCGGGCACATACCTGATTGTATAGCCCGCGTTCCATATCCGCATCGACAGGTCCGCGTCCTCGAGGTAGATGTCGAAGTTCGGCAGCAGGCCCACCTCGCGTAGCGCGCTCGACCGGACGAAGAACGCACCTCCTGAAACGCCAAGCACTTCAGCCGGTGTGTCCCACTCCGGACCGTCCGGCTCGCCGAAACCACGGTCCCACACACAGCCGATTATCGAACAACACAACCCCGCCGAATTCAATGTTCTCTCCGAGTCCGCCATCAACATCTTGGGCGACAGCGCGCCAACCCGCTCATTCTCTTCCGCCGCGGCCACGAGCTCGTCCAGCCAGGTCGCCCGAACGGTGACGTCGTTGTTGAGCAACACGCAGTAGGCCGCCCCACGGTCGAGCGCATACCGGAGCCCGGCGTTGTTGCCGCGGCAAAACCCGATATTCGTCGGATTCTCGATCAGCTCCACCTCCGGAAACTGGCTCCTCACCATATCCGCCGAACCGTCCGAACTGCCGTTATCAACCACCACAACGGTCATAGCCTCATACGCTGTCCGCTGCAACGAGTCGAGGCACTCCCGGAGCAGCTCTTTGCCGTTCCAGTTCAACACAATCACGCAAACCACCGGTTCACGCACCGTTTCACCTTCTATCGGTTTCCCTCGCCTTGCGCCCCTACTCGAATCGAAGCTTTTCATCCGCAGTCTATCAAAGCCTGCCGGTGCTGGTCAACCCGGGGAGACGGTTTCCGGGGGGTCTCTCTGCGTAAGCCACAGTCACTAGATAGGTTGCACACGATCATCTCGAACCCCCGACCGGCCTCCCCAAGGCTGCAGATTTTTCTTGACTTAGCATGCCTTCGAGCTTTATAATAATGGTGATCGCAGTCGCGAGAGGCGACGTTTACATAGAGCAACGAGGCAATTAAGTTCTTCTCCGGAGAGATGATATGCGACGTAGCACATTGACACGCGTGGTCATCCCCGGAGATATTTTTGTACTACGAACCTTTGTGAATAGGCCAATCCGAACGGTTGTCATCCCTGGAAGAAGAGAACTGTCCAGGGCAGGAACCATCCTATCCACTTGCCTACAAGCCTGTTGAAGCGCGCCCGACTGCGATCCGCCCGAGGACCGTGCCCCACGAGTCGGGACAATAGGCGATAGGTCTCAGGGCGCGACACACAACCTGTACCTGAATGGTGTATTGCATCATAACTGGTCCGGACTCTACGGGAGAACGGATCGAAAAGAAGGAGTGGGACTGTAGCTATGCCAGATGCACTAAGCGGTATTGTGAACATGCAGATGGGCGTGCTCTACACTGCTGCAGCCGTTGTTCTCGCCATTCTCGTTGGCTTTCTGGGTCGCAAGGTTATCGCTGAACGGAAACTCAAATCTGCCGGTAAGGAGGCTGAGAAACTGCTCGCAGAAGCACGCAGGGATGCCGCAACGATCCGCAAAGAGGCGCGACTGGAAGCCAAGGACGAGCTCTACGCTTTGAGACAAGAGGTCGAACGAGAAACGCGTGAGAAGAGACAAGAGATCAGTGGCATGGAGCGCCGTCTGTTGCAGAAAGAGGAGAACCTTGACAAGAAGGTTGACCTGCTCGATAAGAAGGAGAACGACATAGCGAACCGCGAGAGGAGCATCGTTGCCAGAGAGAGAAGCGTTCGCCAGAAGAACGAGCGGTTGGAATCCGTCCTTGACGAGGAGAAGAGACGGCTTCAGGAGATCTCCGGCCTTACGATTTCCGAAGCGAAAAAGATACTGTTCGCGCAGCTTGAGGCCGATGCGCGACGAGAGTCCGCTCTCAAGCTCAAACGGATCGAGGAAGAGCTGAGAGAGAACTCCGAGAAGAAGGGGCAATGGATACTCAGTCAGGCCATCCAGCGCTGTGCGTCCGAACACGTTGTCGAGTCAACGGTGTCCGTGGTCTCGCTGCCCAACGACGAGATGAAGGGCAGGATAATAGGCCGGGAGGGACGCAACATACGAGCGCTCGAAAACGCGACCGGTATCGATATCATCGTGGACGACACACCCGAAGCGGTGATATTGTCGGGATACGAACCGGTTCGCCGCGAGGTTGCTCGACGCACCCTCGCACGGCTGATCACCGACGGAAGGATTCATCCTGCCCGGATAGAGGAAGTGGTGGAGAAGGTTCGTGAGGAGCTGGACGTAGAGATTCGCGAAACCGGGGAGCAGGCCGCTCTCGACACCGATATCCAGGGACTTCATCCCGAAGAGGTCAAGCTGATAGGAAGGTTGAAGTTCAGGACAAGCTATGGGCAGAACGTTCTCCAGCACTCGATGGAGGTGGCCCATCTCGCGGGCATCATGGCGGGCGAGCTCGGGGTGAGCGTACGCCACGCCAAACGCGCGGCCTTCCTGCACGATATCGGTAAGGCAGTGGACCATGAGATGGAAGGTTCGCACGCGGGGATCGGCGCCGAACTTGCCCGCAAGTATGGCGAGAGCGACGAGATCGTCCACGCGATTGCCGCCCACCACAACGAGACGCAGCCGACCAGCGTCATAGACGTGCTCACCCAGGCAGCCGACGCTGTCTCGGCCGCCAGGCCCGGTGCCAGGCGGGAAACACTTGAGACGTATGTCAAGCGGCTCGAGAAACTCGAACACATCGCCGACTCGTTCATAGGGGTGGACAAGGCGTACGCCATCCAGGCCGGCAGAGAAATACGGATCATGGTCGAGCCCGAGAAGGTCAGCGACGCCGACGCGTACTTGCTCGCGCGGGACATAACCAAGAAGGTCGAGAGCGAACTCGAGTATCCCGGCCAGATCAAGATAACTGTTATTCGAGAAACGAGGGTAGTTGAGCTTGCCAAGTAGCAAGATTGCTGGAGATCGTCTTCTGAGGAGAGGACGATGAGAGTCCTCTTCATAGGCGATGTTGTCGGCAGTCCCGGCAGGAGGATTCTCGCGAGCCTGCTTCCCGAGCTCAAAGAGATGCTCCTGCCGCACCTGACCGTCGCCAACGGGGAGAACATCGCCGGCGGTATAGGGGCAACGCCTCCTACTGTCGACGAGATCGCCGGAGCAGGCGTGGACGTCGTTACGATGGGCAACCACGTCTGGAAGAAGCGCGAAATGGTCCAGTCCATCAACGACCTGACCAACGTGATTAGACCGTCCAACTTCCCGCCGGGCAATCCCGGCACCGGCAGCACCGTCTTCGAAACCGAGCGCGGCCCCGTCGGAATCATTAACCTGCAGGGACGCGTCTTCATGCAGTGTATAGACTGCCCGTTCGCTGCTGCCGAGCGCGAAGTCGACGAGATGAGCGCGCGTACCAGGATGATCGTTGTTGATTTCCATGCCGAAGCCACATCCGAAAAGATCGCGATGGCGCGGTTCCTCGACGGCAAGGTGTCTGCGGTTATCGGCACTCATACGCACGTCCAGACTGCCGACGAGCAGATACTCCCCGGCGGCACCGCCTATATCACCGACACAGGGATGGCGGGGCCTCAACAGTCTATACTCGGACTGCAAGTGGAAAAGATCGTTGAGAGATTCCGAAGCCAGATTCCCACCCGCTTTGCTGTGGCCAAATCGGCTGCATCGATCTGCGGGGTGTTTTTCGATATCGATGAGGACACCGGCAAAGCTCGCAGTATTGTGCGTCTCAACAACATTACGGAAACCGGACAGTTGGGAGTGGATATTCCGCCGCCGTAACCGGCAACCAGCAATCAGCAACTAAACCGCGGAGAGAGACGATGATCTTCAAGAAGCTTGACATGTTCGGGTTCAAGTCGTTTGCAGAAAAAACCCACCTGAAACTCGAGGAAGGCATGACCTGCATCGTCGGGCCCAACGGTTGCGGCAAAAGCAACATCGCAGACGCCATCCGTTGGGTGCTCGGGGAGCAAAGCGCCAAGACGCTCCGCAGCACGCGCATGGAGGACGTCATATTCAACGGTTCCGAGGAACGTCACCCGCTCGGCATGGCCGAAGTCTCTCTCGTGCTGGACAACTCGTCCGGCAGGTTGCCCGTCGATTACAACGAGGTTATCGTCTCGAGGCGCGTCTACAGGTCCGGCGAGAGCGAATATCTGCTCAACAAGAACTCGTGCCGCCTTCGCGATATTGCCGAACTGTTCATGGATACCGGTCTCGGTGCGCACGCGTATTCGATGATCGGCCAGGGCCAGATAGACCTCGTGCTCAGCTCGAAACCTGAAGACCGGCGGTACCTGTTCGATGCCGCCGCCGGAATACTCAAGTATAAATCCCGAAAAGCGGCTGCCACACGCAAGCTCGAACTCGCCGAGAACAACCTGTTGCGGCTCAACGACGTCATTAACGAGGTGCGCCGACAGTTGCGATCGATCAGGCGACAGGTCGGTGCCGCACGACGGTACAAGGAGCGACAGGAGCAGTTGAAGACGCTCGAGCTGCGCCGCGCGTTTGTCCGTTACAGCGCTCTGGCGACCGAGCTTTCGAAACTCGAGCGGAACTACACTGAGATCTCCGACAAGTGGCAGGAGCTGTCCGCACAGCTCTCCAAGTCGGAGGCAACACGCGAGGAGCTCGGCATTACGCTCATAGACTGCGACAAGCGGCTCGTCGCGGCCAGAGAACGTGTCCACGAAACCGCGTCGCGCATCGAGAAGACCGAGTCGCGCGTCTCAATTCTCAAGGAGAGACTGAACGCGATGCGCGGCGTTGATGAACGTGCTGTCGAAGAGATCAAGATGATGGAGGCGGACCTGGCGAGCGCCGAATCCGAGCTTGGGGCCGAGCAGGAGAAGAAAGACGAGGCCCAACGCGACCTCTCTGCCCAGAAAGGAATACTCAAAGCAAAGGAGGAAGAGGTTTCCGCCACTGTTCAGAAACTGCGCGACGTTGAACAGCAGATCGAACAGATTCGGTCGGAGTCCGTGCATATCGTCAGCAGCAGCGCGACGGCGCGGGCCGAGCTAGACAAGCTCGGCGCGGCGCTTGAAGAGGCCGAGAAAGATTCCGTGCGCTACGCCGGTGATGAGAACGCGCTTGCGACGACGCTCGACGAGATGCGGCAGGAGATGGAACGGCTTCTCTCGCGGATAGAAACCGAGAAGGAAGAGCACACTGCGCGCCAGTCAACGTACGCGGACAAGAAGGCCGACAGGGACAAGCTCGATGGCGAGCTTACCGAAACCGAACGGTCCGTCGCCGACACCAAGGAATCGCTCAGCGCGGCGCGGTCGCGTCTCGAATCACTGAACGACCTGAAGGAGAAGCTCGAAGGGTACTACGAAGGTGTTCGCGCCGTCATCTTCGCCAGCAAGGAAGGAACGCTCGGCGAAGGCGTATTTGGGCCGGTCGCTGAGATCCTTTCCACCGACACGCAATACGAGGCTGCCGTTGAGGCGCTCCTTGGCAACGCTCTCCAGCATGTCGTTACTGACACACGTGAGACGGCCCAACGCTGTATCGCCTTTCTCAGCAGCGAGAAGAAAGGGCGTGCTTCGTTCCTCCCATTGGAAACCTTGAACCGCAGACAGCCGCCCGCCATGGAGGAGGCGATCAGACAGCGCGACGAAGTGGTGTGCGCGGCCGCCGACTGCATTCGGGTGGATGAACAGTATCAGGGGATCAAGGAGCGGTTGGTCGGCAACGCGCTCATCGTGCGAACGCTCGAAGACGCGTGCCGCATCGTCGAACAGTTTCCGGACCATCCCGATCTTGCAACGCTCAACGGAGAGCTGATCGCTGCCGACGGCGTCATATCGGGCGGCGGGACGGCTGCAGAAGGGGGCGGCCTGCTCGGGAGAGCAACTGAGATCGAGCGGCTTGAGGCACAGACTGCCGAGCTTGAACGCACGGTCGAGGCCGGACGCGAGAAGATGCACGACCTTAACGCGTCGCTTGCCACGCTCGAGGACGAGCTCAGCGGGATCGAACGTCGGCTCCACGACGATGATATCGAGCTGGCCGGGATGAACAAAGACTCCGACCGCAAGCGCGCCGAGATCGAACGGGTCACGACGGATCTCGAGTCGCTTCGCGCCCGGGTCGAGGAGGTTCGCCGCCGCAAGGCGGAGCTCGAAACGCGCCGGGGCGAGGTTCGCGAGAACATCCAACAGTTCGACGAGAAGACCGCCTCGTTCGAACGCAACCTCGCCGAAGCAACCCGGTTGGCGCGGAGTATCAGCTCGGATATCGACACCCTCTCGGCCGAGACTACCAACATCAAGATCACGATCTCTGCCGCCGAACAGTCCGTCGTCCATCACGAGACCGAAACCAAACGGTTGACGATACAACGGGACGAGTTTCGACGAAAGATAGACGCTCGCAACAAGGACCTGAACCAGTCGCGCTCTATCGAACACGATGTCGGCGAGGAGATCAAGGAGGCCGGCGAACGAGCGAAACATCTCATCGAGATGAGCGAGACCGAACGCAAGGCGGCGGTCGACACCGAGGCCGAACGGGAACAGCTCGTCGAGGCGGTCGAGAACTGCGAGAAGGAGCTAAAGGAAGTCCGGGCCAACTACCAGGAGTTCCAGGCGCGCAACCACGAGGTGGAACTCGTTCTCAGCCAGCAGCGAGAACACATATCCCGAATCGAGGAACACGCGCAACGCGAATACTCCGTGGCCCCCGGAGATCTCACTGCCGAACAGGTCGGCGAGGACGACTACAGCGACGAGCAGCGCGACACCGAGATCGCTCAGATCAGGGAGCGGCTCGCCAAGATGGGCCCCGTCAACCTCATGGCGATCGAGGAGAACGAGGAGCTCGAAAAACGGCTCGAGTTCCTTGTCCAGCAGCAGGCCGACCTCGACAAGGCGAAAGAAAACCTTTACGAGGTCATCAAAACCATCAACGCCACCACCGAACGCATGTTCCTCGAGACGTTCGAGAACGCACGCGAGTATTTCCACGAGACGTTTCGCTCGTTCTTCGGCGGCGGCCGGGCGCGCCTGTTGCTCACCGACGAGAGCGACGTGCTCGAGTCCGGCATCGAGATCGAGGTGCGGCCGCCCGGAAAGAAGATGCAGAGTATCAGCTTGCTCTCAGGCGGCGAACGTGCCATGACCGCTATCGCGCTTATATTCGCGGTGTTCAAATGCCACCCGAGCCCGTTCTGTGTGCTCGATGAGGTCGACGCACCGCTCGACGACGTCAACATCGGCAGGTTCCTCGATCTCCTCGAGAAGTTCCTGCCTTCCACACAGTTCATCGTCATTACACACAACAAGAAGACGATGGAACAGGCTTCCGTGCTCTACGGTGTCACGATGGCCGAGAAAGGCGTGTCGCAGATCGTCTCGGTCAAGTTCCGTGAAGCTGCCGCGATGGCCGAGCCCACCCCCCAGCAAACCGAGGCCGACGCCGATGCTGAGGAACCGGCCGAAAGCCAACCCGACGCACAAGAAGAGGAAGACGCCGCAACGGTCGTCTAGCTCCACTGCCATTTGCGTCAGGGTGTCATTTGCGATGTACGTGTTCCGCGAGAGGAGTGTGTGCAGATGGCACGAAGAGGTGCAGAGTTGGCTAACACTCGAGCGCACCGCGACATCCACAACCACATCAGGATCGTTACGTGAACAGTACTGGGGCTAGCTTGCGCCTTTTCGAGTGAAATACGTTTGCAGGAGCTGTTCCTCGGTACCGTTGTAGACGGCTCCGGCCAGGAATTCCGTGCCGCGCTGGTTGCCCCATGCGTAGTAGATCACTGTCTTGCCGTCAAACTCGCAGAAGTCCAGGTCGGAATTGTTGATGTTCTCGGCTGCCGCAATGTGGTCGCGCTCTGCGGGCGTGAGTTTCGGGTTGGCAACCCGCTTGTCTTCAGGCGACGGTCTCATCATGGGCATCAACCTGCTTTCCTCCCAGTGGACCAGATCCTTCGACCGGACGACATGAGGCGCGAAATACCATTTGGGCCGGTAGTGTTCGAGATAGACCATGTAGTAGTAACCGCCGTAGAACCGCAGCGCGGGGCAGGCGGTATACTTTTTTTTCGAGTAGACACACTCGGTCGGTGCGAGCGTCCAGTTGAGCAGGTCTTTCGATCGAGCGAAGTAGATGGTGAATCGTTGTCCGGCCATCTCGGGCGGTTCGCCGATCTCGACGGCCATCGTGTATCCCTGGTCGTCTTTGCAGACGGTATTGTTGTATATGCCCCAGCCGGGAAGCTTCAACCCCTCCTGATGGTTCCAGGTCTCGAGGTCGTCCGACCAGAACACGTGAACGGTGTCTTTGCCCCAGAGCTCGACGCCGTAGGCGTATGCCCGACCGCCTTCTACAAACGCGCTCCCGAGATGGTACCCGAGTGCAAACGGTTTGGTTGGTTCGCCGGTCTGAACGTCAACGAAGCGGAAGCAGGATGTGCCGGTCGGGTTGGCCTTGTACTTCTCGCGAACGTATTCGAACCGGCAGAGGTTGCCGCGAAAGACTACGGGCGTTGCTTCGACCAGGTCGCACTCTATGGTACCGAGTTTCTTGATGACGGGTTGTTCGGGTTTTGGAGCACGCAGGCCGGCGGCGATGAATGCCATCGGCGCCAGCGCAGTGATAAACAGGTGCTTCATCATGGTGCATCTCCTCACGCTGCAGGACTCGTCACGATACTGTGTCCGGTGGAAGAATAGCAACATCGGCGGCGATAAGGCAAGTTCGACGGGATTCTCTGTTGAAAACGTTGCTCGGAGTGGTAGAATATCATGCGTGATTTCGTGAGACTCTATCGGTCCCCGGTGCGGCGGTTGGACGGCGAAAGGAAGGGTGGCAATGGACGAATGGACCAGGCAACGAACGTGTGAGCTGTGCGGGAGTATGTTCAGTCTAAGCGATCACGGTCATGCAGGCGCGCAGGCGGCGGCCCAGTCGCTCGAGCGGGGCGCGCTCGATCCGGGTTCTCTTCCCCATGTCGTCACGAAGTGCCCGAGCTGCCTTGGGGGCGGCAAGATGAGCGAACAGGAGGCTATCTTCGCAACGATGCGCATGCAACACGAGATGGACAAGACAACCGATACCGAGCGGTACCGGATTGGCAGGCTCGTCGGGGCCGTAGTCACGGTCTTCAGCATCCTCGGCTTGTTCATGGTGCGTTACTACATCAGGCTCCGCCGGGGGGAGTACGCTATGGGCACGGTCTGGACGGTCGTCATGGTGGTGTTCATGGTTGCGGGCATCGTCCTATTCTTGTGGGCGTATTCGAAATCGAGCAAGAGACGGAGTGGATGGTAGCTATGGCTGAAAGGGTGAACGGGAGATGAGTTCAGTCATGCTCTTGTAGTTGACCGGCATGTCTCGCCGGAGGTTGTTCCGTTAACCGGCGTGTATGAGTTTGTCCGTTGTCGCGTTCCTATTGCGAAACACTCAGCGACCTTGTTTATTCTCGAGCGCTCCACCGCTGAGCGTGATCTTGCGTTCCCTAGTGTTAAAGCTAAATGTAACGTTCTTCAGGGCCTCAGTTACCGCAAACTCGACGTCGTGATACCGGATGATTACGCCGGGATGCACAGCGCCCTGTACTCGAACCGTCGCACGCAGGTCAGGCAAGATGCGTTCTTCCAGGCTTTCTTTCTCTTCTTTGAGGCTGTCACGGTTTGAGACGGCCCGCTTACGCTCGGCCAGAACCCGTTTGAGAATTTCCTTCTTGTTTTCGCTGAGACCGTTTTGCTTCCCCTTCTTGCGTGCTGCCCGCAGCATGGTATCAATCTTTTCGATCTCTGCGCCGAGTTCGCCCAGCTTGTGTTTGACGGTTGTCAACTGTGCAAGCATATCCGGGTCAACCCCAACGCTGATCAATGTCGGGGTTCCAACACTAGCCCCTATCTCTCTTGCCTCAACACCCTGCCGGGCCAGGATATTGCCTCCGGCGATGAGACCGCGAGCCCTGTCCACGATGAGGCGTCCTTTTGTGACGACGGTGCTATGCAGTACCTGGCGCAAGACGGTGATGTCGCCCTCGGCACGAAGGTTGGTATTGCTCGCAAACATTATCCGGATGCTGCCGCCTGCTTCGATGATGCCGACGTTTTTCCCTGTCATCCCATACCGGACTTTGACGTCACCCCCGGCTTTAATGGTCGCGTCCTCAACGGTGCCGTTGATCGTGACGTCCTTTCGGGTATTGACGCGAAATCCCGATAGTACGTCCCCCTCGATGGTGACCTTTCCCACCGTCTTGACATTGCCTACGGAGTAATCCACGTCTCCCCGTATGACGAACTCGTCGGAGACGTAGAGGTTGCCGTCCACTTTGGAAAGCAGCATCCCGTCGATGTTGGCCCGCAACTTCACCCCGTCGGGAGAGACGATGGTATTCTCAGTTGGCACAAGCTTGATGTCCTTACCTGGCGGGGCGGAAATCTCTTGCCCTGTTACGCTTATGCCCGGCGTCCCTTCACCTGGTGGGATCTTTTCCGCGAGGAGATCGTCCTTATGCACGTTCTTCACAAGGTTCCGCTCGCGGTAGTCTATGCGGTCGCCCGAGAGCAGTTTACCGATTTTCTGTTCGAGGTTGACTCTATGCTGTATCCGAGCGTCTTCGCCCGGCACGGGAGGCGTCCCTTGCGCCACAGGAATGTGGCGTCCGTCATGGTCCGCGCTGCCGGAAAGGACCACCGCGAGCTGTTCGAGATTCTCCTCAAGTATGCCATGGACAACGCCATTCTGCTCAAGAAAGTCCTTGAGAGCTTCGACAGTCGGCGGTGGGTTCTGCTCGAAATCCTCCGGGACAAGCTTGATCAGAGCGAGCAGATCGCCTTGGGTCAGTACGACATCCATCACTGGCCCCTTCTGACGTCACGCGGATAAACTCGATAGGAGATGTCCATACTCATGACGGCCGGAATACACGAGTCGAGCCTTCCACTTGGCGCAGGCGTGCCTCGACCGGCGACTTCAGCGCGTGTCATGGCAAGCATGCGGCGTTTGCTATCGCTCACAACCGTTCCTTATTGCCACGGCCACAACCCTTGCCGTCTCATGTCCCCGAGCGCGGGCGCCAATGAGTCCGGATCGTGTCGGCTGGCAACGTCACTCAGCCAGCCTTCTCCTGTCACCCCCTCAGCCGCCGCTCGTATCGCCTCTGCCGCGAGCAAATCGAGCAATGGCCTCGGCGGCAGGTATTCCAAATCTGAGAGCCGTTCGAACATCTTGTCTACGGCCGCGACCAATGCGTCATTGCCCGCTGCCTCTGCCTGGACTCGAATGTCGTCCAGTTCCAGAATGTCGATGTATAGACTCCCTCCTCCTCTTATGTCTTGTCGCATTCTCCCACAGCCTCCCTTTCTGTCTGAGTCACTTCGTGCTGACCTTCGAAACGGGCCGCGCAAGCATTCTTGGCATACGCCTTCCTCCAAACCTTCTAATACTTCCACTAAGTAGACGCATCCGACCCCCAATTTCTTACAGTCTCTTCGCAAATAATTTCCCCGACAGGTAGACCGAAAGCTGCGACCCTTCGCAATAGGGGACGTGAGCTGCAGACCTGATCGAAGCTTGAACAAGCCCGATTGCGATGGTGAACACTATGTCCTGTCGGCAAGGAGCAGAACGAACTTCTCGAAGTGTTCCTCCGAAAAACATCCGTGCATCTCGGTTTTCATAAGGTTGAGTGCTTCAAACGAGCTCATGGCTTGGCGATGAGGCCTGTTGGTCGTGAGCGCGTCGAAGACGTCGGCGATTGCGCATATTTGCGCAAACTCGTCGATCTCACCGTTTTTAAGGCCCTTTGGATATCCGGACCCGTCGATATGCTCATGATGTTGCAGGGCAACAAGGCCCGCTATCACATCGAGCTGACCAGTCTCCTTCAAGATACGATAGCTTTCTTCCGGATGAGTACGTATGAGTTCCCACTCGGCCTCATTGAGTGGTCCCTGCTTGTTGAGGATCTCGACGGGGATGGCGGTTTTGCCGATGTCGTGGAGAGCGAACGCTACACCCAACCGTCTAGATTCTTCTTCCGAGATATCCGTGAATGCACTCTTCACCATGTTTACGCAGAAAAGGCACACGTTGACGGAATGGGTATAGGTATAGTAATCGTGGGCCGTGAGGCGCATCAGCTTCGCGGCGGCCGCCTTATCGGAGAGGATTAGGGAGACCGTACCCGTGATAACATCCTTTGAGCGCTGAATGAGCTCTGCTCGGGGCTCGTCAAAGACCTTCTGCATGACCGTGGTAGCGGCTTGATACACAATACGACACTTGGTCTCTGAGGGAACGGCAGGGTCGTCGATGATCTCGGGCAGGTGCTCCTCGATATACTCCTGATACGCATCAGCAGCGTCAGCGGAGATATAGAGTTGTCCGACCTTCTTCTTCTCTAGACCTGCCAGGGATTCTTGGGTGAGCGCGCTTTCCCGAGACAGGTAGAGAACGTACTTGTTGCCCTTGACCCTCATATACAGGTCGAATGACTTGACGGTGTCAAGCCGAAGGCTCGTCAGCTCGATAGGAATATGGTTCAGCTTCTTCCTGGCAGCTGTCATAGTTCTCGCTGAGGTGTTCCTCTCACACGACGCCTCCCAACTGTCGCTGCTGCAAAACCGATACATTTTATCACGACAGGCCGGGTACAGTCAAATTTTGCGCAGTGTGCAGGCGCCTAAGCGCGCATCCGCGACGAGAATCGGGAGGCTTCGGGACACGTTGTGGAGCGTTCCGGGACAGCAAGCTTTTCCGCAGATGCCTTCTTACCCGAGTTCCTGGCTTGACGCAGCGGAGTCTTCCGTGCTACAATTCTTGTGGTGTAAGCAATGGGCATTCATTTGGTCTATCAACGTTGTGAGGGGGCTCCTACCATGAAAAGAAACCCTGTCTTACTCGCACTCCTTATCGCTCTGTCACCGGCTGCGTCTGCGGGCGCTTGGCAGACTGATGCCGGCGACATTCCCCGCACCCAGGAAGGCATAGAGGACATATTCGGCACACTGTTTGCCGGAGCCGGTGATGCGGAACTCTACGGAGAATTGGGTGTCGTCACGACGCCTCCACAAGGATATACCCAGCCGATCACCCCGCTCTTTCTGGATTTCGAGACACCGGCAACGGGTGGCAACCTCGATGCGGTCCCGTGGGTGGAGTTTATCGACGGCGAACTGGTGGACTGCGGTCTGCCGCCGTATCATGTTGTCCTGTTCAATGCGTTCGCGTCGCCGGTCGAGCTCTCATTCGAGACGGACGTGTGGTCGTTGTCCTTCGACGCCGGAACGCTGAGCGAGTTTCACTGCCAGGCGCTCGACATCGACGGGACGGTGCTTGACTCGTGGGATAGGGCAGGTGCCGGCGCGATCGGGTACGTAACGTTTAGCGGGCCGGGGATCAGGAAGCTGGTGTTCTGGAGCGATCTGCTCGCAGCGATCGACAACGTGACAATCTATTTCACGGGCGCGGACGACGACGGGGACGGTATTCCCGACATATCGGAAGGACAGGAGGATAGCGACGGCGACGGCGTTCCCAACTATCGGGATGTGGACAGCGACGGCGACGATATTCCCGATTTTGAGGAAGGGGGCGACGACCTCGACGGGGACGGTGTGCCGAACTATCTCGACGGCGACTCGGATGGGGACGACGTGCTGGACTCGTTGGAGGCCCGGTTCGGGAGCGACCCGTGCAACCCAGGCAGCACGCCGTATCCGACCGGTGACGTGAACAGGTCGTTGCGGGTGGACGCCGCCGACGTCCAATCTGTGGTCAACGCTGCGTTCCTTGGGATACCTGCGGAGTACGATTGCGACCTGAACAGTGACGGATGGGTCAACGCTATCGACCTGCAGCTCATGATCAACGCCGTGCTTGGGATCGAACCATAGCCCGACCACAACAGCGGACATGTCTACTGCGTCGCGTTCGGGCGGCAGCAAAAAAAAGAAGCGGCACGTTCTCCGGAGAACGTCGTAACGTCGCCGTCCCGTTGCAGGACGGCTCTCATGGGGGAGGAGCTGAGGTGTTACCGTCTCCTTGCCCGTGCCGCTACAGTGTTATTCTACCCGCTAAAATCCTCCAGGTCAAGCCCCCGCGTATTTTGCACATGGGACACGAGCCGTCAGGGGCTAGCTCTGGGTCGTTGTCCTCTACAGCGGGTTTGCGCCATTCGCAACGCGCAATGCTCAACGCCTTTCGGCATCTGAGGTATTCTCACCCGCACGACCTGGATACCTTTCCAGAACGTATAGACGTGCTCAACGCCTTTCGGCATCTGAGGTATCCTCACTTGTCCCGCACGCAGGAGGCAGTGGAAACAACGGGGTGCTCAACGCCTTGCGGCATCTGAGGTATACTCATCGTGATATGCTCGCCGACTTACAGATTGAAACCAGAGTGCTCAACGCCTTTCGGCATCTGAGGTATCCTCACTCGATCCAGTTGGCGATCTCGTTGGCCGTGTGCTCGATGTGCTCAACGCCTTTCGGCATCTGAGGTATACTCACGGGATTCAATCTGTTTGTGGGCGAATACGTCACGTAGTGCTCAACGCCTTCCGGCATCTGAGGTATCCTCACAACTCGCAGTACCCGTCTACCATCGTCGTCGCGTCGTGCTCAACGCCTTTCGGCATCTGAGGTACTCTCACTCTGACGCACGGTCACCAGATCAACATGTGGATGAAGTGCTCAACGCCTTTCGGCATCTGAGGTGTTCTCACCGCTCTTCGTCGGTCTTGCCAGCCGGAGGCGGGTAGTGCTCAACGCCTTTCGGCATCTGAGGTATCCTCACCGGCGGATCGTGTCCTGCGTGAACGCGTGCGCGGGGTGCTCAACGCCTTTCGGCATCTGAGGTATCCTCAACTCCAAGATTCCAATCTTTTGATACATGGTCTTCGTGCTCAACGCCTTTCGGCATCTGAGGTGTGCTCATTGGCCGGATTCTAGTTTGTGTGCTCACGCTTTCCATGAGTGCTCAACGCCTTTCGGCATCTGAGGTATCCTCACCACCCGGCGATCACTATGCGGCCCTGCCCGTATTAGTGCTCAACGCCTTTCGGCATCTGAGGTATCCTCACATGTGGTAGAGAAGCTGTGCGAGGGGGTGTTCACTGTGCTCAACGCCTTTCGGCATCTGAGGCTCCTGCTCGTTGGTCATCACCCGATGTCCTGTTCAGGCGGCTGGATAGTGATCCACCTCGGACCACTGACGGGTGGCTCGTCAAGCGGCGCGTCCTCGAGGCGGAATTGTCCCCATCGTGTCCCTTTCGAGCCAACGTGGTCAACCCACACTGGGAGGGGATGCTCGCCGCTGTCGTCTATCGCCAGCCAGTCACCCTTCTTGCGATCCCACGACGGCGAGAGAACGACTTCGTCCACCAAGTCGCGGCTTTCGCCCAACGATAGTCCACCGAAACGACTTATGTTCTTTGGAGCGCGAACCGACTGTAATCGCTGAGCCAAAGCGCCGTCCTGCACCCAAATGCCAAGCTCAAGACCGGTGAGGATTTCCTGATAGTCTGGCCGCTTGTTGTTTCCCGTACCGGGAGGGGTCTTCCTGTTCTTGATACGCCATACAGTTCGCAGAACTGTGGATACCTCCGGTGTTGAGGTGAGCGCGATGGCCAGCTTTGTACCGACGTACTTGTACCGGTCCTCTTCTCCGACGAGTGACAGGAGGAACCCGTATACGGTTGAAGGTGGCGGAACACGTTCGCTTTCGAGATACTCACGCGCGTATGGTTTGCGAAAACTACACACCGGTACGGAAACCCGTAGGTTGACAGTGCTCATGGTCAGTCACCTTTGTCAAGTTTTGCCTTCAGAGCCTTTTTGAACTGCTTCACCGCTTCTTTCACTCCGTCAGAAGCATGTATGTCCGTGAGCTTCTTCACATCCGGATGCTGGGCAACAGGCCCACCGACATAAAGCTCCTTGGCAACAATGTCACCGGCCTCGACGCGACCCACAAGGTCGGGCACCCCGATGCCCCCGTCCTCTTCTTGCTGGAAGCAGAGAAGCACTCTTGGTGCAGGGTCCTCAGTGATGCGCAAGACGAGAGACTCGGGAGAGAAGTCGAATAAGAAACGGCTGTGGTTTCCTGCGACCTCTCCCAGATTCGCAATTGCATCGATGGCATCAAGGGCACGCTCTTTGACTCGCAGGCGCTCCGGCGTCATTGCAAACGCGTACTGATAGCGTGTCGCGTGGACCTCGGTACCGTACAAGCTGGTTCGACCCTTCTCTCCGCTTTTCGCGTTAAAAGTGATATCACCGGCGAATGGAGTGGTGGAAATCGCGCGCGCTAGCTCGAGTACCCCGCGCCGTTTATCAGCGTGACCCTTCTCTCCCTCGATCTTGGCTCCCTCGGCCCTCATGTAACCCAAGAGGTCATCGTCGATAAAGGTCTTCCCTCCCTCCTTTGCCCATCCCTTCCAGCCTTCATCCTCCCACTCGTGATCCTCCTTTTCGTCCAACCACTTACGGTTGACCTCGATCCCTTTCATCTGCCAGTAGTATCGTATGGCCCAACGAATCGCTTCGGCGGAGACAGTCGTGTGGACCTGGCCTTTCCAAAGCAGTTTCTGAAGTGTGGTGATGTTTCCTTCAGTCTCGCCTCGGTTGTTCGCTGCAACACCCTCTGCCGTCAGCACGGCACCAAAAACATGTAGACTCATGACTCAGCCCTCCTGTCCCTCGTCTTCAACTCCTGTCTCGATTTGCTCTGCGCCTCGGCCAGCGTATGAGGCGAGCGCCAGCAGAGCGAGGTCGCGTGCGCGCTGCCAGTCCGGACCAGTGAAAAGCGGAAGAATCTCCGCCCAGCTTTCTTGGAGAGTCTTGTTGAGTCCTCCCCGTGCGAACAGGTCTGCCAGTTCTGCCCGCAGCGTTTGGGCGTTCTTTGCGCGCATCAGACCTGTACGCATCCGCTCAAATTCCCGGTCAAATCGCGGCTGTTCGCCGCGCTGCTTGGCCCGACTTGCCAACATCCCGTAGCGGTTGCGAATCGCTGCATGAACAGCCGCAACAAGTTTCCTGTCCGTTTCATGGTCCCACGCTGTTTCCTTCACCATCTTCATCAACCCTCCTCTCTCGTAGGAGACACGTTTCCCCAACTCCTTTGACTGCATTAGCCGCGTAAAGCCTTCGTACCAGTTCTCTCCTGCCGCAATATTGTCCGCGATCAAACCTCTGGACAAACTCGTTGCGATGAAATATGTGTTCTCAGGGTTCGGGTCTTTCTTGGTGGGTTTGCCCTCCCTGACTACCTTCCGGTTTGGAATGCAGCGCCACGCATGATCGAACAGATCCAAGCGTTTATCGTCTATGTCCTCCATGTTTGCGACTGCAGTGCGTGTCTTCTGTTGGCTGCTCCACGTGACGGTCCCCATCGTCGTAACAGTACAACCAGTGATGCCCAACTGTTCCAGCGCGTCTCCAGCCCGTAACGCAACGAGCGCCGAGAGTCCCGCGTCGCCCAAACCGTCGGCAGAGAGATGTTCTACGGGTGTTTGAAGATAGCGACCGTAGCAGCGTGCGTATGATTCGAGGTCGTGTATATATGGCAGGACGATAGCCGTTCCGCGCCTAGCATCGAATCCTCCGTCTTGGGCACGGTGGTAAAGTCGATAGTAAAGACAAGCCACCGGCGCGTAGAGCAAACACACCAGCCCTCTTGGTGTCTCTTCAATCTGCGTCGCCGCAAGCGAACTGTGGCGCTTGGCAGCGCCTAGACACAGCCATCCCTTGATAGCCGAACGTGCTCGAAGCTTCCCGGTCTTGGTCACCAAGAGCTTCGATGCCTCCATATGTGCGTAAGGTTTGACAAAAGGTTTGTACGAGACCGTAACAGTCTTATCTCCGAAATCAAAGTTGCGCTGCTTGCTGGGCGTGCCCTTGGGGATCATGTTCTGTTTGTTGTGCTGCAAAAAGGTCATGCGGACAGCTTCGCTCAGGGATATCCGTTCGAGGTCCCCTATTGCATGTCCCCGGTGAGCAGCGAAATCGATAAGACCATCCTTATTTATACCGAAGGATGCCCCAAACAGAGCCTCAAGGAAATCGCTTGCAGATTCGCTCCAAGCAAGCTCGACTTTCTGCGGAGAGAGTGTCCACGACGCATTGTCGAAAGACACATTGTTCTCCTCGAAGCGCTTCAGCGTCATATACAGTCCCGCCAAACCCACGCGATGCAAGTGGGTCATTCCTGCGTCGAAAAGCCCTATCCTTAACGATTGCTCCATTTCGCCCCCCTCATTTCGTCGTAGACTATGGTGCCCTGTGGCGCGACCAGATACCGTCCAACGCGTTGCCAATCTTTCCATGCATCCCCTTTAGGAAATGGTATCGGAATGGCATATTCGGCAGGTGATCCCACCTGAACGTCCTCTTCGCGAATAACCTCAATAGCATACCCGCCTTCTTCGATGGCTCGCTTGTCTTTGAGAGACGTCCAGAGTCCGTCGAGCCATTCGCAACGTAGCGCTGGAGCAACCTCAGAGGTTCCAGTCGAGGTAACTGCGATGAAAGCCTCCGCCAACTCTCTTTGCGCCTTCGCGGTTCCGTCACAAACCAGAGTTATCCACTCGCCGACACCCTGCCATAGCTCTTCCTCGTAGGGCAATCTATTCTCGGGTTCTATCAGAAGAGCCTCCTTTGGTTCGTCTGGAACTTCGTCGAAACGGTTTAACCTTCCCAGTCTTTGAATCATGGCCGGAACTGGCGCGTGTTCCGTGACTAGCAGGTCAGCCGAGAGATCAAGCGACATCTCAGCAACTTGAGTCGTAACCGCCAGCATAGCAGGTTTGTCCGGCTCAAAACCGTCTATCACCTTGCGCTGTCGGGCCAGCCGGTCTTTGTATCTGTAGCGACTATGAAACGGCTCAACGGGAAGGCTCAAACGGAGAGCCTCTTCCATTGTTTTCATGGCACGCGCAACAGTGTTGCAAACCCACAGAACCTTACCACCATCTGCAAGAGTCGCTCTTGCATCTTGCCAAGCTCGCTCGACATCTACCGTTGCCAGAATGTAGCGTTTAGCCTCTTCCCTGCGTACAGGGCCATGAATGGTCTTCAGACCTCCACGTGACTCGCAGCATCGCTGCAAGGCGCTCCTCCGGGAAGGCGGCAAAGTGGCAGTCATCAACAAAACAGGGCTACCGCGGAAAGCGTGAAGGAAGCGAAGGAGGTACGAGAAAAGCCGGTCGCTAAAGGCGTGGATCTCGTCAAACACAAAGGCTGCCCTTGCCAGGGACGGCCAAGCGTATATGCCTCTTCGTACGTTTTCGAGAAGGCCGAGAACGGTATGTGCCGTGCACACAACTGCCGGAAAGGGCCACGTTTCAAGCGCCTCAAGGCGGCTTTGACGTAAATCTGTTTCTTCATGAGTGGGTTCAGGCATGTTGTCCAGAAGGCGGTAATCAATCTGGGCACGGCTATGCACCAACAGAGCATCAAACTCGGGGTCATGCAAATAGCCCGCGAACCCTTCTGATGCAGTGCAGGTTGTGGGATAACAGAAAAAGAGTCGTTTCCCTGCTGCGCGGTGCGATGCCCACAAGTATGCCGCAACAGTTTTGCCGCTTCCGCACCCTGCCTCGATTAACACCGTGTTCTCAGATGTCTCCTGAGCCTGTCGTTGGAACAAGATGGGTTTGTACCCGTCTAATCTGCCCTCCGCAATCTGCTGGATCTGTTCGACCCCAAGCGTTCTGTCCAAGCGCAGGTTCATCCACTCGGAAATACTGTCCGTTTTCGACGGGAGTGCAGAACCAGCCAGATCAGCCGCCATAGTCGTGGCCTTCACGGTAGCGATAAGCAACTTCTCTGTTTCGGTAAGATTCACGTCCAGCTCACGTTGGAGTGCAAAGAGGGTTCTTCTGAGATCACCGCGAGTGAGCAAACTGTATTCTTTGTTCTCCAAGTTCGGGGGAGGTCCCAGCCCGAACGTGCTAGCTCCTTCTTGCAGGAGGGTGCCAAATCCATCATGACCCATGAAAAGCGTGACACGCGTGCCGTGACGAACATCAGCGAACGGGTCGGGGAATTTGAGGTGATGCCCACTGACCGCAAACAACACGCCGCATTTGACCCACTCCGGCAAGTCCTTCCAGACGGGCGTAAGCCAAGATTCCAACTCGTGGACCATGATCAGGCTTACCGCCTCGTGCCGTATGCCCTGCGAAAACGAGGGGTCAGCAAGCATATGCTGGAAGTGGTCATTTGCCTTCCCCCAGTCGTGCATCCACGCGGTCAAGGCTACGGCATTCTTCCATTGACTTATGGTCTGCGGGCCGCATGTGCTGATAGCCGCGATTGACGGGGCCAGTGTTTCAGCTAAGTGGTTGGCCGCTTCGGTCACAGCTAACGTATGGCCAAGCAGCGTTTCTGCGCGTCGCACCTTGTCCACTTCGAGCGGTTTCTTGGCCAAGAGCGTTTCCGGTGGTGCCATTCGGCTAGCTCCTGTCAGGTACGAACAAGCCGCATCCGAACCGTCTACGACCCCCGATACCTTTCTGCTGTATGCAGATGGATGCTTCCGGAGTAAGCTCTTCTACACGCACGGCGAACCCGACCACCTCTTTGTCCCTGATTCGAATCGTTCGACGCAAATAGGGTGAATGCGAACCGGTTTCTTTGTCGCGGTTGGCTTCAGCGATATGAGATTGGTCAACGAGAGACGGATTGGCTTTGACTTCTAGGCCCTCCAATTGCCGCTGGACTGCGTCGAGAAACGGTTCCGGCTCCATGAATCCTTTGATCACTACAAGTCGGCTGTAGAGTTGGTCGCTCGGTGCAAGGGCACACGTCCGGGGCACCCCCACTGTGAGTGCGTGTTTGTCGATAGACAGGGTCTTACCGGCCAAAGGCAGGATTTCACTAATGCGCTCGCTCGAAATCCGAATGGTCAGGAAACTACGCTCTGTGATCGCCATCAGTCGGTTCCCCACGAGTTGCCCAGCAATGGGGTGCAAGCCGACTTCCTGATCGCCATGAAGGCTCGGAACCACCTCGGACACTGCGGAAGAAAGGTGGTAGCCATGGTCTACCGGTATGGTATTGCCTTGCAGCCTGAACTGGACGTCTACGACAGTCATAAGCTCTCCCTCCGACAGCAGCGTCTCCCAAACCTTCCCCTATGCATTAGCTTACGAAATCTGAGCCGTGTTGTCAATAGTCTGAGAGACAATCCGTTGCCGGTACACTTCCGCGTTCGGAGATCGGCAACACGTGGGGGGGTGCACGGAAGCGGCGTCTCCGTGGCTTGGGCATCTTGCCCAAGGTGTTCGATCTTGGACGGGACGTCCAAGCTACGAAGCGAAGGCGAAACCTTAGCTCGCTTCCCCGTGGCTTGGGCATCTTGCCCAAGGTGTTTGGTCTTGGACGGGACGTCCAAGCTACGAAGCGAAGGCGAAACCTTAGCTCGCTCCTCCGTGGCTTGGGCATCTTGCCCAAGGAGTTCGATCTTGGACGGGACGTCCAAGCCACGAAGCGAGGGCGTGCTTGACTGGGAGAGCTGGTGGCGGTATGCTCGTGTCTCGGGATGTTTGTCCTGTGAGGAGATACGGACGATGATGTATCGAATAGCGTTTGTAACGATTGTGTTCGTCGTTCTATGGTTGGGGCCGGTTCTGACGAGGACCGCTGACGCAGAGACCGTGGCGGAACTGAGGCAGTTCAACGGTGTGCCGACGTTGTTCGTCGACGGCGAACCGCATTCCGGTTTCTCGTACATGACGTACAATCCCCAGCCGGAAAACTTCGCTGATTTTGCGCGGTTGGGCTGCGACCTGTTCACGTTCTCGGCGACCTCGGACCGATCGTATTATGGTCTGGCCGAGGACTGCTGGCTCGCCCCGGGAACGTACGATTACTCGCAGTTCGACGAACGGGTGAAGATGATACTCGACGCCGCGCCGGGGTCGTACCTGGTTCCGAGAGTGTACATCAGCCCGCCGTCGTGGTGGTGCGACGCGCATCCGGACGAGCTTGTGACGATGGCCGACGGGTCTCAAGCGGGCGACGCGAAACGGCGCGCGAAAGACAGACGTACGGCTTCGTTCGGCTCGGAGCCGTGGCGACGTGACGCGGCCGAGGGGTTGCGCAGGCTGATCGACCACGTCGACTCGTCGCCGTTTGCCGACAACATCATCGGGTACCACGTCGCGTCCGGTATCACGGAAGAGTGGATGTACTGGGGGTTTCAGGACAGGCAGTTCGCGGACTATTCGCCGGCGAACACGGCAGCGTTCCAACGTTGGCTCGAGAAGAAGTACGGAACGAACGAGCGGTTGCAGTCCGCATGGAACGATGCGCAGGCGACCTTTGACACGGCTGCGGTACCCTCTGAGGACGAACGGAAACCCGGCGATATCGGCGGGTTCCTGTACCCGCAGGGGAGCCAGCGTGTCATAGACTACAACCTGTACCACTCGTGGATCGTGGCAGACACGATACGCTATTTCGCGAAGGTGGTGAAAGACGCCGCGGACCGCAAGAAGCTGTTCGGCACGTTTTACGGCTACTCGATGGAGATCTGCTGGCCGGGAATGGGCATGCCGACAAGCGGTCATCTTGCGCTCGAAGACGTGTTGGCGTGTCCGGATATCGACTTTCTTACGAGCCCGACGTCCTACGGGTACAGGATGCCCGGCGACGGGTACGCTATCTTCATGAGCATGACCGAGTCCGTGAAGCTGCACGGCAAGCTCTGGTTCGACGAGAACGACCTGCGCACCTTTCTTGTGGATGCAAAGACGGGGTACGCCGGAAAGACGGACACGCTCGAGGACACGCTGAACGCGCAGTGGCGCGAGCTCGGGACCGTGCTCGCTCACGGGGCGGCGATGTGGTGGTTCGATATGGGCGGCGGCTGGTACGACGACCCGACGCTGCTCGATGCGATCGGGCAGATGAGACAAATCGGTGGGGAAAGCGTCCAGCACGACCGCGGTTCGGTAGCCGAGATAGCGTTTGTCGTCGACGAAACGAGCCCGTCGTACTGGCATTATGACGACCGGTACCACAATGTCGCGCTCAGCCAGCAGAAGCTGCAGCTTGGCCGGTTGGGCGCGCCGGTAGACTACGTGCTTCTCTCGGACGTCGGCCACCCCGACCTGAAAGAGTACAAGCTCTACATCTTTCCGAACGCGTTCCGCGTGACGCCTTCGTTGCGCGACGCGATCCAGCGCACTCTCAAACGCAACAACGCAACGGCGTTATGGGTATACGCGCCCGGAATCATCGGCGATACCGTGTCCGCATCCAACTGTGCTGAGCTTACCGGTATACGGCTCGGGTCCGAGTATGAGACCGACCGACAACCGCTGCGGGTAAGGTTGGTGCCGGACTCGTCGCTTGCGACCAGCTCAAAGGTGACGTCCTACGGGGAAGCCCGAATCGCGCCCAGGTTGTACGTTGACGATGACGATGTCGAAGTGCTCGGCACGTTTACGGACGGCAAGACGGCACTCGCGGCCAGGTCGCGTGACGGCCGGCGCTCGATATATTCCGGTGCGCCCTGTCTGCCGTCAGGTCTGTTGCGCGAGATCGCGCGTGACGCCGGGGTACACATCTACGCCGAAAACGATGACGCGTTCTACGCGAACGGCGCCTACATTTGCATCAACGCGAACGGATACGGCACGAGGACTATCCGGTTGCCGCGGCCGAGTGCCGTGCGCGATCTCATCCAGAACAAACCTGTCGCAACGCAGGGCGGAGTGATTGAACTGAATCTCAAGGACAAACAGACAGCGCTGTTCTCGATTGAGGAAGCGACCGAAACAAAGAAGGAACTCGTCCGGTCGGAACCGTTCGAGCTGATGGTGTGCAAGGCGGACACCGATGCAGAACGCAACTCCGAGGGGGACGTGATCGAGCTCGCGGACGACCGGTTGCTGCTCGCGTACACGGATTTCTATGGCGGGAAGGCCGACGCGTCGGCAGCGCGCATCTCCGGCAAGATATCCGCGGACGGCGGCAGGACATGGAGCGGCAAGTTCGTCTTACAGGAGAACGTCGGCATACAGAACGTCATGTCGGCGAGCTTGCTGCGGCTGCGTTCCGGCGATGTAGCGTTGTTCTACCTTGTCAAGAACTCCGACTCGGACCTGAAGGTGTGGATGAAGCGATCGTCCGACGAAGCAGTGAGCTGGAGCGAACCGATATGCGTGACCGACGCGCCGGGGTACCACGTCATGAATAACGCGCGCGTGGTCCAGCTCGATACGGGGCGGCTGATAGCGCCGGTTTCGTTCTCGACGGATTGTCGCAAAGACGGCCACTACCGAGTGTTCTGTTACGTCTCCGATGACGACGGGGTGACGTGGCGCAAGAGCGACGGCGAGCTGGATCTGCCGAAACGGGGCGCTATGGAACCGGGTATCGTCCAGCTCAAGGACGGGGCGTTGTTAATGATCATCCGCACGCAGCTCGGCGCGGTGTACCGGTCAAGCTCGACGGACGGCGGCTTGAGCTGGTCCGACGCTGAACCGATGACGCTGCAATCCCCTGAAGCGCCGGCCACCGTTGCGAGAATCCCGTCGACGGGCGACCTGCTGATGGTCTGGAACAACACGTACGCGGCGGGCACGAACCATTCCGGCAAACGCACGCCGCTTACGACGACCATCTCACGCGACGAAGGGCAGAGCTGGGAACACATCCGGGATATCGAGACCGACACGGAACACACGTTCGCCTACACAAGCATCACGTTTGTCCGGGACACCGTTCTTCTCACCTACTACTCGCGCGAAGAAGAGACCGGCCTCATCTCGCTGAAGCTGAAAGCCCTGCCCGTCGAGTGGCTGTACGAAGGGTAGGTTCGGACCGGCGAACCGATCTCGAGCGGTGACGGGTGTAGCGCGCATCTCTATTTGTGTTCGTTCACCTGCTGGTACCCTGTGACCGTCCGCTCTTCTCACGAGATCCGCCCGTCACTTAATGGTTATCGAGGGATTCGAATTCGCCTACCACTGAGGGGGCATATATGCTAGAATGCAATCCTCCACGTGAGCTAGTGAGCGACCGCCTCATTGGCGGCGGGCGCAGATCGGACCGAAAGGAGAAACGCCATGAAAGGTCTTAGAGAGACTGTTGGAGACACGAGCTGGTTCATGCACGACAGGTTTGGGCTGTTCATCCACTGGGGTCTTTATGCGCTGCCTGCGCGGCACGAGTGGGTCAAACAGATCGAGGAGATTCCCGACGATGTGTACCAGAAGTACTTCGACCATTTCGATCCCGACCTGTACGATCCTGAGCTGTGGGCGGAAGCGGCGTCGGGCGCGGGCATGAAGTATTTCGTCGTCACCTCGAAACATCATGAAGGGTTCTGTCTCTGGGACTCGAAGCTGACCGATTACAAGGCGACGAACACGCCGGCGGGTCGCGACCTGTTGAAACCGATGGTCGAAGCGTTTCGTCGTCGCAACATGCGAGTCGGGTTTTACCATTCGCTCATAGACTGGCACCATCCGGAGTTCGTTATCGACGACCTTCACTCGATGCGCAACCATCCCGACCGCGATAAGCTGAACGAGCCGCGGGACCAGGCGAAGTACAAAGAGTACCTGCACGGCCAGGCGCGCGAACTGCTTACCGGGTTCGGTCAGATCGACGTCTTGTTCTACGATTTCAGCTATCCGCGTGGTAAGGAGGGCCGGCCCGATACGTGGGTGGGCAAGGGTGCCGACGAGTGGGACAGCGAGGGGCTGCTCAAGCTCACACGCGAGCTCCAGCCGAAGATAGTTGTCAACGACCGGCTGGATCTCGACGAAGGATGGGACTACAAGACGCCCGAACAGACGGTAGCACGCGGGTGGGTCGAGGTTGACGGCCGGCCGGTGGTCTGGGAGACGTGCCAGACGTTTTCGGGATCGTGGGGGTACCATCGCGACGAGTCGACATGGAAGAGCGTCGACCAGCTTGTCAGGATGCTCGTTGATACCGTCAGCAACGGCGGCAACCTGCTCCTTAACGTCGGACCGACCGCACGAGGCGAGTTCGACGAACGCGCGTTGTCGCGCCTGTCGGGCATCGGCGAGTGGATGAAACGCCATAACCGCTCGATATACGGGTGCACGCAAGCGCCGGAAGGGTTCGAGACGCCTCGGGACTGCCGGCTCACCTATAATCCCGATGCGCGGCGGTTGTACGTCCACGTTTTCGCGTGGCCGTTCAAGCATCTGCATCTTGACGGGTTCAAAGGCAAGGTCGAGTACGCACAGCTTCTCAACGATGGGTCGGAAGTGAAGATGATCGAGAGTGATCCAGGAGAAGGCCGGACAACACTGACGCTCGAACTGCCGGTGCAAAAGCCGAATGTTACCGTGCCGGTAATCGAGCTGTATTTGAAGGACTGAGCAGTAAGGCGGACATCCGGGAAGCAGCAATCGGTGCAAAGGAGGAATGACGGTGAAACATGTGGTCCTTGTCACGGTCGTTTTGGTCGCTTTGGTCGTTGTCGCGTCGGGTTGTACGGCACGTCGAGTTGCCACCACCGCGCAACCGTCGCCAGCCGCCGTTGAGCAAACCACTCGCTCTGCAGACAGCGAACGTACTGCACGCGCAGACACAGCCGGCACTGCATCGGTTGACACGGGGAAGTACGAGCCGAGCTGGGAATCGATCGACAGCCGGCCGACCCCGGGTTGGTTCAGCGAAGCGAAGTTCGGCATATTCATTCACTGGGGAGTGTATGCGGTGCCCGCGTGGGGGCCGAAGGGAAGGTACTCGGAATGGTACTGGAACGCGATGCAGAACAAGAAGGGGCCGACTTGGGCGTTTCACGCGAAGACCTATGGCGAAGAGTTCGCGTACCAGGATTTTGCGCCCATGTTCAAGGCGGAGATGTTCGATCCGGACCAATGGGCGGATATCTTTGCGAAGTCGGGTGCGCGCTACGTCGTGCTGACGTCGAAACACCACGACGGGTTCTGTCTCTGGCCGAGCGCGGAGAGCTGGAACTGGAACAGCGTTGACGTAGGACCTCACCGCGACCTGCTGGGCGACCTCACCGAGTCCGTGCGCAAACGCGGTCTGAAGATGGGGTTCTACTACTCGTTGTACGAATGGTATCACCCGCTTTACCGGACCGAGCCGAGCCGATACGTTGACGAGCACATGATCCCGCAGTTCAAGGACGTCGTCGAACGATACAAGCCGTCGCTGATCTTCGCCGACGGCGAATGGGACCATCCGAGCGAGTTCTGGAAAAGCACCGAGCTGCTGGCGTGGTTGTTCAACGAGTCGGCCTGCCGCGACGATGTGGTCATCAACGACCGGTGGGGCAAGGAGACGCGAAGCGCTCATGGCGGGTACTACACGACCGAGTACGGTCACGTTGGCGGAAAGAAAGATCTGAGCAAAGGCCGCGCGTGGGAAGAATGCCGGGGCATGGGCGCTTCGTTCGGATACAACCGGTACGAGGACATCTCGGACTACAAATCGGCAGCCGAGCTTATCCACGTGCTGATCGAGATGGTCTGCAGGGGCGGCAACCTGCTGCTCGATATCGGGCCGACGGCTGACGGCAGGATACCGGTGATCATGCAGCAGCGGCTCGTCGAGATCGGCGAGTGGCTCGAGGTCAACGGCGAGGCAATCTACGGCACCAAGCCGTGGGAGCATGAATCCGACGGCGAGTTCGTGCGCTATACCTCGAAAGGCGATGCCGTCTATGCTATATGTCTCAACTGGCCCGGTCCCGAGTTGGTGTTGAGCGCGCCCAAACCGGGATCCGGCACTGTTGTGACCATCCTGGGTCGTGACGAGCCGCTGAACTGGGAGATTGCAGGCGGGAATCTGCGTATCGACGTTCCGCCGTTGTCGGTCGATGAAGTGCCGTGCAGTCATGCGTACGTCTTCAAGCTGGCCGGGGCAGAGTCAAAGGCGGTCGCAAGCGAGACCGCGGAACCGGCCGGCCGGCGGGTGCGCGTGGTGAGCATCAGTTTTTCCGGCAAGAGCCTGGAAGAGATCGCGGAAGTGGTGGACGAGGAAGGGTCTCGCGGCGCGGATATCATCGCGTTGCCCGAGACGTGGCGCGGCATCAACTCCGAGACGCTCGACGGGCCGACGATACGGACAATGTCGGCGCTGGCCAGGAAGCACCGGACGTATATCGTTTGCCCTATCGACCGGAAGGAAGGCGATAAGCGGCTCAACTCGGCGGTACTCATTGACCGCAGCGGCGAGGTAGCCTGCATCTACGATAAGGTCTACCCGTACTGGTCAGAGTTCGACCTGAAACCGCCTGTTGACGTGGGCGTGGAAGCGCCCGTGTACGAGACTGATTTCGGACGGGTCGGGATGGCCATCTGCTTCGATTCGAATTTCCCGGAAGTCTGGAAACGTATGGCGGACCAGGGAGCGGAGCTTGTTATCTGGCCGAGCGCGTACTCGGCGGGTACCACGCTGCAGGCCCACGCGCTCGCAAACCATCTTTACGTTGTGACTTCGACCGGCAAACGGGATTGCATCGTGTACGACATCACCGGCGAGGAGATTCTGTACGAGCAGAGCGATGATATCAACGTATCCCGGGTCACGCTCGACCTCGACCGCGGCATATATCACGAGGATTTCAATATGCCGAAACTGAAGAAGCTGCTAGACGAGCGCGGCGGCGACGTGATGCTCGAAAAGCAGATGAGGCGCGAGGCGTGGTTCGTGCTGAAAGCCAAACGGCCCGGGGTGAGTGCGCGCGAGCTGGCACGGCAGTATGGTCTCGAAGAGCTGCGCGATTATATTGACCGCAGCCGCCGCGATATCGACAAGATGCGAGGCTGGACGTTCGCCGAGAAAGTCATCGACGACGCGAACCAGTGACACGGCCGCCATTAAGCAAGCCTGAGTCTTGTACGATTGCGGGGCGTCTTGCGCGCTTCGATTACGATTACGAGCACGAGCGCGAGCACGATGAGGTGACGACGGGTATTGATACAGCGCGGCGGTGTGTGAGATAATAGTGCGAAGGTTGAAACGCCATCCGGAAGTGATGCGTCGGTGCGAGGGAACCGACGCGGTGGCAGCACGGCCAGCGGAAAGGAGGACGACACGATGGAAACAAGTCCGATCAGCATGGGGCGCTGCTTCAACCTGGGTTGGGAGGCCTTCAAGGCGAACCCTGTGACGGCGATAGTGGGATTCCTTGCGGCCTCACTCATTTCGTCAGTCCCATGCGTGAATATCTTCATAGCGGCGCCGTTAACCGGAGGGATGGCCATTCTGGCCCTCAATCTAGTCAACAGGAACCGACCCGAAATAGGAGACATCTTCAAAGGGTTCGAGAAATACCTGCACTTCATGGGGGTATTCTGGTTACTGATCGCAATAGTTATCGTGGCCTATATCCCCACCGCCATCGGATCCTTACTGGGAGCGGCGATTGGAGTTAGAGCTCTTGCAAGCTTTCTGAGTCTGGTAGGATTCCTGGTTACAGTGGTGCTTATTATTGGGGCGATGACAAGGCTGGGCTTTGCCCTTTTCATCGTGGCGGAGAATCTGCACGAGGGGTCTGTAATGACCGCGTTCAAGAAAAGCGTCGAGATCACAGAGCGCAACTACGTCAACATTTTCGTGACGTTGCTTGTCGCCTATCTGATAGGTGCCGCCGGGACTCTTGCGTGCTTTATTGGGATGTTTGTAACCGTCCCGATTGCATGGTGCATGTTTGCGGCGCTGTACAACGATCTGAAACCGCAGTCTCCGGCGGTTGCGCGTGCCGAGGAACCTGCGCCCGAGCCGGAGGCCGCCTAAAGGCGGGACTACGAACCTGGGTTGGAGTATTCCATCCCGAACGCTTCGGCGACGGCTCGGTGAGTAACCTTGCCTTGGAGTATGTTGATCCCACGCCCGAGCGCGGGGTCCCGTTGTATTGCAGCTTCGTACCCGTGGTCCGCCAGGTCCAATCCATAAGAGAGTGTGGCGTTTGTCAGTGCGTAGGTGGACGTGCGAGGTACCGCCCCGGGCATGTTTGCCACACAGTAGTGGACGACCCCGTCAATGATGTAGGTCGGGTCACGATGTGTGGTCGCACTGGACGTCTCGGAGCAGCCGCCCTGGTCTATCGCAATATCGACAATCGCCGAGCCGGGCTTCATACGTTTTATCAGGTCGCGAGAGATGAGCTTCGGCGTCGGTCCGCCGGGTACGAGCGCGGCACCGATGACGAGATCCGCGCTTGCGACCTCCTCCTCGACGTTCGCAGTGTTTGACATGACGGTGGTGACGTGACCCTGCATGACGTCCCGCAGGTATTTCAGCCGCATGGGGTCTATGTCGAGCACGGTGACGTGCGCGCCGATGCCCACCGCAAGCCTGCACGCGTTCGTTCCTGCAACGCCGCCGCCCAGAATCACCACGTCGGCCGGTTTGACACCGGACACGCCGCTTAGCAGCATGCCGCTGCCCCCTTTGATGGCTTCGACACAGTACGCGCCCTTTTGGATGGCAAGCGTGCCGGCAACCTCGCTCATCGGCACAAGCAACGGGAGCGACCCGTCGTCCCGCTGTATCGTCTCGTACCCGAAAGCCACCACACCGCTGTCGGCAAGCTTCCTGGTAAGTTCCTCGGAAGCCGCGAGGTGCAGGAACGTGAAGAGCACCTGGCCGGGCCGCAACATTTCGAGCTCGCCGGCGAGCGGTTCCTTCACCTTCATGACAAGTTCCGCGGTTGCCCAGACGGTCTTTGCGTCGGGCACTATCGTCGCGCCCGCGGCAGCGTATGCCCCGTCGCTCACGAAGCTTCCGTTACCCGCGCCGGTTTCTATCAGTACCTCGTGCCCGTGTGCAACGAACGCGCTCACGCCGGCAGGCGTGATGGCAACCCGCTCCTCGTCTGCCTTGATCTCTTTTGGTATACCGATGATCATAAGCTCGTACTCCCGCGCACACCGCGCCCTGCTGAAAGAATGCGAGGCCTAGAGCTGTTCCTTCACCTCAAGGATGGCGTCCAGTATCCCGTCAGTATCTATCTTGTACCGGGTGTAAAGATCCTCAGGGTAGCCGACGACGGCATAGCAGTCGGGCAGCCCCAACCGGGTCAGCTTGATACCCGCTCCCGTCTCGGCCATCACCTCGGCAACGGCACCGCCGAGGCCTCCCACAATATTGTGTTCCTCAACGGTGATGATGTGTTTGGTCTCGGTGCAGGCGGATACGATCGCGTCCCGGTCGATCGGTTTGAGCGTGTGCATGTTGATGACGCGAACGCTGACGCCCTCTTCGTCGGCTTCTTCCGCCGCTTCGCACGCGGCCTGGACGGCCACACCGCAGGCTATCACGGTTATGTCGGTGCCGTCATTCATTGTGACGGCCTTGCCGATCTCGTACTCGTAGTCTTCGTCGTCGTACGCGACAGGTTCGAACCCGCGACCCAACCGCATGTATATGGGACCCTGATGCTTAACGGACGCTTCGATGACTTTGGACGTCTCGATCGAGTCCGCAGGCACTACCACCGTCAGGTTCGCCATCGACCGGGTGATTGCGATATCCTCGGTGCAGTGGTGGGTCGTTCCGGCCTGGCCGAAGCTCAACCCGGAATGTGTCGCCACGATACGCACGTTGAGGTTTGTGTAGGCGATATCGGTACGCAACTGTTCGGCGGCTCGCATGCTCGCGAACGGGGCAAGCGTGCTCGCAAACACCATCTTGCCGCAGAGCGCCAGGCCCGCCGCGACCGAGAACATGTTCTGTTCGGCAATACCGAAGTTGAAAAACCTTTCAGGGAACGCCTGCGCGAAGTCCGCCACCTTCGTGGATTTGGCGAGATCGGCCGATATCACAACGATGTTCGGGTCCTTCTTGGCCAGCTCTATCAACGTCTTGCCGTATGTCTCCGCCTGGCTCAGTTCGGTCAGGTCGTATATGGTGTAGGTAAATCCGGCGCCCATAGCTATCCACTCCTCTCCGGTCGAGCCGCTTCGAGATCCCTATCGCAGATCTCCGCTTTCTCGTCGTCGATGCCGCCGTAGTGCCAGGCCGGCTGGTTTTCCATAAACGATATTCCCTTGCCCTTGACGGTTTTCGCGATAACAGCGTTGGGCTTATCGCTGGTGGGTGGGGGCATGTTCTCGAATGTGTCGACGATATCGCTCATGTTGTGGCCGTCAATCTCGACAGTGTTCCACCCGAACGCCCGCCATTTGTCCGCAAGCGGTTCGAGCGACATCACGCTCTCGGTCGGGCCGTCAATGCACATCATGTTCCGGTCGACGATGGCGGTGAGACAGCCGAGCTTGTAATGCGCGGCAGCCATGGCCGCCTCCCAGACGGTGCCTTCGTTGCACTCGCCGTCGCCCAGCAGACAGAAGACGCGCCATTCAGCGTTGTCCAACCTTCTTCCGAGGGCCATCCCGACCGCAACGGACAACCCGTGGCCCAGCGAGCCCGTGCTCATTTCGATACCGGGTATCTTGTGCATGTCGGGATGGATGCCGAACGGGCTGTCGAGCTGGTTGAAGTTCGCCATATCCTCCTCGGGAAAGAACCCCAGGTCGCAGAGCACGGGACAAAGACCTATGCCACCGTGACCTTTGGACAGGACGAACCGGTCCCGCTCTTCCCAGCGCGGCTTCTTGGGGTCGAGCTTCATGATGTGGTAGTGAAGCGCGACAACGACGTCCATCATCGAGAGCGCGCCGCCGACGTGTCCGCCTCCGGCGATCCGCGTCAGCTCGATGGTCTTCTTCTTCATGTCGATGACCTTGTTCTCGAGGAACCGTATCAAGTCAGCGCGCGAATCAAACTGTTGCCCCATATCATCACCTCAAGTGTTGTTAGTCCACATTTCGCGCAGAGAAAACGTCTCTCACCGTAGATGTCCCCCTCACCCCACCCCTCTCCCAGAGGGAGCGGGGGAAATGCCTCACCGTTTTTTCAGCACAAGTTCGGTGTACCCGAGCTCCTCGAGAACTTTCGGGTACATCCTGAACGCGGGCCGGACTACGCCCACCAACCCCATCAACTTGCCGATAGCCCCTTGCGCTTTGATCTTGCCCTTGGGTAACGCCATGATGGGGTTCTCGAGCCCTTGCCAGAACCGGTGGCTGAAATCGGCGGCCTGGGTGGTCGTGACGTCGACAGGCGAGTCCATGTCGTCGAAGGTGTAGGTGCCGAACGCGCCTTCCTCTTCGGGTTTGTCCTTGAAGTTTATCACGATGCAGCCGTCGGGGTCGGTCCACACGAACCTGATGATCATGCCGGACTTGGCGACCTTAGCGCCGAGCTTCTCGCTGAACCGCAGCTTCTCGAACAGCGCCCCGAAGCACTCGTACATATGCTCCTTGTCCTTGAAATACTCGCCCATGTTTATGCCTCCCTGAAGCCGGGTCCCATCGTCACTTGCCTATCAGATCCGCGCACCCGAGCTTTTCGAGCAGCGCGGGATACATCGCGAAAGCGTTCTGCATCGCGGGAACGAGCTGTTCTATCTCGTCTATATTACCTTTGGACACCACGAGTTGCCCGTTCATAAGGCCGTCGAAGACGTTGGCGTTGCCCTGGAAGAAGGTGTGTGCAAACCCGCAGTCGAACTGGAGCACCGCGTCCGGTTCCAGATCACATTCACCCATTATAACGGAAACGTGGCAGCCCTCGGCCCCGGGGGCCGTCGCATCAAGCGTGATGCAAAACGCCGGTTTGACGAACTCGAACCGGACCTTGATTTGGAGGTCGGCGAATCGCCGGCCAAGATTGTCGTCTGCAGCTATCATATCGAACATACCGCCGAAACACTTCTGAGCCGTCTCGACATCGGAGAAGACAGCCGCTTCCGTACCGCTCGCCGCCGCCGAAGTTGCTGTTGCCGCCTTCGCCGTCGCACTCTCGAGCGCGTCGGCGAGAAACCGGACTTCCTCCTCGTTGAGCACGAGCGACGGCATGATCCGAACGACTCTCGGGTTGTTGACGGAGAAGATGACGAGCACGCCCGCCTGGCTCAACTGGTACATCATGATGGGACCTATCATCTCGTTGCAGAACTCCATGCCGACCATGAGCCCTTTGCCGCGGACTTCGGTTACCATCTCGGGGTACTTCGCCTGGACATCGCGCAACTTGCCGAGCAGAATCTCGCCCATACGCGTTGCGTTGCCTGCTATATCGTGTTCCTCCATATACTTGATTGCTGCCAGACCGACGGTTGCAGCAAGAGGGTTGCCGCCAAATGTTGACGGGGAAACCAGCGGGTTTTTCTGCACGAACGAATAGAGCTTTTCTCGATATATCGTTCCGGCGACGGGGTAAATGCTGCCTCCAAGCGATTTGGCCACAGTGATTATGTCCGGGACAACGTCCCAGTGTTGGCAGGCGAACATCTTGCCCGTGCGTCCCCAGCCGGTCTGCACCTCGTCCAGTATCAGCAAAGCGCCGTGCTTATCGCATATTTCCCGTACGGCGGGCAGGTAGTCGTCCGACGGCACTATCACCCCACCCTCGCCCTGTACGGGTTCGAGAATCACGGCGGCGGTGTGGTCGGTGACGGCTCGTGCCATTGCGTCTACATCGTTGAATGCCACCTCGGTGAAGCCCGGAACGAGCGGCTGGAAGTCCCGCTTGTAGACGTCGCGGCCACATGCCGACAAGCAAAGCCCGGTCATGCCGTGGTAAGCGTTATCCGCGTAAATGATCTCCGAACGGCCCGTGTAGCCGCGGGCAAGCTTTATTGCGAAATCGTTAGCGGCGCTCCCGCAATCGTTGAAATAGGTGTACTTGAGGTCGCCGGGAGAAATCTGCGCGATCTTTTCGGCGAGCTCGGCCCGCTCCTGCTGGATGAGGAAAAAGGTGCCGCAATCCTTCTCCTCGAGCGCCTTGACGAGCGCCGCGATGACGTCCGGGTTGCGATGTCCGACGTTGTGAATGCCCGCGCCCGTCATACAATCGAGGTACCGCGTGCCGTCGACGTCCCAGATGTAAGCGCCTTCCCGTTTCCCCTCGACAATAGCTATGTTGGCCATCTCGAGAACGTCGACCAGCCCTGGACTGACGTAGTCTCTGAATTTCTGGATTATTTCGTCACGTGTCATGGCAGCATCCTTCCGGTCCGCGGTTTGCCAACGTGTTCGTACCGGCCACCGTGGAGTTGTTGGTTCGCGAACCACATCATCTGATATGTCATTCTGCTCCCGGCCAGCCGGGGTGTAAATTCAGTCGTGTGTTTGGACGTCCCCGGTTTTCCGGGACGACGGACTCGAACCCGACAGACCGGGGTTCCGGCTGTTTGCCTACGATTACCAGCCCCGGTGGTCGCTGTCCAGCCGCAGCACCACTGCAACGCAAGAGATCAGAGGCGGCGGTTCGGCGGAATCGACCTCACCGCCGCCTTGAATGCTGCACGGCGCTTTGTCCGGCACGATGGTCATGCGACCA
>CAZGCA010000008.1:85318-94169 GCA_964524145.1 uncultured bacterium | reverse complement strand
AGGGACGGCTGAAATAGCGCACACCCGCCACCAGGTTCAGTCGTCCCTCCGGGACTTGATTCGTTTTGGGATGCGTGAATCCCAGGAATGAATTCCTGGGCTATTGTCAATCGTCCCTTCGGGGCTGGCGCGGAGACGGGGAAATGAGAAGTACTAAGAGTGAAGGGCGAAGTTGGGATTTCAGGGGGTCGATTACGAGCACGACTGGACAGCACCTCACCCTGCCCTCTCCCGGTGGGAGAGGGGGCAGCGCGCAACATTGCGCGAATAGCAGGAGAGCACGCAAGGTATTCCTTGCTACCGGAACAACACTGTTGGCAACATGCCCGTGCCCGAGGCAGCGTCGCTCCCGTGGCTAGGCCGGACCTTCTACGTCACCGCTCGGCGCGAGTGACGTCACCGGTCTTCTGATGCATTGATGACCGACTCCAGCTCGTTGCAGGCGAATGTCCAGGGGCGTGCCTGGAATCGCCCGGAGAAATCGTCGTCGAGTACGGTGTCAGGGTCGAACCGCACGAGCCCGTTTCGGCGGTGGACCAAACCTTCGCGGCGGGAAAAGTCTACGAACCGGTTCCATCGGCGCTCGAATTCCCGGCCTCCCGCGAGCATGGGATCAACCTCGAAACCGCGGTCCGCCAGGCTTCGTGCCTCTGCCATGACTTCCTCTTTGAGTTCGGCTTCGGGTAGCTCGCTCGTTCCGTTTCTTGCGTGGCTGCGGACGGCGCGTGCGGCGAGCTGGCCAAGCGTGACGGTGCCCAGGGTCGCCAGTGCCCGGGCCACTTCGGTCTTGTAGCGGTCCTGGTCCATGTCTCGGACGCCGCGCAACGGCTGCCCGAACGCGATGAAGGTCCGGATTCGACCGGTCGTTAGCAGGTCATAGGTGATGTTGAGGGGCAGCACGACGGCGTTCCGCTGTGTCTGCTGCAGGATCTGAAGCGCGCCCGAGGTGATGTTGCCAATACGGCCGTCCCGGGAGCGTCTGCCCTCGGGCGAGATGGCGACGGCTGCCCCGTGGTCCAGCAGCGACGCAAAGAGCGCCAGGCTGTCGGCAATGCGGTCGCGATGTCTCTGCCGGAGAACCTCCTCGACCTCCGGGCGGAAGACCGAAAACGGTTCCAACCGATAGAGCGCGTCCAGGTAGTCCCACTCGATGACCGAACCGACCGGCGTGTCTGCCGGTACGGAAGGGAACCTGTCGTCCGGGGGATCACAGAAGAGGTCCTTCAACGGAGCGTTGCCGAGAAGTTCGACGACATCGGTGAGGTGCGACCGGAGAAGCCGGCGATGCCCCCATGGGATGGCATACCAGCGCAGTCCATGCATGACCGGCCCCAGATTGAGCCGATAGACCAAACGGCTCAGCCAACGCGGACGTCGTACGCCCATTCCGGCGGGCACTCCCGGTTCATACAGGACTTCGGTCCCGACAACCGAGACGCGACCGAGCGGGCCGCGCAATCGGCTTGCTGTAACGAGCGCGGAGAATATCGCGAAAACATCCCAATGGCATTTGTGAGTGGTCAGGATGATGGTTCCGGGCAAGTTACGAAGGTGCTCGCGACCACGGATGTACATGCGCAGGCCCGCTTTGGTGGCCACCCAGAACGACGGGTATAAGAGACAGCGCAGCGCGTCTCCCCACCAGGGAACCTCCGGCGGGCGAGGTAGGTTTCTGCTTGCTGGTTGCGGCATCCGTGTCTCCCGGTTCTCCGCCGATTACGGGCTTTCGTGCTCTTCAGGTGTGTCGGGCTGCGATTGGCGGCGCAGCACGATATCTCTCGCGCGGTCGACGAGCGCTGCCGTGACGAGAAAATATCCCGTGACGGATCCGTTGAAGAAGCGGTTGCCGAACACGTTCGACACGACCAGCGAGACCCAGCACGCCACAAACACTACCGAGAGGTCGCGGAAGAAACTGGCGGGTTCCGTCTCCCTCAATAATCTGAACCCGGAACGGAACGCCGCAACGGTGAACCAGATGAAGACTAGGGCACCGATTGTGCCGAGTTCTGCTATCACCTGGATCCAGTGGTTATGGCTCACCCGAGGCCTCTGGATATCGGCATACTGCGTCGAGTAGTAGGCGAACGTGCCAAACCCTTTGCCGGCGACCGGATTGTCTCCATACATCCGCAGGCCGGCACCCCAAAAAACCAGCCGCGATTCCGCAGACCCTTCAAACCGTTCACCCTCTCGAGCCCCTTCGGTGGTGAATTTTATTCGGTCGACAACCACCTGTGGCAAGAACCGGGTCCATTGGCCGAGCAACAACGGCGCGAGTATGACCGCGACCACCAGCAGTTTTTTGTACTTCAACCCGGCGACAGCCACGCATGCCGCCAGCCACGCCACGTACCCGCCTCGCGATTGGCAATATGCAAGCCCGAACAGGCAGCAGAACGTCAGGAAGACGGCCGAGGCAAATTCTGCCGAACGTTTCTTGAGAAACTGAACGCCGATGTCGCCGGTGATGTGCGAGGTCAGGAACGGCAGCGCAAACAGCCAATAGGCACCAAAGAACGCTCCCCCTTCGTTCACGCCCACCGGTGCGGCGAACCTGCCACGCTTTCCGAGCAGATACCCCCGCAGGATCCAGAACCCCTGCCATCCAGCACCAAACAGCAACGCGAGCAGGAACGTCTTGATGTCGTCCTCGTCTTCAGTGAGGTACAGGAACGTGAAGTATATCGAAAACGCCTGGACGAGGCGCTTGATCATGAAGAAGACGTCCCAGGTAGCGTACCCCACCGGCCCCGATACCACCGTGACAACCCACGACAGCAACAGGTTCAGGACGATCAGCACGAGCGGGACGCTGAGCGACGGCTTCACGCCGAGAGGTCTCCGGACAGAGAGCGCGCGAAACAGCGGTATCAGGTACAGTGCGCTGGCAACGTTAACCCCCGGGATGGGGGTGGAGGCAAGATATTCCTCCCACGGGACAAGAAGGATCATCAGGGATAACCCAAGCCTGGGCCGGATAAACACCAGGATACAGGCAGCAATCGCCATGGTGTTTATGAGCGCGGTTGTTAGCCCCAGATTAAAGGCCACGTCGGGTTCGCCTCTCCGCTCGGCGAGCTCGCTCCGTTCTGATCAGACAGCGACAGGAAACCGGCGGGTTCTTCCTGTGCCGACCCGATCGCTCTAGTAACCAGCTCCTGCTTTGTTCACGTCGATCGAGTCATCCTCGACGACCCAGTCTCGCACCTCGTACACCTCATATTCCGTCTTGGTTTTGCGGACAACGACGCGCTCGATTCCAGCGTTGATGATCATCTTGACACACAGCTTGCACGGCATCGCGTTCTCGATATAGTGCCCGGAGTCTTTCTCCACGCCGCACAGATACAGCACGCTTCCCAGCATGTCGTTGCGCGACGCGTGAATGATGGCGTTCATCTCCGCGTGCACCGACCTGCACAGCTCGTACTGCGTGCCGCGCGGTACCTTCATCTCCTCGCGGATACACCAGCCAATATCGCAGCAGTTCGGCGTGCCTCGCGGCGATCCGGTATACCCGGTGCTGACTATCTGGTCGTTCTTGACGATGACGGCCCCGAAGTTGCGCCGCAGGCACGTGCCGCGCCGCAGACATTCCTCGGCGATATTGAGGTAGTAGTTTATCTTGTCGATACGGTCCAAGGTCCCGATACGCTCCGCAGGGATCGTTGTTACGTTTAGGTGACGTGTGCCGGGTCGGTGACTCTGAGCACCTTCTTGACGCGCTTCTTGCGCCTGGATGTCTTCTTAAGCTTTGCGAGCAGCTCGTCGTACTTCTTCCGGTCCAACGGCAGCTTTACCGGCCTGCCGGTTTTGCCCGAATAAATGATGGCGTTGGCGAGCTCGAGCGAATTCACCCCCTCCTCGCCCGGAGAGAGCAACGGTTCGTCGTGGAGGATCGCGCGCGCAAAGTTGCGGATGATAGCCTTATGTTCTGTCTCGCGCGGCGTCATCCGGACGCGGCGTTTCCGGGTGTTCGGCGTAGCCCACATCTGGTCGGAGGTTTCGGTATACTCCTGGATTGGCGTTTCGAGCTCGAAGAACTCGAGCTTGTCTCCCGTCAGGACAAGTTTGCCCTTGTCGCCGCATATCGCCAGATGATCGGCCCCCGGCACCTCGTTAACGCTGACGTAAAGATAACCGCTCGCACCGTTCGGGTAGAGCAAGGTGGCAAACGCCTCGTCCTCGACCTCGATGTCGTGACGCTGCGTACGGACCGTGCCGTCGACAACGCTCGGCATCCCCGCGAGCCAGGCGAAGATGTCGAGGTTGTGAGGCGCCTGGTTCAGAAGCACGCCCCCGCCTTCGCCGCGCCACGTTGCGCGCCACGTCGCCGAATCGTAGTACGCCTGGGTCCTGTACCAGCCCATCACCATGTTGACCCGGTAAATCTCGCCCAGCTTACCGTTCTCGATGAGTTTGCGGGCAGTGCGAAAACAAGGTTCTGCGCGAAACTGGAACATCGCGGCAAACTTGACGCCCGTCTTCCGGGCGGTCTTGATCATTCTGTCGGCAGCACCGACTGTAACGGCGATGGGCTTCTCGGAAAGCAGGTGCAGCCCCTTCCTCATCGCATAAATGCCGATAGGCGGGTGGAAGTAGTGTGGCGTCGCAACGATGACCGCGTCAGCCTTCCCGCTGTCTATCAGGTCTCGGTAATCGCGGTACCATTTCACGCCGAGCTGCTTTCCCGCGTTACGTGCCGCATTTTCGTCAGCGTCGCACACGCACGTCAGCTTCGCTTCCTCTATCTTCGACATAGTCTGGGCGTGACCGATACCCATTCCGCCCGTCCCAATAACGCCAAATCTTACCTTGCGCATAGCTGTTCTCCACCGTCCGTGAGAGCCATCATACCGGGTTTCAATGTTGCCGCGTACTCTAGCACGGCGCTTTGTTCCCTGTCAACTGCACCTTGGTGCAGAGCCATTTCCGTTGTGGCAGTTTTCTGGAGTGCGGTAGCTTGCTACCGCTGTTCTATTGGACAGCTTGCTGTCTAATAAGCCGGACTCAAGCAAGCTTGGTCCTGATAAAAGCGCAAGCAAGCTTGCGCACTCCAGAGCGCAAATGGCTCGTTGCAGAGGTTGTGGGGAACGGTCAATCGTTCTCCGCGCAGTTGGACAGTGAGAGCGGGATGGTTCGATAGACGCACGTGCCGGGATTATGATCGGTACGCTGTCGCGCTTGACCTGTGACTACGCGCCGGTTGTCGTCGTTTCTTTATGAGAACGCGTGCCCACCAGGAACAGGTAGAGCAGTGCCCCAACGGCGGAAGACGCCAGCAGCACGATCACCCAGATAAGCTTGTCGTACCGGCCTCGAGCAGGGAACTCGTCGTCGCCGCGTTTGAGACAGTTCACAATCGCCCACAGCCAGAGCAGGCAGCTCAGCACAAGCACTACAAGCACGATCAGGCCTGCGAGTCCTCCCGGACGCGGCGCACTTGCCGCGGCTTGGTCAAGCTCGCGTTCGCGCATATCGAGCTCCTGCTCGCGGCGAGCAAACTCGATCTCTCGCTCCACTCGTTGACGCTCGGCATCGAGGTGGCGCGCCTGCTCTTCGATCTCCATCCGGCGGGCGCCCAACTCCTCGGCAAGCCTGCCCAGGTCGCGTTCCCGCTCCTCAAGCCCTCTGGCTCGCTCCCGAAACTCCCGCTCATGTCGCTCGCGCAGCTCCGGCGGCTCAGGTCTCACCGCCTTCTCTCGCCGCGGCGCCCGGGGTTCCGACGGCCTGTTCCTCGGTTCCTGTGCGGAAGACACCTGCCACGCACACACCGCGACCACAACCAACACCAGTCCGCAACAAATCTTTCTCATACCGGGACCCTCCTTGAACGATCCTTCTGCAAGATCAACACTACCCGACAGCATGATACCACACGCTTCACTTGACGCGCAAAGCGTTCTGCGCTATTATCTTTGCAAGAGTATGCAGAGAGTTGAGCGGCAACCAGGGAGTAAGATGGCGGAGGTAGTGAGCGCCAAGTGCAGATGGGCAATGAGAGAGCTGAACCACAAAGACACAGAGGACACAAAGAGGAGATGACCGACAAGAATAAGGCAGACTCCTTATCCAATGGGATCATAGGTGCGGCCATTGAGGTCCACCGGATACTCGGGCCGGGCTTGTTTGAGTCTGCATACGAGGAGTGTCTGTGCCGCGAACTGTTCTTGAGGAATATCCCTTTCGAACGGCAGGTTCCGCTTCCTGTAGAATACAAAGGCGTGAAACTGGATTGTGGGTACCGGCTTGACGTGGTAGTTGAGAACCTCGTCATTCTCGAGTTGAAGGCTGTGCTCGAGATAAAGCCCATCCATGAGGCACAACTCTTGACATACTTGCGACTCAAGAACCTGTGGCTGGGGTTGCTCATCAATTTCAACGTCCCGGTTCTAAAGGATGGAATCAAGAGGCTGGTGAACGGATAGGAGCAAACAGTCGATGCTGTTGGGCTGTCTTTGAGGTGAGAACATGAAGAAGGGTGAACCACAAAGGCACAAAGAACACAAAGAAGAAGTGACGGACAGCAAGAAGAGAGCAGACATATTGTCCAATCCTGTTATGGGAGCGGTTACGGAAGCGCACCGAACACTTGATGGGATTAGGAGGATCGCGAACGTATAGGATTAGATGCCTTATGCCGTTGGCTTTTCTTTGTGTTCTTTGTGTCTTTGTGGTGTAAACAGCTCTGTTTGGCGAGCACGCGTTTCTCGAGAAGGGGCAGTCTAATGAGTAGACACGCTTTGTTGATTGCAGTAGCTATCGCGCTGTGTCCCGCAGCCGTCGCAGACACCTGGTACCTCGACATCAGTAACATCTCCGGCAACGAGGACGGTACGACGTGGGAAACGGCGTTCACCACCATTCAAGCCGGTATTGTCGCCGCATCTGAGGATGGCGGGGAGGTTTGGGTCGCCGAAGGAGTCTATGATGAGGAACGGGCAAACGTTACCGGCTCGGTGCTCATGTGGGAAGGTGTGCACCTGTATGGTGGTTTCGCCGGAGACGAGACCGTCCGGGGACAGAGGGATTGGCACACCAACGTTACGACTATCGATGGCTCGAAGGCACGGAGCGGTGAGGCGGCTACCCATGTCGTCATTGGCGCCGACAACTCGACCTTGGACGGCTTCACCATCACGGGCGGCAACGCTTTTCAGGACTTCGGCGGTGGAATGTATAATGACTCCGTTTCTCCTACCGTGGCCAATTGTACCTTTTATGGCAATACGGCCAGCCGGGACGGCGGCGGCATGTGGAATGCCCATTCCTCACCTACCGTCACCAACTGCACCTTCACGGCCAACGTGTCCACCGGAGGAGGTGGTGTGAGTGGGTACGGCGGCGGGATGTGCAACACCTTCGCCTCGGCTACCGTCACGAACTGCACCTTTACGGACAACTCGGCCGATTACGGTGGCGGGATGTGTAACAGAGGGTGCTCGCCTACCATCACCAACTGCACATTCACAGACAACTCGGCTTCTAACGGTGGCGGCATGCACAGCGGGTACTATCAGGCAAGTTGCTCGCCTACCATCAGCAACTGTACTTTCTCCGGCAACTCGTCGGAACGTTGGGGCGGCGCAATGTATCATCAAAGCGCTTCACCCACGGTGACGAACTGCATCTTTACGGCCAATACGGCGATTTCCTGGGGTGGCGGGATCTGCAACAGGGAAGGCTCCCCTATCGTGTCTAATTGTACATTCTATGGTAACTCAAGTGAGGAAGCAGGCGGCGCCATGTATAACGACACCAATTCCTCCCCTGTGGTGGCCAACTGCATCTTCTGGATGGACTCTCCATACGAGTTTGATGGTGCCGCGTGCGACGTAACGTACTCGGATGTTCAGGGCAGCTATCCTGGTACTGGAAACATTAATGCGGATCCCCTCTTTGGTGACATCTCAGATGGCATTTTCCACCTTAGCGCCGACTCTCCTTGTGTCGATACCGGACGCGATACGAGCGGTGCCGAGTACGGTAGTGTGACGGATGATATGGATGGGTTTTCGAGGGGGTTTGACGGTGACGGTTTGGGTGGAGGCACGACGGGCGACGGGTCGGACTACGACATGGGTGCTTACGAGTTTGTGGTCGACACCGACGGCGACGGCCTGACCGATGACGTCGAAACCGATACAGGCGTGTTTGTCGATGAGACGGACACGGGAACAGACCCGCTTGACTCTGACTCCGACGGCGACTGGCTGAACGACGGTGCTGAGGTCAACGTATACGGTACGGACCCGAACAAGGGCGATACGGATGACGACGGGTTGGGAGATCTAGGCGAACTGTTAACTCATGGCACCGATCCGCTTAACCCTGACACCGACAGTGACTGGCTGAACGACGGTGCTGAGGTCAACACCTACGGTACCGACCCGAACAAGACCGATACGGATGACGACGGGTTGGCAGATCCAGCCGAGCTGTTAGTTGAAGGTACCGATCCGCTCGATCCGGACTCGGATGACGACGGGTTGACGGATGGCGACGAGGTCAACGTTTACGGTACCGATCCGCTTAACCCTGACACCGACGGCGACGGGCTGACTGACGGCGATGAAGTCAACACATACAATACGGACCCGCTGGACACCGACAGCGACGGCGACTGGTTGACCGACGGAGCCGAAGTTAACACCTACGGTACCGATCCGAACGATACCGATACGGATGACGACGGGTTGGGAGATCCGGTCGAGGTGTTGGTTGAAGGCACGGATCCGCTCGACCCGGACTCGGACGATGACGGGTACGGAGACAAGGACGAGCTGGACAACGGCGTGAGCCCGCTTGACGACCAGGACGTGCCGCCGGACAACGACGGCGATTTCGT
>CAZGCA010000008.1:65199-85218 GCA_964524145.1 uncultured bacterium | reverse complement strand
CGGACAACGACGGCGATTTCGTCTCCGACATGAACGATCCCGACGACGACGACGATGGGCTCAATGATGTTGTCGAAACCGACACAGGCGTCTTTGTTGATGAGACGGACACGGGAACCGACCCGCTTGTTGCTGATACGGATGGCGACGGGCTGACCGACGGCGATGAGGTCAACGTCTATGGTTCCGACCCGACGGTGGCCGACACGGACGGTGACGGGTTGGCCGACGGTTCCGAAGTGAATACCCACGGTACCGACCCGGCTGATGCGGACTCGGACGATGACGGGTACGGCGATGGTGATGAGGTTGACAATGGCGTGAGCCCGCTGGACGACCAGGACGTGCCGCCGGACAACGACGGCGATTTCGTCTCCGATCTGAACGATCCCGACGACGACGACGACGGGCTGACCGACGAAGCAGAGATCAATACCCACGGCACGGACCCGTTTGACTCGGACAGCGACGATGACGGGCTGACCGACGGAGCAGAGATCAATACCCAGGGCACCGACGCGAACAACCCCGACACGGACGGCGACGGGTTGACCGACGGCGATGAAGTCAATACGCACAACACCGACCCGTTGAACTCGGACACCGACGGTGACTGGCTGAACGATGGTGCCGAAGTGAACACATACGGCACGAACCCGAACGACCCCGATACGGATGACGACGGGTTGGGAGACATAGTCGAGCTGTTAACCAAAGGTACGGACCCGAACAATCCGGACACGGACGGCGACGAGCTGACCGACGGCGACGAAGTCAATACGCACAGTACCGACCCGCTGGACCCGGACTCCGACGGTGACTCGCTGAACGATGGAGCCGAGGTGAACACACACGGCACGGACCCGAACGATAGCGATTCGGATGACGACGGGTTGGGGGACGCGGTCGAGTTGCTTTCTCAAGGCACGAACCCGAACAATCCCGACACCGACGGCGACGGGCTGCTCGACGGGGCCGAAGTCAACACGCACGGCACCGACCCGCTCAACGCCGACAGCGACGGCGATGAATTGACCGACGAGGCGGAGATCAGCATCCATGGTACGGACCCGCTCGACACGGACAGCGACGGCGACTGGTTGAGCGACGGAGCCGAAGTGAACACGTACGGTACCGACCCGAATGATGCTGATACGGATGACGACGGGTTGGGAGACATAGTCGAGCTGTTTACTGAAGGTACGAACCCGCTCGACCCGGACAGCGATGATGACGGGTTGAACGACGGCGAGGAAATCGATAGCTACGGCACCAAACCCTTGAACAGCGACACGGACGGCGACGGCATATCCGACAATTCCGATCCGTACCCGAGGTCTACCGACCTGCTCACTGATTACGTGTTGAGGCCTGACGCAAGCTACGAGTATGCCGTCCATTCCATCCTGCCCGGCCCCGGCTTTCGTGCTTACGTTGTGCGTATGACGTCGCAAACGTGGCACGGCTTTGTGTGGGAGCATTGGCTGACTATCGTCAAGCCGGACGAGGTGTTTTTCCCCGACACGGCCCTGCTTCTGGTCGACGGCGGATCGAAAAACAGACCCGCGCCGACGTCGGTTGACGATGAGTTGCTCGTAATCGCCGACGCAACCCGGTCGGTCGTCGCGATGGTGTCACAGGTACCGAGCGAGCCGCTGGTGTTTGGCAATGATCCGCCGCGAACGGAAGACGAGATTATCGCATACACCTACGACAAGTTCCTGGCTGACGGTGACGCGACCTGGCCGCTCCTCTGCCCGATGGCGAAAAGCGCGGTTCGAGCGATGGACACGGTGCAGAGCGTGGCGGAGTCCGAGTTCGGCCAGGAGATTGGCGAGTTCGTCGTGACGGGCGCGTCGAAACGCGGCTGGACAACGTGGCTTACCGCTGCGACCGGCGACCCGCGCGTGGTAGCCATCGCGCCGATGGTGATAGACATGCTGAACTTGGTGCCGCAGATGCAGCAACAGTTCGACTCGTACGGCGAGTACAGCTCGATGATAGACGACTATACAGAGCTCAACCTTCAGGATCGCATGACGGCTCCGGAGGGAGCGGAACTCCGGGCGATAGTCGACCCATGGGAGTACCGGGACCAGTTGACGTTGCCGAAACTCATCCTGCTCGGGACAAACGACCCGTACTGGACGGTTGACGCCGCGAACCTCTACTTCTTTGATCTGCTGGGCGAGAACCACCTGCATTACGAGGCGAACGGCGGTCACGATCTGGGACCGGGCGCTCTGCCGGCGCTCGGCTCGTTTTATCTGAGCGTGCTAACGGGGGAACCGCGTCCCGACTATTCGTGGACCGTCGAGCCCGATGGGACGTTCGAGGTGCAAACGAATGATTTGCCCGAGTCGGTGCTGCTGTGGACGGCAAACTCGAGCGACCGTGACTTCCGGGATGAGCTATGGTCCTCCGAGGTGCTCACCGGTACCGGCGGAGTGTATGCCGGCCAGGTGTCCGAACCGTCGAGCGGTTGGACCGCGTTTTACGTCGAACTCTTCTACACGACAAACCCGGGCGGACCGTACGGTCTGAGCACAACGATGACCGTCATTCCCGACACGTTCCCGTACGCCAGGCACGATTTGGACGAGGACGGCCTCTATGACGACGAGGAACTGCTGATCGGCAGCGATCCGCTGGCAACCGATACCGACGGCGACGGCGACGGCGACGGCGACGAGGTACAGAGCGGGACCGATCCGACGCTTGCGGACACCGACGGCGACGGCCGCATCGATTCGCAGGACAGCTTCCAGGGCCGTCTGGTGGGGTACGCCGGCGACCAGCCTACGGCTGTTGTATCGAGTGACTTCAACAGCGACGGATTGCCCGACGTTGCCGTGGCAAACTTCGTCTCGTCCAGCATCTCTATCCTGGAAGGTAACGGCGACGGGACGTTTGAGGAGGCTGAGGACGTTGAACTGGCAGGCGTTGGCCCGCTGGCCTTTGCGGCCGGCGACTTCAACGGTGATGCTATTGATGATTTGGCTGTGGCCGGTTTCTCGGGCTCTCGAGTAGCGATCCTGCTCACACGGGATTCGGGTACACTCCAACATTTTGCATCGTTTGAGGTGACAAGCAACCCGCACGATATCGCTGTCGGAGACTTTGACGGCGACGGGATTGATGACTTGGCCACCGCGAATTATACCGCATCGGAGGTACAGGTGCTTCTCGGCGCGGGCGACGGCACGTTCGATCCCGGCCCGCCGGAAAGTCCGCGCGCCTTTCCCACGGGGCTGAACCCATTCGGCCTTGCCGCAGCGGACTTCGACGGTGACGGCAATCTCGACGTTGTCACGGCAGACTTTGGCTCGTCGGAGATCTCGTTACTACAAGGATCAGGCGATGGCGTGCTCGCGGAATCGGTTCCCCTTCCCACAGACGCTGGGCCGGAATCCGTTGCAGCGGGCGACCTCGACAGGGACGGTATACCCGATACCGTCGTGGCAAACACGAATGCTTCTGCCGTATCAGTCTACTTGAGCACCCAGCAGGACGGCGGACAGTTCCCGATCGTGCTCGCTACGTCGGGCGGGCCGAGTACGGTCGGCATAGTGGATTTCGACGGTGACGGTGTCGACGACGTTGTCTCCGTAAACAGCTTTGCCGACGAAGTCGTCGTGTTCCTGAACCGTGGAGCCGGGGACTTTCTCGAGACCATCGAGTTCCATGCGGGCGACTCGCCCATAGGTCTCGCCTTGTCCGATCTCGATGGCGACGGAGATACCGACCTCGTCGTTGCCAACGATGCGACTCGGCGCGTCTCAGTAATAGTCAACCCCGGCATCTATCAAACGGACCTCGACTCCGACGGCGACGGCCTGAGAGATGCCGTCGAGAGACAGGTCGGGACAGACCCCGGAAAGGTCGATACCGACGGGGATGGTGTACGGGACGGTTCGGACGTATTTCCGCTCGACCCGGGTTTGTGCGAGCACAAGACGGCAGACGAGATGGGCGACAACTTCGAGATGTCCATTGCCGAGGCCGACCCGCACGACGACATCGAGGGGATAGACGATGTCGGGCCCGGCGACGACCTCGACAATGACGGACTCCCGAACCTGGCCGAGTTCGAGCGCGGTACTGATCCCGTTGTGCCCGACTTGGACCGTGACCGGTCTGACATTAACGGCGATGGAGTCACCAATGCTGTCGACCTGCAACGCACGATCAATCAGGCGCTTGGCATTCCGTGGTCCCCGCGCAACGCTCTTGCCGACCTGGACGGTGACGGGAACGTCAACGCGATCGACATCCAACGCGTCACAAACGCTGCACTTGGGATTGTCAGTTAGCTAGTCTCACGGCACAAGAGAGTGGTTTCCGTATGGTGTCGCCCTTGTTTATTTGGGCAGCCACCCCTCCCCAACCCGAACTGCTAATACTACGCATACTGCCCAGCGGGGGATCTATAGAAAAACTTGCACGCGCAGCACGTTTCGGGTATAATTATAGGTGACAGCATCCACGAAGGTTTTGTGGCCGATTCAGTTGGGTCTTCTGACTTTCCGGGAGGAACGGTATGGAGCACCGTGCTAGGATACTAATTGTAGATGATAACGTCGACAGTGTGGAGTTGCTTGCACACTGTCTCAAAGAAGGGGGGTACGAAGTCGAGCGCGCCTACGATGGCAAGACGGCCATCGAGAAGGCTCAGTCCGGCAACATCGACCTCGTGCTGCTTGACGTCGTGATGCCGGAGATTGATGGTCACGAGGTGTGCCGGGTGCTCAAGTCCGCCGAACAGACCAGCCACGTGCCTGTCATATTCGTTACCGTAAAGGACAGCCCCGAAGACGAGACCGAGGGATTCAAGTTGGGTGCAAGCGACTACATCACCAAACCTTACAGCATGCGTCATATATTGTCCCGTGTAAACGCCGCGGTCCATACGAAACAGTTGCAGGAAGAGGTGAGAAAACGCAACGCCCAACTGTCGGACCCGGTCTATACGGACGGTCTGACAGGCCTGCGTAACAGGAGGTATTTCGTCGAACGGTTGCGCGAGGAGGTCGAGAAGGCCCGGCGTTACCGGCAGCCCGTTTCGTGTCTGTTTCTTCGACCGACAAACGTTGACAAGGCGGCAAACGATCACGGGGCCGAGATCGCTGACGATATGCTCGTCGAAATCGCCTTCTGCCTGAACAATCATTCTCGCTCTTTCGATATAGTGTCCCGGTTTGCGGAGTCGAAGTTTGCTATGGCGCTGCCGTTTTGCGGCTTCTCAGACGCCAACCGCTACGCGAGCAAGATCCACACGGAAATCGATGAACGCTCCCTCATAACGCCGAGCAGCCTGCTCGGGATAGACGTGTCCATGGGGCTCGCATCTTGCGGACCGGAGGTCCGCTGCGACGCCGACGGTCTTATGGAACACGCCCAGGCGAAACTCTATGAAGCGATGGTCGAAGGTAACAGGGGGGTGATGTCCGTCGATCTGTCGACGGTCGCCTGAGGTTTTTCGCCACACGCCAGTTGCCACGCTCGGACACACGAACTCATCCCAGTACTCCGGTTCAAAAATACGGTCACGTATTCGTCGTTCAGTTTGGTGGTAACTGATCTTTCCCCGATGTAACGGACACATAGGGAGCAGTGTTTTCTACCATCAGTTGTGTTTCGTCGTCACGCGGGGCTTTATTCCGTCGCCTCCTTGGCAGGCTTGGCAGGCACTGCTGTCAACGTGGGTTATGAACCGTACGGTGTTAGAAAGATGGGTAGCATATCGAGTTCGCACGTCTTGGTGATGGCACCGTTTCTTTCCGGGCCATGGATTGTACAGGACGCATACAATAATCGGTACAAAAAAGCAACCGGCTGCCATCACCCCCCACCCCTGACGCGGGCCCCCCATGCGCGGGTGGACGGGATTTGCAGGTACCGGGTGTTGTATAATGAGCGGCTGACTGCGTGCTCGCGACGTGCAGGAGGGCAGGCTTCATACTTTCATGCGGCGCAAGGGAGCGACTGAGTGAGAAAAGGTTGTTTGTGGGGTTGTCTGGGAGTATTGGCAATTGCAGGTCTTACCGCTGTTATTCTGGCGACATACTTCGGCACGAAGTACGACGTGATTACGTCAGCGCCTCGCGTTTCAACCGCCGAGTTCGCATCCGAGCGGTCCGCGATCGTGGCGTTATTGGACCCTAACACGCCGGAGGTCTACACGATTCTCGCAGGTTCAGAGCGAGACTCGGCGGGCGTCAAGTATTTGCTGCCGTATGAGTGCTCTGCCATCCTTGACGTGGACGCCGCGAAGGGCACCCGGCAGTTGACGCTCTCGATCAGCCCGCGTCGTTTCGCAGGGATACTCTTGAAGATCTTCGCCAGCCAGGAAGTCCTTTCGTTTGAGACGCCGGGGTTCGAAGACTGGGTGACGGCCGGCCTCGTGGAGGAGAAGGGCGCGTTGGTTATGCGCAAGCGGGGACGCATTGCCCCCGAGGCTATCGAACTCGTCCAAGAACAGCCGGTGCCCTCAGGGGAACAGCCGTTCGAAGTGGAAGGCGGTCACGTGTTCGAAGTCATCGTTGACAACTTAAACGGTTGTGTCTTTCTGGGACTCGAACAGCTCGCCCGGCCGCGTGAAAGAGAGTCGGACGAAGGTGAAGAGAAACGCACGGTCGACCCGGGGAAGTTCGCTGAGCTGCTTTCTCGGATACGTACGGCACGAATCACATGCGATTTCGACAGTGAGGGAAACCTCGCTGTGATCGTCGATATCGAATGTCCGGACGAGGCGGCGGCAGAATCGATCTTGTCGGGACTCCTGTCAGTGCGCGATAGGATGGCTGAGGAATCGCTCGAAGAGGGTTATGTGGTGGAAGGTGAGCCCGAGCTGCTGGGCAACCGGATACATGCCGACATAACCGTGAGAGGGGCGCAAGGGGCGCTGGTTGAGCAAGCGGCCCTCAGCGTGCAGAAGAGCAGAGAAAGGTGAGGGCGATGGCGAACAGGGCGGTGAGGACCTGGCTGACAACTGCGGCGGTCTTGCTAGTGGCCGTGTCGGCGTGGGCGGCAGGACCGCGTCCGGCGGCGAAGTCGGAGAAACTGCCTTACAACAACCCGGGGCTCATCGTCGACCTCGGCGTCGGGTTGTGGGCACAGCCGCTGCCTGTAGACTTCGACGGCGACGGCGATCACGATCTCCTGGCCGCGACGGCCGACGTGCCGTCAAACGGCATCTACTTCTTTGAGAACCCGAGCGGCGATGTGAAATACCCCGTCTTCAAACCGGGCGTCTGGATCAGCGGGGCCGTTCATGACATCACCATCTCGTATCTCGACGGCGGGTGGCACGTTCTCACGCCTGAGAAACGGTATCCGGATTTCAAGAAGAGCTTCCTTTCCCGTGGCGTCGCTCTCCCGTACAAGACGTCGTTTTTCCAGGGCCGGGCGAGGCAGTGGAAGCTGTGCGATTACGACGGAGACGGCGTCGTTGACCTGGTCATCGGCGTGAGTGACTGGCGCGAGTATGGCTGGGACGACGCTTACAACGAGAAAGGCGAATGGACGGCCGGCCCGCTGCACGGCTACGTCTATTTCGTCAGGAATACCGGCACGAACGAAAACCCCGTTTACCGAAAGGCGGTCCAGGTCCAGGCCGGCAGCAAACCGGTCGACGTGTACGGCTGCCCGTCGCCGAACTTCGCCGACTGGGACGGCGACGGCGACCTCGACCTGGTCTGCGGCGAGTTTCTCGACAAGATGACCTATTTCGAGAACGTCGGAACGCGCACCGAACCGCGCTACGCCGAAGGCCGGTTCATCAGGCACGAAGGGACGATCATCAGGATGGACCTGCAGATGATCCAGGTGGTGGCGTTCGACTGGGACAAAGACGGCGACATCGACCTGGTTGTCGGGCAGGAGGACGGCCGGGTCGCGTTGGTCGAGAACACCGGCGATAGGGTGGATGGTATGCCTTCGTTTCTGGCGCCGCGTTTCTTCCGGCAGGAGGCCGACGCGCTCAAGATAGGCGCGCTCTGCACGCCGTACAGCTTCGATTGGGACGGAGACGGCGACGAAGACCTGATCGCAGGCGATACGGCAGGATACATCAATTTTGCCGAGAACCTCGACGGCGGCGACCCGCCTAAATGGGCGCCTCCGGTCTATCTCGATGCAGGCGGAGAGACCATCCGCATTCAGGCCGGATCGAACGGGTCGATCCAGGGACCGTGCGAGGCGAAATGGGGATACACGGTGTTGAACGTCGCGGACTGGAACCACGACAAGCTGCCTGATATCGTTATCAACTCCATTTGGGGCGAGGTGTTGTGGTACGAGAACAGCGGGACCCGCACTGCGCCGAGACTGAAGGCTGCGCAACCTGTCGAGGTCGATTGGGACGGCCCGCCGCCGAAGCCGGAATGGTTCTGGTGGGCTCCGAAAGGCAACCAGTTGGTGACGCAATGGCGTACAAGCCCCGTAGTGCTCGACCTGACCGGCGACGGGCTTAACGACCTGGTCATGCTCGACCACGAAGGGTACATCGCGTTCTTCGAACGGCGCACGGTCGACGGAACGCTGCGCCTGCTGCCGGGTGAACGGATCTTCCTGGACGAGAAAGGGGACCCGCTGCGGCTGAACCCGAGACGGGCGGGTAAGAGCGGCCGGCGCAAGTTCATCATGGCCGATTGGGACGGCGACGGCAGGCTCGACATCCTCATCAACGACCGAAACATCGATTTCATGCGTAACGTTGCCGAGCAGGACGGCCGCTACGTGTTCAAGAATCTCGGCCCGCTCGACCGGCGTCGGTTGGCCGGCCACAGCACGTGCCCCGCGGTCGTCGACTGGGACCGCAACGGCGTCCCCGACCTGGTCATCGGCGCGGAGGACGGCTTCCTCTACTACCTCAAGAACCCCCGGACGCCGTAGAATCAGGCTTGCGGGCACCGCCACTCAACTGAGAATGTGGATGTTGCCTATCCGGACGCGTTCGAGCACGGGCACGAATCCCGGAGAAGTCGCTCTACCGAACAGTATTGTGGTTAGACCGCGTCTCTTGCCACTTGACGCTGTTGGCATCAAGCGGTCTCAGTCCCCCTCTTGGCGGCGTTGAGGATGGTGACCCCGATGACCTCGTCCCCTTCGTACCGAATGATAATGTCGTCCTCGGTGAGTTCGCTGTCTGTGGCGTGCGCGGGTTTCTTGAAGTTGATATACAGGACATCGGCCTCGGCGTCGTAGGAGGACCACATATACCCGTGCGGCGAACGTCGCACCGTCTTCAGAATCTCGCCGAACTCCGCTATGGCTGGGATGGCCATACCTGATTCCTCCTATCCAGACTGCCAATACGGCTGGTCACGAACGCTGTGATCACGAACCCGTCATGGTTATCAATCTCTCTATATATTACCACAAGCGCCTTGCCTGTTTCGAGCGTTCGAACGGCCAACAGTTCGCCTGAGCTTCCCCCGAGAACACGCTCGGCAGACGCGATTGTCTCGAGCACCTCCTCGCGCATCCCCGCTAATTCACAGTGCTCTTCAACTATGTGTGCCCACCGCTCGTCAGTGAGGCGCACCCTGACCCCGTGCCGCGACTTTGCCGACGCTATCATTGCGTTCCCTCTTCCACCATACCGATTTCCTCTTCCCTCAGGGCCGTACAGTTCGTACACCAGTTGGTCAATCCGCCGGTCGGCGGTGTTGATCTGGTCTGCCAACGATATCGCCTCATATGGCGCACTTGCCTGCTTCGAGGCTACTCCAGGGCTCCTGAGCCCTGAAAACGAACAACGCCCCACTGGGTCCCGCTGCCTATGTCTTTTCCGGTTATGATAATGCTTCCCTTCCTTCCGTCATCAAGAGCAAGTGTGTACGAACCGTTAAGTTGAATCTGCTCCGGGGAAGGCATCTCGAACTTGCCATCCCAGGAACTCGTGCCATGAAAGTACAACTGACCGTCGGCGTTATCGACAACGATCTGGTCTCCATCCGTGATTTTCCCCCGGAAATTCTCCATCGCTTGTTCTCCTTCACATACCATCATCACAGTGTTCGGTCAAACAGCGGTTCCCTTTTCGACGCTCCTGATCTGCTCCTCCGTGAGATCGTACAGTTCGTAAATCAATTGATCAATCTGCAGGTCGGTGTTGTCGATCTGACGCTGGTCGCTTGTCTCCTCGCTGGGTAACTGTCCGTCAGCGGCTCTCCCGCGGCTCAAACCATCTCGGTTGCACTTGCCGCAAATCCTCGTCTCGAAGCAAGAGGAACATGCTGATTATTCCCGTCAACTGTTGTCCTGCTTGCCCAAGCTTTCCGAGGGTAAACATACGGCACAAGGCTCTCGCAAATCTCTGCAAGAGTTCAGTAATGTGGCGATTTACGTGCCGTATGTCCTCATCGATCTTCTCCCCAATCCCGTCTCCCGAGACCCTCTCCTGCCAATCCGGTTGACGCATAAACACGTCAGTGCAGTAGGAGTCAAACAGCTGTACCGGGTCATCAAGGATGTTCCTTTCTCCAACGATCACATTCATGTTGTAGTATCGCGCGCTCTCCCCGTATCCTGCCAACAAAACCACGAGCCTCCGAAGGTCGGCGTCATTCTCCAAGAAATCCATATCCGTTCTCGTTGCCACGCACCTCTCTGCGTAATCCCATCCCTTTGCAGCGTCGATAACTCGCCCAAGCAGGTGGTCAACTCTATGTGTTTTTATCTTCTTTCTGAAACCGGGACTGTCGGGGAAACTCCCTTCGCGCTCAAGGTAGTCCAGGCAGATTACCATCTTGAGCAGTCTCTCGAAGCCGTTAGACAGAAGCAGAATCGGTAGGTGCGCGAAGTCATTTGCACCATCCAACTGGTTCACAGAGATCAACCCCTCCTGAATAAGGAAAATCGCGCACCGGACTTCTTCAATGAGTGATAGACTCTGTATTGCGGAGGGTGGCATTCTCCTTGTTTCCTCACATCAGCAATGTCGCGAGTTATTCTGTTCTATTTCTGTCAGGCCGTAGAGTTCGTACACCAACCGATAGATCTGCCCCTGAGGGGTTGTCTTGCGCACCTGAGTTTCGTTGTACTTGCCGGACCGGTAGGCGTCGATATTCCGGTCGAACCGGTCGACGAGTCGGATAACCTTCTCGGGAGTCGGCACGTTTTCCACCCCTCTCATTCCCTACAGCGCAGACTACTATACACCGTCCTGTCGGATATTCCAAGCCCTTTTCGAGGCGCAGTTTGGTACTGCACCGAACGCGCCGGACACGTTGCAAAAGCCCGTGGGCTCTGCTATACTAGGTTTACGGGATCATAGTGGTTTTTTTTGGAGGTGTGAGCGATGTCGGGTCATTCTAAGTGGAGCAGTATAAAGCATAAGAAGGCGGCTGCCGACGCCAAAAGGGGGAAGCTGTTCTCGAAGCTGGCGCGCGAGATAATCACCGCGGCCAAGACAGGGGGAGGCGACCCGGACACCAACCCGAGGTTGCGTACAGTCCTGGCGACCGCGAAGTCCGCCAACATGCCCAACGACAACATCAATAAGGCGATAATGAAGGGTACGGGCGAGCTGCCCGGCGTCACGTACGAGGAAGCGACGTTCGAAGCGTACGGCCCCGGCGGTGTAGCCATCCTGTTCACGGTGTTGACAGATAACAAGAAGCGCACAGTATCGGAGATCCGACATATCCTCGGCAAGAACAACGGTAATCTTGGCGAGACGGGATGCGTGGCCTGGATGTTCGACAAAAAAGGGCTCATCACAGTCGAGAAATCGCTTGCCGGCGAGGATGACGTATTCACAGTGGCGCTCGACGCGGGCGCTGAAGACGTGGTCGACGAGGGCGACACGTGGCATGTCTACACGGAGCCGCAAGAGTTTATGTCGGTCAAGGCAGCGTTCGACGCCAGCCCAATCGAGGTTTCGTCGGCTTCGTTGACGATGAATCCCAAGACGCTGGTCAGGGTCGCGGGCAACGAAGCGAGACAGGTGCTGCGGCTTCTCGATTCGCTCGAAGACCAGGACGATGTGCAGGAGGTGCACGCCAACTTCGACATTCCGGACGAAGAGTTGGCGGAGATGGCAGCCGGATAGATGCGAGTTCTAGGGGTCGATCCGGGGCTAGCGCGTACCGGCTTCGGCATAGTCGAGTCGGAAAGAAACCGGCTGAGCGCCGTCCATTACGGAGTGATTTCATCGAAATCCAGCATGGATCTGGCCGACCGACTAAAGCTGATCCATGATGGAATAAGGGATTTGGCCGAACAGTACGAGCCGACGGACGCATCGGTCGAGCAGGTGTTTCGCGGCGCCAACGCGCGGACGTCGCTCCTTCTGGGACACGCCCGCGGTGCGGCGATAGTGGCGCTGGCCTCAGCGGGGCTTGCCGTGAGCGAGTTCTCACCGCTCGAGGTGAAACAGGCCGTCGTCGGGTACGGACGCGCGAGCAAAGAGCAGGTTCAGGAGATGGTTCGCGTGCTGCTGAATCTCGAGTCGGTGCCGAAACCCGAGGACGCCGCCGACGCGCTCGCGGTCGCGATTTGCCGGATCCACTCGCAGCCGATCGAATCGAGGGAAGTCCGCTGACTGGTCTCAAAGATCTATGTACGCGTACCTGAAAGGCAGAATCGAGCGGGTAGCGCCGTGTTCGGTGGAACTCGACGTTAACGGCGTCGGATACGAAGTCGCCATACCGCTCTCAACATACTCGCGCCTCCCGGGTCAGGACGGCACGGTCAAGCTGTTCACGCACATGCACGTTCGCGAAGACGTGATGAGCCTGTTCGGGTTCCTGACGATTGAAGAGCGCGAGCTGTTCAGACTGCTTCTCGCGATCAGCGGGATAGGACCGAAGGTTGCTCTTTCAGTGCTGTCGCACATGAACCCCGAGGAGTTCCTCAACGCCGTGCGCGGGCACGACGTCGACGCGCTCACGCGGGTATCCGGCGTCGGCAAGAAGAGCGCCCAGCGGATCATTCTCGAGCTGAAAAGCCGTGTGGGCGAGGATGCCGAGCTTGACAGCATACTGGGGCTCAAGACCGAGGCGCCGTCGAGAACCGAGGTCGTGCAGGCGTTGATTGCGCTCGGATGCAGACAGAAAGAGGCCGCCGAGGCCGCCCGAAAGGCTGAGCAGGAGCTGCCCGTAAACGCTTCCATCGAGGAACTTGTGAAGGGTGCGCTCAAGCATATCTAGCGGGAACGAGAAGATGAGCTCACGCGACGAGGTAACCGATCCGACCAGGTTTGAAGAAGACCGCACGCTCGATCTGAAATTGCGCCCGGAACGGCTCGACGATTTTCCCGGTCAGGACAAGCTCAAAGAGAAGCTGAGCATCACGATCGCTGCCGCGAAAGGGCGGCGCGAGCCTATCGACCACCTTCTATTCAGCGGCCCGCCGGGGCTCGGCAAAACCACGCTCGCACATATAGTCGCCAAAGAGATGGGCGTCAACATCAAAACCACCTCGGGCCCGGTTGTCGAGCGGCAAGCAGACCTTTCAGCGGTGCTCACCAGCCTCGAGGACCGTGACATCCTGTTCATCGACGAGATACACCGGCTCAACCACGTGGTCGAGGAGACGCTCTACCCTGCGATGGAGGATTTCACGGTCGACATCATGATCGGCAAAGGGCCTTCCGCAAGGTCCATAAAGCTGAGCCTGAAACGGTTCACGCTCATCGGCGCAACGACCAGAGCGGGGTTGTTAACCTCGCCGCTGCGGTCGAGGTTTGGCGATACGTGCCGGGTGTCGTTCTACGATCTAGACGATCTGAAAACAATAGTGCTACGCTCAGCCAAGGTGCTCGGTGTCGAGATAGACGACGGAGGCGCGGCAGAGATCGCGCACAGGTCGCGAGGCACGCCGCGCATAGCGAACAGGCTGCTGAGACGCATCCGGGATTACGCCGAGGTCAAGGCCGACGGCAGGATCGACCGCGGGATAGCAATCGAAGCGCTCGAACTGCTCGAGATAGACGACAAGGGGTTGGACAACACCGACAAGGCGATCATAAGAACCATCATTGAGAAGTTCAACGGTGGACCCGTCGGTGTGGCATCGCTGGCCGTCGCGATCGGCGAGGAGAAAGGAACCATAGAAGAGGTTCACGAACCGTTCCTGATACAGGTAGGCTTCATCAAACGCACCGCCGCCGGCAGGGTCGCCACCGAGCTGGCGTTCAGGCATTTTCAAGTTGACCGAGGTACCGGCCAACAGCGTTCGCTTTGGGACGACAAAGAGGTGAAAACTGATAGTGAGTAAGCGTAGTGGAATTCAACCTCGTCCGGCACGAGACCGGGCATATGGAACGGCGGGACGTATCCTTGCTTGTCTTGTCTTTGCGGCCGTCGCGCAGGCAGGAGTGTTTGCGGGCGTGTCAGGCCAGCAGGATATCAGCGGAGCATTGACGCTCTACATAAGCGGACGGATGGAGGGAAGCATCGAGCCGTGCGGGTGCGTCAGCAATCAGATAGGCGGCCTTGCGCGCAGGGACTCGTTCTTCATTCATCTCGGGAAAGAGTCGGCCGAGGCCATACTTATCGAGAACGGCAATCTGACGACAGGGAGAGGAAAGACCGATCCCATCAAGTTTCAGACTATCGTCTCCGCCTTGAACAAGATGGGCTATGACATCCTCAACCTCGGGGAGAAAGACGCCACGCTCGGGCTGGACTTCCTCAAGAACGTCGAGCAGCGAGCCAAGTTTTACTTCTTGAGCGCCAACCTTGCGACTACCAACGGCAAACACCCCTTCCAGCCGTCTGTGGTGGTGACACGTCAAGTGGACGGCAAGCCTGTCCGGGTAGGGTTCATCGGCGTGATAGGCAGTGTGCTCGGGTCACGCGTCAGACCCACGCAAGAGAAGTTTGTGATGGATGATCCCGCACAGGCCATTGAATCCGAGCTCCCGAAGCTGCGTCCGAAAGCCGATATCATCATCTTGCTTGCCCATACTACCGTGGACGACGCGAAGAAGCTCGCCGACAAGTTTCCCGAGATCGATCTCGTGCTCCACGGCTACGGCGGTGCGGCTCTGCCGAGTATTCAACCGAACCGCGGGAGCACGACACGTGCAAGGCTTGTGGGAACAGGCAACGCGGGCAAGTATCTGGGCAAGCTCGATCTCGCGATCGATAAGGACAGGAAAGTAGTGAGTAAGAACCTCAAAGCAGTGTCCATGGGCGAGAAGATACCGGACTCGCCCGATGTGCGCGATATGATAAACCTCTACCTGACGGCGGTAAAAGCCAAGGGGTTGAGCGATCCGGGCACAACCAGAACGCAAACACGAGGGGGCACCTATATAGGGAGCATCAAGTGCCAGGCATGCCACATGGATGAGTTCAAGGTATGGCAGAAGTCGCGCCACCTTCAGGCAGCCAAGACGCTCGTCAGCGAGGGCAAGCAGAACGACACGAGTTGCCTGCGATGCCACACCACCGGCTGGGGCTATCCGGCGGGGTTCGTGAGTGTCGAGAAGACGGCGCACATGGCGGATGTCGGGTGCGAGTCGTGCCACGGTGTCGGTAGCAACCACGCTGCCAATCCGAAAAAGGGGTATGGCAAGGTCAGCGCAAAGGACTGCACGCGATGCCACGATCGCGAGAATAGTCCGAACTTCAAATACACGAAGGCGTTAGCCAAGATAAGCCACAAGAAACCGAAAGAGACAAAGCCGCCTGGCACCCCGCGTGCGACCCCGCGTGCGGGCAACCCTGCGCTTGGCGGGCCTCAGGCGAGGGCGCCAAAGGGACAGTAACGGGATGGTGATGGTTGAGATGTCGCCCGTTCACTTGACAAACCGAGGGGTCGCACACTACAATTAAGGTGGAGCGCAAAACAATGCGCAGTGGCAAATGTTTAGCAGTTCGGTCTTGAAGTAGGAAGTGTAGAGATGACGGAGGTTGTTTGTCCCCATTGCGGTGCAAGCAAGAGCATTGTGGCTCCGCCGCCCGAACTGGTGGTAGTGGCTCCCTGTCCGAAATGCGGCGAATGGGTGCTGTTGTTCAGAAAGAAGGCGATCGCCATCGACCGCAATGTTCTCGAGAACGGCAGCCTGCAAGAGAAGAAGGCACATGTCGCCGACATCGTTGGAACGTTCCTCGAACCGGATATCGAGGCGGAACTTGTAAAACCGGTTGTTGAAGAGACGGAACAACACCAACACGAAGAACTTCCCCGTGCGGAAAGCATACCGCAACGCGAGATTGACGATTTCATCAACATAGACCTCCACCTTATCCACAAAAAGAACTACTTCGAGAGGCTTTTCGGCAAGGTCGAGTGATGCGAGCTGTTGCACCGTTTAGTCCTGACGGCGCCTGTCGGAACCATTCGCAGTACAATCCCTTCTCTCCTCTCAAGAGGTGCAGCCAGCGTGGGCGCTGAGAACCGTGTTGCGCTTGCTGTGGGTGTCACACTCAACATCCAGGACATTCCGAATGGTGAGTATCGTTTCGAGGTCGCCGTGCGTGGTTGGTGGGAAAGCTTCTTCTTGCTGGCAACCATGCCACGCGGCCAAAAGGAATCAATGAAGATGCAGGTCGGTACGCCGTGGGTTGTCAGGTACGTCTTTGGCGGCAAGGCGTTCGGCTTCAAAACCGAGGTGCTGAGAACGCAGTTCGAACCCGTACCGTTGGTATTCCTTAGCTTCCCGGCAAGCATCGAGGTCCAATCGATCCGGCGCCACGAGCGCGTCAAAACCCTGCTGCTGGCCAGAATGAAGAGCTCCCAGGGAGAGACGGATTGCACGATAGATGATATCAGTCCCGGCGGTTGCCGGGTGAGGTGTTCTCAGCAACTGAACCCCAACGACAGGATCTCATTGAGCTTCACGCTTCCCAATGACGCCAAGATAACCGATATCGAAGCCGAGGTGCGCAACGTCATCAAGAGTGGCGACCTTTTTGCCGGCGGTGTGATGTTCATGGAAGACACGCCTCACCGAAGCGCTGTGGAAGAGTTTTTCAATCTCGAGATCATCAAGAACCGGAAGCACTGAGCAGGCCTGTCCCTCAGTCGAGGTGTTCGAACAGCGCGCGCAGTCCATCGTAAAGTTGAGAAAAGCTCATCTGGACGAAGCCCGAGATATCCTCACCGAGAGATCGTGCGTCGCCTTGTTGCTCCTCGGGAGCTATCCATTCGAACACCAGGTCCGTGTCGTACGAGCTCACGACTATGGTCACCTTGCGGCTTTGTGGCGAGACAACCTGCTCACCGGTTAGGCCGTCAAACAAAGGGAAAACGAGCAGATTGGTCCGGGAGAACATCCTGAGCGCCTTTTCGCGGGACCGCTCGACGGGGCCAACGACAATCTGAAGGGGTTCGATTACGTTGCCGGCGTCGTCCATCAGCAACACCTCGGCACCGCGGAAGCTCGATATATCGTACGCGATGCTCGCGTCGCTGAAGGCCGACGTGATATGGCACTCGAAGACAAGAAAATGACGGTTGAGTCTCTTCGCGTCCTCGATGCGCCGGCCCAAGAGGTTGTCCTCTTCCTCGGCTGACTCCGAGTCAGTCTCGAGTTTAGCCTCGGCCACCTTGTCAGTAACCCAGATGATGTAGGAATCCGAAGAGACCAGGTTCTGGTATTTCGAACCCGGTAGCGGTCGGGGATGCGCCACAGAATTGAGCGGCTCGAACAGACGGAACCCTTCCTCGAACCGAGCCGGCGTTTCCTCAGGCTCCGACGGCGCAGGCCGCATCCTCGAACATCCCAACGCGAGGAGCACGAACACTACACCGACAAACAGTCTCCGCGTCTTCAACGTTCTTGCGCTTTCATCAAGGCGTCCAGCTCTTTCTGTGTGGCGAAATCCTTCTTCATTATGCTGTCAGGCTGCCCGCCCGGCATCTGCCGGATGGCGGACCGGGCTCCTTCTGAGGCATACTGAACGAGCGTGAACGTACCCGACGGACACGCCGCTTTCACGACACCGGTCAGGTGCAGTTTGGGAGATATCCACAACTCAGATCTTTGTTCGTCGATGATAAGCGCCACCTTTTCCGTCTTAAACTGCGTGCCGGCCGCGGTGATCTCCTCCTCGCCCAGGGTTTTCACTGTCCGCACGGTGGGGTCGGTACTTGCGGCAGCCTGCATCGGTTCTACCGGTGCCTCGTAAGCAGGCGCGTATCCTATCTTAAACACCATTTTCTTGATATTGGCGACGTTTGACGAATCGTCAACAACGAGCAGCTTCTTTATGCTTCTTCGGCCCCTGCCTTTGGCGGGCCAAGTATCAGTTTCAACCCACCACGCAGTCATGGAACCAATCCGCTCACTCCCGACGATTGACAGGCGAAGCATGTAGTCGTTTCCTGTCGCCTTGTCGTCAAGGCTGTAGGTGGCCCACTGCCCTACGGCAGGTTTGATGAGTTTGCCGCGAAGAAAAATCTCTGCCTCCGCAACTATCCGCTGTGCCGGTGCCGGCAAGCTGAGGGCCATCGCAACTGAAAACAGAAGCGTGAAACATGCGGCCCCGTACAATCTGGAAAAGCTGATGCTTCGTTCTCGTGCAATCATGATATCGCCCTGTTGTCTTGAGAGTTGTACCCACCGATTATACTAGCATAGGGATTACTGCTCCGTCAACCTCATCGTCAGTCGTATACATGGTTGATGAACATCAGCGGGGCTCGCGAAGACGGAGAAGGAGCGCCTAACGAGGATTAGCCCGCTGGAGCGACGGTAAGGGGCGGGCTGCCATCGTCTCTGCGTACCCCTACGTCACCAAGATCGTTTCACTTGGTGGCAACCGGCAACGTGAATGTAACTCACCTTATCGCATCACGAAACCGTGACAGCCAAAAAACGTCGTCCAGTAGGACTGCGTCAGAAAAGGAGGCTTTCCCACGCAGCCCTGTTCTGCCACTACTACTCGAGCCTTCCCGAGAGGTTGGTAGGTCGCAGGGCCAGAAAAAAGTGACCGGCATCCCCAGGCCTTTCACGCCGCGCCTTAGTGCTTTTGTTCACACGTTCGGTGACGTATTCCTGCCCCAGGCACATAGCGGCACTTCGTGCTCATGCCCGTGCTCGTGATCGTGCTCGACCGGCGACAACAAACGCAGAAACGATTACGAGTACGACGAACGAGCACGAACCGAGAAACCGAACCCGGACATGTTATCGTATTTGTGGTTCGCACTACTAAGTGAAGGCGGGCCTTCAAAGCCCTTCCGCTTTGCGAAAAATGACAGAAACGGGAGTTAGCTCCGCAACAGAACACGCGGGGAGTGCTGAGCTAACCTACCGCTCTATAATGGGTTACGTATCATGCGTTAGGTACTTGACAAACAGCCGCATATATGGTATACTAGTACCAGAATACCTAATAGGAGGATGTGATGGCGAACGTGTTGAGGATATCAGAAGCGGCGTCGTTGGCATTGCACACGATGGTTCTTTTGGCGAGAAAGCCGGAGGAACGTCTTTCGACGAAGGAGATAGCCGGAGTGCTGAAGGTATCGGAGGCTCATTTGTCGAAGGTGCTTCAGCGATTGGGGCGAGTAGGTCTTGTCAACGCGACGCGTGGTCCGAACGGCGGTTTCATGGTGGAGAAGGACCCCAACGGCGTCACATTGCTTGAAGTGTATGAGGCGATTGAAGGCCCGCTGAATTCGAGCAACTGCCTTCTCGGCACACCGATTTGTGACGGTGGTGAAAAATGCATACTAGGGAACCTGCTGGAGGACATCAACAAAGAGGTGAAGGAATATTTGTCCGGAACGACCATCTCGGAACTGACGGACGTATACGGGAGCGACGAGACCGATGCGCAGGAAGATAATAGAGATTGACGAGGAGAAATGTGACGGCTGCGGCCAGTGCGTAGTTGCTTGCGAGGAAGGTGCGCTCGAGGTCATCGACGGGAAAGCGCGCGTGGTGAACGAGGTGTTCTGCGACGGACTAGGCGCCTGCATCGGGGAATGTCCGCAAGGCGCTCTGACGATCAAGGAACGCGAAGCCCCCGAGTTCAACCCTGTGGCCGTCGAGCAACATCTGGCACAGACGGAAACACGTGAGCAGGCAACACCGACGCCGCGCGGATGCCT
>CAZGCA010000008.1:26988-65099 GCA_964524145.1 uncultured bacterium | reverse complement strand
AAGCCCAACCTGCGAGCCTCACCGTGCTTCGTATGGAGGTTCCCTGCTGCGGCGGGCTCGCTCATGCGGCCGTGCAAGCCCGGGATGCGGCACTCCCGGAGATGCCGCTTGAGGTCCACACCATCGGCATACGCGGCGGCGTCACGCGGGAGGTTCTGCAAGGGAAACAGGTCGTAGCGAAAGGAGGTGCATGATGACCAGTTGTCCAGGACAAGATTTTCGCAAGCTGACCGTCAGCTACCACCCGTGCCCGACCTGCGGCAAGGCCGTAGAGTTCTTTTCGGACGAGATGCAAACCCGTTGTCGCAATTGTAAGACAGTGGTCAGCAAGGAACAGGCGCCCACGTGCATCCAGTGGTGCAAAGCGGCACGGCAGTGCATCGGGGCCGAACGGTATGACGAGATCATGAAGCTGATGCAGGAAGCGGGAGACGACGCGGAAGGCGGTACCGATGGCGCGGAAGACGGTTGACGCAGACCTGAAGGTGTTGACGAGGTTCGTGGAGGTGTACTGCTCGAAGCGGCACGCCACGAACGGGCAAGGTCCTTGCGCAGACTGCCGGGATCTGCTCGAGTACGCTCGAGGTCGTCTCGAGAGGTGCCCTCACGATCCGAAACCCAAGTGCAAGGACTGCACGACACATTGCTACAGGCCGGATTACCGCAAAAGGATACAAGAGGTGATGCGTTTTTCGGGGATGCACTTTGTGAAACGCGGGCGGCTGGATTGGATGATACGGTACTTCATGTGAAGGGGGTATGGTGAGATGAGCGATAAGAATCAGAACGAAGACGGCAGACTGCCTGCGGCGACGGCCGTTGACGTGGCGGAGCTGGTCGAGTACGTCGACGGCTCGGTGGTGAGCCGGACGATAGCCGAGAACGAGGCGGGCACGATCACTACCTTTGCGTTTGGCGCCGGGCAGGGGTTGAGCGAGCATACTACCCCGTTCGACGCAATCGTTCAGATTCTCGACGGCGAAGCGGAGCTTACGATAGGCAGCGAGGCGGTGCATGCGGCAGCAGGCCAACTGGTGATCATGCCGGCTGACGTACCGCACAGCGTGAGAGCGACGCAACCGTTCAAGATGCTCTTGACGATGTTGCGTTCGAAGTAAGTCGATTTACTTCAAAGAAGGAGAAATGAGGATGTTTTGTTATCAGTGCGAACAGACAGCGAAAGGAACCGGATGTACCGTACAGGGTGTGTGCGGAAAAGACCCTCAGACCGCGGCGCTGCAGGACTTGCTGTTGTACGCCACAAATGGAGTGTCCATGTACGCTCACAGAGCGCGGGCACTGGGTGCGAAGGATCGCGAGATAGACGTCTTTGTGATAGAGGCTCTGTTCTCGACGATCACCAACGTCAACTTCGACCCGGAACGGGTGCGCGAGTTGCTCGTCAGAGCAGCCGAGCTGCGCGATAAGGCCAAAGGTCTCTATGAAGCGGCGTGCACGGAGGCGGGACGGGAGCCGGAGACGCTCGGCGGACCCGCCACCTGGACTCCAGCCGGCGACTTGGCAGGCCTCGTCAAACAAGGTGAGGAGGTAAGTATCACGAAGCGAAAGGATGCACTTGGCGACGACGTGACAGGTCTCCATGAGCTGATCACGTATGGTCTGAAGGGTATGGCGTCTTATGCGGACCACGCCCAGATACTCGGGCACGAAGACGACGAGGTGTACGCGTTCTTCCACGAGGCGCTCGATTTTCTCAGCAAAAACCCGGCAGACATAGATGCGCTTGTTGCCATGGCCCTTAAAGTCGGCGAGGTGAACCTCAAGGTGATGGGATTGCTTGACGCGGCGAACACCGGCGCGTATGGGAATCCCGAACCCACGCAAGTGCGCGTCGAACCGGTGAAAGGGAAGGCGATACTTGTCTCGGGCCACGATCTGAAGGATCTTGAGGAGTTGCTCAAGCAGACCGATGGCAAAGGGATAAACGTATACACGCACGGCGAGATGCTTCCGTGCCACGGGTATCCCGGGCTGAAGAAATACGCGCATCTCGTGGGCAACTACGGCGGCGCCTGGCAGGATCAGCGCAAGGAGTTTGCGGCGTTTCCCGGGGCCATCCTGATGACCACCAACTGTATCCAAAAGCCCCAGGACAGCTACGCGTCGAGGATATTCACCTGCGGGCTGGTCGCATGGCCCGGAGTGACCCACATCAGCGACCGCAACTTCGCGCCGGTCATCGAAGCGGCGTTGGCGGCCGACGGGTTCGCCGAGGACGGTCCGGACAAGACGATCACGATAGGGTTCGGTCACGCGGCGGTGCTCGGTGTGGCGGACAAGGTGATCGATGCCGTCAAAGGCGGCGCGATCAAACACTTCTTCCTCATCGGAGGCTGCGACGGCGCCAAGAGCGGCCGCAACTACTACACGGAGTTCGCGCAGGCCGTGCCCGACGACTCGGTTATCCTGACGCTGGCGTGCGGGAAGTACCGGTTCAACAAGCTCGAGTTCGGCGATATCGGCGGCATCCCGCGACTGCTCGACATCGGCCAGTGCAACGACGCCTATTCGGCGATACAGATAGCGGTGGCGTTGGCCGAGGCCTTCGATTGCGGGGTGAACGATCTGCCGCTGTCGATGATCCTGTCATGGTACGAGCAGAAGGCTGTGTGCATCCTGCTCACGCTTTTGCACCTGGGCATCAGGAACATGCGGTTGGGTCCGACGCTGCCCGCGTTTGTGACGCCCGCGGTGCTCAACGTGCTGGTGGAGAACTTCAACATCATGCCGATCTCGACGCCGGAAGAGGATCTGAACGCGATCCTGGGATAACACACAGAACGGACAAGCAGCGGGCAAGTGTTCGGGCACCGAGACCTTGCCCGCCTGCTGTCTATGGCGGAGTTGACGGGCTATTCGCCAAACGGAAGATGTTTCTTCAAGAACCGGTTGATGAACCATTGGCACCGGACGTTGATATCGCGGGCAAGGTCCATCGTGTGCGGAAACCCTTCTATCCGTTCGTATTCGCACGGTATTCCCAACGCGCCGAGCCGTTTCGCGAGGGTGTCGGACTGGGCGACGGGCACGAGCTCATCGATAGTCCCGTGGAAGATGAGTGTGGGCGGATCGCTCTTGTCGAGGTGCTTGATGGGCGAGGCCAGGCTGTACGCTTCGGTGGCTTCCTCGTAGGTGCGGCCGCCGAAGAACTGCCGAACGGTCGGATGGTCACGGTCTGAAGCGACGGTCAAGTCGCAGGGACCGTACAAGTCGACGACTGCCTGAACGGCGCTGCTGTATTCGGCATGGCCGCCGTCGCCCTCGAGTTCAGCAACGCCTGCCGAATACCCGAGCATCATTGCCAGATGGCCGCCTGCCGAGCCGCCGATAGCGGCGATCTTGTTCGGGTCGATATGGTAGTTCGCAGCGTTGGCCCGCATCCACCGGACGGCGCATTTGGCGTCTTGCACGCACGCCGGGAAGGTAGCCTCCTGGACGAAGCGGTAGGAGATGGTGGCGACGACGTAACCTCGTTGGGCGTACCGAACCGTGTAATACTTGTAATCGCTCTTGTCGCCTTTTCTCCAGCCGCCGCCGTGGATGAAGATGAGACCCGGCGCCGGCTTGGTCAACCCCTCGGGCATGTACAGGTCGAGCAAGAGTCGCCGGTCGCCCACCTTGCCGTATTCGAGATCCTTGAGTTCGACAACCCCTTCCGGAACGGGCACACCCTGCTCGACAGGTATGATCGGCACCAGCTTCATCAGGATAGCCGCCATAGCGGCTTCGTAGGACTTGAAACCCGGCGGCGCGGGCGGCGGTTCGGGGGCGGCCAGCAGCGCCGCTTCGTCAAACTCCGGGTTTGAGGGCCCGGCTACGGTTTGCCCGGCACCGAGCAGAAGAAGCACCGCCGACACAGACAAAAAGCAGACCCAAGTTCTTGAGGGACGCAGTGTTTTCATGTTCGAGTCCTTTCCTTGTTCGATGAAGCCGGGACAGCGTGGCGTCGTTCACGTTTACCGTCCCGGCATTCGGTCAAGAAGTCAAACTGCCGTACTCTTGCGGTTCCCCGCTAATCTACACCCATTGCCAGCCGCTGTCAAGGCCGGTTTTGCTGCTATTGTCCCTTTTCGAAGGCGGGTACGACCGCCAAGGACCCATTGCATGCGCCCGGTCGCGCTGTTCGCATGACATGGTGAGCGCAAGAGTACCGTGCCGACATGGCTCAGAACGAGTATTGCGGCATGTTCTAGCCTCATGCCTGGACGTTCCGCGGCTCCGCTCTCAAACCGAGCCCTCTATTGCGCGGCATCACATAGAAATGGAAAACGATCGGGCGGAGAACCGAGCCGGTCTGTCAATATCACGGCAGCAGGCAGGCCGTCATCTCTCCGGTCAGAAGGACCTGAAAGAAGACCCAGCTGTATGCCGCCGTTCCGCGGCGTATGGAAGGTTCCCGTATTGCTATACAAGGCATACGAGCGGTCGAGCAGGCAATACGTAAGTGGCTTCAGGCTGGTCCTGTCAAGAGGAATCTCCAGAAGGAACTCAGGTACGAGCTCAGCTAAAGAGTCTGGATAGCTCCCGTTTCTCAAGTACCAGATTCTCAAGGCGACATTAGCCATTGTCGCGTGCCTGAACGTCCTGGACATGGCCTGCCGCAACCTTGACATTTCCAAGTCGCCCACAGCTTCGTAGGAGACTGTTAACGAAGGACGTTTCGGTAGCTTCTTGCCCGACAACCAATATGGTCTGTCGTCTTCTTGAGGAAACCTCGACATGTACTCCTGTATGTACTCTTGAATTGCCTGCCGACGCCGCCTTTCCGCCTTTTTGCTCCCGACAATCTTGTTATCTATTTCCGCGAAACCCCTGAGAGCGGACTCCGGTGAAAGGTCATCAATCGTGAATCTCTGGGCGTAGCGGAATTGAGCATCCACAGTGCGGCTCCAAGGCGCATCCTTTTCATCGATCCTGCGGACGTCGTCCAAGACTTTCGAAAGCGCGTCAGCATCGCCGCATTGCTCGATAGTCTGACTGATTATGTAGCAGCCGGCGGGCTGGATCGCAACGCCAACATCCCTGCATTCCAACCGCCCGTCGCTGGCGACTGTAACGCCAAGGTCCACAAGCTCTACTCCCAATGCCAGCGCAGGTTCGGACCTGCGGTTGAACCAGCACGTCACCGCTTGTGCCGCGAGAGTCTTGGACAGAATACGCACGCCCGACAGATAGGATTCAGTCTCTTGGGATGTCACGGTCCCATCGTGTAGGCTGGGGAGAAGGTAATACGGTTGCCGCAGACCCCGACGCATCGTCTCAAGTGCAGGTTCGGCTGCCTCAAGGTACGCCACGAACATCGGGGCATGGACGTCCTCTTCCGGCTCTTTTGCCTGTGCGGAAGCCACCCTGGCGACATCGAGGCTGTGCCCTTTCAGCTGTCCGGTCCTCCTACTCATGGTTTCTCTGATAGCCTCCTGCCAGCGGCTACCGGGATCGAACAACCGGAGAAAAAACGCCCGCGCCCCCCGTATGTCGCGCGCACCTCTTTCACGCGCCACTCCCACCATGCCATCGAGATCGACATCGGCATAATGGTTCTTAACCATGCTAATCTCGGCGCTCGCGTCCCTTAGCAGGTAGAATGCGTTATCGGGACTACTGCGCCTCGCAATGACCGAAGGATCCTGCGGGCCGAGCAGGTCAGGCATTGGCCGACCGGTCCAGATTACCGTCATGATCACGGCCGCGACGGCTAATCCCCCGACGATAATGGCTATTCTCGCCCTGCCAATAATACGAAAGAGAAAGCTGCAACTGTTCATACTTCTCGCCTCCTCACCATCCGGATCCGAGTCCGGAAGGATTGATACCTTGGAAGATTAGTTCCCGAGACACCTCTTCTCCTGGTTCGTGCCACACCATGGGGCTTTCTCGATCGTCCCACCATCCGTACAATCCCTTTAGAAACCCATGGGCATGTGCGTGGCAGCAGTTCGGCCCTATTGGCCGGGGTTGGATGTTTGTATTAACCGAGATTCCCCATATGGACCCGCACGCCACCACGCCCTGCAGGTTTCCTCGTAACATACACGCATTGCCGGCCGCTGTCAAAGCCGGTTTTGCTGCTGTTGTCCCTTTGTGGTGCCGTTCACGACCGGGAAGGCGGAAGGCCGCTCCTTCGTTGCCTGCATCATTACTGGACCCCGTTGCTTTAGTCGACGTATCCCAGAGCGCGCAGATGCTCGAGCTGCTCCGAGGTCGGTGTCCTTTCCACCTGGTGTTCAGGGGCAAGACGTGCCGCGACGGCCTTCTCTTTCCACGCTTTGTATTCCTCAGCCAGACGCTCGACGATCTCGGGGTGCTTATCAGCCAGATTGACCTTGTCCAGCGGGTCTTTGCGGTGATCGAAGAGCTCGTAGTCCGGACACCCTTCGGCCGGTTCGGCATAGTGGTTCAGTTTCCATCCATCCAGAATCATCGCATAAGAATCACCCCGCTCAGAAACCGCAGGTTCGTTCCTCCATTGACCTGTAGTGGACTTACTCGGAGCTCCCTTGGCCGCGGCGAGCAGAGGAACAAGGCTCTGCCCCTGCATTCCCTCCGGCGCGGGAAGACGACATAGTTCGAGCAGCGTCGGCATCACGTCAATGGTTCTCACCGTCTCGAACACCTCGGCACCTTCCGGGACACCACCAGGCCACCTCATAATTAACGGCACATGAGTCACCTCGCTATACAGGCTATGGTGCCCACGCCCACCATGGTCGAAGAACTCCTCGCCGTGATCACTCATGAAAACGACGAGCGTCTTTTTGTCAAGTCCAAGGTCTTCCAGCCGTTCGAAGAGCTGTCCGATTTCTGTATCCATGCCGCGGATCGATCCATCGTACCAGTCTCGCTCGACCGAGATGAAATGATCGGGATCGATACCTGCCGTTTCAAGCTCCTTCGGGAAAGGTGTTCCGTTGCGTTTCCTCCTCACCGCACCTGGTCCCATAATGAATTCTTTGACCTTCTCAATATGCTCTTCATACTCTTTCTCTCTGGCGTGATCGACCCACAGCGTGTCATAGGGGGGATTAGGCTTATAGGGGGAATGCGGATCCATCACATGCATGAATACAAAAAAGGGAACTTCCCGATGTGTTTCGAGCCATGGAAGCAGCCGGTTGACATACTCACGAGATGTCTTCCATGTGTTCTCGAGGCGTGAATTGTACGCATGTGATTCTTCGACGCCCTGATGCATGCTGAAGTGCCGTCCTACAAACCAGATGGACGAGAGCGACAGGGTCGCATACCCGGCGTTACGAAACACTTCCGGCATGATGGTTGCCGTGACCGGTAATGTGTCTCTGAATCTGTTCACGACGCCATGTGTTGTTACGTAGCGTGAAGAAAGTAGTGAGGACGTGGAGGGTAGGGTCCATGTCGCCTGGGAGAGACAGTCGTGAAAGAGTGCGCCCTCGGCGGCCATCCGGCTGAGAACCGGGGCCGTCTCGCGCGGGTAACCGTAAGCGTCAAGGTGATCCCAGCGCAGCGCGTCGGACCAGATCAAGATGACTCCCTGGGGAGTTTCCCTGGAGAAAGCGTCGTTCTCTCTTATGGCCGGTGGTGGCATGGCGCCGCTGTTGCGAATCACCGGAGAGCCCCAGTATCCGAGAGTTCCCTCTTTTTCCGCCGCGAGTGAGAGGGAAAGGATTACATCTTCCTTTGCATAGTCGGAAAGATCGACCTGAACGGGCTCCCAAACAAGGGGCGTTGCGATAGTGTGCGCAAGCAAAAGCGCATCTTCGGCTCGTCCGGTGGCACGGCGAATCTTGACTTGAAACGTAACGGGGCCATCTTCCTGCGTTCCGAGGGCGAGATCGAGCCAGGGCCTGTCCGGAAGGCTCAAGGGGAATCGGATTACTTCAGCCGGTGCCGCAACCAGTGTCTGGCGATAGATTCCCTTCAAGTCCTCCCAGCTCACCAATGGCGAATTGCGCGCGAAGTATTCCTTGCGGGACAACAGGCGCACATACTCTATCTCAAAGGTGGCGCCCGGGACGTCCGTGGGCCTGATCAGGACGTGCCTGATTTTCGAGAACCGGATGGGGGTACGTATGGGATAGGTATAGGCGTGCATCTCATTGTGCGCGGCTATCGGCGCAGGACGAAAAAAATAGCTCGCCTCTGCTTTTTTTTCCTGCTTGACAATTGTCTCCAAATCCAACTTCTCAGAATGGATGTCGGCTACAGTCCACTTAGCGCCTGCCGAGACGCGCATACGGATTTCGATAGCTTTCAGAAGGCCAGAATCTCGTCCGGAGGTTTTCTCGGCATGGATTATCGGACAATCGGTGGTGGTGCGCCCGGCCAGACGGCCATGGCGCACCTGAAGGTCCGCGACCCCCGGTCCCGCCCGCCAGCCCCCAGTGACAGAGTCTGTTTCGCCAGAGGGTGAGGGAGACGATCCGTCGAAACGCCACTCGGTCCGCGGCAGCACAGCGACCGTTGCCTGCGGCGTTCCTTCGACGTTCTCGGGATTGAACTCATCGACCAGATGGATGGCCACAGGACCACGGACAGTCGAGCCGCCCCAGGGCGTCCGCGACAGTGGCGTAAGTAAGAAGACCGATACGCCGAGGATCGCGAAGAGAATAATTGCGGAAAGAAGCGCAAGACGGTTCAAGCCGGAGTTTTTCACATACGTGTTCTTCACTGTAAGACTCCCGTATATCGGAGATTACCCCTATGGACCTTCCCGTTTGAGGCAATCCCCGTCTTGCTTATGTTTCCTCTTGGTCCTGTCTTGTTCTGAAAACCTTACCAATCACTCGTCCTTTGTGCATTCGACGCGTGCGGTCAAGTGCAGATCGCAGGCACAGAGCCAGAACTGGAACGACGGACAACGTTCTCCCTGAGAGCAGGTATGGCCCTCGAAATCGTCTCGCTGGCACAGCCTACGCCTCTTCGATCAGCTTCAGGCTAAGCCGGTCGCAGAGCTCCTCGACGGGGCTCTTAAGGTCGCCGTAGAAGGTTACCCGGTGCCAGCCCATGCTCCACTGCTCGGCCAGTTTCTCGATGTCGCCCTTGACGACAGCCTCGAGCTTCGTGCGACAGGCCATGTCGCTGTCGTTGTTGCCCACCGTTTTCGCCTGGTGCATGATCACTCGCTTCGACACGGGGTTGATTTCGAGCGACGTGGTCATGTATCCCTCCGGCAGCAGCGACCGGATGGATGCACCTTTGCGGTCCTCAGAGTGCGTCATAATCTGGTACCCGTTGGACTCGCCGTCCGGTCCAAACGGCTTGGTCGTGGCGACACAGTGGGCGTAGATGATGACATTCCTCGACGTGTCGATCACCGGGTCGGAGATAAGCCCGGGCCGACCCGTCAGAGCACCCATCGTCGCCATTGTCAGCGCCGACATCTGGTCGCCCTCACAACCGCCCACGAATCCGTCGTTGTTGAGTTGGCTGAACCCAATGCACGGGTACGCCTGCAGGTGCCCCTCGTAGAATCCGCCCAGGCAGTTGACGCTGACGCCGCTGGCGCCGTGCTTGGCCATCAGATTCTTCATGGCCACGTATACCGCGCCGGATTTCTCGACCTCGGTTCGCTCGACCAGGACATCCTCCGCCAGGTCTATCCATTCATCGGCGAACGCACGCGCCGCATTCGTGTCGGCCTCGGCGTACGCCCCGGCCAATTCCTCGAACTTGATTGGGATCAGCTGTAACCCCACGACCTCCGCGGCGGCTTTGCGGAAGTTGTCGCCTCCCCACCCGCCGCCCACAACGAGAATCCTGGTCTGTCCCAATTGCTTCAGCGCCTCGTCCACATCGCGTATGGCGACGGCGTCACGCTTGCACGCCCAGTCTCTCACAGTGGGCGTGTTGCGACGCCGGGACGCCCGGAACGCCGCAGCGACTTCCTCCCCGCTCTCTCCCCGTGCGAGCGAACGAAAACATCGGACCGATGCAACAATATCCTCGTCGTTCGACGAACTGACCCAGTCTACCGGCTTGCCCGATCTCATGATCTGGGGAAGTTGGGTAAGGAACAGACCCGAGCCGCCGAACAGGTTATCGACCAGCAAGGTCGGTTTGCCCGTGCTGCACAGCTTGTTGAGGTCGTTCCCCCAACCAAGGCCCTGGACGCAGACCACGTACCCGTCGACTTCAGCATCGCCAGCCAAGACATCATCGGCCTTGCGGGTGCCTTCTACAAGGCGGGTCGGAAGGAACTCGACCTCCGTGCAACCTCGCGTGATAACGCCGATCATCTGGTTGCGACGATGATCAAAGTCGTAGCCGATATTGGGCCAGATGGGCTTGGTGTTCTCTGTCTCGCAGAACACCAGGCGCACCTTCGGCTTCTTGTCCGCATCTCTTGCCTGCGGGGTTTTCGCGACCCTCACGCAGCCGCCTGCGGCATAGGCCGCGCAGGCCGCACAACCCGAAAGAAACCCGTGGCGGCTCATTCGCCGTCTGGTTGTCGCTTTGTCGTTGACCATTGCTTCCCTTCTCCCATCGTCTTTTCTTCCGAGATTTGCCCTATGGACCTGCACCCGACCACCGACTGCCGGTTCCCTGGTAGCATACCCCCATTGCCGGCCACTGTCAATGCCGTTTTCGGTTCTTATGGCGTCTTGTTGAGGCTATCTGTAACCGGGGAACCGGGAAGGTTGCATCGCTAGCGCCCGGGTGCACTGTTCGCGCCAATTGGAGCAGACTTGCCCATTCTGCCGGTCCTCGCAAGCAATAGCATGACTGGCGCTCCACTCATATTGGTTTGTCACATCTTGGGGCGTATGGTATCTTGGATCTGGTCGAGCATTGGAGGTACGCAATCTGATTCGGTGCTGGTCTCGTACAGGAGTGACGTGAACCATGTGGGGGTTACGTGTCTGGTCCTGACGTCGACGGGGCGCGGCGCGGACATCATGGTTCCGATGGCGATCCCTGCGTTCGGCGGGATGAACATCGAGGTCATGACGATGTTCGTCATCCCGACACTCTATTGCGCCATCAGGGAGTCGAAACTGAAGGCAGGCACGAAAGACGCTCGACTCGAACGAGAAAACCTCGGGACCGAATAGACTGTCTTTCTTGGGGAGGCTTCGTGCGGTATAATATGACTTGTTCAAAGTCTACAAAGATTGAAGGGAGGAGAAATGGGCAATCGAACTTCAGAGGTTGATCGCAGACGAAAGCTGACAAACCTACTGACAGGGCTCTTCGAGACTCAGAATCTAGGTGTACTTGCCACACAGAGTAACGGCGAACCATACCTTAGTCTGGTTGGTGTCGCTCTGTCACCCGACTTGAAACACCTGGTGTTCACCACACGCCGCGGCTCCCGAAAGTACGAGAACCTGAACGCCGACAGTCGAGTGGCAATGCTGGTTGACAGCCGGTCAAACCGGAGTTCGGACTTCCAGGAAGCGATCGCTGTCACCGTGATCGGTCGTGCAGAGGAAAGCCGAAAAACAGAAGAAAACCCTTTGTTCGGCATGTATCTCTCTAAACATCCGCAGCTCAGAGAGTTCGCAATGTCACCTGACTGTGCGTTGGTGAAGATTACGGTCGAGAAGTACCTGATCGTCAGCAAGTTTGAGGAAGTTGCCGAGCTCATACCACTGTCCTAAAGTCACACGGGGAGTAGTGCTCGCATGCCCATCCACATTGTCGCAGCTTCGTGGTATAAGGAGATTGAACCTATGACGGTGAGAACACTCATGAAGTGGATGATGTTTGCAGCAGCGATGGCAGGACCGGCCGCGGTAACGACCCGGGCGAGAACAGTTTCCGGGCAAGAGAAGGGCCCAGAAATGACAGAGAAACGTCGTGAAAAGAACGAACCCGTGATCTTTGACTTTCGCCAGGGCACAGAGATGGATCTGTGGGACAATGTTGATGACGTTGTGATGGGAGGTGTTTCACGCAGTGCGATGAGATTCGAAGACGGCAGGGCTGTCTTTGCTGGCACGGTTTCTCTTGAGAATCGCGGCGGGTTCGCATCAGTGAGATCGCGTCCGAAGGACCATGACCTGTCGGAATACGACGGTATCGCTGTCAGGGTGCGTGGCGACGGGAAACGATACAATGTCCGGCTTAGGACGACAGGGTCGTTCGACGACGTGAGCTATCGGGCGGAGTTGGAACCGCAAGAGGGTCGATGGACGGAACTCAAGCTGCCGTTCGCCATTTTCGAACCGACGTATCGCGGCCGAGAAATGCCCGACTACGGTGACTTGGACCCAGGTGAAATCAAGATGTTTGGGCTGCTCATCTCGGGCAAACAGCAAGGGCCGTTCCGGCTCGAGATCGAGTGGGTCAAAGGATACAAAGAGCCGTGCTTTCTGGCCCCGGGCGGTACAGGTAATGTGACTGACTATAGGGGGAAGCGAAGGTTGCTTCTCGTCTTTGCCGCGTCGGCGCAGGACACTCGCCTCAAACAGCAGCAAACGTGGATCAGCGAGAATGCCGCCGGATTCAGAGACCGTGACATGGTGGCGCTTGTCCTCACCGGCTTCGACACATCCGCCGGCAAAACGCTCCGAGCGAACTACGGTCTTGAGAAGGATGCCTTTGGCGTTGTTCTGATAGGCAAGGACGGCGGCGAGAAATTCCGTTCAAACGAGCCGAGCAAGATGGAGGGCCTCTTCTCCCTCATCGACGCAATGCCGATGCGACGGCAGGAGATGAAGGTCAAAGAGAGGTAGAGTGCGGCATTGCGGCCGTGTCGTTACCTGACGCAACGTGCTGTGGTGCGGCAGATGCGGATGCGGTTGTAGCGCTGGACAACGATGCAGGGCAGGTTGGCGACGGAAGCGTACCCCACCATGACGAACCCGGCCCACCACGGGTTCCAGATAAAGAACAGCAGCGAGCACGAGAACACTATCCAGTGCACGATCTCCCCGCGACAAGTCTCCCGGGCAAAACGTTCGAGGTATGCCGGGTCTCTGCTTATGAACCGCCGCTTTGGGAACCCCTTCTTGAAGAGCGCAGCGCCGTCGGGCAACTTTTTCTTCCATGCATTGATCAGGAACACCCTCTCGTAGAGGCGGCCGTCGTATTCCCAAGGTCGAGCTCGGTAGAGCCATCCCTCGGTCCGGAACAGCCGATCGGGGAACTGTGTGACGAGCCATGCCACGCCGAGATGTATGGTCAGCCATCCGAAGATGTTGACGACGACGAGCAGGACGACAGGCAGTTCGACAAGCATCTCAAGCGGTCTACTTTCCAGGTGGCCCCGTGTCGACGTGGCGCCCCTTCCAGGAGACACCTCTGTTAAGCTTATACAGCAGCGAGGAACGGGTGAACACCACGATGTAGAAGAGTAACGGTATCGGATAGAGAAGCGCCGTGCAAAGCCTGAAAGCGCCGATCCGGGTGAGCATGAACCATATCTGAAGCGCAAAACAAAGGTACAGAACCCCGGACAGGACGAGCGAATAAACGCTGCCGTTGAGAACGGCCCAGACGACATAGATAATGGCCTCGATGCTGCCGGCAATCCAGGCGATGATAAGCAACAGCAGTGGCAGGGGTGTCGAAGCCGCGCCGGTTGCGAACGCCTTGCTCCATCCTTCAATGAGATCGCGCAGACCGTGAGGATACATGCGCATGCTGACGGCACCCTTCCCGCCGTAGCAGCGCATGGGAACTCCCGACCGACGGAACCACGCGGCCAGATGGAGGTTCTCGAGTATCTTGTCCTTTACCCTGGCGTGTCCGCCGCTCTGGAAGTAGGTGTGACGGTCGAGCATGAGAAACGGGCCAAAGAGTCCGGTCGGTTGTCGCATCGTTCCCAGGACCGTAAACGCGCCTGTGCCGCCGGTCATGATCAGGTTAAAGAATGCCGACAGCTCTTCGTAGACGCGCCTGACCTTGTGATACGGGCCCACTGACAAGACACCGCGCTGATCGAGATAGGTATCCATGATACGGTGCAGGCCGTCTTGTTCGAAGAAGGTGTCGGCGTCGACGAACAGCAACACTTTGCCTGTCGCCTCCTCGGCACCCTGGAAGCACGCCCAGGTCTTGCCGCGCCACCCATCGGGCAACGGTTCCGAGGGGAGTACTCTGACGCCGGCCTCGCGCGCCACGACGGCGGTGCGGTCTTCGGACCCGTCGTCAACGACGATGATCTCCTCGGGTAAAGGGTCCTGCACTGAGAGCGATGTGAGCAGTATGGGCAGGGTCGATTCCTCATTGCGCGCGGGGATGATGATCGACAAAGTAGGACGCTGCCGGTGTGCACCGCTGCTCCGGCATACCGGGACCCGAAACATGAACAGGAGTCCCAAGGTCCACAGGGCCAGTATGAAGAGTGCGAACGTCACTTTCTATCCCATTCCACAACCCGCCGGCACACATTCTGTCCGCACAACACGACCATCGGCATGCCGCCGCCGGGGTTTACTGACCCCCCGACGAAGAAGAGGTTCGGATAGCGTGTGCTTTGCTTGGGCGCCTTGAACGCGAAGTTCTTGAACCGGTCGGAGACAACGCCGTAAATGGATCCCTGGTTTGAACCGTACATTCGCTCTATGTCCAGCGGGGTCCACATGTGCTCAAACACAATATGTTTCCGAAGGTCTTCGAGCCCCATGCGTTCGAGCTTGTCAATCAAGCGATTCTTGAACGCGACGTAATCGGACTGCTCCAACGGACGTGCCGGATCGATGTGGGGAATGTGGGGGAGAATCTTAAGGCAGTCGCATCCGGAAGGAGCAACGGAGGGGTCGGTCTTCGATGCCGCAACGAGGTAGACGGTCGGATCGGCGGGTAGAACCTTCTTATGGAATACGCTTCGGAAATGGTCGCGCTGGTTCCCGGAGAAGAGGAAGTTGTGATGCGCAAGCTGTGGGTACTGGGTGTCAAGGCCCAAATCCAAGACCAGTCCGGAGCAAGACGGTTCGAACCTGCGGAGCCGCTTGAGGAACCGCTTGTCTTCGCACAGGAGGTCGCGATAGGCGGGAATTACCTCGACGTTGCAGACGACGATGTCTGCGCCGGCGCTGGTGTCGCCATTGACAACGACTTCAGTGATCCGGGAGCCGTCCGTACGGATTTCGGTAACCTTGCTGTTGAGATGAATGTGAATCCCGAGTTCTGTCATGAGCTTTTCCAGGCCGCGAGCGATGTTGTACATGCCGCCGTCCACGTACCAGAGGTCGTAGCGGAACTGGATGGTGGGCAGCGAGTTCATGAACGCAGGCGCGTCGTATGCCGAGGAGCCGACATATTTGATGAAGAAGTCGAAGATGTCGCGAAGGTAAGGGCTCTTCAGGTGCCGGGCGACACCTGCGTGCATCGTCCGGAACAGGTCAAACTGCATGAACGTAGTCAGGCCGTAGAATCGGCGGAACTCGCGGGTCGAATCCAATCCCTGCTGGAAGTAACCGCTGTCAACCAGATCGTAAAGCTGCTCCGAGTAGTGCAAGAACGCCTCGACGGCGTGCGGCGTCTCGCCCGCTTTCGCTGCTTCCTTTGCCATGAGATCTGTTTCCGGGTACAAATCGATGACAGTGCCGTCCTCGAAGAAGTTCCTCCAGTGCGGGCGTACCGGCCGAATGCTGAAGTAGTCCGCCATTTTCCGGTCCGAGCCTTCAAAGAGCCGCTCGAACAGATGGGGTAGCGTCAGGATGGACGGTCCAAGGTCGAACGTGTATCCCTCCGCGTTCAGGACGTTGAGCTTCCCGCCGATCTTGTCGTTCTTCTCGTAGACATCGACCTCGTAGCCTTCCTGAGACAGCGAAATGGCGGCCGAAATGCCGCCGAGCCCTGCGCCGATCACGATCACTTTCTTGCGTGGTCCCAACGCCATCACGTCACTCCTTGTCTGCGGCTTCTTTGGTCAACTCCTTGAGGCCGTTCTGCGCAAGTCTGTCGTCCGGGTTCACAGACAATGCTTTCTGGAAATAGGTCTCAGCTTGCCCCGTTTGTCCGATGTGCTGGTAGGTTCGGCCGATAAATGTCAGGCAACTGCCATAACCCCATGCGGGTTGAAGCGGCTGGCGATTCTGTTTCGACTCCTGGACGAACAGTCTCTCTGCTTTCAGGAAGAACTCGAGCCCCTTCTTTCGGCCCCCGAGTATACCGGGAGCATGGAAGTAGCTGGTACCTACGAGATAATGCGCCCGCGGGTTGTCCGGGCCGTTACGCAACGCGCGGCGTTTGTAACGTGTGGACTTGGGCCCACGCCAAAGGGCGGACGAAGGGCTGCGCGCGATCTGCAGGCCGACCAGTGTGCTAATGATGGCATGACTTCCCGAGTCGTCGTCATTCAGCTTGACTGCCCGTTTCAAGGGTGCCTTTGCACTCCCGGTCAATCGCCGGAATTCAGCGTTTGTAATAGGCTTTGCTTCGTCTCCAATGCGGTGCAGAATGATGTGGAAGCGGGCGGCTCCGAGCCAGTAGTGTGCCTCGTACGAGTCAGGATGGGTTGAGCAGACCTGCTCAAAAACCTCGGCTGCGGTTTCAAACTGTGACAGGTCCCAAGCGCGGTAGGCGGCGTTGAACTGCTCGATTCCGGTCTCGATCGAATCCTGCAGGTTGGCTGCTGATGCCGCGTTCGCGACAAGGAAAATCACCGCCACTGGGATTGAAACGCTGGGCCGAGTCACAGTCCGATTTCCTCAGGAGGAAGGTCCGCTCTCGCTTGATGAATACACAGTATAGAGCTAGAATAGGTGATTGTCAACTGTTGAACTAACGAAAACTGATTGGGACCCCGGTAGCGCCATCGGGGTAGCCCGCCATTCAAACGGCGGGCCGGCGACCGTTGGAGGAAGACAGGTGAACGACGACCGTGCCCAGGGGCAGGCAACAGCTACAAGCGGATCCTCGAACCACTCAGTGCTGGTTGGGAATCTGCGCTCCTTCTTCGAAACACAAGCCACCTATCCGCTTTCCTTCAGAGTCAAACAGCTTAAGGTTCTGCAGCGCGCGATCGAGTCCAACGAAAAGCACCTACTGGACGCGCTGTACGCCGATCTGCGCAAACCACCGCTCGAGGCTTATGTATCGGAGCTAGGGTTTGTGCAGGCGGATATCTCGCATGCACTACGTCACCTCTCCCGGTGGGCTCGCGTGCAGCGGAGGCGTACTCCGCCGATATCGTGGCTGGGCCGGAGTTTCATATACCCGGAGCCGTATGGCGTGGTGCTGATCATGGGCCCCTGGAACTATCCGTTCCAACTCCTTTTCTCGCCGCTCGTTGGTGCGATAGCGGCCGGGAATTGCGTGTGCCTCAAATCGTCGCGGTTCGCGCCAAGAACTTCCGAAGCGATTGCGAGAATGGTGAGCGAGGCTTTTCCGCCGGACTACGTGACAGTCGTCAAAGGAGCTCGGGGTGTAGCTGAATCGGTCTTGCGGGAACGTTTCGACCACGTGTTCTTTACGGGGAGCACGATGGTTGGCCGGGCGGTCATGGAAGCGGCCTCGAGACATCTGACGCCCGTCACGCTCGAGCTGGGCGGAAAGTGCCCCTGTATCGTGTGCGACGACGTGAACGTCGAGACTGCCGCGAGGCGGATCATGTGGGGCAAGTGTTTGAATGCCGGACAGACGTGTGTGGCACCGGACTTCGTTCTGGCTCACCGGCAGGTCAAAGACTCGCTGCTTGCAGCGTTAGAGCAGACGCTGCATCGGTTTTTCGGCGAGTCAGTGCAGAGCAGCAAGGACTTCGGCCGAATTGTAAACCGCGCGCATTTCGACCGACTCGTCGGTTATCTGTCGCAAGGGAGCATTGTCTGTGGCGGGCAGCATGACGAGAACGACCTTTTCATATCGCCGGCGATCATGACCGATGTTGATCTTGCCGCGCCGGTGATGCAGGAAGAGATCTTTGGCCCGATCCTGCCGGTTCTTGAGTTCAGCGAGATTGAGGAAGCGCTCTCGATGTTGCGCAAGCGGCCAAAGCCGCTTGCTCTGTACCTGTTTACAAATGACCGTCGCACCCAAGAGCAGGTGATCAAGCAGACGGCTTCGGGCGGCGTGTGCATCAACGATACTGTTGCTCACATCTTGGGAAAGGATCTACCTTTCGGCGGGGTCGGCGCCAGCGGAATGGGGACCTACCGGGGAAAAGCGGGATTCGACTGCTTCACCCATTACAAGAGCGTGTTGCGAAGATCCCTGCTCGTCGACCCGAAATTCCGGTATCCACCATCTTCACTGTCCCTTGCCGGGGTAAAGCGCGTCTGCCGTTTTCTGCTTGGCGGGTGACTTTACCGGGTCAACCAACTTTCACCCTGGGCGCCGTGGTCCGGGGAATTGGCTTCCTGAATGCACGAGCAGATCGAGACCCAAGACGATCGATAGTACGTCCGGGCGATGGTGTGCCGTCTCGCCAAGCGAGGAGGTATCGAGCGGCGAGTGGAGGTGCATCTGCTGTGCCATCAACGCCCGACGTTTGAAGTGCCAAGGCAACGTGGGTCTACTCCAAATGCTCAATGAAGACTTCGTAAAGGGCCCCAAAGAGCGCTCCCATGCTCCGGGTAATCGGCGGCCTGCCCGGGTAGCGTTCGAACTCCACATGGCCATCCATGTAGAGAATGTTCCCGCCGCCCGGTACATGGTTGTATTCACCTGGTTCCATGCTCACCTTGTCGGACATAACCCAGACGTCGCTCTGTCCTCTGGCAGAAGCCGCCGGATTGTTGATGTCCGTTATAAGAAACCGTTCGATACCCTCTCTCAACCGGTACACACTGTTTCCGCCCGCGTTGCCATACCCGGCGTAAGCTGTACCGAAAGGCCCCGAGAATTCGACATCGTGCGAACCTGAGTCCGGGTCCATGCCCGTTACGGTCCGCATAAGTGCCACAAATGCCACCCCTGCGAGCTGCGGCGGGAGCGTTTCGCTCAAGGTAGTCCCGGGCACAACGTTGTCCACTGGTACCTGGTTGGGCGCATCGTCGTCGATGTTGTCCATCAACCAGCCCCAGTACATGTAGTTGCGTCGCAATACAGAGACCCCTTTGCGCATATGTGCTTGTGCGGGGTCGATTGGATTCTCGCAGGCCAGATGCGCAATCCAGTCTCCGTTTGCGTTCCTCATGTCGTTGTCAGTGAACTGGGAATTCGAAGGACAGATGCCTATAGCGGGATCGGTCACGTATTCGGGATAGATCGTGTCCAGTTTGGGGGCAAGGAACGGGGTAGTGGCTGTTGTCCCCAGGGGCAGCTTGGTGTCGCAGTTGTAGAGGGGCACTTGGGCCAGCTGGCATGGTGGAAACTGTCCGTTCCATTCGCCTGCGTACATCTTGAAGACAAGCCCCCACTGTTTGAGGTTATTCTGGCAACTCGCCCTTCGCGCCGCCTCCCGCGCCCGTGCCAATGCCGGTAAAAGTATCGCCGCGAGTATGCCGATGATCGCTATCACCACCAGCAGTTCAATAAGAGTGAATCCTCGTCGCCGCGTTAGTCTATCGTCCTTTAGTCTGTCACCCGTTTCGAAATGACGGTTCGCCCAGATGCGTGAAAAGCCATTGGTCAACATTGTCTTCGCTCCTCCTCGTTCGGGTCCGACTGTCAAACACCCATATGCCTTGAGAAAAGCTTGCGATAAGACAACCTTTTCTTGGTTATATTATCCAGAAATATTGGCATAATGTCAAGAGGCTGAACTCCCCATGGAGGATACCCGGCTGCTATTTCCTCATTCAAGCATTATTGCATTACTCGACCGTCACTTGCGCCGTTTCAACAGCGCCGGCAGGCTGTAGCGATCCATGAACCTGCCAAGTCGTTGGCCCATAGCCAGTAGTTCCGCCAGTTGCTCCTGGCTCAGCGACAACCCCTGTTTCTGGAGCCGGGAGTATTGCCTGAGTTCTTTGGAAATTGCAGTCCAGTAAACAGCGTTGACGAATACTATGTAGCTTACGTGCGCCCAGTCTCCCGTCCGATACCAGAACCAGGGGATCATGAGCACCATGCCCCCCAAACGGAGGACAAGCAAGCTGCCAAGAACAAGGCCAAGTATTGTGCCGGCCAAGGTGGTGACGGCGACTCCGATGGGATCGATGACGAGCAAAGCACCGTAAATCGTCGATTCTCCGCGGCCCCCTTTGAATCCGGTATAGATCGGCCAATCATGTCCCACCACGCCCATTGCTGCGACAATGAGGAAATAAGGTGTTGCGGGGTCCCACAGTCGAAAAGCCAGTGTCGGGACCGCTATTTTGAGCATGTCCAAAATCCCCGTGAGGCAGCCGTAGCGTGCGCCGATGTGTATGCGGACCGCCGTGGCGCTTACGGAGTCCGACTCGAACTCGAGGTCGCTGTCTGGAAGTGGCTGGACAATCTTCGAGATGTCCGTGCCGGGTGCGACTCGACTCGTGACGATCCGGGCAAAGGAGATCGAGCCGAGAAGATACCCTGTGGCCGCTGCAATCAAGGTCACGAATAAGTTCATGGCAAATCCTTTCCATACCACGGACGCATGAGCTGACGCCCGAAAGACGCAGCCGGTGCCGTTTGGTTGGGTTTCGCGAGTGCGTCGGAATCGACCGGCTCTGCGGACGGCATCGATCGCATCCCTCTGCGGGGCTTACTCTTCATCATGCACGATCACCTCTCCTTTGAAACCATCAACGGTGACCACCATGTCGTCGGCCAGCACGCGGCAGGCGTTGTTCACTGATACCACCGCGGGAAGGGAGTACTCCCGGGCAATGATCGAACTGTGGGAAAGAATACCGCCCGATTCCGCTACGACTGCTCCAGCCCGTGCGATAAGCGGAGACCAGCTCACGTCGGAGTAGGGAATGACCGCTACGGCCCCCTCCTCCATTCGCCCGAACTCTTGCACGCTTTGGATCACTCTCACACTACCTCTGTAATACCCTCTCGAAGTCGGGATCCCGTGCAGTTTTGTTGCATGAGCCACTGCACCGTCGAGTGGCGGGGGCTGGTCGCCGTATATCACCTCCGGGAGCACCGCGTCCTTACATGCGTGTATGGCCTCTCTGCGTTCGGAGACCAGGGCCCTGGCCCAGTCTGCGCTGTTTCTCTCCGAGACAAGTCTCCGTACTTCCGGCCAGTACAGGTAGAAGATGTCGGCGGCATTTTCCAGCACACCCACGCACGCAAGCCGGTTGCCAAGCGCGAGAAAGTAGCGGCGAAACTGGCCATAGCCAAACGTGTAGTGGAACCCGATCGCCTCCCGGTACAGGCGGAACCGGCTAGCCCGTTTGTAGAGAAAGCGGAGACGCCACCGGCGGAACCCTCGCACGGAGATCTGTTCCCACCCAAGTTGCTCGCCGGTTGTCTCCGGTGCAGTGAAGTCAGTGATCATGCTCAACACAAACTCCGGCTGCTCACGCCACGGCACACGGGAGAAATCATTCCCGCTGTCACTCAGGTGGCCAAAGTGTGCGATGAATGCCGACACCAGGCTTCGGAACTCGTCGATATCCGGAAGCCGACCGAACTCTTCGTAGCTGCTTGCGCGAATCGCCGCTTGAACGTCCGGATTCAACTCGAGGAATCGCCTGTGAAGCTCGGCAAGGTGGAAGTTGGGATCGTATTCGTGCCATCCCTCAGCACCGCCAGTCAGATCAAGTTGCTCTATCGCGATTCCCAGACAGGCCAATTTATGCTGTAAGATGCGGTTGTATACGTACATCAGCAGCGGGCCCACGATGTTAGCGTAAGCAGCCTTCCGGCTGAACGTGTAGAGGTCGTCAATGTGTGCCAGGAGTTCTTTTTCGTTCAGTGAGTCCAACGATCTCGAGGCGATCCGCTGGTAGGTCTCCCGCAGTTCAGGCAACAGCCGCTCGATGTGCCGGCCGTAGCGCAGCTTGCTTACCAGAAAACAAACCATACGCGGAAGATGACGGAGCGTTCGTAACGATGGTTTGAACCGGGGCCGCTGGTCGCCGCCGTCGACGCCGGTGAGCAGTTCGAGCGTTTCCTGAGGCATCCCCAGTGCGACAAGAATTTGGCCAATGGCTCCCATGTTGAAATACGCCCGATAGTGAAACGCTTTTGACAACTGGTCCGGCTGAAGGTCGTTAGGGCCGATAAGCTCGGTGAAGAGCTTGATCCAGGCTCCATTGACGAGCGGCACGTTGACCGACCACACCAACGGTTTGATGATGCCGGGGAGCACCTCTCGTGAGATGCGGTTGGAATAGATGACCGCCTGCTCGATTGCAGTAATGGGGCGCAACTGGACCCAGTAGAGGGTTGTGCCATCAAAGACCCACTCCAAATCGACCGGCCGGCCAAAGGCTTTCCCAATGGCTTTCGTTTGGTCCGCGACAAGGTCGACGAGCTTCTCTTCGATTTGGTCCTGCTCCGGCGTCTCAATCCACTTCCCCCATTTGTGGACCCACCGCCATGGTTTCACACCATCTTGAGCAAGGGAGGTTCCGATCCCGGCCACCGCCTCAACGACAACCTCATCCATGCCGGTCACCGGGTTCTTGCTGAAAGAAACGCCGGAGAACATCGGCTCGACCATCTCTTGAATGATGACCGCCATCTTCAGGTCATCAACACGTATGCCAAGCTTGTCTGCATACGCTCGAACAGACGGCGTCCAAGCGGAACGCCAGATTTCTTGAATGGCTTGCACGAGGTTGTCGGAACCGCTCACATCCAGGAGCGTAGCAAACTGGCCTGCGAACGAATGTCTGACGCTGTCTTCGACGTTGGCTGATGATCGGACAGCATAGGTGCAACCGGCACCCTGCAGTTCTTCGATATGATGCCGCAGACGTTCGACCACTGTGGGACCGTTATCGAGGAACTCCGTATGGCAGTCCCAGGGAACCACGAACGTCGCCGGTACCGGGTAGCCGGAATTCTGCAGGAAACGAAGCCTCTTGGCCTTCGCTCCGATTTTGGCTCGACGACTTGTGGTTTTCAGATCGAGGATCATTCGCAAAAGCCTCGCAATCCCGCCGTAGCGCGAGAAAACGGCGTACGATTAAACCGTCCGTTGACTGCATTATGTTTCGAGGCTGAGTAGTATGTCAACTGTGTGGTTACCGCCCTTTACGTGATGTTGATTCATTCCGGGTAATGTAACGACGCGCAGGACGCGTTGAGAGCGTGCGGTCTGTGTGCGCTCTTACGAAGCGGTGCTGCGCCGCCTGTCATGTGCCCGAACACGGTATCCATCCTTAACCGATCGTTCCTGGAACGCTTATTGTGGCGGTTCGGTCAGGAGCTCGAACTGGTATTGGAACGAGAACGATTCGCCTTTGCCGAGAGTGGTTTTGCGAGTGAAGAGTTCGAGATTGATCTGGCTCCAGTCGGGGTTCCACCAGAACCGCGGCTCGTCCACCTGGTCGGGGTGATAGGTTTCGACGATGCCGAACCCGGCGTTATGGTTGAAGAACGCGAGCGCGCCGCCTTTGGCTGTCTTCAGCAGGTCGGCTTTGGGTCCTCGGTAGAGGTCCCACTCGTCGTTGAACTTCGTCCATCGGTCGTCGAGAACGTAGCCGGCGAGGACGTCGGTTCGATCCGTCCGGCTCACTGTATGGAACTCGGGATGGACTTTGATCTGGTACTCTTTCGGCTCTGCCGCGCCATGCGTGATCGTGGTTTCGCAGAAGATCTTCTCGGGAGCGCTTTGCTTCAAGGCGATGGTGCGCACGATTGTGGATCCGTCGGGCAAGGTCTTGGTGAGCGTCACGGAAGTCCCGTCGGATTCGGCAGCAAACTCAAGGGGCGATTGATGGTTGTAGCCGAGCACACCTTCCTCCTCGAACGTGCCACGAGCCAGATACAAGCTGTAGCTAGTTGATTCAAGTGCTCTCAACAGGTTTCGTCCGGTCGGTTTGTGAACGAGCTCGACTGTCTTGCCGTTTGCCCTCGGCACAACAATCATTTGCCACACATCATTTTCGAGCCGTACGGCAGGGGCGCCCGCGCCGGTGTTCCTGATGATGTTGAAATACTCTTCGGCGGCCATGCTCTCGGCGGCGTAAGTCATGTTGTGCTTCTTGCACAACGCGATATAGCGGTCGATCAGGCCGTCGTAGTTCGGCGGGAGGTCTGCTTTGAGCATCCCGTCACGGTATTCGATCTTCCCTCCGGCCTCGATCATCGCCTTGTACGCGCAAATTGAGGCCTTCTCGACCCTTGCGCGAACCGTCTCGTTCTCGGTTTGCGCGAGCGCTTTCTCGAAGTACTCGAACGCCTTCCGTGCCGTCTCCGGCCTCAGCCCCACCATTCGTGGCGAGGGGAAACAGTTCGGGTGAACACGTAAGCGTTCCGCGTTGTCGTGCAGGAAGTTGATATACTCGAGGATAGTCTCGGCGGCGTTCCCGTAGTGCAGCCGGACAAACTCCTCGCACACCTCGGTACCGTCAAGGGCGGGATTCCAAATAACACGCGATATGATGTAGTTTCTCAAATCGCACATCTCGCCTGCGTTCCCGTTGCCGTTGGCCTGCATGAAGACGCCCTTGACGTTGTTGCGCAGGAAGTATTTGACGTTGGGCGCGATGCTTCGCAGGTTGGGGAACGGCAGGTCGTATCGCGAGAAGTTGGTGTTGTAGTTCCAGACCCAGATGTCGTCGCATATTTTGCCCCATTCGTCCATGTCGCGGCAGAACTTGACGTTCTTGCGGCATTTCGGATCGTCGATCGGATGGAGCGTACAACACTCGATGCTGCATAGTTGAATCTGGACGTTGTGGCGCGGGACAATGGTTTTGGGAGCCTGTCGCGTGTACCAGTAAGCGAGCGTCCCTATCTTAACGTCCGGGTGTTTCTTCTCGACACGCTCGGCGACGGCGTTTACAAACGCGAGGTGCGACCCCATAGGCGTTCCCTCGCGCTCGTTCACCTCCTCGCAGCGCGGACATCGGCAGTATTCGGCGTTATCGTTCTGGCTAACGCTGATATTCTTGAGGGTAGGGTTAGCATCGAGCTCTTTGATGACGGCATCGGCGACGATATCGATGATATCCGGGTGTGTCACGCAGGGCTCGGGTCCACCACCGCCGACGTCGAGCTTGCGTTCGCCGTTCACGAGAGCGAAGTATTCCGGATGTGTCTCGCCGTATTTCTCCACAGGCAGCAGCCGGTACAGCGAGTGGTTAATCAGGTTCTGCCGGGTCTTGCCGCCGAGCTTCTCGTCGGGCGTCACGGTGTTGACGCGCAGCCGTGCCGCGAACTCGGGGTTCTCGGCGTTCTGCCGGTAATAGCTCCACCGGAAGGAGAACGGCGGATTGTAGGCGAAGTCCGTGCAGGGGATCTTCAGCCCGGCAGCATCGGGCACGTGCGTGTGGTCGGGTGCGAGGAACCGCACGCCCACACAATCTTCGAGAAACTGGTATACACCGTACAACGTGCCGCGCGGCCGGCCGCCGGCGATAACCACCCGGTCCTTCTCGACGATGAACCGCAGCTCTTCCTCGCCCATCGCGTTCGTGTCGAAGCCGAACCCGCTCTTCTCAAATGCCCGGCCCGGCCCGATGTAAACGTGGCCCGCTGCTGTGTCTGCATCGTTCAGAATGGGAAGATCTATCCCCGTCGCCTGCCCGAAGAGCCGCTTGAGCTCCTCGGCGGCATACTTCTCGGACGGAATTGCGGTAGCGTCCACGACAATATCCCATCCCTGCATGTGCGAAGAGTCCAGATACTCTTTCGGCCGCAAAACCCTCGGCACCATGGCGCAACCCGCACACACCACCAACGTCGCCAACCCACACACACCCAATCCACGTCTCATAGCAGAAACCTCCCCATTCGGGCCATTGTCAGCGTGCCGTATGGAGGAAAAGACGGTGATCGAACGCGCCGCGTTCTCCCCACCAGACAAGCACTCATAAAGCACACTTCCATCTTCCTGCAATCCAAACACAATGTTCGACCTCGTGTCTGCAGAACCAGTATAACCTGCTTCAGTACGCTTCTCAACCCTTGGTTTCATGTTTGGGCGGTGTGTCCTGCCGTCGCAGGACCATTTGTCTTCCGGCCGAGCGTGATGGTACACTATGCCTACGATAGCAGATCCCGTCGGGTCAGATGGTGGTCGGGTGGAGCCCCGACCGGATAGGTAGCCACGTCAACACGGGTTGAGGCGGGAGGTATGTAGCGTGTATGCGGCGAGGAGGACCACTGCATGAAGTGCAAAGCCACGGGGTATTCCAGTGAGGCATCCCTGGCGCTGTTGCGCAAACACATCAAGAGCGCCGCCGGCGATCTGTCCGAACTCGACGGAACTGACATAGTCGTGGGGATACCGTTCTACAACGAAGCCGAGACCGTGGGCGATGTCGTCCAGAATGCCATCGAGGGACTCAGCAAGTTTTATCCGGACAAGAAGTCAGCTCTGTTGTGCGTCGGGTCGCATGCCGGCGCGTCCGCACTCGAGCAAATACGTCTGATCGAGAAATCCAGTGATGGAAAGGTGCCTGTACGTAGTTTCCTCTTGAAGGAGCGCGCGCTCAACGGCAGGGGATGGAGCATCCGTGCGATGATGGAGATCGCCGCCGAGTTGCACGCGCATCTTGTCTTGTTAAGCGCGGACCTTATCCCGAGATCCGACGGGGCTCGCAAGGCGGGATTTGGCCCTGATTGGATACAAAGCCTGGCCGGGCCGCTTTTCGAGCATACGGTTGATCTGGTCATACCCCGGTATGTGTACCACCACTTCGATGTGGCCGTCCAGACACACCTCGCATATCCTCTCATAGCAGCGGCATTCGGCAAACGCATACGCCAGCCGATCACGGGCGAATACGGACTTTCTTACAAGCTGCTCCGCATCTGTCTCAGGGAGTCCGCCGGCTGGTTCGAAGAAGCGGGCACGTACGGATTCGACCCGTGGCTCATAACGAGTGCCATTGTGAACGAGGCGAGCATCTGCGAAGTGGGTATGGGGTTGAAGTTTCACAAACCCGATCCGGGCAAGATCAAGATGTTGTATTGCCAGACAGTAGGGGCGCTGTTCGAGCAGATCGCAACGCAGAACAAGTGGTGGCGGGCCCGCGGCAACGTCATCACGAACGTCGACACTATCGGCGCCAAAGAGGATGGCGTGCCGCAGCGGGTACCGCTCAAGTCGCGAGAGCTGGTGACTCACTGCCGCCGCGAATTCAACCAGTACCATCAACCGTTGCTGTCGAGAGTGTTGCCGCCTGACATCTACGCCAAGCTCGAGGAGCAAGCTGACAGTACGCCCAACACGTTCTATCTCTCAGGCGCGGACTGGGCTCGGGCAGTCAACGCGTTTCTTATCGCGTACGCCTTCGAGACCGGTTTTGACAGGTCCGACATACTCAACGGGTTGTACCCCGTGTTTATAGGTCGTCTTGCCAGCTTTGTCAGGGAAATCGAAGAGCTCAAGAAACATCTGGAAGGGTTACCTGCGGAGCGGGCCAACAGAATACTGCGCGGCGAAGCTGAAAGAAAGATCGAGGTGCAGACAGACGAATTCATTCGTCAGCGACCCGAGTTCCTAGAACGGTGGGAGGCCAGCGAGGCGGCGCGCAAACCTTATCTGCCGCAACTGGGCTCATGGGAGTTCATTCCAAACGTCGGCGTGGTCATCCCGCAAGACATTGAAGATCGCAACGGCGATAAGGTCTACGCACGCGACATTTACAGAACGTTGCTGGACAAGTACCGGGACGAATTCAAAGCGTTTGTGCACGACAGGCTCGACGTGCCTGAGGAAGCCGGGTCCGAACAGATACTCGCGGGCATACGCGAATTCATGCTTGCCGTTGAGAATGACCTCAGAACAACGATCGTTCCGGGCAGTCTGCACAGCGAGACAGGATTGCAGCGGGTAGTTGACGCCATAATGGCGTGTTTCCCGCAGGGCAATGGATTTTGTATTAAGGAAGAAGTCGCCTACCGGATTGTCCGTCGTCACGTGCCGAGGAACTTGGTGACGACACTCCCGTGTACGGATCTCGCAGGATTGTTGGAGATGTACGATCCCCACGACGCGCTTGCACTGGCCAGTTGGACCGAAGAAATGGAGTACAAGGAACGCGTGTGGCACGCGTTGGAAGAGTGTGCGCCCGAGGATTTCGAGCATATTCCTCTCAAGCCGCTTGTGGTTTCGCATCGGAATTTCCAGACGCTGGCAAACATAGCTGAGGCTTCTGGACTTAACAGGATTACAGGCAGGATAGTCGTTGGCACTCTGCCCAAAGGCAAAGGCGGCGAATTCCCGAGGTTACGATATTTCCTGAGCATAGTCAGGAACCTGGTGGACGCTGAGGTGTTTGGAGACATTTGGGCACAGTTTGCTGCTGAAGAAGTCGAGTTCGGCAGGAAGCTGGTCGCGTCCAAGAAAGGGCACTGGGGCAGACGTGTTCTCAGCGCCCACAACATGTTCGAGAACAGCGTGCAACGGATTGTGGCGGATCGCATTCGGGAGATGTCAGGACAGTTCCCGGATGATGTCAGGGCGCGCCTTGAAGGGATGGCCGATTCGTACCATCTGTCGATCACGTTGTCGGACGCGCGGTTCGTGCCGTGCTCTGCATGGACGTGGGCGAGCTACAGTTTCAAGGGCGGTCAAGGGTACCCGACGCCGTTGTCGGTGCTTGTAGAGCGCGATTGGGCGACGTACGACTTCATCGTGGCCTATCTGAAGGTGACGGGAACAGGCGACGAGGATACGCTGTATAGGAGAATCGTCGAGCTGATGGGCGAAGGAAAGGAGTCGGAAGATCTCAGGGAACATCTGTTTGGAATGACGGTCGACGCCATGGAAGTTCCCGTCCGGCAGTTGCAGAAGACTCAGTATAGCCTGTCAGGGAAGATGTGGCGCCCGGTCGACGGCCCTATTCTTGAACCCATAGAGGCTCATGTTTGGGAGTCGCGGTATGTGCTGAACTGCGCCGCGGTTCGCCTGGACGGCGCTATCTACATTCTTTACCGCGCGTTCGGCAAAGACGAGACATCGCGGATAGGTCTCGCGTGGACCGCCGACGGGTGCCATATTGACGGCCGGCTGGACACGCCCATATTCGAACCTGCCGAGGACACCGAATCTCATGGTTGCGAAGACCCGCGGGTGACGGTGATCGGCGACACATTGTACATGCTCTACACTGCGTACGATGGTGCGCTGGCGCAGATAGCCATGGCGTCCATAAGCAAACAGGACTTTCTAGCCAGGAACTGGGATGCGTGGGAACGGCGCGGCCTGTGTTTCCCGGGCGTCGCGAACAAGGATGCCGTTCTGTACCCGGAGAAGATCAACGGCAAGTTCGCCATCTATCATCGTATCGATCCGAACATGTGGCTGTCCTACGCCGACACCCTCGATTGTCCCTGGCCCAGAACAGGGTACCGGATAGTGATCGGGCCTCGGCCCGGCATGATGTGGGACTCGATAAAGGTCGGTGCAGGCGCCCCGCCGATAAAAACCGAGTTCGGCTGGCTCAACATCTACCACGGCGTCGATTACCTGCGTTACTACCGGATCGGTGTCGTGCTTGTGGATATCGACGACCCCTCCGAGCTGCTGTACCTGTCGCCGAATCCCGTGCTCGAACCCGAGGCGGATTTCGAGATCGGGAAAGGCTCGGGGGTATACTGGGTGCCGCGGGTGGTGTTTACCTGCGGGGCCGTGCCGGTGGCGGAGAAAGACGTCCTGGACGAAAACGACGAGATATTCGTCTACTACGGCGCGGCCGATACCGCCATTGGCGTGGCACGGGGCAGAGTCGGCGACCTCATTCCCGAAGACGCTCGCAAAGGCAGCCGCGGCAACCGCTCGTAGCGAAACCATGCCGACGGCTAATCTCGCTGGACAGACTTCTCGAAGGATAAAAAGAGATGAACATAGCCTTCGGACGCTGTGCGGTGTACGTTTTAGGGTGTTTTTGTGCCGGCCTGTTGGGGTGCTATTCATCCGGAGCGCAGGGGGCAAAGGAAGAGCCGAAACCGCGGCGCAGACCGGCAGGCGCGCTGCGATTTGACTATGTGGGGTATCGTGCGGCACGGTGGGAGGCCGAGAAGGTCGTCGAGCCGCAGCAGGAACGGCCTAATCGAGGCGGGCTCGTCCACGTATACTTCACGAACACCTCCGACAAACCCGTCGGCCTTCGCCACTACCGCCTGAACGGCAAGCATGACAGTTACTACCGGCTCGGGGGGGATATCGCGTGGGACCGGCTTCTGAAAGGAACCGTTGCGCCGGGCGACGTGGGCGTGCTCGAAATCAACGGTATCTCCGAGGAGTTCGCGTCCGGGAAACCGTTCGAGCTGACATACATAGACCGCAACTGGAGACCCGTGGGCAGAACAACCTCCACCTTGCAGGAAGACCGCGTGCAGATCTCTTGCATCCGGGTCATACCGGGGATGAGCGAAGTGGAGATTCACGTTCGCCATACGGGGCGGGAGACGGTTGCACTCGAGTCGGCCGAGATCGTCGGGGTTCAAACGAAGAGCGTCCGCTGGTCTGCGCAAACCCTTGCCGGTCCATCCCACGCCATCGCGCGGGTGAAACTGGAAGACGCTCTCGCTCCGTCGCAGTTGCTGATCGTGAACCTCACGGTCACGGAAGGCGGCACGACGCGCAACGTTTTCGCTCACCGGCGTGCCTTCGAGGACTGGTTCCCTATCGGCACATGGTCGAACAGGCCCGACCGCTTCGCCACGATCAGACGCCACCATATTGAGACGATTGTGAAGGGTGGGCGCGCCGACGACCAGTTCTACTCGAATGACGCCGCACGGTACGGTTTCCGGACCATGGTCCATTCGGGCGCGCACCCTGACGTTGATACGATTCGAAGCTTGGGGGACCATCCCGCGGTGGCTTGCTGGATGATCCAAGACGAGCCGGACTGGTCGAGGACGCCGACTGCCATGTTGGTCGCCGACGAGATAACGCGGCGGTACAACAGCACGAAACCGACGTTCATAACGTTGTGCCGGAACGTGAAGTTTTTCGAGTACGCGTCCATACCGGACATACCGTGCATGGACCATTACTCGGTCACGGCGCCGTCGTCGAGCAGGTGGCCCAAACCGTACGGTACGCGGCTCGAAGAGACGGCGTACTACACGCGCGACCTGAAATCCGCGTCGGAACCGAAACCGATATGGATCTGGACGCAGGGAATCGCGTCATGGAGCGAGCGTCCAAAACGACCCCTACCCACACCCGACGAGCTCGCGGCACAGCTTCTGCTCAACATCGGTCGCGGCGCGAAAGGGATACTCTGGTTCAACTTCGAGGTGGACGTCGGCGAGAAGTATCCCGAAGTGATGGACGCGATCCGCCACTGGGGCCGGGTGCTCCGGCTGGTCCGGGAAGATCTGATCGGGTCGGAACCCATCGATGCGGACGTGCGCGCGCCGGAGCGAGTGGACGTAGCCCCGCTGGTGACCTGGGACAAGCTCATTCTCGCGATCACCAACCTCGACTACGAGATCCACGACACGGCCTACCCGTGGACGCCCGCAAAAGACGTGAAGATATCTCTCGACCGCCCCGAGTGGATCCGTCCGGCGACAGCTCTCGCCGTGGAACCGGACGGCGTCAAGCGCGTTCCGTTCGAAACCAGAAAGGACCGTATCGAGCTGTCCATCGGCGACCTGAACGTCTGCCGCTTGGTTGTCCTGGCAAACGACGCCGACGCCGAAAGACAGTACAAAGAACACTATCAGACGGTACTGGAAGACGAACATCGCGAGTTCTGATTTCAACCTGCTCGTGGGCGGCTGTAACCGGCAGGAGCCGTGCGAGTGTTCCTGTGTCCATCCGCACGTCACCGATTTCGAACGTGCTTTTTCAGCGTGTTTACTGATATCCCCAGACGGAAGGCGACTTCCTTTTGACTCAGCTTCCCCTTGTTGTCGAAAACGTGCCGCACATACTCGCTCACTACCTGGTTGACCGGTCGAATATCGCGCCTGCGCATGTCGCCGGAAAGGTGTACCTCGTGCCCCCCTACTCCTGGAACATCGGTTGGATGCCCGAGTTCTTCTAGAACGTCGTCGTCAAGCAGCAGCTTCCTGCGAACGTATCCAGCCAGCTCCCGCACGTTGCCCCGCCAGCGATGACTCCTGAGTGTTTCCTCGCCTTGTTGGAAGTATGCAACTGCTTCCTCGGTTTTGCGGGAACCGGAAACGTTGTCAAAGCGATAGGCGATGTGGCGGATTATTCGGATGATATCCTCCGGGACATCGGCAAGGGAGGGTGTTTCCAGCTCGACTTCCGCGATCCGGTAGAACAGGTCATGGCGGAACTCACCCGATTCGAGTTTCTGTCTCAAGTGAGGCTGTGCGGCAGCCACTATCCGAGCATCGGCCGTGGATTCTTTGTCCTCTCCCATGCGTCTGTATCGCTTCGTCTCGAGAAACCGCAACAGGTCGGCTTGAACAGGCCCCGGCATGTCTGCGAGCTCGTCGAGAAAGAGAGTACCGCCCTTTGCTCTTTCGACGAGCCCTTTTCTCTCCTGAATCGCACCTGTAAACGCCCCTTTGCGATGGCCGAACAGTTCCGACCTCAGAAAGTTCTCTTCCAGACCTGCACAGTTTATGGAAACAAAGGGTTTTGAACGGCGGGCGCTGAACTCGTGCAGATAGAAAGCGACCGCCTCTTTGCCCGTACCAGTTTCGCCTGTGATGAGGACTCTCATATCTGTTGAGGCGATCTCAAGAATCCTTGCTTTCAAGTCGGTGGTTGTTTTCGATTGTCCCTCAAGATAAGGGAAGTCCGCTTCCCGAAAATGCCCCAAAGAGTCACGATCCTTCGCAGGGACTCGAAACGGTGTCTTGCGAATTGTCTCAATGGCTTCTTTCAAAGGATCGGCGTCCAATGACCGCATGAATGACAGCGTGATTTCGTACCTCAGGTAATCGCGAAGATCGGGATCAGAGCAGTTGACAGCATCCGCTGCAGGCGGGAAAACCGCATCGAAAGCCTCCGCCAGAGTGTTTCCCTGAACCAGGCGCACGTGTCCGAGGCGCGCGCAAGCTTGCGCCACGGATTTGGATTGATGTGGCGCGAACCATTGCACTTCCGTCCCGCACCGACCAACCTGTCTCAGCACCTTGCGGACAAACGCGGGGTCCGTTAGCTGGGACACCAAAACGATGGCATTGGAGATATTACATCGGCGAACCCATCCGTCGAGGACCGAGACAATCCTTTTTCGACCGGCAACATGAAGGTCATCCCACGAACACCGGGCGGCCATGCACAGGCATTCCGGTATGGGGGACAGCGCTATCGCAGTTCTCTTGTCCATACATCCATAGTATCAGATATTGACATACATGTCAATATCTGACAAGAAAGCGCTGGCACGTGAAGGTGTAGAGGCTCAATAATCAGGCATTTCCAATCTGGCATGAGTTGTGCTTTCCCAAGTGGCATGGTTTCTAATGAGTCGATTGTTTGAATGGAGATTTCAGTGAACGGAGAGAACGAACAGTACCGGTGTAAAACAATATGCGTTGATTTCGACGGTGTACTGGCCGAATGCACGGACGACATCGAGAGTTTCGGGCGATTGATCCCTGGAGGTGCAGAAGCATTGGCCGAACTGCGCGCTCATGGATACAGGATCATCGTGTACACGGCAAGGCCCGCGCGGAAGGAGCACATCGAGCGCCTCTCCGCCTATCTTGAAGCTGCAGGGATTCCTTTTGACGAGATCAACTCGAACTCCGGCTGCGACTGGCCTTCTGCAAAACCCCTGGCGGACCTTTACATAGATGACAGGGCGTTGCGGTTTGAAGGGGACTGGATGAAGACCCTTGCTCTGGTGAAGCGTTATCTTGGGTTGAACAGTTCCGAACCTGATGAACCGCCCTATGAGAACCTGCTTGCAAAGGTGACGGAGCGTGTGAACGAGGTGGCGCGGTTCGACGAGTTCCTGAGAAACGACACGTCGTGGCTGACTGCCCCTGCTTCGACACGGTTCCATCTGGCGAAAGAAGGCGGACTGGTCGAACATTCTGTGAACGTCGCGCGCACGCTGCTCAAGCTCCGCGAGCTGCTTGCGCCGGACATTTCCGAAGAAAGCTGCGTGATTGTCGGACTCTACCACGACGTCGGCAAGGTGGGTATGCCGGAAAAACCGTATTATCTGCCAAACCTCAGCGAATGGCACGTCCGGCACAGAGGGATCTGCTATACTGTGAACCGAGACCTTGTTCATCTTGACACCGCAACACGAAGCCTCTACCTGGTGGGGAGGTACATTACGCTGAACGAGGACGAGGTACAAGCAATCCGATATCATGACGGTCAGTACGTCCGAGAGAACGGCTCTGTCGCGCATAAGGAGACGAGACTGACAAGGCTCCTTCAATACGCGGACAACTGGAGCGGCGGAGTGCTGGAATGATGGGATGCGGTATGCAGGAGTTCAGCGCACTGGGTAAACAAGGGTAACAGAGGAGAATCGAGACTATGCCAACCATCGAAGGATACGCAGAGAGAGGAGTGGTAAATGCGCTTTTCGAAAGCATTGTTGCTTCAAAAGAGCCAAACAAGGTTTTGCCCCTTTTATTGGAATGCGCGAAACCTGTTCTATCTGGGTATGGCGAGCGGACATTCCTTAGTGAAGCTGTCACGGATTTCAAGGTCTATGTTGAGCCATCTCTTTCTGACTTTGGCTGTCCTGATGCGGTGGTTTTCATCGACACCGCTGACTCGCACCGCAGCGTTATCTTCGTGGAAGCGAAACTGGAGACGTTCTGCTCTAGTTGTCGTGCGTTTTACCGAGATAAAGACACGTATCAGCGAAACGGTAGCACAATCCTCCATGAGCTGTTCTTGAAAGCGCGTTTCGTCGATGCCCTTACTAGGGAAGAATATCTTGGAGAGGACCACCCTCTTAACAAGGGTTTTCACGTCTACGAAAAAGACGCCAAGAATCGCAAGATCGGAACCGACCCGCTCGTTCTCGAACTCGTGCTCAAGATCAGGGAGTGTATTGCAGGCGACGTTGGTCGGGTAGCTTTCCTCGCCTTGACAACGGACCGGGAACCTGAGGCAACGGATTGGAAGACCGTGAGTGGCGGAAGGCAAGACATCTGTAACCACATTAGAACAATAGATGGAAAGGAAAACGGGGGCGATAATAGCAGGTTCTCTCCACGGGACCCGGAGGAATACTGGCTAGGTATGACGTATCTCTGGGGATGGCAGGACATACATCGAACGGCACAGTGGATAAGAGGTGCCGGCGAAGAGTCGATGGAAAGACTGTTGCGTACCATTGAGTGGAACGAACCGAAGTTCAGATTCCCGCAGATTGAGCCGAGACCGGATGAAAAGACAGCATTCTACGATCGCTTCTTTGCTAAGATTGGGCTCAGGATCGAGAAAAGCAACAAACCATGTGAACAGGCAAAGGTCCAAGGGAGGAGCACATACTACTCCAAAAGCAGCAAACGGGCTGTTATGACCGTTTGCCTGGTGGAATCATTTGGAGGCCCTGCGCTGGATGTCTATTTGTTACCGAGGGGTGAGAGGAAAGCCGAGGCATTCAAGATTGGCTGGAACGACCTGAAGAGCTATGGCGATCCAAATACATGTTCGGGAGGCATTGAGAAGATAATCAAGCACAAGGAGTATATCGATAGCACCCATGGTTGAGCCCTCGCAAGGGGTGCAACCTTGTAATGGTGGAATCAAATGGGCACTGAGAGAAAGAGACGTTCTTTGGCATCCTCAACCCGAACGCCGGTCCGGGAAACGATGCCGCCGGGTCGAGTTGCGGCTTTCGCTTCCAATGACGAACTGCTTGAGGCTGCGTTGGAGGTGTTCCGAGCGCGTCAGCAGTTGCTCTTCGGGAAGGACGACCGGGATATGGAAGACGAAGACCTTGAGAATATCAGGCGAGAGGAAGCGGCTATCACGCAGCGTTGGCACAGCTCGTTCAGACTGACGGGCAAGTCCGTTGCGATTTGCGAACGGTGCACGCAACATCGGTTGAGCAGAACCGAGCGCGAGATTGTGGTGTTGCTTCTTCTGGATAGGTTGGCGTTGCTCGAGGATGGTGTTCAGACTTGTGGGGACGTCATCAACGCCCTCGGGCTTCCAACACGCAAGGTGGTGGACGCTCTGCGGCGTCTGTCAGAGCACGGTCGCCTGTACAAGGTCGGACTCATTTCGTATGAGGACCCGGACGAAGATATGCGCGATCGCAAGCTGATCGTCGATCCCGCGCTCGTGGACACCGTGCTGTTCGAGAAAGAAGGCAACTCGATCGGCTGGCCTGTCAAGATAGAAGCAGAACTACACGGACACCTTTGCGGCTTGACTCGTGTTCTTCAAAAGAAGAGCGACGGACTCGATAATGCAATCTGCGGCTTCGGGAACGAAAGCGACGTGTACAAGTTGAATCGCAAAACCGATCGATTGCTGAACAGTCTCAAGGAAACGCTTGAGCTGCACCCGAAATGGAAGCTGAGCGCGTTGCGTCAACAGGGGTTTCTCAAACCGGACTGGGTTATGCTGCTCGCGTTGATCGGAAAAGAGCTGGGGCATCTCAGCGCCGATGAGCCGCTCTTTCAGGGAGCCGGTCTGGCCCGTGCCGCAAGCAGGAGCATTGCTGAGTTTCAATTCAACATCAAACGTCTCATGTCGAACAGGAAACTTGTCCGGGACGGGTTAGTCCAGGCGTGCGGAGGCTCAGATAACCTGTTGACGGACGATCCACAGTCCCTCAAAGAGACGGAGTTCGAATTGACGGTGAAAACCGCCGAATCTCTGGGGCTCAGACGCTGTATCGTCAAGACACGGAGCAGCGAGTTTTACGTCCGCGAACCGAAGGTACGAATGGATCAGCTCATCCTGTCAGACACCGTAAGGCGCTCCCTGAATATGGCGATTGCTCACGCGCGTGATGCAGCCACTCTCGCCGATGAGTGGGGCCTTGGCGAAATCATCCCCTACGGCCGCAGTGTGGCGATGTTGTTCTCAGGTCCTCCGGGAACCGGTAAGACGGCTTCTGCGGAGGCGGTCGCGTATCAACTCCGCAGACCCATCCTTGTGGCGGATTACGCGCGAATACAGAACTGCCTGATCGGAAACACGGAGAAGAACATCGTCAAAGCCTTTCGAGAAGCGAAGTCCAGCGATGCGGTGCTGTTCTGGGATGAGGCCGATGCGATGTTCTTCGATCGCGATTCGGCTGGTCACAACTGGGAGGTCCGGGACGTGAACGTGCTTCTCCAGGAACTCGAGCGTTTCGATGGTGTCTGCATCCTTGCCACGAACCGCAAGACCATGCTCGACAAAGCTCTCGAAAGGCGAATTAGCCTGAAAGTCGAGTTCGACCGACCGAATAAGCGGATGCGGTCCGACATCTGGAGAAGACTCCTGCCGAGCAAGATGCCAGTGGCTCGTGACGTGGACATCGAAGAACTGAGTCATGCTGAGTTGTCGGGGGGAGAGATGAAGAACGTCGTTCTGAACGCCGCTCGGATTGCGCTGGAACGCGACGGGAGTCGCTCCGTGACCATGAAAGACTTCCGCGAAGCCATCGCAATGGAGACCGGTGGCCGATGGAACGGGCAAAGCCGGTCGCCGATCGGGTTTGCAGCACAGCGTACATAAACAGCAGGGGTCACGTGCCTGGTATGTCATTTCTATGAACGAGAACGACATTCTGGACGAGCATTGTGAAAGAGCAACAGTTGATGAGTTCCTAAAAGGTCCACAACCGCTGGCGTTCTTTATCGATACAGACCTTACCATTGAAGGTTCCAAGCAGAAGGCACTGGAGCTGCTGATGAAAGGCTGGAGGATAGTTGTCGTGGTCGCCGGGAGCTTTTTGCATGGGAATGACTTTCTCAGTGACCCTCTCGGTGTTTGTAATAGACACGTCGAGTTACTGGAATTCCCCGACCGGGTATACTGGGTGGATTCATTTCCGTACGACGCCTTGGGGTTGATCGACACGTTCCGTATCCGTTGCATGGTCTCGGACGTTGAATTCTGGCCGACGTTGCAGTACCCAGCCGAGGAGGTTGAGGACATTGACGGCTTTGAAGTTGCAGGGTTGCACCTCTATAGGCGCCGTGATTAGCGGAGCGTCTTAGAGGGAACATGCTTGGGACAAGCTTTTCGATCCAGACGGCTGGTCCGTCCGGCTACGACGAAGGCCAGTTCGACACGCGCAAACTGGTCAAACAGTAGTGGACTACGCGCCTTCCGATTCGTCCTCCAGAATGCGGTCGAG
>CAZGCA010000008.1:0-26888 GCA_964524145.1 uncultured bacterium | reverse complement strand
GTCAAACAGTAGTGGACTACGCGCCTTCCGATTCGTCCTCCAGAATGCGGTCGAGCCGTTTAATGAGAAGGGGCATGTCTTTCAGGAGACTGGTATCATCACGCCGCGACATATTGCGCATGCGCCTCCTCGAGCACGTCCTCGCGAAAATGGCGGCTCAGTTCCGCTGGAGTTCTCAGGTCAACCTTACGACCGAACATCTCTGACAGCTCGATCTCCAACCCCGCCATGCGAAGCAGCCCCGGTACACATCCAGGCTCGAACTCCACCAATACGTCAATGTCACTGTCGGGACCAAAGTCCTCGCGGAGGATCGAACCATAGAGCAACAGTCGGGCGATCCGGTGTCTGCGACAGAACTCAGCGATCCGGTCATCCGGCATTTCAATACCGTGGTAGTTCATTGCAGGGCCTTCAATTCTTGTCTCTTCGTCGCACTGGGTACTCGATTCATTTCGAGTCCCGAGAGCGTTTGTCCATCACGACAAGGATCATAACCCTCGGCACTTATATTGTCAATGAGAACCCCGGAACTGTGCTTAGCCGACAATAACGAGCTTGGGCCTATTGACACAGCCCGGGGAATGTGTCATAACGTATGGTGCAAGCGAGGTTAAGTGCACTTGGGCCCTCACGTTACCAGAAAGGGAAGGATTTCATGGTTGAATCTCGATCGTTTCTGAGCAAATGCACACTGGTTCTAGTTCTCTGCGCGGCAGTCTTGGGCTGGTGTCAGCCCGGCTTCTGCACGGCGCTCGACGACTACGTCGCGGCGCCGGACGCGAGCTACAGTTGGCGCCTTGTGAAGACGATACCCGGTACAGGGTACACGGGCTACGTGCTGGACATGACGTCGCAGACATGGCGCACAAGCGCGGAGGTTGACCGAACCCGTTGGCAGCATTGGGTGACCATCGTCAAGCCGGAGACGGTAAAGAGCAGCAAGGCGTTGCTGTTGATCAGCGGGGGCAGGAATGGGGGACGCGTGCCGTCATCAGTAAGCAGCATGTTGGGCGGGATAGCCGTGACCACGAATTCGGTGCTCGCGGAACTGAGGATGATACCGAACCAGCCGTTAACCTTTATTGGAGACGAAACGAGGCCGCGTTCGGAGGACTCGCTGATCGCTTATACCTGGGACAAGTACCTCAAGACGGGCGATGACAGATGGCCGGCGCGTCTGCCGATGACGAAGGCGGCGGTGCGCGCGATGGACGCGGTCCAGGCGTTCTGCGGCAGCGATCAGGGCGGCAACGTGACGATAGACGGGTTTGTCGTGGCCGGCGGGTCGAAACGAGGGTGGACCACGTGGACGACCGCAGCGGTGGACCCGCGGGTGGTGGCGATCGTTCCGATAGTGATAGACGTGCTCAATGTTGAAGTGTCCATGCGGCACCATCACGCCGCCTACGGGTTTTGGGCACGGGCGATAGGCGACTATGTGGAGAAGAAGGTAGTGGACTGGATGGGCACTCCGAAATACCGAGCACTGATGGAGATTGTTGATCCGTACGTCTATCGCGACCGATACACGATGCCCAAATACCTCATCAACTCGACGGGCGACCAGTTCTTTCTGCCGGACTCCTCGCAATTCTACTACGATGACTTGCCGGGCGAGAAATACCTGCGGTACGTTCCCAATACGGACCACGGTCTTGATGACTCGGACGCAGTCATGAGCCTGACGTCGTACTACCACGCGATACTAAACGGCACTCCGCGGCCGCAGTTCTCCTGGACGAAGCAGCCCGATGGCTCGATCCACGTGAAGACCGTCGACACGCCCACGAAGGTCAACCTGTGGCAAGCGACAAACCCGGAGGCACGCGATTTTCGGAAAGAGACGTTCGGTGCACACTGGACAAGTTCGCCGGTCGCGGATGAGGGAGACGGAGTGTACACGGGCCGTGTGCCCGAGCCGCAGGAAGGATGGACGGCGTTCTTTGTCGAGCTGACCTTCAAGAGCGGCGGACCGTTCCCGTTCAAGTTCACGACAGAGGTCAGCGTGGTGCCGGACCGCCTGCCATATGCGAGCGAAGGCGGCAGCGACAAACCTCACGCGTCTTGATAGAGTGCAGCTGATAGGGGAGGTGTTCAGTAGTTGAGCGCGCGACTTTCTCGAAGAAGAGCCTATTGCCCCTGGTTTCGGCGCGATCGTCGTGGTCGAAGTCGAAGGCGACGTTCAGTGTTAAGGAGGATAACATGAAGCCGGACGCTCTTTTGCTGATAATCGTGATGTTCCTGTGTCTTCGCCCGTGTTGTCTCGGCCATGCGGAGTCGGCTGGAGGGTTACAGGAAACGAGAAAGGAATTCACCAACTCCGTAGGGATGCGTATGGTTAGAATCGAGCCGGGTGCGTTCAGGATGGGTATCGGAGAAAGCCCTATCCCCAAAGAGGTGTTAGCGAAATCGTGGCGCGACAAGATAACGTTTGATGAGCAACCGGCGCATTACGTTACCATCAGCCGGCCCTTTTATATGGGCGCGTGCGAGGTGACGAACGCACAGTACGAACAGTTCGATCCCGCACATCGCGCGCTGCGCGGCAAGCTCGGATTTTCGACAGGCGATGACGAAGCGGTCGTCTTTGTGGACTGGCACGAAGCGACGAAGTTCTGCCAATGGCTTTCCAATACAGAGGGTACGCACTACCGCCTGCCGACGGAAGCGGAATGGGAGTACGCGTGCCGCGCCGGGACCACCACCCACTTCCACACAGGCGACACGTTGCCCGAAGCGTATCTCAAGAACGCTATCCCAAGCCGTTATCCGCCGGCCGAGCCGGTGCCGACGGTCGTCGGCCGGACGCCGCCCAACGCTTGGGGTTTGTACGACATGCACGGCAACGTCGAGGAATGGTGTTCGGACTGGTACGGCCCTTACGGACCGGGCCGTCACGTGGATCCCGTCGGTCGTGTCGACGGCGATTTCCGTGTCACGCGCGGCGGCAGCCATTCGACGGAAGTGTTCTATTTGCGGTCCGAGAACCGGATGGGCACGTTGCCCGAGGACAAACACGGGCTGATCGGGTTCCGCGTGGCATGCGGCCCTATGCCGGAGACGAAGCCGCTGCCGGTGCCGCCGCCACCGTTGAACCAGCGCAATGTCAAACGCAACGTTCCGCCCAACATCGCCGAGGGAACCGATCCAAACAAACCCTATTTTCGAGGCCCGCGTAAGTACGTAAAGATCCCGCGCGACGCGATAGGCGAGATGTTCTCCCACCACAACCACGATCCGGCGCTCGTCGAGTGCCCGAACGGCGACCTGCTCGCCATCTGGTACAGCTGCATCGACGAACCGGGCCGCGAACTCGTGCTTCTTGCGAGCAGGTTGCGGTACGGAAACGACGAGTGGGACGACGCATCGCCGTTCTGGGACGCTCCGGACCGGAACGATCACGCTCCCTGCATGTGGTTCGACGGCAAGGACACCATCTACCAGTTCTGCGGGCTGTCGGCCGCGGACACGTATAGCAGCAACCTTGCACTCATCATGCGCACGTCGAAAGACAGCGGCGCCACCTGGTCGAAAGCGAAGATTATCGGGCCGGGACATCAGGATAGGCACATGCCGGTCGAATCGGCGTTCCGCACGCAGCAAGGATACCTCGTGATGGTGTCGGATATCAGCCGCGGGTCGACGGTCATCGTGAGCCGCGACAACGGCGAGACGTGGACCGATCCCGGCGGCGATATTGCCGGTATCCACGCGGGCGTGGTGCAGCTCAAAGACGGCCGGCTGATGGCGCTCGGCCGCGGCGGCGACATCGACGGCAGGATGCCCAAGAGCATCTCGACCGATATGGGCGAGACATGGACGTACAGCGCGACCCCGTTCCAACCCGTTCGAAGCATGCAGCGGCTCGTGCTCATTCGGCTCGACGAGGGACCGCTGCTGCTCGTATCGTTCTGCGGGAAACGCACGCAGCCCGGCAAAAAGGATATGATCATCACCGACGCCTCGGGCACGAAACGGCCGGTTGCGGGGATCTATTCAGCGCTCTCGTTCGACGAAGGCGAAACCTGGCCCACACGGCGACTGATCAGCGACGACGGTCCGCCGCGCAGGACCGAAACCACCGACCGGGCGGTGTTCAAGATGAGCGCCAGCAGCGCCGAACCGTGGGGCTATCTGTCCGTCTGCCAGACACCCAACGGTGTCATCCATCTGATAAGCAGCAAGAACCACTACGAGTTCAACCTCGCCTGGCTCAAAGAACCACCGCCGCCCGTGCCCTGACACACATGCCTGGCCGAAGAGGTACAGGTCGGGCTAGACCGCGATCCCCAGCGCGGCGTTGATCACGAGTTGCACGTCGAGAGCGTTCGTATAGTCATCCCCGTTGAGGTCGCAGTCATGCTCCACCAACAAGCCCAGAGCCGCATTGATCACCAATTGAACATCTATTGCGTTGACCTCGTCATCACAGTTGACGTCGCCCGCCTTCGGACAGGGGAAATCATCCTGGTCAACTGGGTCTGTCCCAGATTGGACCTCATATCCGTCTGAGGCACCATCACCATCAGTATCCCGCTTCGTGGGATCCGTACCGTACTCGTTGACTTCATCCCCATCTGTCAACGCATCCTCGTCAGAGTCCAACTCATCAGGCTCACAACCGAGTTCGTATTCGTCACCATTTGGCAGGCCATCCCCGTCGAGGTCATCTTCGGAGTCGTCAGTGGTTGGATCAAGGCCATACTGCACCTCGTAACCGTCCGGCATAGTGTCGGTGTCACTGTGTTGCGACGTCGGTGACGTACCGTAGACATTCACCTCATCAGCGTCCGATAAACCGTCGTCGTCCGAGTCTGTGTCCAGATAATTCGGAACCCCATCCTGATCCGGGTCGCCTGTCCCTTCATCTGCATCCGGAGTACCATCACCGTCCGAATCGGTATCGAGGTAGTTTGGAATCCCGTCGTCATCCGGGTCGTTCGTCCCTTCATCCGCGTCCGGAATACCATCACCGTCACTGTCGGTCACTAGCGGTACTAGCTGGAAACTCACTTCATCAAGGCCACCAGGAGGCACATCAGCGTTCTTGATCTCATTCTCGTATCCAAGCGCCTCGGCCTGGACAGCATGTTCGCCCTTTGGCAAGATCGCGACCACGTAGTTCCCTTCTTTGGACGAGGTTCCGGTTCCCGGACCGGGCGACACCGTGATGGTTGCACCAGCAATTGGAGCACCCGTGCGTGCATCCGTGACAAACCCCACGATGGCACCGGGCACGTCCCCGTTCTGAAAATCCGTCGTGAACGTGAGAACCGTATTGTCTGCCGGAGCCGCGCCGTATTCGTCAACCGGAATGACCCGCCAGTAGTATGTCTGCCGGTCCTTGAGCTCATCAGTCATACCGATCACGGCAGCGGTCCACGTGAGACCTTCCTTGACTATCAGGCCTGTCGTAAACTCACTGTCCTCCGCCACCTCGAGGCGGTATGTGAACGCGTCACCGTCCGGATCAGTCGTCTCCTCCCACAGGAATACCGGCGTTCTGCCAACCGTTGCACCATCCTCCGGGTACAGAAGCGTCACTGGCAGCGGTGCCTCGTTTGCTTCCCGCCCTCGGTAGATCGTGGTCAACAGGTACGTGTTGGTCTCTCCCGTCTCCGGGTCTGCGATGTAGTAGAAGACCTTGTACGTACCGGGCAGAACGAAACCGATCTGCGAGGTCAATACCGACGCGGACCATCTGAACGTCCCTGTATCAAGGTCGGAAATCTCCCTGCTGTAGCTGATGCGAGGCATAGTTACAACCTGTTGGAAATCCTCGTAGTTGTCGTCCGCCAGTTCAGCACCGTCGTAGGCCGGCGTCTTTATCTCAACCCACGCTTCGTAGTCTTCGGTCAGATAGTCCCGGTCGGCACGCGCCTCCAAAACCCCGATCGGTTCATCCGGGCCTATGACCATCGCTGTCGCATACTGCCAGCCTACCGAACGAGCTGCGTTCGAGCCAAACCCCAGCACCAACTGTTCTGCGCGGTTCCCAGGGTCATCGAGCAACGGGTGCTGGGGATGGTCAGTTCGCCCGCTGTTGCTCCGCCCAGCAGTATATTCAGCCACCTTCTCGGACGCGAGCTCGAACGAGTGCCGCAAAGTCTTGCCGGCGCTCGCGTTGCGGAACAGCTCCGTGACGAACACTTCGCCGTCACGTATGCCGTCAGCAGGGTCTATCACGCCGCGATGCGATGCCTCGTCTGCTGCGCAGCTCGCGATGACGATATATTGCTCTCCCGACAGGGGCGGGACAAAGCTTCCCGAACGGCACGCGCCGTAGATGAAGACGATATCCTGATCGGCAGCTTCCTGACTTGTCTGCTCCAACCCGGTGTGTAGCGTTTCGAAGTAGCCGGTAACATCATCCGGGGTGACGTAATCGTCCTCATCCTCGGTTGAATAGAGATAGAAACAGTCTCTCCTGCCGTGGTCGATGAAGATGACGTAAAGCGGTGCAGCACGCTCGCCCATCCTGGCCAACGCCCACTGCTCGATTGCGTACTGCACGTTGTCCTGTGTGGCCGCTCCGTCAACCACGATATCCAGCCCGACCGTTTCCCCGTCGAGCACGTCGCGCAGGTAGTAGATGTCCTCGTGCGCAAACCCGCGGTCGCGCAGTACCCCGTAGACATAGTCGGTGGTCTTCGCATGTTCTTGATGCCCTTCTGCATATGAATCGAGCCTGCCGAGCGCGATAATGGCGTAACCCGCGCCATCCTTGACTACCAACCGCACTGCGGGATAACCCGGCGAAGTCGCTCTCGTGAAGTTTTCGTCCTCGTTGAAGTTCGCTAGGAACGTCCAGGTACCCGCTTTGCTGAAATCTATACCGAACCCGAGCAGATCGAAGGTAGCAAGACCCACCCTCGTGCCTGTGGTCGTGCTCTCGAGCACGGTTTCGGCAGTCAGAGGGAGAAGTGGTGTCTGGCCGTCGGGGTCCCTCCAGTACAGTTCGATGGTATTGCCATCCAGCAGAGGACCGAGCTCGTCAGGAATCGGCGCTATCAACGTGGCGGTCGCCGTCAACTCGTCTATCCCGCCCAATCCAACGGGTATCGAAGACGCCGATAGCTCAAGTAGTAGAGTCGGTTGCCCCTTGGTCACAGTAAAGCTGACCGGGTCGCTCGTGGCGCCCATGTAGAGACTGTCTCCGGGCCAGGACGCTGTTACCGACCAATCCGGTCTACCCTCAGACGCTTCGGTAGGATAAAATGTTCGGCTGTACGTGTTACCGCCAATTGCCATCGCTTCAGGGAAATCGTGGTTTGGCACACCGGAAGGCGAGATACTGTCGAACGAAACAATTGTTCCCGAAACCGGTATCGGATCGATCTCCCCGTAAACGGTCACGGGCCAACCCAGCGGGACCGTCATAGGATCGACTATTAGAGATATGGCCGATGGTTCGGAAGGGTTGCTGATGATGGTACACTCGTCGGACTGAGTCTGTATGCCGTCAACCTCGCGGTCGTTAGGCGTCACAAGGCAATACCATGCGTCGCCAACAGAAGTGAAGTTCTGAGGAACCACGCTGAAGGTTTCTTGATCAATTGCAGAATCACCAAACAAAGAGAACTCTTGTTCCCCCTCGGGTTTTACCCACCACTCGAAACTGTATGTGATTGGGTCGGCGTCAGCGTCTGAACTCGGTACAACAACCTGACACGGTAGGTCCGCGTCAGTGCTTTGGTATGTCGGCAAAGACAGCGCTGGCGCACCGGGTGGCGAATTGACAACCGTAGTCGCGTCCATCGCCGCTTCCGAAAAGCCGTAGCCGTCCCAGCCGCGGACGGTACATGTCCATGTTTCGTGCTTTGCTGTGTACGAGGCATCAAGGATGTCGGTTGAGTCCGCTTTTGGTCCGTGCACGATGGTCTCTGTGCCGTTCGACCAGGAGTATTCATAGTCCACCAAACCGGGGATGTCTGTGCTTTGGCTTGTCACTGCGCAGAGAAGATGGTGGGTGGTTCTGGGACTGTCCTCCGCGGGGTCTGGCGTCACGTCCACAGCCGGCGGACTGAGCACGGGACGGTACTCGTCTGCACCGATATCGAAATCCGACCCGTCTCCACGAATCTCGGGAGTAATGTCATATCCTCTCGGATCGCCTTCAAAGTCTTCGGTGAAATCAGAAGCGTAGCAACCGGCATCTATACAGGGGGAGTCAAACTGAAGATGGAAATCACCGGCGCTGGGAAATACCAATAATGGGTTGGAAGTCAGGCTCCCTTCGCCGTCCCCTGCCCAATCCTGGATGCAGGAATAAGTTGGCGTGACGCAGTTGTGAAGTTGCGCATCTGCGGATGCAGTATTTGCCCAGATGATGCAGTTTACGATTGTGCCATAGCATTCAGATAGCCCGCCGCCTTCCGACCCAGCCGGGTTTTCCCAGATTGTATTGTTCCGGATTGTGCCATCGCACCCAAAGAGTCCCGCGCCTGTATGCGCCGAGTTGGCCGTGATGATGTTGTTCTGGATAGTACCGTCGCATCCGGAGATCCCCCCACCATTTGCGCCGGCAGAGTTTTCGGTAACGGTGTTGTGCTGGATGGTGGCCATGGTACCGTTGCCCCAGATCCCGCCGCCGTTTGAAGCGTAACCATTGGTAATGGTGAAGCCAGAGAGAACGCATCCGGAGGATTCCGCCCCGGAGAAGGACACCACAGAGCTAGCTTCGTTGCCATCTATAATGGTGCCGCCGACTACAACAGGATCCGTTGGGTCTGTTGAACGGAGGATGATGTTCTTTCCGTTGAAGTTGACGTTTTCGTAATGGGTGCCGGGCGAGACAACAATCTCGTCACCATTTGTCGCAGCATCTATTGCAGCCTGAATTGTCGCGTAATCACCGGGTACGGTAATCACGCTCGAAACATCACATAGTATAAGACTCGGAGCCGGAGTATCGTCAGCAGTGTCTACAACTAGGTCAGCGGTGCCTACTGATGGTCCTCCGTCGGCATGCAGCACAAGGCAATCGCCCGCAGCGGAATATGTGAAGTATCCAGAGAGATCAGGCGTCCGTGCCGAATCAATACTATACCACCACCAGCCGGTCTCGTCCACCAAAGCGGACATAGTTGTCGAGAGGCCAGGGCTCCCTGCTCCGTCGCAATCCTGCAACGTAACAAATACAATAGCGCCCTCGGCTGGCGAAACTTCATCGCACATTAACGTCTGCCCGTAGACTGAACCCGGGCTCGGTATTCCGATATCCGGTCCAGTGGAAAAGGAGTAATGCGCACCGCTATTGTCATCCACCAGGCCCGCCGTTACTACGTCATAGAGGTACGTTGTCTCTTCGGTTAGACCCACGACGTCCACGTAATGGGTCTTTCCTACGTATAGTTCGCCTCGGGTATCGTACACTATCCGCTCTTCCGCTGCTCCTGGATTCAGGACGATCCAACCAGTCGCTGCGGAGCTACTTGTCCACGAGATGGCAGCATATATCTGGTTTATGTTTGTCACCACTGGAGGCGTTACATCTGCAAAAGCACCCGGCAACGAGATCACCATCGCCAACAGCACAGCCGTCGCCAAACGCATACACATGACTAGATTCTCCGGCATCCCCCTACATCTAATTCAGTTGTGAAAGCGTCCCTGTCAGCCTTGATACGATACAAGAACCGTCCACCAGTGCCATCTCAAACCAACATCTATAGCTCCCATCTCCACAATCCATCTCCGACAACTCTAACCATGCCCGTGATAGTCCAATTTCAAGAGTCCGAGTCAATGCAGCGTCGCGTCGCGTGGCGAGCTGCCGGTGTTTACCGTATGATTCGTCGGCGCTGACGCTGCACCCTCTGCGAGCTGGCACCCGATATCAGACTCCCGAATACTTGATAGACGCACTTAGAACAGGCAAGCGTACCCCTCCTTCGGTCGCACACCACCGGCCGCTTCCATTGGTCCACGCTGGGAATACACTATACTGACCCGAGTTCCCTACTTCGTCGGCGTCCTATAGCTGGGTACACTCTACGGTGCCCGCCGCTGTTCTTGTTTTGCTTGCTCCCGTATGCACGATTGCGAATCCGTAGCTAGCGGCGTTGTCCATGCCCAAGACTACGACGACTTAGCAGTCCGATTGGAAACTGCAGGGGGTAAACCGTCAATGGTAGTAACATAGCTTCTCAGCTCCCGCCCACCGCCCTTGGTCTCAGTAACCGCCAACCCGGCAGCTTCAAGTGTGACTGCAATCGCAGTCAAAAACATGCGGCTTCTTGTCGAGCGATCGTCCCCAAAGATCTCTCCTTGTAGTTATCGTCCCCACTCCCAATCTGTCATTATGATAGCGCACAAAGTCCCCCGCGTCAAGGGTAGCGCTCGGTCAAGAGGCTACTGAGAGCACGCGGTTTGGAAACCCGGTTGCGTGAGAGGGGCTGCCGTGCGGCGTTGGGGCGAGATTCTTCGCGGCGTTCAGAATGACGGGCAAAGGGGGTTCTTGAGAAAGGAGAACGCCGAACCGTGGGGCTATCTGTCCGTCTGCCAGACGCCGAACGGTGTCATCCATCTGATAAGCAGCAAGAACCACTACGAGTTCAACCTCGCCTGGCTCAAAGAACCACCGCCGCCCGTGCCTTGACGCAGGAAAGAGTTGTTGGCGAGAAAGGGAGAGTAGTCATGGCAAGGACATACTGTGGAATTGGAGCGCTGGTTGTTGTAGTGGCGATCTTGGCAAGCTCGGTTTATGTCCGGGCGGCCGAGAACGAAGGCGAGCCCGACCGGTTGGCGGTGTTGTGGACGAGCGGCGACCCTGATGTGGCCCATAGAGTGTGTTTCATGGACACGCACGCGCCGAAGAAGAGCCGGTGGTTCGACGAGGTGCGATTAATCGTCTGGGGGCCTTCGCAACGGCTTCTGGTCGGCGATAAGGACATCAAGGCGAAAGTGAAGTCCATGCAGGAAGATGGCGTGGTGGTTGAGGCGTGTATAGCCTGCGCCACGAGCTACGGCCTGGTGGACACGATTCGCGACCTGGGCATTGAAGTCAAACCCATGGGCCCACCGCTCGCCGGGTTCCTCAAAGACGGCTACAAGGTGCTGACGTTCTGAATGAAACGTGCAGCGGAAGTCGAGCATCGAAGCATGTCTTGGGCTACCGCGGACCTCCGCTGCATACGAGATCCGATCGTTCCACGCGTTACGCCTGTTCGGGTTTGCGTGCGTGGACGCGGACGCTGCTGACCTTGTTGTCGACTTTGGGCCAGAGCGACTCGCGGCGCGCCTGCTGTACGGGCGTGGACTCCGTATTGGCCTCGAGAAACGCTTTCACAACGCCGGCGGAAAACGTCTGCTTGTCGACAATCCCGACATCGGCAAAACCGGCACGCGTGATGGTACCCAGGTACGTCTCCTCATCGAGCGCGCCGCCTACGCAGTCGCTCCACTGAAACAGCTCGTCGCGAACCAACGCGTCGAAATCGTTGATGCAGAGGTCGGAGATGAGCATCCGGCCGCGCCCCTGATCGGCGAGCGCGGCACGACGTGGAACGCTGTTGTGCTTGGAATCGTTGTCACACTCACACACACATGGAGCGTCATCTTGCTTGGGCTCGTAACGCTTTTCGCCAGTGAGCGAATCTCTGAAGAACGGCTCAGTTTCTGGCTCGGTATAGTCTCCGGACTCTTGATCGTCGGCATCGGAATCGCCCTGTTTCTACACCGCTACGCAACCTTCCTCCTTGCGAGACACGGTTCCGGCGACGCGCACAGCCACGCGCACGATCACGGCCGCTCTCATGTTGTCGAGACCAAGGAAAACCGTTCACCAAGCTACTGGAACATTCTCGGGCTCGGCATTTCCGGCGGAATCGTCCCCTGTCCGACGGCGCTCATCATTCTTCTCCTGGCGACAAAGTTCGGTCGGTTGCACTACGGGATGTGCCTGATCCTGGCGTTCAGCTTTGGGCTTGCTCTGGTACTGATCGCTTTGGGCATCGCTGTAGTACGGGCTTCGGGCATGGTGCGCAGGATGACGGGAGAAGGCCGGACACTTCTCTTCCTGCCGGTACTCTCCTCGACGGCGATAATCTTCCTCGGCCTATGGGTCGTCCTATAGACGCTGCTTCAATACAATGTCATAGTAGTCCATGCCAGATAAAGAGCATTATGGCGGGAGAACAGGTTTCTTCTCGAGGCGCCGGACTGAAAGTGAAGCAACTGCCACCCTAGAAGTGACGCACTTGCTAACGCAGGAGTTCTGAGTTAAAACAGCACATCAAACGCATGAACTCATTGATTGCCCGTGGCCGATTCCCTGCTGCATCTTGCACTCCTAAGAAACTTGATTGTAGGCGTGCTGCAAACCATTGTGGCTTAATGCTTTACAGATCCGCCCAAAACATTATCAAACGTTGGTAGTTGTTAGTTTCTCGCCCAAACTGGCTGGGACCCGACTCAGTCGCTTACTATGCACTTGCGAAATGGCTGCCCTGCTGTGGCAGATCTGTAGTCGGCGATGCAACAGTATCTTGCGCCTCTGCCATAATGGACAACAGTCCCACATACGGACTTTGTGTTGCTTGTTAGCTTCAGGGGGCAGTCGCCCTTGCTCATTCCGTTCTCCCATGGCATACTCCTTTCTGGCACGTGTTCTGACGAAAAGATCTGCTCCATATGATCGCATACCTTTGGCGAGAGTAGGTGTCAAGCATGAGATCTACTATTCTTGTCGTCGGAGATGAGGAGACCAGATGACCAAGTTAGCGCGCCCTGGAGACTCGTTCTCTGATGAAATCACCGGACGGAAAAGAGATGATGGAGGCGGATGCCCTCCTGCACCTGCCCGAACCACGACGCCTGCGCGTGTCTCAACGACCTCTACGTGGTTGTCCGCGAGTATGTCAACTTCTTCATGCCCTCGCAGAAGCTTATCGAAAAGATCCGCGATGGTTCCCGCGTTACTCGTCGCTACGACGCGCCGCAAACACCCTATCAGCGCGTAGTGGCCTCATCTGCTATAGACGCGGCCACCAAGCGGCGGCTCAAGCGCCACTACGCCACGCTCAATCCAGCCGAACTCAAGCGCCGAATCGAAGCCTTGCACAAAAAGCTGGTCAAACTGACAGCGCGTGCTCCCAGCGGGAACAGGACGAGATACAAACCTGGTGAAAACCATCCATGGCGTCGCAGTATGACAAAAAGGAGGACAGGATGACAAGACAGGACCACAGTTCGAACGCAGCCAGCCCGTCGGGCCGCTTCACGCGCTCTGGCGAGAGCCGGCAGCAGTATAGCTGCCAGGATACCGATGATCGCTATCACCACCAGCAACTCAATCAGAGTGAATCCACCTTTCCGTCTCATCGTTCTTCGCTACAGATTCAACCAAACACGCTCCTTCGTAACGCGTATCACCCTGTACATCACCTCCTTCTTTAGACTGCATTGAGTTTGTCCAAGAAGTCAGCACCATCGACGCTGATAAGGGAATCTCCACTAGCGTCATATGGCACCGACTCCTCTATCACTTCCGATGGATACACCTCTCGGTATATCCTCCGCATAGTCTCCCGATAATCCCACTCCGTCGACAGCGGTCGCCAGCCGTACGCGTCGAGCACCCCCCGACCACACATGCGGGCTAGGTGGACATTCTCCGGCGCGGACCCCCCTTTGAGAGATTTGCCAGGGTGAAGAAGACTTGTACCGGTATTAAGAAGGTGCACCAAAGGTCGTCGTCCACAAGCTGAAGGCAAGAGTCTCAGGATTGAGATCTTCGGGAAGGGTAAGATCACCCGCGGCAATGGTATCTTCAACAATGGAGCCTGCCATCACAATCGTTCTCCTCGTCGCCGTTTGGTACAACTGCAGACGCGCCTCAGAGGTCTTCGAACTCACTGCATCCGTCAGGACAAGCAGCTCGCACTGAAGATAGTCTTGCAGCACGACCGTCGCTTCGCCACTGGCGATTATTCGTTCACGGGGATTTCCCTTGAATTGAAGTACCCGTTCGTGGAGCTTCAAGCGTATGAGTGCCGACTGGATAGCTAGAGCAAGGACGATCTCCTCCTTGCATGGGAAGTGCTGGTAAACTACCGCCGTTGAGTAATTGATCGCGTCACCGATGCGGTCCATGGTAAGCTGAGCAAGCCCATGCTCCCGCAATAACGACCGAGCAACGTGAAGGATTTGAGCCTCACGTTCCTGGTAGCGCCTTTCCTTGCGCGTCATCAGCGGGGTTGACTGTTCGGAAGAAGCCATGTGTTCCTCCTAACAACCTTAGTATAATCTGTATAGCACGTGGCCTGCGTTTTCTGGGTTTTCTCAGATTCTGACTAAATACATAAACCCAACGATTCATCAATACATCACGGTCCATTACGCTTTGTCGAGACCTAGTCTTAAGAGGTACAAAGCCAACTCACCCTATCTGCCGGGCGAAGTTCTTCAGCAAGGTTGCAGCGAAAAGGACAAGCACAAGGCTAGCGCAAACGGCCGTAGGGTAGGAGAAGGAGACCCGCGAGCAGATTTGTAAGCGCGTATCTAAACAACAGCCAGCTGGTCGGGGCGGCCGGATTTGAACCGGCGACTTCCTGCTCCCAAAGCAGGCGCGCTAAGCCAGACTGCGCCACGCCCCGAGTTCCCCTGATCTTACCACGCCCGGGCCGTTCAGAGCAACTTCGCCCGGATCAATACCCTATGGCCGCGCCGCCGATGCGCGTGTCGGTGGCGCCAAGCAGGTCGCCGGATGCGGGGTCGAGCATGATGGCTTGAGCGCCTCCGAAATACGCCCGGCCGACGACGACCCGGTACCCTTTGGCAGCGAGAGCGTCGCGCACATCCGGCCCGATCTCTTCCTCGACGCAGAGCGTTATACCCCCCGCACTGCTCCAGCGCGGCGCGTCGAGCGCTTCCTGCATGTTCATGCCGAAATCGACAACGTTTGCGATTATCTGTTGCGAAGCCTGCGTTTGCTGGTCGCCTCCGATGACGCCCATGACGATGTACGGGTTACCGTCTTTGAGCACCATGAGCGGGTTGAGCGTGTGCATCGTGCGCTTGTGCGGTTCGAGCTTGTTGAAATGGTCTGGGTCGCTGCGAAATCCCGCCGCACGGCTCTGGAGCAGTATTCCCGTACCTTCGACCACGACGCCGCACCCCATGTTCGAGAACAGGCTGTTGATGAACGAGACGCAGTTGCGGTCTTTGTCGACCACCATGAACGTTGTCGTGTCGCCACGGGCGGGTGTGCCCGATCGCACCGCGCGCGGGATACTGTCCGTGTCGATCACGGCACGCCTGCGGGCGGCGTACTCTTTCGAAAGCATCATATCCACGGGGACGGGCGCGAATTCGGGGTCGGTGACGTACTTGTTGCGGTCGGCGAACGCGACGCGTTTGGCCTCCACCTGACGCACGATCGTCTCGGCAGTCTGCGGCCCGAACGGCGCGATTTCCCATCCCTCGACCACGTTGAGCGCTTCGAGCAACGCGATGCCCTGCGAGTTCGGTGGCATCTCGTAGACGTCGTGCCCGCGATACGAAACCACGATCGGCTCCGTCCACGTCGAGGTATGGTCGGCAAGGTCTTTCATGGTTATCAGACCGCCGTGTGCCGCGCAGAACCCCGATATCTTGCGGGCTATCTCGCCGCGGTAGAACGAGTCCGGCCCCTTCTCGGCGATTATGCCCAACGTCCGCGCAAGATCCGGCTGCTTGAAGACGTACCCGGCCCCGGGGGCATTGCCGTGGGGCAGGAATACCGCTGCTGTCGACGGATGCTTCTCGATCGCCCGCCGCTCATCTGCAAGGACACCGGCCATCCGCTGCGTCAGAACAAATCCTTCTTCGGCAACGACAATCGCCGGTTCGAGCAGGTCGCCCAGCGGCATCGTCCCGTACCGTTCGAGCAGTTCCGCCCAGCCGTCGAGCGCGCCCGGCACGTTGACCGCAAGCAGTCCTCGGCCGGGCACGGACCGGTACCCGAGCTCGCGATACTTCTCGAGCGTCGCCGCGTAAGGCGACCGGCCGCTGCCGTTGAGCGCGACAACCTTGCCCTCGTTCTGCATGTAGACCAGCGCAAACATATCGCCGCCGATTCCTGTCATAGGGAAATCCACGACGTTCAGCATCGCGGCCACAGCCACAGCAGCATCAACGGCGTTGCCGCCTTTCTGCAAGACATCGAGCCCGGCCTGCGACGCCAACCGGTGCGCGCTCGCCACCATGCCGTGAGCGGCTCTCACAGGTTGCGCGCCTTCGGCGGTTGATGCGGCGCACACTACTGCGGCAAAAAGGGCCAAACCGATTATGTGCGGGGTTGTCGACATTATTAACCTCCCTCTTGCACGAGAACAGTCTCGCGCGCCGGGTCACGTCAATGCGAGACGTTGCTTTGCGTTCGCACGATTATAACGGGGCATTTCGCCCCTGTCAACGCAGTGCAAATGCCAGATGCTATGGCACCACGGTGTCGATCTTTATCTCACTCTCTAACAATAACTTCCGGCATAGTGCCGCCCGTGCCAGTGTGACATCGGCATGACTCCAAGTTGACATCATCCCCTTCAGAATGTTAGAATCGTTCAGGTCGGTTGGGGAGCGTGGCGCTATTCGTGGTGGCAGTAATCGCGAGGTGGCAATCCCGTGATAATGATAGATGTTTCCCGTGTGCCCGACTCCGGGTTACGCGTAGAGAAAGATATTGGACTCGACGATCTTGTCGATCTGGCCGAGGATACGTCACTGGCATGCCCCGTCCACGTTGTCGGGGTAGTCCGGCAGATCGAGGACCGGTTTACGCTTACCGGCAGTGTGTCGGGTACATTTGAGCTGGTTTGCGGACGTTGTCTGGAGAAGTTTCAGCAGGATTTCGGCACCGACGTGTCGATTGTCCTCCATCGCGGCGAAACAAACGAGCCTGAAGAGGCGGGGCCGGACGTCGGTTGGCTGACCTTCGAAGGTGATACGTTCGATCTCGTCGAGGCGGTCAGGGAGGACATTCTCCTGGGCATTCCTCTGAGACCGCTGTGTTCGGAGGATTGCAAAGGGTTGTGCACGCAGTGCGGCGCGAATCTCAATTCGGGCGATTGCGGATGTCGGGTCGAGATCGTGGACCCGAGGCTCGCGGTACTCGAGGAGTTAAAGACGCGGATTACGAACCCCAACTCCAAGTAGAAGAAAAGGAGAACATAAGTTGGCTTTACCCAAACGTAAGACTTCAAAAAGCAGGACGAAACAGAGACGCGCTCATTTCAAGGTTGAAGCTCCGCCCAAATCGGTGTGCCCGAATTGCGGTGAACCAAAGGCGCCGCACCGAGTCTGCATGAGTTGCGGGTTCTACAAGGGCAGGAGCGTCTTGGAGGTTGCCGAGGAGTAGGCTCGACCGGCGCCTGCTAACCTTGAGAACGGCCAGGAGATCATGCGGATAGCGATAGATGCAATGGGGGGCGATTATGCGCCCCGTGCCGTGGTGCTGGGCACCGAGCTCGCCTCGAAAACCTCATCTTCGGAACTCATTCTTGTTGGGCCCCAGGATGTTCTCGAGAGCGAGCTTGCGGCGCTTGCCCAGCGTCCCTCGAACGTCACGATCAAGAACGCCTCGGGTATCCCACCGGCACACGAAAGCCCCGTGCTGGCGCTTCGCAAGAGGAAAGACGCGTCAATACTTGTCGCGACACGGTTGATCAAGGAGGGGACGGCCGATGCGGTGGTGTCGGCCGGAAGTACCGGCATCGGCATGGTCGCGGCACGCACCATTCTGCGGTTGTTGCCGGGGGTGGCGCGGCCCGCGATAGCGGCCCTGTTGCCGAACCCGACCGGAATGTGTCTCGTCATAGATGTCGGTGCAAATGTCGACTGCCGTCCGCAGCATCTCTACGAATTCGCCGTGATGGGCAACATATTCGCTCGGCAGGTGCTTAACATACCGTCGCCCCGAGTCGGTCTCGTAAACATCGGCGAAGAAGAGGGGAAGGGCAACCAGTTCAGTCGGGCGGCATTCGAGGTGCTGGCCGAAACAAACAAAGCTGCGTTCGATTTCGTCGGCAACATAGAAGGACGCGACATCTACGAGGGCACCGTGGACGTGGTTGTGTGTGACGGGTTCGTAGGAAACGTCATACTCAAAACGTCCGAAGCTCTGGCGACAGCCGTATTCGCGCTGCTGCGCAGGGAGTTGACCGCCGATCCCGTAAGCAAACTCGGCGCCGCACTCTCCAAGAAAGCGTTTAAACGGGTTCTGAAACGTGTGGACTACGAGGAGTACGGTGGCGTGCCCATCTTGGGCGTTGACGGTGTGTTTATTGTGTGTCACGGTTCGTCCGGACCAAAAGCGATAGCCAACGCGGTGTTCGAGGCCGAAAGATGTGTCTCTCACGAAGTCAACCGGAGAATCGTCGCTGCGCTGGCAGACCGGGGCACCGCTTCGGTTCTCGCTCCCGTTGCTGCGGATGCCTGAGATGGTCCTGATGTTTCCCGGCCAAGGCAGCCAGTACGTGGGCATGGGCGCCGGGCTGCGCGAACTGTCCGAGGCGGCAAGGTCCGTCTTCGCGGAGGCGGCCGACGTTCTGGGCGAATCTCTGGTGGAGGCGATCTTGAAGGGGCCTGAAGAGGTGCTGAGGCGGAGCGACACGGCGCAGCCGGCAATCCTGACGACAAGCGTGGCTGCTCAGAAAGCACTCTCCGAACACGGGATCGAGCCAAAAGCCGTTGCCGGGCACAGCCTGGGAGAATACTCCGCCCTGGTGGCTGCCGGTTCGCTTAGCTTTCGGGACGCACTCGAGGCTGTTGCCGAACGTGGGAGATTGATGGCGGCGGCATGCGACTGCATTGAGGGCACAATGGTTGCCCTGCTCGGTGATACGACCGCGTTTCTTGATGAGATTCTCGAGGAAGCCTCGCAACTCGGGATCGCCGAGATAGCCAACCGCAACTCTCCCGGACAGATTGTTTTGTCAGGCGAACGAGAGGCTCTCGGGCGGGCCGCTGAGCTTGGGTTAGAACGTGGCGTCAAGAAGGTAGTATGGCTGCGGGTGGCAGGCCCGTTCCACACGAGCCTCATGGCCGATGCCGCGAAAGAGTTTGCGCGGTTCATAAGCGAGATCGATATCGCGGCTCCTCGAGTGACGTTTGTGGCAAACGTTACCGGCGAGTCCGAATCGTCTCCCGAAACGATCCGATCGTTGCTGGTCGAGCAGATATGCTCGACCGTACAGTGGGAGAAATCGATGCGGACTCTGCTTGCGGCGGCCCACGACTGCTTCATAGACACCGGCCCAGGCAAGGTTCTCAAGGGGCTGATGGCGCGGATCGACAGGTCGGCCAGGGTGTATGCGGCTGATTCTCCCGGGTTCTTTGACGAGGTTCAATCGCTTGTTGCGGGAACGGCTTGAGGAGAAGGTGGTGGACGGCAAAGTCGCAATAGTCACTGGCGGGTCGCGAGGTATTGGGCTGGCAATCTCGAGACGTTTCGCCTCGGCCGGCGCGCGTGTCGCGTTGTGCGCTCGAAACCTCGAGCGCGCGGAGGCGGTTGCGTCAGAGCTGCGCGGAAATGGGCATGATGCTCGCGCCTACCGAACGGACGTATCCGATTCGGCATCGGTCAAGGAGATGGTCAAATCGGTCATCGACGCGTTTGGGACGGTTGACATTCTCGTCAACAACGCCGGCATCACCTCCGACACGCTGCTTGTCAGGATGAAGGACAGCGATTGGCAGGATGTGCTGGCCACCAACCTGACGGGAGCGTTCAACTGTATTCGTGCGGTGGCCAGGGTGATGATGCGCAACCGTCACGGTCGTATTGTCAACATCTCGTCGGTTGTCGGGCTTGCGGGAAACGTCGGCCAAGCCAACTATGCTGCTTCCAAGGCCGGGATCATCGGCCTCACGAAGTCCGCGGCCAAGGAGCTTGCCCCGCGCGGTATCACGGTCAACGCCGTTGCGCCGGGATTTATCGAGACCGGATTGACGGACTCGCTCGGCGATGAGACCCAACAAAAGGCCCTCGCGCTGATACCTCTGAGCCGGTTTGGAACGGCCGACGAGGTGGCCGAAGCGGTTCTCTTTCTGGTCTCGGACGCCGCCGGCTACATCACAGGGCATGTCTTAACGGTTGACGGAGGCATGGCAATGTGAGATATACTATGCGACAACGGAAGCGGTTCTCCGCTTTCGTTTGAGGAACGACGGAACGGTTTACAGAGACAAGAACGATGACCCCTGTTGGATGATAGGTGGTTGAAAGGAGGGCAGCAACCTGATGAAAGCGAACATCGAGGAACGTGTCAAGGAGATCATCGCCCAGCAGCTTGGCGTTGGGCTGGACCAGATTGTTGACGGCGCAAGTTTTATAGACGATCTGGGCGCGGACTCACTTGACACGGTCGAGTTGGTGATGGCGTTCGAGGAAGAGTTTGACATCGAGATTCCTGACGAAGCCGCCGAGAAGATCGCTACAGTCGGCAACGCCATAAACTATCTCAAGGAACACCTCGAGTCCTCAGTCAGCTAGAGTTGACAAGTTCGAACCATTCGCCCGAGTAACGGTCTTAGCAAAGGGTGCTAAGAAGTGGTACGAGGTGTTGCTGTAACGGGAATGGGCGTTGTTGCGCCCGTCGGCAATGATGTCGAGAGTGCGTGGCGCGCGATGTGTGATGGGAAATCGGGCATAGACGCGGTCAGCCGGTTCGATGCCTCACAGTTTCCCACCCGGATAGCGGGCGAGGTGAAGGGGTTCGCACCTCAAGAACACTTCAGTACCAAAGAACTGAGACGTACGAGCCGGTTCTTGCAGTTCTGCATAGTGGCCTCGAAACAGGCCGTCGACCAAGCCGGGTTGGACCCGTCCGAGATCGACTGTGGTCGCGCCGGTGTAATAGTGGGGTCAGGTATAGGGGGATTGCCGGTGCTCGAGAAGGAACATCGGGTGCTGATCGAGCGTGGTCCAAGCCGCGTTTCTCCCTTCCTGATGCCTAACATGCTAGCAAATATGGCCCCGGCACGAATCGCCATCCTCTACGGTTTCACGGGCCCGAACGCTTCGGTGGTTACCGCATGCGCGACAGCGGCCAATGCGGTCGGGGATGCGGCACGGGCGATACGTTGCGGTGATGCGGACCTGATGATAGCCGGCGGCTCGGAGACGCCGATCACGCCGCTGGGGTTTGCGGGGTTCTGCGCGGTCAAGGCCATGTCAACTCGGAACGACGAGCCCCAGAAGGCGTCCAGGCCGTTTGATGCTGATCGCGACGGGTTTGTCATGTCGGAGGGAGCCGCAATCGTTGTGCTGGAAGAGATGGAACACGCCAGAGCACGGGGCGCTTGCATACTGGCAGAGCTCGCGGGATACGGCCGTACATCGGACGCGTTCAGTGTCGTGGCACCGCAACCAGGCGGCGATGGCCCGGCCCGCGCAATGCTCCTCGCGCTCGACGATGCGAACTTGCGGCCCGACGACGTTGATTACGTTAACGCTCACGGCACGTCCACCGTACAGAACGATCGCGCGGAAACTGCTGCAATAAAGAAGGCTTTTGGCGACAGCGTTCGGGACGTCTCTATCAGCTCGACAAAATCCGTGACCGGACACCTCTTGGGTGCTGCCGGCAGCCTGGAACTTGTTGCCTGTGTCAAGGCGATCGAAGAGAACGTTGTGCCGCCGACTATCAACCTCGACAACCCTGCCCCGGACTGCGACCTGGACTACACGCCGAACCGAGCATTGAAACGCGACGTCGATGTTGCGCTCTCCAACTCGTTGGGGTTTGGCGGCCATAACGCGGTACTCGTTGTGCGCAGAGTGGAGTGAACACTGGTGACGGCTGATCGGTTAAAGAAACTCAGAGCGCTTACAAAGAAGCTCGGTGCAAAGTTCAACCGAGTCGAATCACTTGACCGGGCGCTCACTCACTCCTCCTCGGTTCACGAAGATACCGAGGGGCTCGACCACGACAATGAGTCGCTCGAGTTTCTCGGAGACGCCGTGCTTGGGCTGGTGATCAGTGATCACCTGTTCAACACGTTTCCCGACTATTCGCCTGGCGATTACTCGAAGCTCAAAGCGTCGCTCGTCAGCAAGTCAGTGCTCGCAAAAAAGGCACGGGAACTTCAGCTCGGCGACTACCTCCACCTCGGCCGTGGCGAAGAAATGACCGGCGGGCGCACCAAGGATTCCGTGCTGGCGGATGCGCTCGAGGCAGTGATCGGCGCGGTATTCTCGGACCAGGGGTATGAGGCTGCCGAGAAGTGTGTCGTGAACCTCTTCCAGGACCGGATTGCGGAGTCTGTCGACGGCCCATTGATGACCGATTACAAATCCAGGCTTCAGAACTACTTCCAGGAGCAGTTCAAGGAGCTCCCGGAATACAAAGTCGTGCGCGAGAGCGGTCCCGATCACAAGAGAACGTTCGAGATCGAGATCACGGCGCAGGGGAAGGTTGTTGGACAAGGTCGCGGCCGGAGCAAGAAGAGCGCTGAACAGGCGGCGGCGAAAGAGGCCCTGTCCACGCTTGCGGCTGCAGGTCTTCTCAAGGAGCCCAAACCCAAACGGAAAAGCCGACGAAAGACCGTTAAGAAGAAATCGAAGAAATCCAAGAAAGCCAAACGACCGGCTCACTAAAAAAGGAGAAACAACATGCTGTCGTCCGATTTGATTCTACCATTGTGTTCCAGCGTTCTGGCGCTCCTTTTCGTCGTGTATCTGGCCCTCTACATCTCTCGACAAGATCCGGGAACCGAGAGGATGCAGAGCATCTCGAAGAGCGTTCAGGAAGGAGCGCGCGCGTTCCTGAAACGCGAGTACAGCTACGTCCTGCTTTTCGTCATTGTGATAGCGGCACTGATAGCTGCAGCGCCGTTTCTGAAGAAAGGTATTGCGCTCGGGTGGGGCACATCGCTCGCCTTCCTTTTTGGCTCGGTCATAAGCGCTCTGGCGGGCTATATAGGGATGAGCATTGCCACCCGTTCGAACGCGAGAACCGCGTGGGCCGCCAGCCAACGCGGTCTGCAGGGCGCGCTGGCCGTCGCGGTATCGGGCGGCGCCGTAATGGGCATGAGCGTTGTCGGGCTGGCGCTGCTTGGTCTTGTTATCGTGCTTGCGCTTACCCGCCAGCCTGAGATCGTGAACGGGTACGCGATGGGCGCATCCCTGGTGGCCCTGTTTGCCCGTTCCGGGGGCGGAATCTTCACCAAAGGAGCCGATATGGGAGCCGACCTTGTCGGGAAAGTCGAGGCCGGCATCCCCGAAGACGATCCGCGCAACCCGGCCGTAATTGCAGACAACGTCGGCGATAACGTCGGCGACGTTGCCGGGCTTGGCGCGGACCTGCTCGAATCGTATGTCGAGTCGATCATTGCCAGCCTTGCGATTGCCGTTGTCTGGGGCGCAACGTTCACCGGCGCCGCAGAAGCTGCATCGAAGTACCTTGGCACGTTGCCTCTCTACATAGCAGCAGTCGGGATACCGGCTTCCATCATCGGAGTGTTCTGCACGCGCGGGCTCGGCAGAAAGAACCCCCAGGGCGCGCTGATGACCGGCACATACATTAGCGGCGTGCTCACCGTGGGAGGTGTGGCGCTCGTGGTGTCGAGGATCGGCGTTTCGTACGGAGACTACTCGATGTGGGGTCCGTTCTGGGCGTGCGTGTTCGGGATAGTCTGTGGTCTCATCATAGGGTTTACGAGCGAGCTGTTTACCTCGAGCAAGTATTCGCCGGTCAAGAACCTGGCAGGGGTTGCCGAGACCGGTCCGGCGGTCATGGTCACGGGCGGCCTTGCCGTCGGCATGAAATCGACCGCCATCCCTGTGCTCTGTCTCGCCGTGGCACTCGTGCTCAGCCACCATTTCGCAGGAATATACGGGGTGGCAATCGCCGCGCTCGGCATGCTCGCGACCACCGGAATGGTGGTCTCGGTCGATAGTTACGGCCCGATAGCCGACAACGCCGGCGGGATAGCCGAGATGGCCGATCTCGAACCTGAAGTGCGCGAGATCACCGACAACCTGGACGCTGTCGGCAACACGACCGCCGCCGTCGGGAAAGGGTTCGCCATAGGCTCGGCCGCGTTCGCTGCGCTCGGGTTGCTTGCGGCATTCGTCCAGGCATCCGGCCTCTCGACGGTTGACGTCAACACGCCGCACGTCATGGCCGGTCTGCTGGTCGGCGCGATGCTCCCGTTTCTGTTCTCTGCCATGCTTTTCGATGCGGTAGGCAAGTGCGCGTTCCAGGTCATCGAGGAGGTCAGACGCCAGTTCCGCGATATCGAGGGACTGATGGAAGGGAAAGTGATGCCCGATTCGACCACCTGCGTTGACATAAGCACCAAAAGCGCCATAAAGGGTATGCTGTTGCCGGGCGCAATGGCAATAGCCGCGCCCGTGGTGATCGGTCTCAGCCCGCTTGGTCCCGAAGGGCTGGCGGGCATGCTGGTCGGCGCGATAGGCGTCGGCGTCATGCTCGGCATTCAGTTCGCCAACAGCGGCGGCGCAATGGACAACGCCAAGAAATACATCGAGGAAGGCAACTTCGGCGGGAAAGGTTCCGACGCGCACAAGGCGGCCGTCGTCGGCGACACCGTCGGAGACCCGCTCAAAGACACCGTCGGCCCGTCGATAAACATTCTCATCAAGCTGATGTGCGTCATATCCCTTGTCTGCGCACCGCTGTTCATCGCATAGCGCAGCGCGTGGGTGTCTTGACAACCACCGGAATGCTGTCCTATACTCAAGGGCAAGGGGGAGAAGAGCATTTTCGGGTTCCGGCCTTGTAATCGCCCCGCGTGGCGGTGTAGAATAGGATCGGAAGGTTAGGAGACAGACAGCGTTGGAAAGTGTTGCACTTCTAAACAGCAACGTGCTGGTGCTCAACCGGTCGTGGATGGCCATCCATATCGCCAACGTCCGGCGCGCGATGGGTCTGGTGTACCAGGGAATGGCAAAGGTCGTCTCGCCCGACGATTTCGCCACCTACGATTTCGAGGACTGGAAAGAGCTGTCCCAAGCCGCCGAGTCCAACTACATCTGCACTGTCAACTTCAAGATAAAGGTGCCCGAGATCATCGTGCTGAGCTTCTTCAACGGGATGTTCAGACAGGAGGTCCGGTTCTCGCGGCACAACATCTTCGAACGGGACAAGAACCGGTGCCAGTATTGCGGCAGAAAGTTCGGCAAGACCGACTTGACGATAGACCACGTTATCCCGCGTTCGAAAGGCGGCAAAGACACCTGGCAGAACATGGTGCTCGCGTGCGTGCCGTGCAATATCAGGAAGGGCAACCGCACGCCGCACGAAGCCGACATGGGGCTTATCCGAACGCCTTCCAAACCGGCGTGGGTACCGTTCCTGGGGGCTAAGCTTGGCGCTGTTGGGCGAGAAAGCTGGCAGAAGTTCGTTGATATGGCTTACTGGAACGTCGAGCTGGGAGAGGACGCCTAGCGTTCCGGGAGCCGTCCATCCCGTGGCGGAACCCTGATGCCGACGGACTCGATTTACGCCGAGGTAGCGCTCGGGCTGCCTGTTGACCACACCTTTACGTACCGTGTACCGCCGGAGTTTCGTGACAAAGCCGCTGCCGGCATGCGGGCGTTCGTGCCGCTCAAAAGGCGGATCGTTACCGGCTACATCGTCGGGCTGACACCGGATACCGCCCTGCCTCCAGAGACGAAGATCGCCGATATCGCCGATCTGCCGGACGCGGAACCAATCTTTTCGGACGTGATGCTCAAGCTGACCCGATGGATAGGCGAGTACTATCTCTGTTCGTGGGGCGAAGCGTTGGAATGCGCCGCGACGCCGGGCGTCAAGGTGAAGAGCAGACGCGAAATCGAGCTTGTTCCGGGGTTTATCGACAGTGGAAATCACGAGGCTCTGCCTGAACGGCAACGGGCGGTGGTTGATCTGCTTCGCGACCGCGGCAAGATGAGCCTTCGGCAGATAGAGCGTGCCTTCGAACCTGAAAGCGTGGACCACGTCGTAAACGCGCTCGAGAAGAAAGGCGCTGTCCGTACGCGGGAGGTTATCCGGGCAAGCACGGTCAGACCCAGAACGCAACTGTTCGTTATGGCCGCGACCGAGAACCCCGACGTTGAGACACTTCAATCCGCTCCGAGGCAGCGGCAGGTGCTCGAGCTGCTCCAAAACCATGGCACGATGGCGGTCAGCGAGCTGTGTCGACGTGCCCGCGTCACCATGGGTACGGTCCGGTCCCTCGAACGAAAAGGGTTTGTCAGGATCGAGTCGCGCGAGAGGTTTCGGCAACCCTACGAAGGGCTCGGTGCCGAGCGAACGGACCGGTTCGTGTTGACCGACGCGCAGCAGCATGCGTTCCAGGCGATTATCGAGTCCGTACGCGCGAAACAGTACAAGACGTTCCTGCTCAAAGGTATAACCGGCAGCGGCAAAACCGAGATATACATGCAGGTCATCGACGAAGCGCTCAGCGCGGGCCGGGGCGCGATCGTTCTCGTGCCGGAGATTGCGCTCACCCCGCAGACTGTGTCGCGGTTCCGGTCCCGGTTCCACAAGGACGTGGCGATATTCCACAGCGCCCTGTCTTCGGGCGAACGCTACGATGAATGGCGCCGCACCTCGAGCGGTGCCGCACGCATAGTCGTCGGGGCCAGGTCGGCGGTCTTTGCCCCCGTGCGCAACCTCGGCGTGCTTGTTGTTGACGACGAACACGAACCATCGTACAAACAGGACGACACGCCGCACTACCACGCGCGTGACGTCGGGATTATGCGCGCCAGGATGGAGTCCGCGACGGTCATTCTTGGCAGCGCTACGCCGTCGCTCGAATCGCGGTTCAACGTCGAGCGCGGAAAGTACGGCATGCTCGAGCTGACCGAACGCATTATGAGCCGGCCGTTGCCGACGGTGAAACTGGTCGACATGCGCACCGAGATCGCCGAGCATAAGACACACCCC
>CAZGCA010000007.1:68432-97379 GCA_964524145.1 uncultured bacterium | reverse complement strand
GGCATATCTACGGCCTGTAGTAAGCTGGATACCGCGGGTACGCTTGGCCTGTTGTTGCCGCACGGCCGAACCGGCGGGTGTGCTTACCGCCCTTAGCGTATCCATTGGGTTTTGGGCTCTGTCAAGAGATCGTGTTGAGATCAAGTTGAAGCGCATAGGGAGTCTCCTTGGCAGCGAGCAGGAAGTCTTGTCTGCCCAGCAGGTAGAGGCCGAGCACTTTGGCTGCGTGACGTTCATCGGCAAAGCCGGGGAAGCGTCTCACGAAGGTCTGCAACCTGCCAAAGAACCCTTCAGCCAGGTTCGTCGTCCTCCCACGACGGAAACTGAAGGCTCAAACGTTAGCTCGAAGGAAAGCTGCTAACCTGGAAACGAAGCCGAATCTATACCCTAACTTGAGCTGGCCAGTGTGCCAAATGTTCTGAAGACGTACAATCGAGCGCGTTGACGATGCCGTCTTCGTTTAAGCTGGAACTCTAGATGGTTTGCCACCCAGTGTTTCCAAGTGCCACCACCTGCCAGTACTCCATCTGTCCCAAATGTGCTGAAACTCAACAGGTGAAGCACTCACTGGTTTCCGAGCCGATTTGTGTCGCTTGCTGAGAAACATTTCAATACCACCTCGCCTCTCTTCTCGTCCCGTATAACGCTCCGTACCAATAAAATCACACCAGCAACGGCTCTGCCGTCCCTTGCAACCCCCCCGGGAACACTGCTACCATGCTCATCGCGACCGGTGCTAACACACAAAACCCCAAACCAAAAAACGGGTTAGTCTAACTCGAGTTTTGGCGGCAGCAAAGCGCCGCAAAAACTCCTAATCCGTTGGGGAACATGCATGGATACAATTGTGAGGAGAAGACACATGATGCACGTCCTGGGGATGACTGTTGCATTCACGCTGTGTGTGAGCATGAGCGCCTTTGCGCAAAGCGATGGCAGCCTGGCTTGCAGCAGGTTCCTCTTGCTGGACAACCGCATTGTCAAAGACACACAAAACGCACGCCTTGCCGTGGGAACCGTCAGCAAACACGAAGACAACCCGCTATTTGATGAGGATAAACATTGGGAGGTGCGTTTCGACAATCTCTATGGGAACGTCATCTATGATGAAGAAGCGGAGCGCTACAAGTGCTGGTACAGCCCATTCATTGTAGACAGGCCCGCCAAAGGCATGACACTCGAGCAGCGTCATCAGCGGTATAATCCCGGTAAGGGCCGGGAGATGGGCGTCTGCTATGCCACGTCGAAAGATGGCCTGAACTGGGACAAGCCAAACCTGGGATTGCAGAGGTACAGAGGAACCCGGGGATTCGAGAAGCTCGTAGGCTCTAAGGAGAATAACATCGTCTGGCGTGGCCCCCATGGAGCCGGCATATTCAGAGATCTTCGGGAACCGGATCCGGCGCGTCGATACAAGATGATCTTTCAAGGTATGGCCGTCAGCTTTTCCACCGACGGCCTCCACTGGGACAATCCTACAGAATGCCAAGGGGTCGACGTAGCAGGCGATACACACAACAACGCGTTCTGGGCGCCCACGCTCGGAAAGTATGTGGGAATCACACGCACCTGGGGTGACATGGGCCGGGAGGTCGCGCGCATTGAGAGTAAGGATTTTGTCAGCTGGACACCGGCAAGGGTGGTAATGAAAGGGCTTGATAAAGATCATCAGACCTATGCGATGCCCACGTTCTATTACAGCGGCGTGTATCTGGGACTGCTCGCCATTCACGAACAGAGTTCCGACAGGGTTTGGACGGAACTTGCCTGGAGTCCCGATACGAAGGAGTGGCACCGCATCGACCCCGGCACGCCGCTGATTCCCTGTGCGGAGGAGAAGCTGGCCTACGATTATGGCTGTGTGTATGCCTGTGCAACCCCGATTTTCATGGATGATGAGATTCGTCTCTACTATGGCGGCAGCGACTGGCTGCATACCTCCTGGCGTAACGGCTCTTTCTGTATGGCCACCCTGCGACCCGATGGATTTGCAGGCTATGAACCCGTAGCGAAAGAGCAGTCGGCCATAATCACGACGTCCCTGATCCCGTATTGCGGTCAGTCGATCCAGATCTGTGCAGACGTGGCTGAGGGCGGCTTTGTCAACGTGAGCTTAGTTGATGACGCGGGCAACGAACTGACCACTGCCAGGCCCATTACCGAGACGGTGACCGATGGACGTTTGGAATTGACCAAGGAGCTTGACGAAAAGCGGATTCAACTCAGGTTTGAACTGGACAACGCCAAGCTCTATTCGTTCAGCCTTGAAGGAAACACCGGGAAACCACCAGAACGCGTCGAGCTGACCAGCAATGCCATTTTCGACGGTAAGACGCTCGATGGCTGGCACGCGGTGCCGGAACAGAGTGGGACGGACTGGACTGTTCGCGATGGAGCGATTGTCGGGCACGGGAGCGCTGACCGGTTGTCCTATCTCGTCTGGAAGGACGCGGACCTTACCAACTTCGAGCTTGCGTTGCGGTATCGTCTGCCGGGCAACGGCAACACCGGCGTCGAGGTCCGCAGTCAACCCGACCTAACCGGCAAACGGCCTTTCGAGGGCTATCACGCCGACCTCGGCCACGTTGGGATCGGTCCTCACATTCTCGGCGCATGGGATTTCCATTTCGCCAAACGCAGGGAATATCCCTGCAAGCGCGGGACGCGGCTGGTTATCGATGAAAACGGCAAACCGCATTTCAGCGCCATACCCGGAGCGTTCACCGTGGAGGATGTACGCCAACACCAGTGGAACGACGTCCTCATCATTGTCCGCGGAAACCATTTCCAGTTCTTCATCAACGGCAAACTCACTTCCGAGTTCTCCGACAACGCGACACGCGGGCGACTGGATCGCGGCGCGATCGGATTGCAGATCCACGACAAAGGGATGCAGGTCGAATTCAAAGATATTCAGCTGAAGCTTCTGGAAACCTTCCCAAAACCCGATCTGCAAGTGACCAAAGCCGCGTTCGAACCGCCGCTGCCCATCATCGACATTTCCGGCGAAACGGACCGCCACGTGGTTGTCGCCGCCGGCACGGAGGATGTGTACCAAGGCCATCCCCACACGGTGCTCTTACCCGATGGCAAGACGATGTATTGCGTGTGGACGCAGGACCACGGCCCGGGCGTGCCGTTCATGAAACGCAGCGATGACGCCGGATTAACCTGGAGCGAATACCTGCCGCTCCCTGAAGACTGGATGCCCTTGGGGAATTGTCCCACGATCAATCGTATCGTCGCGCAGGACGGTACCGCCCGGCTGCTGCTCATGGACTCCTGTGACCCCAATACCGGGTCGGGACCCTTTGGACAATCGGTCTCGGAAGACAACGGCAAGACCTGGACGTCGATGCAATACAACGGTCTGACTGGGATTTGCGCCCCGATCAGTTATGTTCCCGTCGAGGCCGGCAACAAACATCTCATGTGGACCCACCGTGGCGCGGAAGACAAAGACAGGAGCCCGCTTACTGTCTGGCAAGCGGAGTCCACGGACGGCGGCCTGACGTGGAACAATTTTCACAGGGTGTGTGAATTGCCCGGTCGCGACCCTTGCGAACCGATAGTCATTCGTTCGCCCGACGCCAAACAACTCCTGATGCTGATGCGTGAGAACACACACCAGAGTAACAGCTTCATGATGGTGTCTAACGACGAAGGCAGGACGTGGTCCGAACCCAGGGAAACCTCATGGGGCCTGACCGGCGACCGGCACAACGTGAAATATGCGCCGGACGGACGGCTAGTGGTGGTGTTCCGTGACGTCGCGCAGCCCTGTCCTCCACGCGGCCACTTCGTGGGCTGGGTCGGCCGGTACGAAGACATTATCGAAGGCCGGGAAGGGCAGTACCGAATCAAGCTCATGCACCATTACGGACGTGCCGGGGACTGCGGTTATGCGGGGTTGGAACTGCTGACGGACGAGACCTTCGTAGCTACAACGTACATCCAGTACAAGCCCGGTCCGGAAAAACACTCGGTGGTGAGCGTACGTTTCAAGCTGGACGAAATCGACGAAAAGTGTTTTGGCGTCAGCACAAAGAGGTAATCTGAAACTCTAGGTCCAAAACTAGACATCAAGGAAAGGAGACAACGCATGAAACATGTTATCTGCTGGACACTGAGTATATTCGTATCAACCCTTGCATTTGCTGCATCCACCGAGCCGCATCGATGTTCCCGCGCATGCGGCGGCGTGCGGCGGTATGATCTGGAAATCGATCCCGGGAAAACGTTTCAGACGATTGAGCACTTTGGCGCGTCGGATTGTTGGACCATGCAGAAGCTTGGCGGCTGGTCGGATGAGAATCGCGAGAGACTAGCAGACTTGTTGTTCGATGTGGAAAAGGGGATTGGTTTAACGTCATGGCGCGTGAATCTTGGCGCGGGACTTGATGAAGGGATCGGTCTGACATCGTGGCGCACGGCGGAAACCTTTGAGATCGCGCCGGGCGAATATGATTGGACGCGTCTGGCAAACCAGCGTCGATTCATCAAAGACGCCAAAGCACGCGGCATTGAGCAGTTTATTGCCTTCGCCAATAGTCCGCCGCGTCGCATGACCCGCAATGGGCATACCTTCTGCACCCCGGAAATCGGCACCACCAACTTGAAAGAGGGCATGGAGCCCGATTTCGCGACCTATCTAGCGGATATTCTGGACCATTTTGTAAACCACCCTGACGAAGAAGAACGTATTCCGTTCACCTGGATCAGTCCTCTCAACGAACCCAACTGGGATTGGAACAATAGTTCGCAGGAATGCTGCCGCGCTTCCAATGCCGACATCAAACGGGTCGCGCTGGCGCTGGACGCCGAACTGAAGAAACGTGAACTGCCCGTCAATATCTTGTTAACGGAATCCGGCTCGCCGCAAAGCAGCTATGCGCCCGGCCTTCAACGCCGCAAGAAATCCGGCGTTCTCAATGGGGATTATATCGATTCGTTCTGCGGCGACAAGGATATCGCGCCCATTATGAATGGTGTGTTTGCGGGCCATTCCTATTCGGCTGACGGAATGCCCCGGACCATCACCATATGCCGGGAAAAACTGAACAAGAAGATGCAGGAATACCCGGACTTCCGCTATTGGCAAACCGAATACTGTATTCTGCGCGGCCCCTACCCCAGCGACGGCGGCGGCCAACGTGATATGTCCATGAAGATGGCGATCAATGTTGCGCGGGTCATGCACTGCGATTTCACTATTGCGCAGGCCACGGCCTGGGACTGGTGGCTCGCTGTGTCCCCCCACAATTTCAAAGACACGCTCATCTTCACCGATTGGCGCGAACCGGGCGATGAGGAGTCGATCCTGCTGCCCAAATTCTTCTACACCTTCGGGCATTTCAGCAAATTCCTTCGACCCGGAAGTCAACGCATTGAAGTGCGGGGCGACCAATGTGTTGCAGCGTTAATGAGCTCCGCGTACGTGCTCGACGACACCATTATCATCATTCTGATCAACGCTGCGAATGCGCCCATGCCGGTGAAATTGAATATACGCGGCATTCGAGCGAACAAGGATACGCCTCCCCTGACCGCCTATGTCACAACCGATAATCTGCACGATAATATCAGCGAAAGCAAACCGGTCCAACTCAATCGCTTTTTCCATGTGCCCGGGCGCAGTATCATGACCCTTACCGCCAAACGGTAAAGGGGCATCTGGATATGAGAAGAAACATAACCCGGCTCTTCATTGGGCTAATCACTGTGGGAACTTCCATAGCGGTCGCAGAAGAACCGGTACCGGTTGGTCTGCAAAAGCAACTGTTCGTAGATGATTACATCATCGCGGCAAAGGAGAATGTCATCCGGGAACTGGGCACGGTAAAGAAGCACGGGATCGTGCTCGAACCGACGCTGCCCACCGACTTTGTCCCGCCACGCAACAAACGAGCAGGCGGCTACAAACGCGACCTTAAGACGGGCAAAAAGCCGGACGGCTCAAGGGTAGCCCTTGATTTCGGTTTCTACACGACCGTGTTGTGGAACGACAAGGACGAGAAGTTCCAGATGTGGTACATGCCCTGGCGGCTGGCAGGGGTTGGCTACGCCGAGTCCAAAGACGGTATCCATTGGACCAAACCGCTCGTCGGAAAAGATGGTAATGACAACATCGTTCACCAAAGCCAGAGCTTCAGTTGCTCCATCGATCCCACGGTCCCATGGGGGCATCCGGAGAAGTACAAGGCCGCGTTCGACAGCAACTTGGACAGCGTCTGTCAGCCCTGCCTCGCCTATTCGGCAGATGGCATCAATTGGGCGGGCTACAACGGTGGCAAGCCAGTATCGGGCCGCGCAGCCGACTTCTTCGACCAGATTCAGTGGGACCCGATCATGAAAAAATACCGGCTCATGTGCCGGACGGACATCGGCGGCATGGGTGGTGCGAAAGAGTATCGTTCGGCCCGCATCATGGTCCACGACAAGGGAAACGACCTGATGAACCATCCGACGGCCTGGGAGACCATCGCCGACAAGATTGTGGTCGACGATCCGAAGAAGGAGACGAATCCCTGGGGCAATCCCCGGCTGCAATTCAACTGGATGACGACCTGGATTTACGAGGGCGTCTATTTTGCGCCTATGAACGTCTACACCATGGACGAATGGCACTTCTTTGAAGGGTTCGACTACGAGACGCGCCATGAAGAAGACGTGTTGGAGTTCTACATCGGCACCAGCCGAAACGGGCTGGACTTCGACAAGAGTTGGATCTACGCACGCAAACCTCTGGTGCCGCGCGGTCCGGCGGGCAGCTTTGACAAGGACGGCGTCTTCCCGCCTTCCCAGTTCGTCACCCATCAAGACGAACACTGGATCTACTACGGCGGGGCCAGCGAGCGTCACTACAGCATTGGCCGGGATATGAGAATCGGACTGGCAAAGCTGCGGCTGGACGGGTTCATCTGTTTGGAGTCTGGGGACGAGCCGGGCACGGTCATCACGAGACCGTTCAAGCTCGAAGGCAGCAGGCTGGAAGTGAACGTGGATGCCCATGCCGGCTGGGTACAGGTCGAGCTACTGGACGAGGAGGGAACGCCAATCCCCGGTTTCTACGGCGAGGACGCCCCCGAGTACAAAGAGGGGGACGACCTGCGGTTGAAACCCGGCTGGAAACACGAGGAAAACTTGTCGTCCCTGAAAGGCAAGATGGTCCGGATTCGGTTCCGTCTGCGCAACGCCCGACTCTACGCATTCCAGATTCAATAAAAAGAGCGGCGGTGAGAGGACCGGCGATGCGTGGGTACTTGGAAACTGTAGGGACTGTTTGCAGACTCTATGGTTTGGATGTTTCTTCTTCCACGTATTTCTGAAAGGCCTGTGCTACGCCCGCCGGGCCGGATTCACCGCGGTGAACCAGGATGCGGTAGCGCAGCTCAACGCGTTCTCCGGGTTGGAGCGTGTGGGACTGGTCACAGGGCCACGACTGGCCGAGAAAGCCGTACCTTCGGAGAATCCAGCCGGGGTGGGGGTAGCCGGGATTGGAGGGATGTTGAAAGATGGCGAGGCCAGACTTGTCCTTCCGCCCCTTCTTCTTGCGGAAGGAGATGTCGGCCCAAGGGGATTCCAAGCGGAGGACGTCTTTTCTGATGTTTCCGGTGGCGCTGGTGAAGCGCATGGGTCTTCGGCCCGCGTCGGGGCGGAAGCAGAATCCGCCATAGCCCTTGATCATTCTTGGATTGCCGTCTTCGGCGGAGGAGCCACGGAGCACGACATCTTCCTGGCAGACGTTTTCGAAGACGAGGCGAAAGTCGATGGCCCGGGTCATTTTTTTCGCGGGATGGACGGTGATGCGGACGCTTTCCCGGACTTTTGGATCATCGGGTGCCTCATCGAAAACCCAGAGGCTTTGGGCGCCGATCAGGGCGGCTTTGCGACCGGCTTCCTGGGCGGTGAACTTTTCGTGAACCTGGCGCACGCCGTTGAGGGACCACACGTCCATCTTTTTTCCACCGACCGAGGCTTCGGTCCAGGCCCAGAAGACGCCGCGGTGATGATAGTGATCGGCGGGGAAATCCTGGGTCAGGACTTCACCGTCCAGACCGTAGAGCGGGTGGATGTAGGCTTGGCGCCGGTAGCGCTTGCCCACACCCTCGGGGGGATCGACCAGTTCGTAGTGATAGACGAGCACCGCTTTGCCTTTTTCGACCACGGTGAGGCTCTTGCCGTCGTCGTCGATGGTGAAGCCCGCGTGGGCCGAAGCCGTCAGTGCCAAGATAAGGACGCTAAACAGTAGGAAGCGTGTCATGGTTCATCTCCAATTAAAGCAGAAAGGCCAACCAAAAACGGGACTGACGCAAGCGAAGCAAGGTACGGGCGCAGACGGGTCTGTCCCTCTTTCGCGAAATTCCGCAGGCAAATGCGAGAGGCATAAGGGCCGCTATCTTCAAATCACACCACTAGTACCAGTTCATATGGTCGCGTGGTGCGATACGCCTCATGAAGAGGCTCTGGTTTGCGGCTTCGTCGTTCGTAATTTTCATCTGTTCCGCATCCCAGACTAACGTCTTGCCCGGGTGCTGCAGCGCGATATCGCCCAAAACGATGATTTCCGACAGGGGGCCTGCGTAGTCGAACGACGACATGGCCGTGTCTTCGCCTTTACACGCCAGGGAGAAGTTCTCGTAGTGATCCTTCCCTTTGCAGCGAACGGCCACTTCAGGTGGCTTCGGGGTTTCCTGCATCGCAACGTCAGGAATGATCCGCGCGCCCCCACTCCAACTGCCCGCCAGGATGGACGCATCTTCGCCAATCATCACCGAGCCGTCGTAATTATAAACCTGCCCTTGCTCAAGATGCTTCGGTCGGGGGAAGTCGATGTCCTCACCGAGGTAGTACTTCATGGTGACGGGGGGCTTGTCGCCACGGGCCGCAAACTCCCAGGTAACGACGCCGGACTTTGGATTCGACCCGGGATGGGCCGGCGTATTCACGTCGGCGCGCACGCTCAGCGGTATCCGAAGGTCGAGGGCGTAGTAGGCCGCATCCAACGTGTGGGCGCCCATGTCCCCTACGGTGCCGCTGAAATGAATGTGTCGAATCCACTCCCGATTCGCGTAACTTCTGCGATAGGGTATATCGGCGGCGCGATTCAGATAGAGATCCCAGTCGAGCGTCTTCGGCGGATTCATTTCCCTTGTGAGCGGTTTGTCCGTCCAGTAGTTCTTCCTGGAATAGGCGATGACTTCTCGTATCGGACCGACCGAATCCGCCAGGCCCCAGTCCCTCAGCATCGCCGAGCTCTCGCTTGAATGCCCCTGGTGTCCCATCTGGGTGACCACCTTATCGTGCTTCTTGGCTTCCGCGGCAAGCAAGCGCACCTCGTTAACCGTGTGACAAAGCGGTTTCTGACAATAGACATGCTTGCCCCTTCGGATCGCATGCATGGATATGGCGAAGTGCGAGTGGTCGGGCGTCGAGACGGAGACGGCATCGATCTCGTTCCCGATCTTGTCGAACATCTCCCGATAATCGGTCCAGAGCTTTATGCCGTGCAAACTCTTATGCTTCTTGATGCTCTTCTTGTGCCACGTTTTGTGTACATCGCACAGCGCGATGACGTTGTCGCGCGTGGCCAGCTCGTTCGCATCAAAACCCCCCATGCCGCCAACCCCGATGCAGGCAATGTTGAGCTTGCTGTTCGGTGAAGCGCCCGCGGACAGGATACTGAAGGGGGCCGCCACCACGGCCGATGCGGCCAAAGACGATTTAAGGAATTGACGACGTTTTATTGATCTCATTGCGTGTGTCTCCATTGCAGTATGCTTTATGCCCCAGCAGGTCGCTCCATCGGCGTGGTCTCCTAACCGAACACTGCTCTTCATCATCGCAGACTCAAGTGTGCGTCTTCAGAACATTTGGCACACTGGCCGGCTCGAATCAGGGTATAGATGCGGCTTCGTTCCCAGGTTAGCAGCCTTCCTTCGGGCTAACGTTTAAGCCTTCAGCTTCCGTCGTGCTTCTACTATCCCCTCCCTTCTTCCGTAGTATACATCATCGGGGCTCACATTCCCAAGCGCCTGGTGATACTGCCCGGAGCTGTAGTAGGTAACGAATGCAACGATGTGATCGGCCCGCTTCGATGCAATCCTCCAAATAACGAGGAACAAGAAGTCCGTATCTGCACGTGTTGCCATTTTTATATGAGGCGCAACACACTGTTGCATCGCCGATTACAGCCTCACTACAACACGTCCGCCATTTCGTAAGTGCACACTAAGTGCCAACATTTCTCGGAAAACGGGGCATTTCTGGCGAGTTATGCATTCACAATTATCCGGATCAGGATAGGCCTCAGTCACACACGATGAGGCGCTCTGGGGGAAGTCGAAGCTTGCATGTTGTCGCACTGGCTCATGGTCCCCAATGATCAGCTGGACGTCGAAGGAGTTGACCTTATGAACCCTGTTCGCCCCGCAGGGATACCATGAAGCGCTAGGTAATGCAACACCCGATGATGTATACTCTGGATGCGATACTCAGAGCACGAAGGGAGCTTAAGGGTGGATGCCTCTCCACACAACGAACGGCCTCATCTTGCGTTGTCAGTAGTCAGTCTGGGACTTTTGAATTGGCTTCACCAACAAAAGATGCCCTCTCCCCACCACCGGCGAAAGGGTATTCTGCCAACTGTCAACGTGGATTGACCGAATTCGGTCGGCGTCCGCCGCGCTTGTTGTTGGCTGCTTCTCCTTCGTGCAGTTGCTTAACGTCAATTCCCCCCGAACCAGACACGCGGCATCCCCTACCTTCCCGTGATTCCCGGTCAGGTCAGTGCTAGCTGGGCTCGCTCTTGACCGTTCGATCCGTCCCCCCGAGCGGCCGCTCCAGCCGACTCATCCGTTTGAACTCGGCAGCGTTTCGCCACACCTCGGGGTCGACATCAAATTCGGCCATGCAGCGGATTTTCCGCACGGTGTCCTCATCGAGGCCGAGTCTCTCGGCCATCTCCTGGTCGCTCAGTTGGTCCACCCGCTCGAGGAGCACGCCCCCGTCCGACGGGGCGACCCACACACGGACGGCTTCTTTCTGCTTCTCCCAAGCCGCCCGATACTCTATCGTCCCCAGGTGGATCACAACACACTGACTGGACATAGGATAGCATCCTAAGCACTGCGAGCAACCGGCCCAGACTGTCCGTCGGAATCAAAAGCGCCGTTGCACTCATTGCGCCCGCTTCTGCCTTGTCGGCACGTCATAGACAGACAAGAAACCCTTACACGAGCCCGGTTGCACAATCAAAAGCAGAGTATGCCGCAGCCGCGCGGAAATCAACTACAACTGCGCGCAGAACGTGTCCGATTCCACGTCCCGCTTGACGCACTCGGTCACGCCATATATAATTCGACTTACGCGGCGGGGAATTGTCGAAACGTCTAAGTTACTTGATTGGAGTTGTGGACGAAGGACCACCAGAGTCTTGCGAGTTATTGACGCTCAGACCATCTCAGAGGCAATCGAAGACATCGCCGTCGAGGCGTGCTGCAAACTCAGTCCGGACACGCTCGACGCGCTCCGCGTGGCACGCGACAGCGAGCGATCGTCGATAGGCAAGGAAGTGCTGGACGCGCTTCTCGAAAACGCCGCGATAGCCGAACGTGAGATGGCGCCTATCTGCCAGGATACCGGTGTTGCGGTGGTGTTCGTCCAGATGGGCAACGAACTGCGTGTGGGTGGCGGTACACTTGTCGAGGCCGTGAACGAGGGTGTACGACGCGGGTACGCCCGGGGCAATCTGAGAAAGTCGATCGTGGCGGACCCGTTTGAGCGCGTCAACACTGGTGACAACACCCCGGCGGTGGTGCACGTCGAGGTTACGGAGGGTGACAAGCTGACAATGGAGTTCCTTGCCAAAGGCGGCGGGTGCGAGAACGCGAGTTTCCTCGGTATGCTCAAACCCGCCGACGGAAGACAAGGTGCCATTGAGTTCGTGGTGGATGGCGTGGTGAAGAATGCGGTAAACTCATGTCCGCCCGTGATTGTGGGGGTGGGTGTCGGCGGCACGATGGACCGGGCTGCGCTTATGGCGAAACGGTCGTTGCTGCGCCCGCTCGGCAAGCCGCACCACAACCCGAACATCGCCGAAATCGAGTCGGTACTGCTCGACAGAATCAACGACAGTGGAATAGGTCCTGCGGGGTTTGGCGGTACGGTTACGGCGCTCGCGGTGCACGTTGAGACACATCCGTGCCACATTGCGAGCCTTCCCGTAGCTGTGAACCTTCAGTGTCACGCTCACAGGCACCGGCAGATAACCCTGTAGACTCCAATAGTGCGAGAACAACATGTCAGCAACGGATAAGCCAATCGTTCTTGAGCCGCCGCTGACCGACCCGGTCGTGGAGGCGCTGAACGTCGGGGACCGCGTGCTGATAACCGGCACGATATACGGGGCGCGTGACGCGGCACACAAGAGGCTCGTGGAACTGATAGAAGCCGGGGAATCTCTTCCCTTCCCCCTAGAGGGTGCGATCGTTTACTACGTTGGACCTTGTCCCGGGAGAGGGGGCCGTCCAACACTTTCCGCCGGCCCGACTACCGCGTCGAGAATGGACCGGTACGCGCCGGTTCTCATGAAGCACGGGTTGAAAGCAATGATGGGAAAAGGAGCCCGGTCTGAGTCCGTGATCAGGGCGATGCAACAGTACAAAGCCGTGTACTTTGGGACTGTCGGAGGTGCCGGCGCGCTGCTGGCCGACAGAGTGCGCCGGTGCGAGCCGATCGCCTTCCACGAACTCGGACCGGAAGCCGTGTACCTTATCGAGGTCGACAAGTTCCCGGCGTTTGTAGCCAATGACGTTCGCGGCAACGACCTTTACAGAGCGGCTGTCCAGAGATACAAACAAGGGTGAAGGAGGGCGCGCTACCGTATCGTTCAGGGACAAATACGTTCGGCCTGTCGAGACGACGGATCTTTTCAACGGGATCCATCCCGAGGTCCTCATCCGAACCATGGCCATGTGTAACCGGCTCGTGCTTGCTCTGGACATCCGGGGGCGCAACAGTCTGTATCACGTTGCCTCCAACTCAAAGATTGCATCATCAACCCGTCTCTCTTCTTCTCTGGACAATGGCTTGTCCGTCAGCACAAGCAAGTCATAATCCGATTCCGCATCGGATATCCCACTGGCGACGCTGCCGTACAATAAGATCTCGGCACCCGGCAAGAGGCCCTGTGTGATCTCCTTGACTTTGGCCAGAAGATCTTTGTCCCCACGAGAAAGAGAGGTTACCTCTTCAAGCGTTTTCATGTTGACTAATCCTCGCCATATTCCTCTGTCCGCTCTCTGGACCCCACCACACGGACTCCCAAATCTACATCGTCGACAAGCAGGTTCACTGCATCCGACAGATTCTTTGGCGACAGATGAGCATAGACCATCGTCGTTCTCAAAGCCGAAGCGCTAGAGTATATTCGCTACCGCATCTCTCGGGCTGAGGAAACCCCCCAGGTTGCAAAACTGGCTCTTGAGAATGGCTTCCTGCTAGACACGGTCAACAGGCTATACTACGCCTGTTTCTTTGCCGTGTCGGCGCTGCTGTTGACGGAGGAACGGTCTTCTTCAAGACACACAGGGGTACAGTCCCTTTTCAGTCAGTACTGGATCAACACGGGGAAACTACCCGCTGGAATGGGTCGCTTCTTCCATAGGCTATACGAACACAGACAGAAAGGCGATTACGCAGACCTTGTGTCCTTTGAGAGTCCCGATGTCGAGGCGTGGTTTGAGGAGGCCACAACCTTCGTCGCGCGGATTACTGAGGAGGTCGAGAAACAGCTGGAGACGGGACGGCAAGGCAATAGCTGCTAAGGGCCAGACATGCCTTCAGTCTAGTCGTTGGACGCCTCCTTCATTCATAAGCAGAATGACGATAAGTTGCTTCATTTGCTCCCCGATAATCCTTCGGGCCCCGCAGACCCACCCCTCGAATCATAGGCGCCTTGAAAGACTGTGCATGGTCACCGTCAACTGATGACTTATTGTGCCAGTCCAAGGCCTTGAGTGTGTATTGCCGGACGGCGTCGAGTATGGTTCCACACAGACGGAATTGGCTGGAGAACTCCCCGCTACCAGTGACTCGATATCAAGGACATCAATGATCCATTGCGGCAGGTCTCAGCCTTTACCAGGACGACCTCTGTCAGTGTTAACGTTCTATGAACCAGTATCCTATACACGCGGGACTTTGTCTTTCCAGATTCGCATGGCGCGCGAAGCCGGAAGAAGCCTCCTCTCTCGAAGGAGCTGTTGGCGTTCCTACTTTCCGACTGCGGCCTTGGGCCTCAAGTGGGATACGAGCCAAATCGTTGAAATGCTTCGTATAGGGCCACAAGATTCTCTGCAGAAGACCGAGCGGACATGCATGCCTGTCGTTCCGCATCCGCCGATGTCTAGCGGTACGCGATGAGCTCCTTTATGTCCCAAAGCCAAAGCAACGCGCTCTCTGCCGTTGAGCATCGCGTCTCTCCTCACCGTGCGGACAATCGGTTTGTTGCTCGTACGTCCTCTTTCCCCGCAGAATCAGTAGACGCACTCCTCCCGTATCGTCTTGACCATGATCTCTACGTTTTCCTCGGGACAGTGAACAGGAATATCGTGTGAAGAGAGGATAAGACCTCCGTTCCCGCCCAAAGTCTTGAAGCCGTGCAGAACGTGGTCACGCACTTCCTCCGGACTACCTTCAGGAATAATGAAAAGGTTGTCAAGACCTCCGTAAACCCCGATGCGTCCGCCGAACCGTGTCATGAACTCCTCGAAATCGTGCAGGTTGGCCTGAAGTGGGTTGACCGCGCAGACATCAAGTTCAATCAGGTGTTCGATGATGTCGAAGATCATGCCGTCACTGTGATACACGACCGGTTTACCTGCGTCGCGAGCAGCCTTGATGGGTTGATCGTTTGCCATATAGATGAACCGGTCGAGGACGTCCTGCGAGAACATGACGCCCCGGCTGGAGCAGATGTCGTCCTGTAAATACACGGCGGTGATCTCCGGGAAGCGGTCGCAGACTATCGTCACGAACCGAGCCATCACTTCGCCGACCTTTGCGAAGAACTCTTGCACGTCGTCAGGTCGTTCGAAGAAGTCTACGTACAGGTCGGTCTCAGACTGGATACCGTGCATGACTGTCATTACCCCTTGGACATTGACAAGGATGGCCTTGTCAGGTTGGTTCCTGAGATCCCGTTCGATCATGTCGAAGTTTTTGGAATCCTCGGGGTCCGGCCATTCTATCCCGGCTATCCCTTGCCAGCCGTGTGCCCAAAGCGGCTCTACCACCCAGACTGTCCCATCCCGTTGCACGGTCTTGCCTTGAGGCCATTCGAGATTGACGTATGACTCGATGACATCGCCACCGTAGTGTTCTACTCTGAAATACTCGCCGTATTTCGCTTCGTACCGCGCCAAGAGCCGCCGGTCCATCCAGAAGTTGAACGGCACACGGTCGGGCTTCTCGAGTCGCAAGGCGGCTTCCACACGTTCCTTCGAACTCATGCTACTCATATCGTATTAGCAACCTCATGCGTGTGAAGTTCGGGCAAGCTAGACGCATTTGCAGCCGAGCCCGCCGTCAACCGGTAGCAAAACGCCAGTGATGTATTTCGCTTCGTCGGAAGCGAGAAACACGGATGCATAGGCAACATCCCACGCGTCACCCATCTGTCCCGTGGGGCACATAGACTCTCTCTGCTTGGTGATATCCTCGATATCGACACCGAAGGCCCTGGCTCCTTCCACAAACATCGGTGTGTTCATCATGCCCGGCAGGATTGCGTTCGCTCGAATTCCCTTGCCCGCGTATTGCAGCGCGACGGCGCGGGTAAACTGGTTCACCGCCGCTTTGGACGCATAGTAGCCGATGTACGGAACTCCCGACCAGCGAATGCTTGCTAGCGACGAGATGTTTATGACGACTCCTGACTGCTGAGCTTCCATGATTGGAAGGACATATTTGCAGGTAAGAAACACCCCTTTGATGTTTGCATCCATAACCCGGTCCCAGCTCTCTTCGCTCGTCTCGACCGGGCCGCCAAAGTCGGCAACACCGACATTGTTGTGGAGGATGTCGATCCGTCCGAATTTCTCCTTACAGTTGTCGACGGCTGCCTCGACATCGCTTGCGCAAGCGACGTCAGCCTCATAAGCCGCGCATTCTCCTCCCTCGGAGGTGATGATACTCTGCGTTTCCTCGGCAGCCGCGAAGTTCTTATCTACGGCCGCAACCTTGGCCCCCTCCCTGGCATAGAGAACTGCCGTGGCTTTGCCGTTGCCCCAGCCCGGGCCGCACGACCCAGCGCCAAACACCAGTGCTATCTTGTCCTTAAGCCTATCAGCCATTTTTGTGTCCTCTTCAAATGTCGTGCACGTTGTTGGCCCGCCAGCAACCCGTTGCGTCACACCATCCGGCTGCGTCCTTCCCAGAACTTCTCGCGTATCTTCTTCTTCAGCACTTTCCCAATACTGCTTCTCGGCAAGGATGGCCACACTTCGACGGACTTGGGGGCTTTCACGCTGCCCAGCCGTTCCCTGCAAAATGAGACTAACTCTTCTTCGGCAACCTGCACGCCTGGTTTGACCTCAATGACGGCTTTTACCGCCTCGCCCCACTTCTCGTGCGGCACCCCTATGACAGCACACTCCTGCACGGCTGGATGCGACAGGAGCACTTGCTCGACTTCGTTAGGGTAAATGTTGAAGCCGCCGCTAATGATCATCTCTTTCTTGCGGTCGACAATGTAAACGTACCCGTCCCGGTCCTTGTAACCGACGTCGCCGGTACGATGCCAGCCAAATGTCGAGACTTCCCTGGTTTGCTCGGGATTCTTGTAATACCCTTGCATCACAAGGTTGCCGCGAACGACTATCTCGCCCGTCTCGTCCGGATCGAGCAGCTCCCCGTCATCGTCCATGATCTCAACCTGTGTCAGCAGAGTGGGTCTCCCGCAACTCCGCAGACGTTTCTCCTTCTCGGGGTCGCCGACAACAAGGTGTTCCTCGGGCGCAAGAAACGTACACATAATCGGCGCTTCCGTCTGTCCGTACGCTTGCGCCATAACAGGGCCGAAGACCTCGATAGCTTCCTTCAGCTTCTCCAGGGACATCGGCGCCGCGCCGTATATGAAATACCGCAAGGAGGAATAGTCGCACTCGCGAACTCTCGGATGTTGGAGGAGCATGTAAATGACCGTCGGAGGCAGGAAGAGTGTCGTTACTCGAAAGCGTTCTATGTACTCGAGGATCGTGTCGAGATCCGGCAGTGCCATAATGATATTTGTAGCGCCGTATGCCATGAGCGGCAGGCAGATGACACCGGCGGTGTGCGTGATCGGCGCCACGACAAGGTGGACAGGCGGTTCTCCGTAAGGCATGCATGTGACGAAATTGGACACCATCGTCTCGATGTTGGCGTGTGTCAGCATGACGGCTTTTGGGGTACCTGTTGTGCCCCCTGTTCCGACAACCGCCGCCAGGCTTTCCGGGGCTTGTTCGACATAAGGAGCGGGTCCCGAAAACGGTGAAATCCAACTGTCGAAGGGTGGCGCGTGTTGTCCTTCGCCGTCAATGCAGACCATTTGTCTGATGCCGGGGACCTCGTCCCGAATTCTCTGGGCGTCACCGTCAAACCAACTGTGGTAAAACAACCATTCGCAGTCGGCGGCATTCAGGATGCGAATGTTCTCGTCTATTGGGTTCCGCACGTTCACAGGCACCCACGTGCCGCCCGCACGCATGATACCCAACACACACTCGAACCCGCGTACGCTGTTTGGACTGTAGACGGCGACCTTTGCCTCTTTCTTCACCCCACCCGCGACGAGGCCGGTGGCGATGCGATGCGACATCTCCTCGACCGACCGGTACGAGTACGTTTGCGCTCCGTCATGGAAACAGGCGCGATCGGGGTACAGACTTGCGCCGCGATCGAAGAAATCGATTGGTCTCATATGTCTCTCCCGAGTATTGTGACGCACGCAGCAGCTTCTTCTATGCCGTAGAACCCTCCTCCGTTCTCCGCGACGGCGAACCGGGCCTTTTCGACCTGCCGTTTGCCGGCCTCGCCCCGCAACTGCACGACGAGTTCGTATACCTGTCCCAACCCCGTTGCGCCTATAGGATGCCCTTTTGATTCGAGCCCTCCCGAAACGTTAACGGGAATGCGCCCGCCGAGCCGCGTCTCTCCTCGCTCTGCGATCCATCCTCCCTGGCCAAACTCGCAGAATCCCAGGTTCTCAGACTGCTGGACCTCCGCAAACGCGGTAGCGTCATGAAGTTCGGCAACGGACATATCCTTCGGCTCGAGTCCCGCCTGCTCATACGCTCTCAACGCTATGAGATGGCATATGTGTCGTTCGACCTCTTCAGGTTTGCGATTCACGCTGCTGCCCAGAACCGTTGCGTGGACTTTTATAGCGCGCGACTTGTCGAAACGACGCAGGGCGTCCTGCGTACACACAACAGCGGCCGCTGCGCCATCGCTGATTGGAGAACACATTGGCAGTGTTAGCGGCCAGGATATCAGCCGCGCGTTCAACACCTCCTCAATGCTCATGTCTTTTTGGTACTGTGACAACCGATTCATCGTGGAATGGAAGTGGTTCTTCGATGCAACAGCAGCAAGTTGACGCTGCGTCGACCCGAACGTCTTCATGTGGAACCGGGCTAAAGCAGCATAAATGTCCATGAACGCGCTTCTCATTCCACCTTGATCTGAAACACCTTCCGGCGGGGTCACCCCCTCGCCGAGAGCAAGCAAGTTCATAAATGTCTCTTGTGCACTGTAAACATCCACCCCACCTAGAAATGCCTTCAGCGATGGCTCTTTGTCAATAAACGTCATCTTCTCGCAGCCGACCGCAAGAACCACGTCCGACAAACCAGCCCGCAGGTGGGCGTATGCCTGGTTGAGCGCGTTGCTCCCGCTCGTGCATGCGTTCTCGACATTTGTGATCGGTATTCCTTCGAAACCCATCGACCGGAGCGCGATCTCTCCTCGAACCGAGAACTGTCCCTCCGTGGCGCCCTGGCCGCTGTTCGCAAACCATGCTGCTCCAATATCCGCAATGTCACACCCGGCATCGTTCAGAGCGCCGGCAACGGCATCCCTTGTAAGTTGCTTGACTGTCGACTCGGGCAACTTGGCGAACGGCGTCATCGCAACGCCTACGATGTAGACTTCACTCATAGCAATCCTCCGCGAACACCCGGTAGACGCATCTCATCCACGCACAAACCCTCCGACGGCGAAACACCGAGCCCAGCCGTTCTCGCCTGATGTGAAGACGTGGCAAAACCGGTCATCTCAAGTTCCTTTCTCCAACGTGGCCCGCACCGGGAGAATCAGCGCGCTGGGACGACCCTTGTCCATGTAGACGGTATTGTGTGCCACGCGCACGCTTGCCTTATCGATAGTCCTGTCTCCGACCGGAGATTCCCCAGCATAACGAGGAAGATCCTCACCTGTGTTGGGATTCACCTCGCAGCGGGGCCAATTGCTGCTCGAGATCTGCACGCCGATCTTGTGACCCCTGTTGAAGACCAAACTGATGGACCAGAGATCGATCTCGAGTTCGCCGATCTCGCCTACCGGCAACGGGGCGGGCTTCTCGAAACCATTGCGGAACTTGACGCGCTGGATTCCATCGACCATCGCGAACTCCCGTCCATCCGGGTAGACGTCGATGAGCTTGGCCGTGAAATCGGTATCCGGTGCATCCGAAGAAACGTACAACTTGACGCGTATGGCCCCTGCGATCTCGACGGGCTCTTCCAATACCTCTGTTTCGAAGGTCAACACGTCGTTCCGCGAACTGATCACGCGTTGGTCGAGGGGACCGGAAGCAATAAGCTGGTTGGTGCCGCCGTGGCTCGGGCAGGGATCCGTCGGGTCGAAGTCATAGCTCAGCTTGGCTCGTTCAGCCGTCGCCGGACTCGCGGTCAGCCGCCCGTCTTCTGACAGATAGTAGTGCGTGTTTGTGATTGGATAGGGCGGCCAATCGTCGGCAGTCCGCCACTCGTTGCCCGGCGCGTCCGCGTCCTCTGTGTCGCCGATGATGTAGTAGTGAACCGTCGGCTCGTCCATGATACCGTTTTGCTCGCCTTGCAGCCAATGTCGAAAAAAGCGCCAGACATAGTTTCCCCAGTCGAAGTTGTAGTTGTCAGGGAACGTGAGTTCGCCCACCGTCTGAGAGATGCCGTGCGGCCACGGACCCATGATGAGTTTCTGGTTGCCCCTTGCACCTTCCCCGCCACGGTGTTGCCGCGTAACGAAATTGTTGATGGTGCCTTGGGGATAGAGGTCGAACCAGCCGCTGACGTGGACGGCTGGCGCAGTGATGTCCCCCGCGCGCGCTTCGGCGTTGTAGTATGTCCAGAACGTGTCATAGGCCGCGTGTCGCAGCTGTTCTTCAATGGCCCCGGCGTGTCCCATCAGCTTCGAGTACCTTTCGGGAAGGACTTTCCGAGGGACACCGCCCGGAACGAACACGTGGTAGAAGTTGGAAGGCGCCATAATGATAGCCTGGCACGCGATGGACGAGGTGGCCGGAGCCAGCAACACCTGGGTGATGCCCAACGCGGAGTTGCCCCAGGTGGCGATTCTTCCGTTGCACCACTCCTGTGATTTGATCCACTCCACCGTGTCGACACCATCCTGGTTCTCGCCCCAGCCGTCGTTGGCAAAGCCCATGTTTATGCCCTCGCTCCCTCCGTACCCCCGAGTATCCTGGGTGACTACTGCCACGCCCGTCGTGTTGAGACCGGCAATGAAACCAATGTTCTTCCTTCCGTACACCGTACGTACAAGGACGACGGGAAACGCCGGGCCTCCCTTAGCCGGTATATGAATATCGGTGGCCAACTTCGTTCCGTCACGCATCGGAACCATTACGGTTTCTGTCGCCGCGACAGGAATCCAGACAACGCTCAGAAGCGCCAACACAAGCAAGAGGCGAAATCGCTTACACATCGTCTGCTTCCTTTCTCTCATTCCATCAGACCCGTGGCGCCAATACGACAAATCTCGATTGGCCGCGTTTCTCGAAGTCACTTGCCGTTGCCCTCGACGTGCTTCTCAAGCCAGTTGTAGGCACATAATGCTATCGCTGGATGATGAGCGTGAGTGATCGCGAGTTCCATCAGATGGGGTTTGCGGTGGGTCGGTAACGGAAAGACGTCGAAGTCCCTCCAGGAAAGGCACTCCGGCGTCTCGCTGTAGAGCGGGACCAGCTTCTCGTGCAGTTCTTTCGTGAAGATGGGAGGCGCCATCTGATCGTTACGACCGTGCACGAACAGCAACGGCTTCGGAGCGATCTCTTCGAGATGAAAAACAGGATCGATCGATTTGATGCGGTCTCGAAGCTCGTCAGACGCCTTGTCAAGGTCGATGCCGCCTTGCAGCTTGTTAAACAACGTCTCCTTCCATTTCGGAGAGAAGTAATCGCAGGCGCCGTTGACGGCCACATAGGCGGCGAACCGATCCTCAATGGCGGCAGCGGCCAACGTCGTCATCGCACCTCCGGACACGCCCATAAGCCCTATGCGTGCGCCATCAACATCCGGCCGTGCGGCAAGATACTCGTAGACGTGCGAGCAATCGCGTGCGGTAATTGCGATCCTCGGGATCAACGCATCCCACTTGGTCTTTCGCTTCATCGTACGCAGCTCTTGCACGCCTGGATGTTCTCCACAACCCCATGCATCGGTGCACGCAACAACGTAGCCCATGCGCGCCAGCTCTATCGGCCAGAGCCAGGGGATTGTCTGCGTCTTGTCCGCCGCACCCGCTTCGCCCCCGTGCAATATGATGACCGCCGGTTTGAAATCCTTGGCTTTGGCTTCCATATAGATAATGTAAGCCGGGATCCCGCTGGGAGGTATAAACACCTTTTCGAACGCGAGATCCTGGTGTATCTTCTCCTGTTCCATGGTGTATGTGTCCTTGTGTGGCCGCATACTACCGTCTCCTTTGCTCTGACTTGCAAGGCCGCTTGCAGCCGGCCCGAAGGTCAGCGCAACACTTCCCAGTAGCGCAACCGCCCACGCGGAACCGTTGTGGATCGCCTGCCTGGTTCTCATCTCGCACTCTCCTCGTCTTTCAACCAATCATGCACTTCGAATTCCCTACCCGCTGCCGGTAAACACCACTGACGCGGCAATCGCCAGCCGCGGAATGGTACATGAAACCGTGTTCTCTGATGTAACAACCCTCAGCTGTTCCGGCTCTTCTTTTCCGGGAGAATACACATGACACACAACATCACCCTCGATAAAGACGGGCCGCGACACTTTCACGGTGACATCTTTCTTCTGCCGAATCGCGTCGCTATCGTAATCGACGTCATAGTTTACAACGTGTACCACCACGCGCTTCCTTTCAGGTTGCAGGATCGGAAACGCGCTTACAAGGCCGTCCGGGTCGCGCTCAAGTACCGGAGAGAGATCCAGTTGTTCGGCCAGGTGGCAAATCTGCGTCCGCAGCATCGGGTCGTAGCTCTTGAAGAAGTTGGACCCAACATCGTCCGTCCAGGTCTCCGTCACTTCACCCTTCAGCTTAAGCACCCTCCCTTTGCCGTAACCGAAGGCCTCCGCAAGATAGGGGAATTCGAGGTCGAGCCCGGTTTCTTCCTGGAATCCCAGTCGTTGCGGCTCCTGACAGACCAATGTCCCGCCGGAGTTTACGAACTCCTTGATGACTTTCTTCTGGTTTTCGGTGGGGTCAATCGGTGACGGCACAATGATCCCGGTGTAGTTCCGAAGATCTTCTGCCGCGAGCTTGTCCTTGACATAGTTGTCGTCCCCTGCAAAGACGACGTCGAAGGGATAGTTACCCTCGATAAGCCCTTGCGCAAAACCCATGTAGGAAGGAAAGACGCCCGGGATGACGCGGCCGCGATCGTTGAACAGGAAGACAATGGCCACAGGCGAACCCGACCGGAGATCGCCCTCGTAATGGTCCTTGTGCGAGAGGACAAACCCAAACTGTTCAGTCGCCTTCTTCCAGAAGATCTCTCTGAACGCCGTGTTCCCTGCCGGCGCCTCGAAGTAGTAGGTTATGTACGCGCCGTTGCCCGCATACGCGTCTGCACACAGCACGCCGAACCACGTGGTGGGATGTGGTTTCCCGTCAAGGTATCCCTGGAAGAACTTCGGCATCGCCCCGGCGCCGCTCACGGCGGGTGCCCGGCGGTGGTGGATTGCGTGGGCCAGTTTGTGGATGGGGGCCCACTTGCCTCGGGGCAACCGGCTGTCCTGAAGCGGTATGCCGTCCGGAGAGTGACTGTTCTCGTAGGCGAACAGGTCAAAGATATCGGCAAACATTATCGCCCGTATCCAGTACCCGAACGGATTTGCCGCCGAAAGCTGAAACGCGTTCGTTGCAAACGCCACCTTCTTGCCACTGCTGCGTGCGTGTTCACGAAGCCGGTTTACCAACACCTTCCTCGTATCGTAACTTGCCCGTTCCTGACACACGAGAAACTCGTGGAACAGAGGATTCTTCCTGACCCTCGCACGATACATCATCTCGCTGGTCGGGGCATCTGGCGGATCTTTGAGCCGTTCGATGATCTCGTGCGATTTGAACTCCGTGATCGCAAACTTCTCCTTGAGTTTTCCAGGAGTGTACTTTCCGTACAGGTGTTTCCGGAATGTCTCCATGCAATGCGGACAGTATCCCCCTTTCTTGATTATGTAGCCGACCGCCTGCCCCTGGGGCGTATCCACTTGCACGAGGTCAGCGCCGGCATCAATCCCTCGCTTGCCGTACTCGATCTCCCACTCGACCCAGTCCGGGTTGTTCGTACACATCTGGATGCACTGTTCCTCGGGACTGCTCCAGGTGGCGATCTCTCCGTGGGCGTCCCGGCACGCCATACTCTCCAGGTCGGGTGTGATCTCCCTCAGCGGTTTCATCCCCTCGATACCGTTGATAGCACACACGACTTTCAGGCCGTCCTCGTGAGACGCATCAACGAACGATTCCATGTCCTTGCCAAACACTTTCTGCACCGTGGACACAAAGCCGGGGAACGGCAATATCGGACTGTTCCCGCCAAACCCCGCCCAAACACCGTTGACGCTTGCGTTCATCTCCTTTGCCTCGTCAGGCGTGACGGTGACCATGGTATAGGTTTGTACCTCATCGAGCCATTCCGGGAGATGTCCCTTGACGCTCTGTTGCGGCTCCGCAGCCCGAGAAACGAAAACGATAGACAAGACAGTAACGATCAGAATTGCTTTGATCTTAAGCATACGACATCTCCACGAATAAGTCTGTCCCAGCAGTCCCCGCGCTCACCTTGCCGCGTTTCCGTATTCGTTTACCGCTTCAACGAAAGCAATGATGTTGTCCCACGGCACTTCCGGCTCGAGAATGTGTGTCGGGGCGATCAGCAAGCCTCCTCCTTTTCCCACAGTCATAATACGTTCCCTAACCGTTGCGCGTACCTGTTCGGGAGTTCCAAACGGCATGGTTGTTTGCGTGCCGATGGTACCCCAGAACGCCAGTTGGTCTCCGAACGCGGCCTTGATCTCTGCCGGATCCATGCATTCCGGCTGTACCGGATTGAGAACGGTGACTCCGATCTCAATAAGGTCTCGGATGACAGCTCGACAGTCGCCGTCGGAATGGTAGAAGATATGTATATCCGGCTTGACCTCTTTTGCTGCCCGGATGATTTGGGCAAGCCGTGGTTTAAGCCAGTGGCGCCAAGTGTCTGCGCTCATGATCATGCCGCTTTGCATGCCGATATCATCACCCAGCCGCAGCACGTCTACCCCTGCTTCGGCGTACTGTCGAGCCTGCACGACGCGCAATGCCGTCAGACGATCGAGCAGAACCTCCGCCATGGCGGCGTTCACCAGGAAATCGGCCAACAAATCCGGCGTCCCACGAATGAGGCATGCCGTCTCGAAGATGGTACAATAGAGCTCACCCTGAGCCGCAAGATCTCTTCCATGGAGGCCGTTCACGGCGTCCTTGAGATGCCCGTACAACGCCGCTTCGGCTGGCTCGGGAAACGGATAGGCGGCCATTTCATCCTCGGTTGTCGCGGTTCTCAGCGGATGGATGAACTTCACGAAGTGTTCCGTGGACCCGGGGCTCTCCGCCACGCCGAACGTGCCTATGGTGGTACCCACCGGAAGCTCTGTAGGATAGTATGATGCGTACCGCCGCCATAACACGTGTTGCGGCTCGGTTCGAAAGCAAACGGAACGCACCGGGAAACTCCAATATTCAGCCGGATCCTGCGATCCAGTCTTGCGCACGAACGTGTCCATCAGCGCCGGCGTAAAGGCACCGTAGCTCAACTCGAACGGGACGCGGTCAGGTATCCGTCGATTGAGCGCCGTCAGGACCCGCTCGCGCGGTGTCATGTGAGCCATTGCCTCTCCCAGTTCCTCGTTGGACGGTGCGTGCAGCCGCTCGTACTCCTGGCGCTACGCCGCAAACCGCCTGCCTTCGTCAAGCATGGCCAGGTAGTTCTCAATGGGAACATAATTGGCCACACTATTACCTGTGCCCAAGACGTATCCGCCCTCGGGCATGCACTGCTCCAACGTTTCGCGCACCCGCACGCGCACACCCGCCTCGCTCGAACGGCATAGGAAATCCATGTCGATGCCGCCGAGCACGGCGATGCGGTGCCCATACTTCTTCTTGGCTTCGACCACGTTTTCGATGTTGTCCTCGAATGAGTGCAGCGCATCGATCTTCACGTCGTCGATCAAATCATCCATTATGCCACCGATGTTGCCGCACGAGTGGAGCATGTAAGGTCGTCCGGCAGCGTGGGCCACGTCCGCCAACCGCTTATGTCCCGGCAGCACAAACTCGCGCAGATGTTCGGGACTAATCAGGGTTCCAGTGCGAAACCCCATATCGTCTGCAGTCCAGATAATCTTCACTCGCTCGAACTGAAGAATCCTTTCCAGCGCTGCCACGTATATCTCGATCAGGCGCTCGCTGATGGCTGCAACGAGGTCGCGCTGCTCATATAGAGCCACGCACAGCGTCTCGTAACCCATGAGCCAAGTGAGATGTTCGGCGCAGTGGCCGAACCCGCCGAGCCCAATCACGCACATGTTCTCGGGCAAATGTTGTTCATACCATTCAAGGGAGCGGGTCAAACCTGCCACGGGATCAGGCCACGGGAACGTTTCAAACTCCTCCCACGTTGTTACGGGCCCTTGATGAGAATCAACGAAACTCCGACCGGTTTCATGCTCCAGCGTTGCGGTATCTTCCGTTGTATGTGCACTAATGGGCATCTCAAAGTCTTGCAGGCTGCAATGGACGTAGTCGTATCCCAAGAACGACTGGAGAGCTACGTACCGGCGCTCTCCGAAGAAAGGGTCGCTCTCGTCGAGCCCGGCGGCTACACCGTAACGCTCGCATATCGCATCGTAGATCTCGGGATCTATGAGCACCTCAATATGATGTACGCGTTTCGGCATGCCTTCCCGCTTTATGCATCGAAGAAGACCTTCGCAATCCGGCGTCACATCAACGGAGAATGCCTCCTTCATCTTCCATGCTCCCTTGCTCTCCGATACCCTTTATACTACCTCTTCTTCAGGGAAGGACTCGCCATATTGTTCCCAAAAGGCTTTTTCCAGCTTCTCTTTAATATCGTCCCAAGGCAGTACGTCGCATCGGTTAGCCCACTCATCATACAATTCAGTCAATTCTTCAACTTTGGCTGGATACCGCTCTGCAACGTTGTTCATCTCGCCCCGGTCCGCCTCAATGTCGTACAACTCCCAGGTGTTAGGGTATCTCGACACCAATTTCCATTTCCCTTGACGAATGGCGCGGTTTCCTTGGTGCTCCCAGCATATTTCTCTATGTCCTTCACGAGTGCCGTTGCGGAAGATCGGCGCTAAGCTCTTACCTTCAAGAGGTTTGATATCGTGGCCTTCATAACTCTTCGGATACTCAGCGCCGGCTACGTCGAGGCATGTCGCCATGATATCGATCACCTGGCCCAGCTCATCCGTCCGGCCACCTTTCTTGATGACATTCGGCCAGTGGGCGATAAGAGGTGTGGAGATGCCACCTTCGTGAATCCAGGTCTTAAACAGGCGGAACGGCGTATTGCTCGCGTTGGCCCAAGCCGGGCCATACGTCGCGAACGTGGCTGCATCGCCTGGCATAATCGACGGATCGTTGCCTGCTCGCACAAGTCGTCCGTCCGGGGCGAACTTTGGAAACAGTTTAGGAACGGCTTTCTCTATACCTGGCGGCCAACTTTCCGAAGCAGCGCCGTTGTCGGAAAGAAACAAGACTAATGTATTCTCGTCCTGTCCAGTTGCTTTCAGTTTCGCCATTATCCTTCCTATGCCCTGGTCCATCCTGTCGATCTGGGCCGCGTAAATAGCCATTCGTTCGATCTGCCACTCCTTATGCGGCTCATCTTTCCATGCGGGCACATTCTCTTCGCGCGGCGTCAGTTCGCAACTCGGTTCCAACAGTCCCATCTCGATCATGCGTGCGTGGCGCTCAGCCCGTAACGCATCCCAACCCTTCTTATACACGTCACGGTATTTCGCGATGTCTTCGGGCAAGGCATGGAGCGGCCAGTGCGGCGCCGTATACGCTGTGTATAAAAAGAAGGGGCTATCTCCCTTTGCAAACTCATCAATGTACTCGACGGTTGCGTCAGAGATGGCGTCAGTAAAATAAAAGTCTTCATCATCCAATGTCACAGCTTCATTGTCTTTGATGACACTTGGCTCAAAGTAACTGCAATGCCCGCCAGTCGTCTGCCCACCACTCGACAATCCGAAATTCTTCTCGAAACCGCGCTGAAGCGGCCAATACTCACGCGTATCGCCGACGTGCCACTTACCGGATATTGCAGTGCGATAGCCGGCCAGTCTCAAAGCCTCGGCAACGGTTACACATTGTTTATTGAGATGGCCTACGTATCCGGGATGTTCCTCAGCCTTTAGCCCCCAAGTCATGTATCCAACACCGGCCTGGTGCGGTTGGAGACCGGTCAAGACGCTTGCGCGTGTTGGACAACACCGCGCCATATTATAGAATTGCGTGAATCGCAAGCCGTCAGTGGCCATCCTGTCCAGGTTGGGCGTAAGGATTTCTCCGCCATAACAGCCAAGGTCCGAATACCCCATGTCATCCACCATGATCAGGATAATATTAGGCGGTCGTTTTGCTTGTCCCCTTCGGCCGGACATTGTGGAGGAGCTCTGCAATCCAAGCCCGGCCAAACCCAGCGACGCACCCGTCGTTTGAATGAACTTTCGCCTATTTGCCGTTCTCATTTCCTATTGATCCCTTTTCAATTTGAGCTTCAAGAGATTTCTGAGACGGCAAGCATCCAGGAGTACATACGTCCCGCTAACCTTCCACCCAATGAATAAGTTGTTTGCGCAGCTTGACGATTACGTCTCTGTACTTCCTATCATAGTATAGATTCCTGACCTCCTCAGGGTCTTCGACCACGTTATATAAAGAGCCGTCTGGACCGTAAAGCGGGTCTTCGGGGTAGTTCATTGCGAAACACCACTCCTCGGTTCGAATCATACGCCGGATGCTGCCGGGCGCCTCGCCGCGCAGCCAGTCCATGTCACACTTGCCGGTGTATATCTCACTGAAAACGGCGTCACGCGGATTGGCGGTTCCGTTCATCGTGTTGCGCAGATTTTGGCCTTCCATGTCCGCGGGTGTGTTAATTTCCGCAAGGTCGAATAATGTCGGCGCTACGTCAATGAACTCAACCAAATCATCGACTTTCTTCCCTTCCGGAATCCTGCCGGGCCACGAGATGATCAGCGGGACCCTGGCGGAAAGGTCGTAAAAGACCGATTTCTGGAGGAGATCATGCTCGCCAAGCATTGTGCCGTGGTCAGAATTAAAGACCACAATTGTGTTGTCCGCGTGTGGCGAAGCGGCAAGCGCGTCGAGCAA
>CAZGCA010000007.1:0-68332 GCA_964524145.1 uncultured bacterium | reverse complement strand
TAAAGACCACAATTGTGTTGTCCGCGTGTGGCGAAGCGGCAAGCGCGTCGAGCAACCGGCCAATCTCGTTCTCTACGAAGGATGCCAAACCAAAATAACTTGCCCAGATACGGTGCGTTTGTTCTTCATTGAACAGATTGGGCAATTGCCGCCGGTCGTACAAAGACATCTTCGCCAGTTCCTCATCCGTTGGATGCGGGATAGGCATGTCTTTTGGATCAAACATGCTATCAAACGGTTTTGGCGGCAACACCGGCGTGTGTGGCGAGCGCAAAGACAGGCGCAACAGGAACGGTTGGTCCGTTTCCTGTTGTAGGCGTTCTATGGCTATGTCGGTCCATTTGGCGGAGGTTGTCTCGGAGGCCGATGCAGGGAAGGTCCCAGCAGAGAGAATCGCCACATCCGGCCCGGGATAAACAACAACATTGTGTTCTTCCTCATCGTACCCTTTGCGCAGCCCGAACCACCAGGCATGTTCATGGTCGGGTTGCTCGATAGTGTCTTGGAACCCTGAATGCGGCGAACCGTGGTGCAGTTTGCCGACGTGGGTCGTGTGGTAGCCGTTTTCCGCAAAAATCTCCGGAAACATCTTATGTTGCGGGCCTTGGCCAATAAGACCCAGTTCTCTGTTTAATGTGGTTAGCAGTATGGCTTCGAACCCGAAATTGCCCTCGAAGGCGGCAGGCAGGTCCGTCGTGTATTTTCCTTGGAATCTCTTCGTGGCGGCGGATCCCAACTCTTTGACCCTGCGCTCGAATTCATCCGGCCCCATTTTTTCAAGCGCATCGGCGATCTGTTTGCGGTGCCACGAGGTGACGTTGAGGTTGTAGCCGTTTGTCAGCACGTCGCAGGTGTGTCCGTATTTCCCGGTCAGCATGGTCGCCCGCGACGGCACGCAAGCCGGGCTTTGCACAAAGGCGTTGCGAAACGTCACACCGCGGCTTGCAAGCCGGTCGAGGTTGGGGGATTTGGCCCAGGGATTGCCATAACAACCGAGTGTGTCGGTGCGTTGTTCATCGGTCATAATCCACAGAATATTGGGCGGTCTTTTCGGCTTGACAGCTTCTTCAGGCATGTGCAGGTTCTTTCAGTTATTCTCCCACCCAATCTATGAGTTGTTTGCGGAGGTTGGCTATTACGGCTCCATGTTTTTTGTCATCGTATAGGTTTTTAACCTCGTCAGGGTCCTCAACTACGTTGTACAAAGCGCCGTCCGGACCACATTGCGGGTCTTCGGGGTAGTTCATTGCGAAACACCACTCCTCGGTTCGAATCATACGCCGGATGCTGCCGGGCGCCTCGCCGCGCAGCCAGTCCATGTCACACTTGCCGGTGTATATCTCACTGAAAACGGCGTCACGCGGATTGGCGGTTCCGTTCATCGTGTTGCGCAGATTTTGGCCTTCCATGTCCGCGGGTGTGTTAATTTCCGCAAGGTCGAATAATGTCGGCGCTACGTCAATGAACTCAACCAAATCATCGACTTTCTTCCCTTCCGGAATCCTGCCGGGCCACGAGATGATCAGCGGGACCCTGGCGGAAAGGTCGTAAAAGACCGATTTCTGGAGTAGATCGTGTTCGCCGAGCATGGTGCCGTGGTCGGAATTAAAGACCACAATCGTGTTGTCCGCGTGTGGCGAAGCCGCAAGGGCGTCGAGCAACCGGCCAATCTCGTTGTCTACGAAGGATGCCAAACCAAAATAACTTGCCCAGATACGGTGAGTTTGTTCCTCATCAAATAGATTTGGCAATTGCCCCCTGTCATACAAAGACATCTTCACCAGCTCCTCACGCGTTGGATGCGGGATAGGCATGTCTTTTGAATCAAACATGCTGTCAAACGGTTTCGGCGGCAACACCGGCGTGTGTGGCGAGCGCAAAGACAGCCGCAACAGGAAAGGTAGTTCTGTTGCCTGTTTTAGACGTTCGATGGCGATGTCGGTCCATTTGGCGGAGGTTGTCTCGGAGGCCGGTGCAGGGAAGGTCCCAGCAAAGACAGCCCCTCCAGGGTACGAAAGGAGATTGTATTCTTCCTCATTGTAACCTTTGCGCAGCCCGAACCACCAAGCATGTTCATGGTCGGGTTGCTGGATGGTGTCTTGGAACCCTGAATGCGGCGAACCGTGGTGCAGTTTGCCGACGTGGGTCGTGTGGTACCCGTTTTCCGCAAAAATCTCCGGAAACATCTTGTGTTGCGGGCCTTGGCCGATAAGGCCCAGTTCTCTGTTTAATGTGGCTATCAGTATGGCTTCTCCGAAATTGCGCTCGAAGGCGACAGGCAGGTCCGTCGTGTATTTTCCTTGGAATTTCTTTGCGGCTTCGGATCCCAACTTCTTGACCCTTCGATTGAATTCATCCGGCCCCATTTTTTCAAGCGCATCGGCGATTTGTTTACGGTGCCACGAGGTGACATTGAGGTTATAGCCGTTCATCAGCATTTCGCAGGTATGGCCGTATTTCCCGGTCAGCATTGCCGAACGCGACGGCATACAGATCGGGCTTTGTACAAATGCGTTGCGAAACGTCACGCCGCTGCTTGCAAGCCGGTCGAGGTTGGGGGACTTGGCCCAAGGGTTGCCATAACAACCGAGCGTGTCAGTGCGCTGTTCGTCCGTCATGATCCACAGAATGTTGGGTGGTCTCTTAGATTCGGCAAAGGCTGGGCCAGAGTGTGGCAGCGCCCCTGCTGCTATTGTAGCAGCAACGCCTCCAAGAAACTCACGTCGCGTTGATTCGACTGAATCGCCCATTGTAAGGTCTCCGATACGATATCTGCCTTCATATTCTTGCCGTCTTCAACGGCAGTAGTGGCATCCTTGCGCTTGAACTTGGCCAGGCAGTATCGATGCGGCAAAAGCCAGTTCGCACAACACTACTGAGCCGACAGCTTGAGTGCGACCACTGCCAGCCCCAAAGCAGGCACTTGTGCGCGCACCCGTCCATCAGCCGTTACGTCCGCTTCACCCGGCGCAAGTGTGACCACGTTCGAGTCTTCCCAGGAGTTGGCAGCTTTGGGATCGGTGCCCGAAAGGAACGTTACCTCCGCTACGGATTCGACGGTTGCGCCGTATAACGTCACGTTGACGGTCATTTCGCGTTGCAGATCCCGATTAACCAGAAACAGCGTGGCCCTCGAGCGTTCGGGGTCGTGACACGCAGCAACGTCGACCACCGGAACCTCCCCACGGTCGCCGGCATGATAGGTGGGGCTGTCGACGACAGGTGCCAGTGAGGCTCCTTGTGCGTGCTTGGCGTACAGGACGAACGGATAGTAGATACTCTGGACCAACAGCCCGTCGGGGCGTGTCAGGATTGGGGCAAGCACGTTGACGATTTGGGCCAGACAGGCAACCTTCACAGTGTCCGCATGGCGAACGAAGCTGCTTAGATACTGCGCCACGACCAGCGCATCTTCGAGATTGTAGACTTCTTCGAGCAAATGCGGTGCCTGCTGCCACCACTCCGACTGTTGATCCTGCTCGCGGTACCACACGTTCCATTCGTCGAAGGCAAGATGGACCTGCCTGTCGCTTTTCTTGCGGGCCCTAACGTACCGGGTCAGCGCGGCGTAGTCCTCAATGATACGATCGATCTCGACGCCTTCGGCAAGAAATCGGGCCGTGTCGTCAGGATAGTTTCTGCTGTAATGGTGGGTGGCGATGTAATCGACGTGATCCCAGCAATGTTCGAGCACGATCCGGTCCCACTCCATGTAGCTCGCCATCCCCGGCGTCGACGAGCCTGAGACCACCAATTCTATTGTCGGGTCGAGGCCTTTCATTAGCTGGCCGGCTTGCTTCGCCCTATGAGCATATACGCCCGGCGGTACGTGGCCGGCTTGCCAGGGGCCGTCCATCTCGTTTCCAAGACACCAGAGTTTAGTCCCGTAGGGTTTCTTGCTGCCGTTGGCAATACGCCGATCGGCCCAGTAGGTACCGCCGGGAAGATTGCAGTACTCGACCAGTTGCGCCGCTTGTTTGGCATCGCCCGTGCCCAGGTTCACGACCATCATCGCGCCGGTGTCAAGCCTGCGACACCATGCCATGAACTCGTCCACGCCAAACGTGTTCGGCTCGACCGTTTTCCACGCGAAATCCGGCCGGCTGGGGCGTTGTTCTCGAGACCCTATCGCGTCACGCCAATCGTAGTTGCTCACGAAGTTGCCGCCCGGATAGCGCACCAGCGGCATGCGCATCGGGCGCAACGCTTCGAGCACGTCCTCTCGGAATCCCGGATCGTTGCTTGACGGATTGCCCGGATCGAATACGCCACCGTATATCGCCCGCCCTATGTGTTCCAGAAAGCCGGAAAAAATCCGGCGATCGATGGGGCCGACGTTGCGACTAGTGTCCAGCAAAACTGATGCGTTCATAGCAACTCCTCATTTCTGGTCGGAAAACGTGGCAACTGACATAAGCACTGCCCAATAAACTGGAAGCCGTCATTCAGTTCTCTTCTCCTCTCTTGTTGCGGCGATTCTCGAGTATCGCCCGCACCTCGCGAACCTTTGCCTCCGGCACATTGAGCTTGAACAAGAGGACACCGGATGCCGCCAGCAGCGTGACAGGAACAATAACAGCCATCAGCCGCAACCTGAACAGAGCATCCGGTGCCTGAATGTCCAGATGCTGGTCGATGCCGGCGAAGTCAAGAGCCCTGCCCGAAAGATACAGCACGAAAGACAGCACGAGCTTAATCACGAAACCAAAGCTCGCGCCGTACATCCCCTCGCGGCGAAGCCCGGTCTTCAATTCATCCAGGTCACAGATGTCCGCCATGATGGACATGGGGAAAACCTGCACCGCCGGTAACGAGAAAGCGAGAATGATCGGAGTGAGCAATTGGAGGTAGGGGAAATCAGGGGTGAACAGGAACCACACCGAACCGGTACCCGCGATCCCAAGCAACAAGCACAATGACAGGGTTTTCTGTTTCCCCAATCTTGTCCCAACCCAGGTAATGGGCGCTATTGCCCCCAACATAAGCACGGAATATATTGTGTTCTTGTAGAGCTCGACCTTCGACGCAGCCTCCATATCGCCGCCAAACACGTAGTAGCTGTTCAGTACCTGGTGGAGTGGTATCGTCACGTACAACCCAAGCACGTACAGAGCCAGCGCTGAAACGAGTAGAAGGAACTGCTTGTTTGTCATCGTGTATTTCAATGCCTGGAAGGTGCCGACCTTCTCTTGCTTCTGCACTTCCCCGACTTCGCGGGTGCCAAATGCGGCTAGGATAAACGAAGCTGACGCAACCCCACCAAACGCCAGGCCCATGATTGACATGCCGACACGCGGCGACCAGACAGGACGGAACGTTATCCACATGGCGGCTCCGGCCACCATACCCCCGATCGCTACGAAGAACGCCCGAAAGCCCATCACGCGGGTGCGTTCGTGATACTCGGTACTCATCTCGAGCCCGAGAGCGCCATACGCGACAGAGAAGACCGTGTACGCGGTAAAATACAGCATGCAGAAGGTGAAGAAGTACGCCAGCAAGCCTTTTTCCTGCAAGAACGCAGGCGGTGAAACCGTCAGGAAAAACATGAACGCTGTTGCGAGGCCTCCGAACAAGACGTAGGGCCTGCGCCGTCCCCAGCGTGTGCGGGTGTTGTCCGACAGGTTGCCCATGAAGGGGTCGGTTACGGCGTCCCAGGCCCGAGGGATGATCATGAGCGTACCGATTGTTGTCATGTTCATCTTCAGGGCGAGGGTGTAGAGCGTGCCGGCATGGATGATGCCATTGGCCACCACCGAGTCGCCGAAGCCTCCGACCCCGTAAGAGAGCTTCCTGCCAAACGGCAGAAACACGTGGTCTTCGCGACTGTCTAGACGTTCTCTGGACAATGGTTACTCTCTTCCCTATCTCTATCGACACGGTCGAGACTATATCATAGTGTTAATAGGATGACCGCGTCAAAGGCCGTCTGTCAGTTTCAGTTGTGGTTTGACATCTCAAGAAGAGACAATGTTCGTAGGTCCCGAGCACGATTCTTCTTGTATGGAAGTCTATGGATCGATCCGCATGCCCTGCGAAGAGTTTCCCAACGACTCTTTGTAGAACCTGAACCCTCCAGATCAGGACCGGCACGGCTAACTCCAGCGGACAACTGACGGTCAACCGCTGCGCTTGGCACTTCAGACAGCGGGCCGGAGCTTGTCCGGCCCGCTGTCACCTGGTTACACCACAAGAGGCAGTCCAATGCAGCACAGTCGGGCTTCTACCCATTACGGGGTATAGTTTCCGCCAAACCCCGCCTGTATCTGGCCCATCTGAAACGCCATTTCCTCAGGAGTGCTGAGAGTTGAACCTGCCGTTGACGCTACCCCCCCCGAACCCGGCACCGGGTACTCGGTCCCGAGTTTGACGAACTCCACGTGCCCGTCCATGTACAGCACATTGGAACCGCCGGGGATGTGGTTGAAGCCCGACACGGTGGCATTCGAAGGGGTGTTGAGTGTCCACCGGTCCCACATAACCGGTAGCTCACTCTGCGCCACGCTTGAACCGGCCGGGTTGTTTATGTCGGTGATCAGGAACCGCTCGATACCTTCCCGCATTCTGTACAGCGTCCAGTCGCTATAACGGGTACTGTTCGTTATGGCGTTCGCGGCATCCGTGTACCCCTGCCAGCCGATCGGCAGAGGGAGGCTCGGGATACCGCCCAGGCTGCTAAAAGCACCTGCATTCCAGTCGCGGTCTATGGCACCCGTAATATTGCAGTCGTAAGCTATCTCACCTGATGTGAAACTGCAATCAAACAGTGTGTCCAAACGGCGGCTGGCTGCGTCTGCACCCACGTACGCTATGTAGGCGTTCCATGCAGCGTACCACGGGCAGAATTCCCAGGACTCCGTCGCCGCGTAAGGAAAATAGATGTACGAGATGGGGAAGTCCAACAGAGCTATCTTGCCGTTGGGACCACACTCGTCGATGCGCTGCAAAACCTCAGCCGGTTTGATCGACGTACCTAAGTAGACGGCTGAGCTGGCTTGGCTATCCGAGGGACAGAGCCCGATCATGGGGTCGGTCCAATATTCCGGGTACAAGACCCTCGCCTTTGGCCACAGGGCAAACACATAGCCGCTCAAAGGTGGGAACGCGCCGTTGTTCTCGTTCGCGTACATCTTGAAGATCAGCCCCCATTGCTTGAGGTTGTTCGCACACGAGGCTCGTCGCGCCGCCTCGCGTGCCCGGGCCAGGGCGGGCAGCAGGATTGCCGCCAGTATGCCGATGATCGCAATGACCACCAGCAACTCAATCAACGTGAATCCTCTGCTCTGTTTCATTGTTGACTCCTCCTTTGCTTCGGAATACTACGTCCCAACCGCACCTTGTCCTGTTCCACCACAACAGTTTCGCAACGACTTGCTTCTCGCTCACCTCCTCTCGACCTTTGCGTCCACTCACGCTTTGGACTACCGTTTCTTCTTTCATTTCCTGGAACCCTGCTTCGCAGCGGGCACCTTTGTCGAAGCCCGTTCCACCAAATGCACCCCGAGGATCTCTCCGCCCCCGGTGAGACGATCTTCCTCGATGAGCGTGTCGAGCATCCGTACGGCCGCTCGACCAATCTCCTCAACAGGAAGGTGAACCGTCGTCAAAGCGGGCCAGGTGTGAGCGGCCACGCCAACGTCGTTGATGCCAACAACACACATGTCATCGGGTACGCGCACACCGTGCTCGTGACATATATGAAGCACCGCAGCCGCCAGGAGATCGTCGTAACAAAAGCATGCTGTCGGTTGAACCGTTTCGAGCATGCTCAGGAACTCCTTTATTGCAGACTCTCTCACGGCTCGCCCTTGGTCCGATTCCACCCGGGACGCCTCAAGAGAGAACGTCTTGTGGATGTGGCTCTTCTCCTCCAGGCCCGCCTCGCGCATTGCCGCCTTGTACCCAAGGATGCGCTCTTCCACCGGCATGGGGGTGAAGGGAAAGAGTATGCTTACGTGGACAATGCGCTGGTGACCCAACCGTGTCAAATGCAAAGTCCCTTCGCGCCCGGCAGAAAAGTGATCAGCTGTCACAAACGGTACGCCTGTGGTTCTCACAAGGGGATCGACAAGCACTACCGGAATGTGCTGCTTGTGGTAAGACTCAACCACGCGGTGGTCGTGGTTGAAGAGGACCATGACCCCAGCTACCGATGTGTTGCCCTGAAGGGTGAATCCTGGTTTCGCCACGTCTCGCACCGCCCCCACGAGGAGGTGCTTTTCGCGAGTGTGCGCTTCTTGTTCAGCCGCGTGGAGTATCGCAGCCGGATACGGGTCCTGCGACCATTCCCTCGGGCCCGCGGGCCAGAGAAATCCCCTGCGATTGTTCCCGTGCGACACAAACGTGCCCCGACCTTCAAACCGCTCGACAAGTCCTTCCTCCACCAAGTCGCGGAGCGCTCGGTTGATCGTTCCCTGACTCACACCGAACGATCTATGAAGCTCCACCGTAGAAGGTATCTTTGAACCCATGGAGTATTTCGTGCTGATATGTTCTCTCAGGGTCTTCTTGACTTCAACGTGTTTAAGTTCGCGACTCATGGAAGATGCATCCTTTCATGCCGAGCATCCCGCTCTCACGCATCCGAACGCTATGTATCGTTTCTGCATAACAATATAGCACGTTCGTGTCCCTTTGTCAAGAAAAAAATCGCGATTAGCCGCTACTTACACTCTCTCAACAGTTTACGTGCCGAAATCTGAGCCTAATCACGAGTGAAAAAAGGGGAGGACAGCCCCCTTTTCAGCCCCTTATCACTTACTAATGGGACTGTTCGTCTCCAACAGAGCGCGTGAAATGACCCGATGCCATCATGATATATATCGTTGTTAGATGCGATATAGAGTGTTACGTCGATCTTTGTCTTGACTTTTGTGCCCTTGTGGTGTATAAGAGTAAACCTATAGGCACTTGAATTGGGTATTCTGAGCACGAGGTTTTGGTCATCCCCAATGCGATCTCGTAGGTTGGAGCACGGCAGCGGCACATCGGGAGCTTCGCGAATAAGCAGACGAGATATGCTGTGGCTTGCCGCGGGAGCGTTCGGGACATCTGCACTGCATTGTTCTCCGCGAACCTCCTCAGATGCTGTCGCCGGAGATCCTCCGAAGAAGGCAAAACGGCCGAACGTCGTTCTGATTATGGCCGACGACCTCGGCTACTCGGACATCGGTTGCTACGGGGGCGAAATCTCCACGCCCAACCTGGACCGCTTGGCTGCGGAGGGCGTACGGTTCACGCAGTTCTACAACTGCGCTCGGTGTTGTCCCACACGCGCCTCGCTTCTCACCGGCCTGTATCCTCACCAAGCCGGTATCGGCTACATGACCGATCGTGAGTTCGATTTTGACAGGCCTGGCTATCGTGGCCATCTAAGCCGGAACGCTATTACAATCGGAGAGGCGCTCGGGCAGGCCGGCTATCACACGCTCGTGGTCGGCAAATGGCACGTTGGACGTGAAGAGGGTATGTGGCCCACAGACCGTGGTTTCGATGAGTACTACGGGATTCTCCACGGGGTTGCCAATTACTTCGAACCCGCCCCGGAGCATATGTTGGCCCGGAACGGCGAACTGGTGGAGCCAGAAGGGGACAACTACTACGTGACGGACGCGTTCACGGATTACGCAGCGAAGTTCATCAACGAGTACGCCAACAAAGACGACAATCCGTACTTCCTCTACGTCTCCTACACTGCTCCCCACTTCCCACTTCACGCGTGGCCGGAAGACATTGCCAAATACAAAGGTACGTATATGATCGGGTGGGACGAGTTGCGGCGTCGCCGACTCGCACGTCAGAAAGAGCTGGGTCTCTTACCTCAGGACTGTGAGCTTACGCCGCGCGAGCCGGAAGTCAACCCCTGGGACGTCGTCACTGACAAAGAAGAATGGGATCTGCGGATGGCGGTCTATGCGGCGATGGTAGACCGCATGGACCGGAACATCGGCAGGATACTCGAATCGATTAGGCGAACCGGTGATGAAGAGAACACGCTGGTGATATTCCTATCCGACAACGGCGCCTGTCCGGAGCCGTTCGAGCTAAAGCCCGGTGTGCCGCCGGGCCCCCCAGAGTCGTGCTCGGGATACTATGTGCCCTGGGCGAACGCAAGCAACACGCCGTTTCGCGAGTACAAGCATTGGGCTCACGAAGGTGGTATAAACACGCCGTGCATCGTCAAATGGCCTGCTGTTGTCAAAGACCGGGGTAGTATAACCCGTCAAGTTGGCCATGTGATTGACCTCATGGCAACGTTCCTGGACGTCGCCGGCGCCGAGTATCCGAGGACTTATGACGGGAACGAAATCATCCCGCTCGAGGGAAGAAGTCTGCTTCCCGTATTGGACGGCAAGAAACGGGAAGGACACCAGGCGCTGTTCTGGGAGCACGAAGGCAACCGCGCGGTTCGTCACGGGAAATGGAAACTCGTGTCGGAGTATTCGAACTACGGTGTCTACCTCAGCAGCGAGTTGGTGACCACTTACTCGAACGAATGGGAGCTCTACGATCTGGAAACGGACCCTGTTGAGACGCTTGATCTCGCTGCGACGTATCCGGAACGCGTTAAGACAATGGCGGCGATGTACGATCATTGGGCCGAACGCTGTCACGTCGAGTCTTGGGAAGAGAGCATTCTTCCGATCGCGATGCGAAAAGAGCCGCCGGAAAGAGCCAAGGTTTTCCGGACGATGTCGGAACGCTTCCAGAAACTGATGGACGGAACACCTCAGAAATGACTCGTTTGACTGAAGTGGCGAAGCTCCGTCATACGAACTCTCTGTTTCTTGTTAGCTTCAGGGGGACGGTAGCCCTTGTCCGTTCCGGTCTTTCATGGCATACGCCTTTCTGTTGATCTTCTGATTAAGAGGCCTACTCTATTGTTCGCATACCTGCAATGAGATGGGTGTTAAAAGAAATCCAGTATTGGAGTGCGCGCCAAGGCATCATATTTCTAGCGGCCTGCCGCATCGCCTTGGAAGCTTGGATATTGATGAAACGGTCGCATCGAGACTACAATGAGGTTAGCCCGCACAGCGCGTTAGGCTATCGGCTGCCTGCGCCCGAGGCCAGGATACCCTGGCCTCCTGATGCGGGGAGCAACCCGTGACAACGGCGTTTGCTCTCACTTGATCTCTGGTACCGTTACTGGGGGCAGATCACAATCAGCATGAACAAAGATAGCAGCATACGAGATAACCGGGTGCGGCGTTACGTTCCACCAGAGAGAATTCTCTGGCAAACCGAAGGCGAGACGAGGCCAGAGCATGCTGAGCGCCTGCTGTTAAACAGGACCGACGTAACACCCATGTGGGGTAGGCCCGGATGCATCATGAAAGATGGCGCTGGCATCCTCCTCGATTACGGGCGCGAATTGCACGGAGGAGTCCAACTGCTCTTTGCGGATCAGACCGACCGCAGCCCCGTTTGGCTGCGTATCCGTTTCGGCGAATCCGCCAGCGAAGCCATGCACGGCTCAAACCAGGACCACGCCATCCATGACAGTCTGGTCCAGGCTCCGGCCGCCGGCATGCTTGAGTTTGGCAATACAGGCTTCCGCTTCGTCCGTATCGACGTCGCAGACAAAGGCCGCTACGTCGACCTGAAGCAAGCGCGGGCGGTACTGCTGTATCGCGATCTCGAGCGCAAGGGCGCATTCGAATCCAATGACCAGCGGCTCAATGACATCTGGAAAACCGGCGCCTACACCGTTCACCTGAATATGCAGGATCAGGTGTGGGACGGCATCAAGCGCGACCGGACTGTCTGGATTGGCGACCTTCACCCCGAAATGATGGTTATAAGTAATGTCTTTGGCGATGTAGATGTCGTCAGACACAGCCTCGACTTGAAGCGCGATGAAACCCCGCTACCCCGCTTCATGAATAACCACGGCTCCTACTCGCTGTGGTGGATCATCTGCCACCACGACTGGTATCTCTACCACGGCGACCTCAGCTATCTGCGCGAGCAGAAAGACTATCTCCTGGCCTTGCTGGAACACCTGCAGGCGCAGATTGACGAAGACGGCGCCGAAACGCTTCCCAACGGATTTCTCGACTGGCCGACGTCGCCCGACAAAGCGGCCGTTCATGCCGGTCTGCAGGCCTTGATGGTGCGCGGCTTCCGCCACGCCGCCAGGCTCTGTGCCATTCTCGATGAACCGGGCATGCAGCAACAGTGTGGGCGGGCGATTGAGCGCCTCCAGGAGCACCACGTTCATCATGGCGGCCGCAAGTCGCCTGCGGCCATGATGGTCCTGGCGGGCATGCTCGACCCCGCGCAGGCAAATCGGGAAGTCCTGGGGCTAAACCCATTCGGAGGCGTGTCCACGTTCTACGGTTACTATGTTCTCGAGGCGCGTGCCCGAGCGCAGGATTACCAGAGATGCCTGGACCTCATTCGCAGCTACTGGGGCGCTATGCTCGACTTCGGCGCCACCACGTTCTGGGAAGACTTCGACCTCGCTTGGACAGACAATGCCTGCCCTATCGATCGCCTCGTGCCCGAAGGGAAGAAAGATATTCACGGCGACTTTGGCGACTACTGCTACAAGGGATTCCGGCATAGCCTGTGTCACGGCTGGGCTGGCGGGCCGACCGCGTGGCTCTCCGAGCATATACTCGGCTGTAAGCCGCTCGCACCCGGCTCTAGCCGGCTCCTGGTGCAACCGCATCTGGGCGATCTGGATTGGGTCAAGGGCGCCATCCCTACCCCCCACGGCATCGTACACGTATCGCACACGCGTGACAGAGGGGGTGAAGTCAGAAGCGAGGTCGACGCACCCAGCGGGGTATCCATCACGCGCGAATAAGCCTTACCGCCATAAGTCCGGCCCTGGGACCGCAATCCGCTAAAGTTGGACGGCGGCGGACGCGTGGATGCTGTAAACGTGCAGCTCGTCACTAACGCCCGGGGATGCAGCTTTCCTTCGCAACCGATCTCAATGGCGACACCAAGCCCAATGCCTTGGACGTCCAGCTCGTCATCAACGCCACACTGGGGACCGTCAGTTAGAGGGACAACGTGAAGGTTCTGACTTCACCAAAGGCCCTTCATCGTGCGTGCCTCGCGGGCTATCCCAATCCGGATAATTGTGGGAGCATAATCCAACGAAAACGCCCCGATTCCCCGCTACTCTTGGCACTTACTGTGCACGTACGAAATGGACGTTCTCGTACTAGAGAATCATAACAGCCTACGCAACACTAAGTTGTGACGCTATCGCAATACGCAACCGTCGCACATACGGAGGAACGGTCCTCTTCAAGACACACAGGGGTACAGTCCCTTTTCAGTCAGTACTAGATCAACACGGGGGAACTACCCGCTGGAATGGGGCGCTTCTTCCATAGGCTTTACGAACACAGACAGAAAAGCGATTACGCATACCTTCGCCTCGCATGTCTACGAATGAAGCAGCTGCGGCCGACAATCTCCATAGCACCTCAATACTTCGCCTCGCAAAGGGTGCGCATCTAGCTGCCCGGAAATCCCATAAGCTCGTTCATGCAGCACTAAGGGGTTCCTTGTACCGTTGGGCTTGTCTCGGGATGGTCGGATGCCGCCCAAGCCGTCTTAAGCACGACGATACTACTACCGGCCGCTTCTACCGTCTTGTGCGGCTTCTGCTCTGTCGGGCATACTGTCCTCACGCTTGCTACTGCTTCCTGCTCTATAGTCACCTCCATTCTCTCCGATGTTCCACTGTACCATAAAGCCGAACCGTATCGTACGGCCCTTCCGGGCTAAGCTCTCCAGGGCTTACGATCCCTCACCCCCGCACTGGGCCGCATCTGTGCCAAATGTGCTGACGCTCAACAAACGGCGCCAAGTGAGGGAGATGTGAACGGTGACGGCTATGCAGATGTTATCGTGGGAGCGCAGGCCCATCTTGGCCCGCCTCAGGCACCATCGCAGGCGCCTGACAGCACCATTGCGATTCGCGGAGAGACGGTATCGAGTGCGGGAGACGTGAATGGTGACGGCTACGCAGATGTTGTTGTTGGCTGTCCTTACGAAGGTGTTGTACGAGACAGTCCGACTGTATTGGACGGTTTAGACCCTCGTGGAGAATGGACGTTGCACTTGGAGCCGAACGATGAACTGACACTGAATCCGTGGAGTCTGGATTTCGAGGGGTATGGAACCGTGAGCTCCGCTGATACGCCCATCCAGTCTAGGGGTATCATTATGAGCACAATAGAGGTGTTCGACACCTTCACGGTTACCGATCTAAATGTGGCTGTTGACATCAGCTTGCGCGACACCGCCGCCTGCATGGTTATTGATGTTGTCTCTCCGACCGGTGCATTCGTGCGTCAGGGAAATCGGCACAAGAATGCGGCCTTCCTCTCTATCGGGCCGCTTGTTGCATCGAACTGTCGCATACCATGATGCGGCATTCTTGACCCCTGTTGCCAACCGCAGTATAATGTCATCTGCACGACCGCGAGACAGCCTTCCTCTTGGAGATTGAATGGGTCATGACCGCAGCCGGGCGATGCGAAGTGTCGTCCTGACGTTCTTCTTCTTGACCGGCGCATCGTCCCTTGCCTACGAGATCGTCTGGACGCGTCAGATCGGGATTCTTCTCGGCAACACCACGTACGTCATCAGCATGGTGTTGGCCGCATTCATGGGCGGGCTGGCGGCGGGCAGCCTCCTCATTGGACGGTGGGCTGACCGGCGGACCGACCATCTACGAGTATACGGTCTGCTCGAGTTGGCGATCGCGCTATACTGTTTGTGCCTTCCGCGGCTGGTTGAAGCGGCGGTTCCGTTGTTCCGGATTATCTATGCCTCCACGGGCGGCAGCGGGCCGCTCTTGCAGGGTGTCCGCGCAGGCGTTGCCTTGCTGCTTCTTCTCATACCGAGCTTCCTGATGGGCGGGACTTTGCCCGTGCTGGCCAAGGTTATGGCACGCGCGCCGGACTCTTACGGGGAGGACATGGGCATGCTTTACGCAGCCAACACGCTCGGAGCCGTCGTCGGAGCGTTTGCTACGGGTTTCTTCTTCATCCGGATATTTGGGGTGGGAGCCACGCTGCTCGGCGCGACCGCCGTTACGGGAGCTGTTGGGGTGGTGTCCGTTATCTTGCACCACTACGTTCCCGCGAGCGTAGTGCCGGGCAGAGAAGAAACTCGTCCGGAACCGGCGGCTCGATCTGAGGGCGAAAGGGAAGCGTTTTGGGTTGCCACGATAGCGTTTGCAGTATCGGGATTTGCTGCGATGTCTTACGAGGTGATATGGACCCGGCTGCTCGCTCTCTTCGTCGGACCGAGCACGTACGCGTTCACCATCGTTCTCGCAGCGTTCATCTTCGGGCTGGCGTTTGGCAGCGCCTTGTTCGGCAAACGCGCCGCGGGATACAAAAACCTGTGGGTTGCCCTGGCAAAACTGCAAGTAGCTGTTGCCGTTGCGATGGTCGTCTTGATGAACATTGTCGGGCTCGTCTACTACTCGCTGAGCGAAGTGATGATCCTGCTGCGAAACCAGCAGTTTCTGCTCTATGTGGCGCTGTTCTTCATGTTCTACGCTCTGCTGCTCGTGCCGACCGTCTTGTCCGGGGGCGTGTTCCCTCTCGTCAGCCAGACCCTGCGCGCGCCCAGAGAACGTGTCGGGAAAGCTATCGGCGGCCTGTACGCAGGCAACGCCGTGGGAGCAGTTGCCGGCAGCCTCTGTGCGGGGTTCGTCATGATCCCTTCGCTTGGCATTCGCGGTTCGCTCCGCACGACCATTATCGTCAACCTCGTGCTCGGCAGTCTTCTCGTTTCGTACGTGCTTCTGCGAACACCCGTGCGGGAACGTATCGGCGGCAGATGGTCCGTGATCGCCCTGGTCGGCGCCGTTATCCCGCTTGCAGTCTTGACCATGACCTTGCCCGGATGGTCCCGGAAGCTGCTTACCAGTCCTCCATACATGATGGTAACCCGCGGTCTTGCCGGGCCCGAAGGCAGTCGGACCGTTCTCTACTATGAAGAAGGAGCCAACGCGACGGTAGCCGTTCTCGGCGGGATTGACGTGCGGACCCTCGTCATCGAGGGAAAACCTGACGCGAGCGCGTGGGCACCCGGTGCCGAAAACGTGTGGGTACCTGGAAAGGGGGGCTTGTCGTTGGCTGAGGATCAGAACGCGCAGGATTCGGAAGAAGAATCCTTGCTCGGTACGGACATGCTCACCCAGACTGTTGTTGGACACCTGCCGGTGTTCTGCGCTCGCAACCGAGACGACGTGTTGGTTATCGGTTTGGCCAGCGGTGTGACTGTCGGCGCAGTAGAGCAACATCCCGACGTTGGGTCTATCATCTGCGCCGAGATCGCACCCGAGATGTACCGGGCAACACATTTCTTTGACTATGTGAACCACAACGCGCTGGCCGATCCGCGTCTCAGGGTAGTGTTCGAGGACGGCAGAAACCATTTGCTGATGAACAGGAACCGGTACGACGTCATCATCAGCGAACCGTCGAATCCGTGGATGCCCGGCGCTGCCAAGCTGTTCACGGTCGAAGCCTTCCGAGCGGCGGCCGAAGCGCTCAAAGATGACGGTCTCATGTGTACATGGGTCCAGGCGTACAGTATCCAGCCGGAAGTCATGAGATCGATAGTCCGCAGTTTTGCGGAAACGTTTCACTATGTGACGATGTTCCGGATCAGTCAGGTTGACTACTGTCTGCTCGGCACACAGCACCCGTTGCGGCTCAACGAAACGGAACTGGCCGAACGGTTTTCGATCCGGGAGGTGCGGGAGGATCTCGAGCGGATTGCTGTCAATGATTGGTCTATACTGACAGACATGTGCGTTGCGACGACCGCGAGCCTGCAACGCGCCGTGTGGAACGACGTAGCCAACACCGACGACAACAGTCGCGTCGAGTTCCTTTCGCCACTGGCGCTTACCTCGAGCACGGTTGACGCCAACGCAGAGTGGATCGACAAATGCGAAGTAAGTACTGATGAGCTCTTCGATGTTGACGACGAACAGCGATCAATGATGTTATGACAAACGTGAGACTGTCACGATCCTGGCGTCGCTTCTTATCAAGATAGCGTTTGAGGAGAGCTATCTGGGCTGTGCCGGTTTGGACGTGGATGAGGCGATCCTTGTTTCCGGTATCCCTTGGCTTGGGCATTTCGCCCAAGAAGCCTCCCGCACAATGCCCAACGCACGCAAGTAGCCACGCCTGAAGTCGGGACTGCAGAACGGGAGAAGGGAGCCAGGCGGCTACACGTTTTGGGGGGGGCGGAAGGTGGCCCAGTTTAACGTAACGGCTGTTCAGGTGATGGTTCTGGACTTTCTGTCCGATGAGGAAGGGCGCCTTTGTGCTGCACTCGATGCTCGAAAAGAATGAATACGTGAAGGGCGAGCGAGGACGAATGCGTGGCGCAAGCGGTACGGATACGAGAGGCTGCCGAGTTTTCGCAATGCCGAGTTTGTGGATCATCTCAAACCGATGGTGGTGCCATCGCTCAATACGGGGTTGCGGCGAGGAGAGCTGTTCGCCATAGAGTGGAGCGACGTAGATCTGAAGGGAGCGATGCTTACGGTGCGAGACGAGATCACGAAGAACGGGAAGGCACGGCATATTCCGCCCAACGCGACGGCACTGTCTGTGCTACGAGATTGGCGGAGGCAAACATCAAAGGAAGGACTTGTGTTCAAGTCGCGGACGGGTGGCTCCTTTGATAACGTGCATGCAGCGTGGCGCAACCTTATGAAGGAAGCGTGCATTTCGGACTTCCGATGGCACGACATGAGGCATAATGCCGATCTCCGGATTATTCCGATCTGCACATCGTTTGGAGGCGAAGCTCTGCATGCATGAAAGGTCTTGCTCGGCATAATCAGAGGCTCTGGAGAAAGGCCAGGAGTTCATCGTCTGGACGGTAACGGCCTAGCGGGACATCGATTGGTGCGGTTTTCGCCATGGCCCTTTCCTTCAGTTCAAGGTTGCCATGAAGATACATCTGGGTAGTATCGACCGATTCGTGTCCAAGCCACAGTGCAATCACGGCGCAGTCGACGCCGCCTTGAAGAAGTTCCATGGCCGTCGTATGGCGCAGGACGTGGGGCGTAACATGTTTCTTGCGCAGGGACGGACATTGTTGTCGAGCGGCTGCGAGGTGCTTTTCCAATCGGCGTTCAACGCTGTCCGTGCTCATGCGGCCGCCTCGAATGCTGGGAAAGAGGGGGTCTGAGGCCTGTCCGTTACGCTCGCGCAGCCAGGCCCGCAATGCCGTCACCGCTTCTTTGCGCAGAGGGGTGCATCGTTCTTTACGACCTTTGCCGATGCACCGCACGTGCGCGCCGGTAGTCAGCGTTACATCGTCGCAGCAAAGGGCGGTTAGTTCAGAGACTCGGACCCCTGTTTGCACCGCCACCAGCAGCATAGTCCGGTCCCGGCGTCCCGTCCATGTAGAGGGATCGGGTGCAGCCAGCAACGCATCGATCTCCGGTCGAGTCAAGAACTCGATCTGCTTTTTCTTGTAGCGTTTGTTGGGCATGGCCAACACGCGTTGGGCCAATGCGCTGCAGCTTGGTTCTTGGAGCGCCACATACCGGAAAAATGCGCGAATGGCTGCCAGGCGAACATTCCTGCTCCGCGCCGTGTTGCCGCGTTCCTTTTCCATATGGTCCAAGAAAGCCCCAATGAATGGCGTGTCCAGTTCCTGCAGGGCCAGTCTGGAAGGGGGCTTCTTTAGACGCCTTTGCGCGAACTTGAGGAGGAGGCGGAAAGTATCGCGGTAGCTCGCGATGGTATGGGGGGTCGCTTTTCGCTGTCGCATAAGGCGGTCGGTGAAGAACGCCTCCAACAAGTGGGGGAACATCTCCTGGGTTTTCATAGTAACGCTCCTTTCTCTGCGTCGAGACGGTGTGCGGCCAATTGCAGGAGTTCGGGGGTGGCGGTGAGATACCAGTAGGTGTCACGTACGTGTGCGTGACCAAGATAGGCGCTCAATTCGGGCAGATGTCGCTCAACATCTCTCCCCTCGCGATACCAATCTTGTAGAGTACGCACGGCGAAGCGGTGACGAAGATCGTGGAGGCGCGGACCATGGCTGTCCTCTAATCCTCTCAACCCGATCCTGCGGGAGAGCTTGATGAAGGTCTTGCGAACCGTGCAGTCCGTCAAACGGGTGCCGTCTTCGGACAGGAAAAAGCTTGTTGTGGTTGGCTTCGGAAAAACCTCGTCGCGCGCACGCACGTATTGCAGGAGGGCAGCGCATGTCGTTGGATGGATCGGCACCCATCGCGACTTACCGAACTTTGTGTGACGGACGATGAGTAGACTTTGCGTCAGGTCGACATCTTCGCGCTCCAGGGCGAGGGCTTCGCTCACGCGCATACCGGTTACGGCAAGAAGTCCGAGGAGGGTGCAATAGGTTGGTGCGCGCAAGCCCTTGGGCGATGGAAGCTTCTGGGCGGCCTCGAGCAGCCGTACTATTTCGCCGTCCGTATAGAGATAAGGCGCCTTGCGGGGGTACCGCATTGGAAACAAGCCCTCGGGCGGGATCTCCGTACGCGGGTCCGTCGCTTGGTGATACCGGGCAAAGCCACGTACCATACTGAGCCGGTTGCCCCACTGCGCCGGCTGGCAGTTTTTTGGTTGTGTGGCCCAGCGCAACGCCAAGTCCGTGGTAATGAATGAAGCGTTTTCCTGCTCCGCAAAGTCCACGAATTTGTGGAGCAGACGCCCAGCCAGGCGCAACGCGAAGCCAAGCGCCCGCCGTACGGCCAGATACCCTTCAAGAGCTTTCCGAAGTTCACTCATGTCTTGGCTCCTTTCCACGGCTGGGCCAAGGCGCGCAATGCCCCTAAATCAACCTTGGCGTAGATCTCCGTCGTGTCCGGGAGTTGATGCCGCAAGACCTCGCCGATTTCAGCGAGGGAACTGCCTTTGCGCAGCATGTGGGTCGCCAAGGAATGGCGTAACAGGTGGGCTCCTTTGAAGTCGGGATTCAGGCCCGCACGGGCCAGAGCCCTCCGGACGATATCACAGATAGCGACGGGACCGGCGAAGCCTTGGTGCGGAGCCCGTGCACGAATAAAGATCCTGCGCGACGCGCATCGGGGCCGCCCCTCGCGCAAATATCCTGCCAGTGCTTGTCCAACGTCGTGAGGAAGCGGCATGCGGTCTTCCCGTGCACTCTTGCCGCGGACGAGGAGTTCCCCAGCCGCCCAGTCTATGTCCTCCAATACCATATGGGCCACTTCTCCACCCCGCAGGCCGAGACGAGCTAAGAGAAGGAGAATGGCGTAGTCTCTCCGGCCTGCAGGGGTGCTCCGATCACAACTTTGCAGGAGTTTTTCAACCTCTTCCGGCGCCAAAAACTTGGGAACACCCGAACGGCGCCACTGAGAAAACGCGGGGATGGCCGCGGCAAGGTCTGTGGCCGTATCGCCCCGCTGGTGAAGGAAACGGAAGAAGCTACGGAGGTACGTCACAACTGCGCGCGCGGAGGCGGGCCCTTCGTCGTCAATGTGGGCCAGTATAAAGCCGGTCACATCCTTCGCCGTGAGTTCGGCGAGGTTGACCGGCCCTTTGTCATACTGTTCCCGTAGGAATCTTCTTACAGCAGGGAGCATCCGCGCGAACGTGTTATCGGTAAGGCCGCGCTCCTGCTCCAGGTAACGTGCGAACTCCCGTTCGATCGGATGTAGACTATTCTCCTCGCGCGCAGCCGAAGGAGTGGGAACAACACCCGACGTTCGCAACTGCTTGAGGAAATCCTTCAGTGTTTTCCAATCGTGACGGCGTTTGTCTCGCGCACGGCAAAATGCGCGAAGCCGCTCCTCGTCCAGACACTGGATGCTGAAGTCTTGCTGTGCGAGCCAGCGACACAGTTGTCCGACAAGTCGGATCTTGTGCTTCACGGTCGAGTTCGCATACCCCTGTCTACAGAGTTCTCCAGCAAAGGCGTCGAGGTGGTCCCCGAGAAGAGTGGTACGCAAACGTGACAACGTGCCCGGGTCTGGGAAAAACCGTTCGATCATCGCTGTTTCCTCCTTCTGGTTGTTGGTCCCAGAAGAAGAAAACAGCAGGATTATGCCGAAAAGTCAAATCACAGGTGGTAACGTGAAAGAAGAAATGGTGCGGTCACCAAGCGACAGCGAAGGCACCGTTCGGAATAATCCGGAGATCGGCATTATGACGCTTATTCCGACATCGGCATAATCGTCACGCGTTTGCAAGCAAGTTGGTGATGCGAGGGTGCGACCACAACGTGGTACGGGAACTGTTGGGCCATTCGGCTTTGAGGACGACGATGATCTATGCCCACCTGTCACCCGAGAATCTCTCCGATGCGGTGAACCTGCTTGTGTGACGTCGACCTCTGAGTCTGGGAATGTTACAGAGGATGTGCAACACAATGGTTGATGGTGTATAATGTGAGATTGGAATGGCGTCGAAAGCTGCGGCGATTTGGCGAGGGATAAGCAACATGATAGCACTTGAAAAAGCAAGCGTCATTTCTGATAAGGACAAGGAGTTCCTCGGTAACGTCAGGGAGGTTGTGCGAGGGTTCCAACCGTCTGCTGAGATGTTGCTTTTCGGAAGCGTTGCCCGAGGCACCCAGGCGGAGGAGTCGGACTTCGATGTTCTCATCCTGACCGATAGTCGGCTCTCTGGAAAAGAGGAGGATGAGGTAGAAGACGCTCTGTACGATCTGTAGTTGGCATGGGGCGTGCTCGTTTGCACTGTCTTCTACTCCAAAGACGAATGGGAGTCCCCTTTCATGCGCGTGTCGCCGATCCACAGAGAAGTTGAGCGGGATGCCATTGTTCTATGAGGTCCGAAGAACGCGAATTTGTCCTGCGCCGTTTGGACCAAGCGCAGGAAGCCAGCAACAGCTGAGGGTCGAACAGGCCTTCAGTTTAGCCGGTGGACTCCTGCGTCATTGATAAGCGGAATGCAGATAACCTGCCCCATGTGTCCCCCGAGACTCTTCCGACATCGCACACCCGCCCGTCGAGTCATTTTGCTGGGGTGAAGGTACAACGCGAACAACGACAACGTGCGAAATGGAGGTCTGGTATGGAGATGATGCCGTGCGGAACCGCTATTGCCGTGATGTTTCTCGTGGGGGTAACCACCCTTCAGGCCGCCGGCGATGAGACCGTGGCAAAACAGAAGGTACGACCGACCGGTATCGTGTTCCAGTCGAACACCATGCGCCGCGTCGAGGCGCGCGGTGACAATTGGTGCATCACCTGGGCCGCGGACGACAGCCAAATCGTGTCGATGGACGACGGGAATTGGCTAAGAGGCCCGAAGGCGTTCAGCAATCACCTGTACCGGTTGGTGGGACCGCACACAGCGTTTGAGCGAGAGGACATACCGAACTATCCCGAGTTTCTCTATGGAGCTCGCGGTTGGTTCGGCTACGGCATCGTGTCGGTGGACGGGGTTCTGTATTCGTTTGTCTCGAAATGCCCCAAGAACCATTGGTCGGGGCCTTTTCGCGGCGTGAAGCTCCTCCGTTCGCCCGACAACGGTGCGACATGGTACCGCGTGAACAGCGAGGGCGAGGACCGCCGGATCGCGCCCCAAGACGAAGTCCGGTACACAGTGAATCGGGAGGAGATGTTCTTTTTCGAAGAGTCGGGCGTGTATGACCATGGTGGCGAAGCGTATCCGTTTTCGTATTGCGCGTTCCTGCAGCACGGGCGCGACAACAGCACCGCCACCGACGGCTACGTGTACGTCTACTCTCCGGAAGGCGCCCGCACCCATGAACTGCTGTTGGCCCGTGTCCCGAAGAATCGCATTGCGACCCGTGCTGCGTGGGAATTCTTGGCGGGATGGGACGAGGGAAAACCGCGTTGGAGTAGCGCACTCGCTGAGCGCCACCCGATGCACACCTTTCCGGAGCAGAACACTAAGGGCGACGTCTTCGGTTGGTATTCCTGGCTGCCATCGGTAGTGTGGAACGAGGGGCTGGGTCTGTACATCATGGTCAACGGCGGGACCTACGGCGGCAAGGGGTTGTCCGGCGAGGCGAAGGACTACTACTCCTCGTGGATGCACACCAAGTCCGGCAGCCTGGGGCTCTGGTACGCCGAACAGCCTTGGGGACCATGGCAACGCTTTTTCTACACGGAGGAATGGGTCTTGGACGACCCCGGCAACCGGACGTACCAGCCCAAACTCTCTCCTAAATGGATCAGCGATGACGGAGCTCGCATGGTGCTCATTTGGTCGGACGCCATGAAAAACGCCGAGGGCCGCTCACACAGGGTGAATTACAAGTGGAACCAGATGGAGATTACCATCGAAACGGTGCCGGCAGAATAGCACGTCCCTCTCATTCACCGCCCGGGGACATTCCTTGGCATTGTTATCGGCATCCGCTTCATGAGAACCCCGTTTGCTGACCATAATCGACCAAGACCGTCGAGTGCAACGCCTGGAAACCGAAGTCTGCAGGTTTCCTCGTATCCAATTCGGACCCTTCACCGCCGATATCGGAACGGTTGGCGGATGCGTAAGCCAGAGCAAAGAGCAGGAAAGAGATCCCGCGGGACATCACTTCTTACCTGTCTAGCCAAGAGCATATGGTCCGAGTGGTCTAAATCGCAATACGTCACTTCATCCTGCTGGGAGAACTAGTTGATTGTCAGGGTAGAGTGTGGGATTGCCGGCAACAGCAAGCTGTATCGCAACAGGGCCGGCGACGTATCAGGGCACGCTACCTCAGAAGATCGAGGGAGGCGCCTTCCAGTCAAAAGGCAGTTCGGCGTCCGGATAGGTCCAGGCGTCGAATCTCCGATCCGTTCTCATGTCAAAGAAATAATGATCCGCGAAATCCAACAAGGCCGCCCAATCCTCCCGGTTTTGAGCGTGACCGCCGTTGCGCCAATGCAGCCCGATGCGGTTTCCGGCGCCCAACCATCCGAAAACGACCGCGGCGGCACGATGCGTCAACTCGGTCCCGTACGGGTTGGCCCAGTAGTCTTGCCGGGCGTGGCAGTTGACGAGAGCCCGCGGGGCGATCAGCGCCTTAGCGAAATGTGCATCGAAAGGAAGGCGGTCCTCCTTGTCGGCAAACTGGAAATACCGGGCGTGAAACCAGTGCTCGTATCTACCGATATGATTCCGGATCGTCTGGGGCCTCTGGCCTTTCTCGAAGTAGCGGAAGCTGCCCGTGCCGCCGGTCCCGGACGAATTGGGGGCTGTGATGGCAATGCGATCGTCATAGATTCCGGCGCACAAGGCCGCCTTGCCTCCACGCGAATGGCCGGTCGCAACCACCTTACTCATATCCGCTACGCCCAATTGATCCAGCGCGTCCAGCACCACACCGTGTCCCCAACCCCAGACGGCGAGGGCGCCCCAATCATATTCCGGATATAGGGAATAGACCCCGGCTTCTCGGCCTTCTTCCTGGACGTCTGATGCCAAATCAATGCGGTGGAATCGGCACAGCAGGTAACCACATCTGACGGCTTCCGATCCCGGATCGAAACGCAGGGACAAACCGTTGGCGGACGGCGACGCATCGAATGAGAGACGGTCGTTCTTAATAATGACCGGGTAGGCCTTTTTCAGCGCTGGGCGTACAACTAGAAAACGGCACGTGACGCTTTTTCCGCCGCGGCGAATCGTCAGCGTATACTGCTCCTCGACGCCCTTGCCTTCATGTACCAGCGCCGAGCCGGTTTGCTCGATCACGATCTCCTTAGGTCGAGGCGGCATGTGACCGTACAGGTAATGTGCCAGCATCGCCTTGAGATGCTCGCGTTGCTTCTGCCAGTCCGATGATGTTTGAACCCGCTTGCCGCCGGGCATCAAGAACGGATCGGGCAGCCCGTTCTGGATAGGTAGGTGCTCGACATCGGCGAATTCGTACACAGCCTTGGCCTCGGCGGCCCCCGCGGAAGCGGCTGCCAAGCAGACAGCTACCAAGGCCGTCGCCAAAGGGAGCCCCAGGTTCAGACGCCTCGACTCCTTAGATGCTCTAAGCATTCTTCTCATCACACCTGCTTCACTTCTAGGGCGCCGTTTGGAGGCGAATCTCGGGGAAAGGCAAGTCGATGGTTTCGAACGGGTTCTTACCATCTCGAAAGCACGCCTCCGCGAAGGTCATGTACTGTTCAAAGTCGTAGGGAGTGAGGCCGTGTTTGCCAGTGCGGAGATGATAGCCAATAGTACCGCGATGGAGGGGCGTATCGGGCGGGGGAAATTCAGTGGCGCTAACTCCTTCCAGGCCGAACAGACGATAGACGGGACCGGCGTATATACAGGAGAGAAACTCGCCCTCGGGATCGGCCCAGGCGTCCTCAGAGGCGCTCGCTACGTAGACAGGCCGGGGGGCGATTAGGCTCAGAAGCATGTGCTGGTCGACGGGAAGTTCGCCCTCCCGCTCGCTATAACCCAGGTAGTTGGTGCAGTACCAATAGAGGTACTTGCGCGTAGCGTCCTTGATGCGCTCACCTTTCTTGTTGCGCGCGAGCGCTGCGCCGCCGCTGCCTGAATTGTTGGAGATGACGATGGCAAATCGGTCGTCCTGTGCGCCGGCCCAAAGGGCGGTCTTGCCGAGCCGGGAGTGGCCAAGCACGGCCACGCGCTGCGCATCAACGTCGGGGTCGGTTTCGAGGTAGTCGAGGATGCGGCTCAGTCCCCATGCCCAGGCGCCAAGAGTGCCCCAGGTGTCGCCGGCGCGGTCAGTGGGCGTGCCGAAAAGGACATGGGCACCCGTCTGGAAGCTGGCGTCGGTATCCAGGGCGATGTCGCCGCAGTAAGCCGTGGCCAGCCCGAAGCCGCGGGCGACGATGGCCTCGACGCGGAATCGTTCGGATTTGGCGCCACGGACCTGCCGAAACCTTAACGGGACGGGCCCGCGAGGAAAGGCGATAGCTGGGTCATCGTGCACGGCGTGGTTTCCCGAGAAGTTGAGGAGCGTAAGTACCGGGACCGGCCGTCTTTCGGCGGACACGGGCAGAAACAGAAGCAGATCCACGCGCATGCTTTTCCCGCCTCGACCAAGGTGGATGGCCACCTGTTTGCGGATCGCTTTGCCGCCCAGGGCATTCCGGTCCTCGTCGAATACCTCGGCGTTCATCTCGACAGTACCCTCCGGCGTGCGGCCGTATACGTGGGTGCGGAAGAGTTCGAGTATCTCCGGGCGGCGTACCTCCCGCCAGGCTGAGGTGGTGGTGATGTCCACACCATCGAGGGTGATGAGGGGGTTCGGCAGTTCCTGCCTGGCAACTCCCGGGGCGTCGGACTCGGCCAATGACGGAATCGGTGGCTGCGCCATGGCGCCCGAAGCCAACAGACCGTACACAATCCATACACCGACGAAGTTCTTCAACGAGTGCATCTCAGGTACCCCCACTGTCTCAGCCGCCGGCCATCAGAACTCACTCCTACCTCCCACCATGTTCCGGACTCGTCAAGGAAAAGGGCGCCACCTGTACCGGAGGCATAGATCAGGCTATTCAGATGCTGTGCCGGGTAAGACGTCGTGTTCGGCCTCGGCCCGTCTGTCTACATAATGAACTCTATCGCAATGATGCGCCAGGCGCCGTCTGCCTCTTTCTTGAGCTCCATGTCCATCGTTGCTTCGCCCATGTCGGTCTCAAGGCCGATGCCCATGACGGAGGCCGTTTCGCCTTCAATCGTTGTCTCCGCCACGTCGATGTCCACTTCGGCGCCATCGAGGTAGAATTGGTCTATGGCACCCTCGAGGAGGGCCTTCAATTCTGGCTTCCCACCATTCTGACCCTGGAAATCCTCCGAGATCTGCGCCATCATCTTGTCTATGTCCTGCGCCTCCATTCCGGTCTTCCACCCCGCGAGCGCCGCCGCCACCAGTTCCGCATCGCTCGGGCCGCCACCGCCAAGCAATGATGCGCATCCGCACAGGGTGGTTACCAGAGCAACGGCCGCAGCCACGGTAACAATTACAGACTTCTTCATTGGTCTCTCTCCTTTCGCTTCATGCACCCGTTTTCCGTCAACCTCATCTTCATGGTCTTTGATTCGCTTTAGGACTCCTATCACATCGCAAATCCCTCCTTGTACACTCTCCGGCATCGCGGCTCAACCCCGACGATGAGTACGCTCCGCGTCGAGCAACCTCGGCATTTCGACGAATCCACTTGACTTGCAGCGTATCGGCACGTATCATAACATACAGAAATCAACAAAAGCAAACATTTCAAGAACAAGCGGGTGAGGACAGCCCGGAAGGAGGACGTTACCATGCGCATTCGTCGTACAAGCATCACCGCCGTATTGGCTCTCTTGGCCTCACTCTGTCTCTCAGCACAGGCCTTTTCAAATGCCCAATTTGGCCTGCCGTTGGCGGAGCCCGAATCCGTGGGCATGTCCTCCGAGAAGCTCGCCGCGATCAAAACGAAACTGCAGCCTCTCGTCGACCAGGACAAGGTGGCGGGCCTCATCACCGTCGTCGCCCGCGATGGCAAAGTCGTTCATTTTGAAGCCTTCGGGCACATGGACGTCGAACGAGGCAAACCCATGCGGCCCGACACCATCTTCCGCATGTATTCCATGACCAAGCCCGTCACTGGCGCAGCCATCATGATTCTCGTGCAGGAAGGCAAGATTGCGGTGTCGGACCCAGTCGCCAAATACATTCCGGAATTCGCCGAGATGGAGGTGCTCCTTGAAGACGACGACGGTTCAACACACACCGTGCCGGCGGATCGACCGATCACTATCAGACATCTCCTGACACACACGTCCGGATTGACCTACGATTTCAGCAAGAACCCGGTTGCCGAAATGTACTCCGAAAACGGTGTGGATTGGAATGGTGCAAGCGGCCTCACACTCGAAGAGTTCGCGAAGAAAGCCGCATCCATGCCGCTCATGGCACACCCGGGGACGGCATGGAACTATGGGATCTCCATAGATATCCTGGGCCGGGTTGTCGAAGTTGTCTCAGGCCTGCGGTACGGGAAGTTCCTCCGAGACCGCATCTTCGAGCCGCTCGGCATGAAGGATTCCGGATTTCACGTGCCCGCGGAAAAGTTGGACCGTTTCGCCGCTAACTACGGGCCCGACAAGGAAGCCGGCGGTATGACGCTGATCGATGATCCCGCGGAAAGCCCTTATCTAAAGATCCCGAGCCAGGATTCCGGCGGTGGAGGGATGGTCGGCACCGCGGCCGATTACCTCCGCTTCGCACAGATGCTCGTCAACGGCGGCGAGCTGGACGGCGTACGGGTTCTCAGCGAAGAGAGTGTCCGGGAAATGACCACAAACCGTCTTGGCCCGGAGTTCGGCAAAGCGCCGCTCGCCTCACTGTCTCCGATCGGGACAACGGGCGTCGGTTTTGGCTATTGCGGCGCAGTCGTTTTGGAAGGTGTAGAACGAAGCGTCTTTGGCAGCGGGGGCCAGTACGCTTGGGGTGGGGCCGCCAGTACCGACTTCTGGATCGACAACCGCCAGAGGCTCGTTGGCATGGTTTTCACCCAGCTTATCCCCAGCGGCACGTACCCTACCCGAATTATCATGAACAACGCGACGTACGATGCTATTGTGGAGAGTTACGAATAGACGCCGGCAGGTTCAGATGGGTCCCGCGGTGAGGTTACCCCGTTTTGATGGAGACATGGGGCGTAGCAGAATACGGCGAAGGAGGTTTCTCATGTACCTGATGGCAACGGTGGGCATTGCCGTGGCGGGCACTGCCGTGGCGATGGTGTCAGCGGCGCAAGACAGGACGGATTCGGAGACGCCGGCAAAGGCCTTTGAGGCCAGTGTGCCTATACGCGCCATCACGCGCGGTCCCAAGGGCCATTGGTTCAGCTATTACGATAAACTGCAGTTTGATACTACGGGCCGATATGTTCTGGGCATGGAAGTTGACATCCAGAGGCGGAAACCTTTACCAGATGATGTGGTTCGACTTGGCATGATCGACCTCGAGGATGGCGACCGATGGATTGAATTGGGCGAGAGTCGCGCGTGGGGTTGGCAGCAAGGATGTATGCTGCAGTGGTTACCGGGCTCGAACAGCGAAGTACTCTACAACGATCGCCGGGGAGATTCGTACGTAGCGATTATTCTCGACGTGTTCACGGGTGAGTCACGCACGCTTCCGAGGCCGATCTACGCAGTGAGCCCGGACGGCAAACAAGGGGTAAGCGTAAACTTTGCCCGCACAGACGACACACGTCCCGGGTACGGATACAAGGGTGTAATCGATCATTATGCCGATGAACTGCATCCCGCCGAGGACGGCATTTATGTGGTCGACCTTGAGAGCGGTGAGTCGCGCTTGATCGTCACCCTGGACCAAATCGCATCAATCCCTCGTGAAACAACAACGAACGGGAAGCATTGGTTCAATCACCTGTTGTACAACACGGATGGGACGCGATTCATCTTTCTCCATCGGGCCTATGAGCGGCCGGTGAAAGAAGGCAAGTGGGTCACGCGCATGTTCACGATCGCACCAGACGGCACGGGCCTGCATTGCGTCAACAACCACGCAATGGTGTCTCACTTCATTTGGCGCGACCCCCGGCACATACTCGCATGGGCCATCGAACCCGGCACGGGTCGCCGGTTCTTCCTCTACGAAGATATCAGTGACTCCCACGAAGTTGTAGGCGAAGGAATCCTCAGGAAGGATGGGCACTGCACCTATTCACCCGATGGGCAGTGGATACTCACCGACTTGTATCCGGACGAGACGCGGATGCAGACGCTTATGCTGTTTAGACCGTCCGATTCCAAGCTTGTCACTCTGGGCAGATTCTACCTGCCTCCAAAGGACAGGGGCGAGTTCCGTTGCGACCTGCACCCGCGCTGGAACCGGGACGGCACACACATCACGATTGACTCGATGCATGAGGGAGGGAAGCGGCAGATATACCTCCTTGACGTCAGCGGAATCACTAAGCCCTGACACTGTCTTTGGCGTTAAGCGCGAAGGAGAAGAGTTACGAAGCGTTCTAGGTGAATTGAGAGGTTGTTCAAGTGAGGTTGAAGGAGTCAATCATGCAAGAGAAACCAGACAACAGAAAGCGGGCCGAGAATTTTTCACGGAGGGACTTCCTCAAGGCCTCAGCGGCCGTGGGGACGGCGACGCTCGTATCGAGGCGCGCCGTGGCCAAAGGATCGGACAAGATCCGTGTGGGCCTTATCGGATGCGGCGATCGCGGAACGGGGGCGGGAATCATACACTGTGCCGAGTCGTCGGAAGGCGTTGAGCTTGTGGCGATGGGGGATCTGTTTCAAGACCAGATGGACAGAGCGCGAAGAGCCATCCCGGGAAATCTCAAGAAAAGAAATCTGCCAGTGGACGAGATATACAAAGTCACCCCAGAGAGAATCTTCGTAGGCTTTGATGCTTACGAGAAGGTGCTTGCCTGCGACGTTGACATGGTCATTCTAACCGCGCCGCCGTATTTCCGTCCGAAACATTTCAGAGCGGCCGTGGAAGCGGGAAAACATGTGTTTGTGGAAAAACCGATTGCGGTCGATCCGGCGGGAGTCCGCTCGTTTATTGAAACCTCCGAAAGGGCCAGGGCAAAAGGTCTGACTGTCGTGGCCGGCACGCAGATGCGGCGCGCGCGACATATCATGGCGGCCATGGAACGGATTCACAACGGTGACATCGGTGAAGTCTTGGGCGGCCAGTGCGTCAGATGCGGGGGGGCCATGTTGAATTGGCGGAGAGCCGAACGGAAGAGAAGACCTGAGTGGTCCGACATGGAGTGGCAGATTCGACGATGGCTCTTTGTGACCTGGCTGTCCGGTGATTTCATTGTGGAAATGCATGTGCATAACCTGGATCTCATCAATTGGGCAATGCAGTCGCCGCCGGTGCAATGCATGGCTTTGGGAGGGCGGCAAGTCCGCACAGCCCCGGAATGTGGCAACATCTTCGACCATTGTGCCGCTGAATATGAGTATCCCAATGGGGTTCGCATCCAGTACCTGGGCAGCCAGATCGATGGAGCCAGCACTCGAAATGACATCCGGTTGGTGGGCACGAAAGGGAGAGGGTACGTGGATTTCGCACGCATGGCTATCGAGGGAGAGAAGCCATTTCAATACGATGGCCCGGCGCCCAGACCCGTGGTGCAGGAATATGCCGACATGATTGCGAGTATTCGCGAAGGCAAAGCGATCAATGAAGGTAGGCAAGTCGCAGAAAGCACGCTGACGGCGATCATGGGCCGTATGAGCGCCTATACCGGACAGGTTGTGACATGGAAATGGCTTATGGAAGCCTCCAAGTCAGACCTGAGCCCTGAAACAGTGAAGTTTGGCCCCTTGCCCATGCAACCGGTGGCGGTACCGGGCGTGACAAAGCTAGTTTAAGCCCAATCTCAGTTCACCCAAACGGGGCTGGCCCAGGCCCGTTCTCCGTCTGCAAAGGTGACTCGAACGTAGTAGTAGGAAGGTTTTTCGTCGAACCCGCCATCCGTGAAATCCGTTACGGCCATTGGTTGATTGATCTCTTTTGTGGCGATGATCTCGCCGTTCTTAATCAAATCAACTTTCCAGACGTCGGCTGTGCCGAATGCTTTGACCCTGAACACGGGACTTGTCGTCATCACAAACGAAGAGCCCATCCTGTGATCATCGGCCCAGAACTCGATATACTGTCGTTCTCCTGAAGTTGCGTAACAGTTGCGGGAGTATAGCGCCTGCGCGATGCCGCGACGTGTGAGTTCTTTCGCTCGCACCGCAGCCAGACCGCCGTGCAACCCCATTTCCGTGAAGACATTATACGTGTCACCAGGATGGCCTTCGTGCCCATCTCCGGAGCCGATGAAACCGAGCTTCCACTTCTTCAGTCCGTCGTTCACAAGCCCATCGCCGAATTCCGAAGACCGATGGGCCGAGTAGATCTCCACAACACACCGGGAAATATCGGCTGCCTTGCCATCCAGGGGGATGTCCCAATTCGCGCGGCGTCCCACAAAATGCGGAATGACGAACGCCCTGTGCGTCTTCACTTTCTCCAGCAAGTCTGCAAGATGGCGAGTGGGTTCATCGACATGACGGTAAAGCGGCGCATCGTCGTCGAGGAAGAACACGTTGTGATCTCCGCCCATTCTTTCTTGTCCGGACCATTCGTACGCAGGGAACGTCACGAATTCGCCCGGGCGGTTATGCTCTCTCGCCAGCCGCTTGACGATCTCGAACTCTTTCTCGCCGAAGTTTGGCTCGGTGTGGTCGGTGATAGCAGCGAAATCCAGGTTCGCAATCTCACGGGCCCAGGGATACGCGTACTCAGGCGATGCCTGTTCCCAAGCGTCGTATGAAAGGGCGGTATGAACGTGCAGGTCGCCCCAATAGACCGGCGCGACCGGCCCCTCGACGCATTCAATGTGATGGCTTGTTCCTTCCAGGCCGGTACTGGAATCGCGGACATGGAGCTGGTACAGCCCCGGCTTCGAGAGGGTCAAGCCGGGCACACGGATAGAGCCTTTGCAGTCGGCAGCAAACTCTACCGACTTCGCCTCTTCACGCTCCTCACTGAGCCAGACCGTCAGTTCTCCCTCGAAGAACCGGTCGATCCCGCGACTCACATCCAAGCCCGCATACGGCGTCAACGCGACAATATGCGCTTCGAACGGCTTGCCCCTTTCAAATTGAAGCGGTGCGGTGATCTCGAACCGCCGGCTGTCCGGACGCCGCACGTCGAGCATGGGCGTGCGGGTCAGTTCGCCGTCGTATCGCCCATCCCCGTCCGGATCAACGAAAACACGAAACCGTAAGTAGGGAGTCGCTAATGTTGGAGCGCGGAGTCCTTTCCCTTCTCCCAGAGCAACCGAAATCGTGTCCCCTTGCTTGAGTGCGCCTTCGGCTACGGATATGACGATTGGATAGTTTTTAGCGCCCGAGGCGACAACGGGACCTGACTCCTTTACCCGGGTCATCATTCTCATGAATTGTAGATCGGATACGACGGCGTTGCCGCCCTCTATGACGGGCGGATCGTCTTCAGTCGCCGGACGCCCCTCGACAAACATCGCCAAAGAGCCAATCTCGATGTCAAGTTTCGTTCCATCATTCGAGCATTCGGCTGATATGTAGCATTCCAGCTCTGGGGATAACGTCTGCGGCATACTGAACTCGAAACGCGCCAGGGTAAACGGGACCCTGATTTGAATTGAGCCGTGCTGGCTGATTCCCGACTCGCCGACCGTATAGACCAGAGTTCTTTGGGCGAGCGAACCGGGCGCCACTGACTCCCTCGAAGCAAATCCGGCGCTTCCTAATTCCGCCAGTTTGGGCGGAACCCAGCCGAATCCTGCCATTGGGCTCAAGAGTGTGGCCAAGATGGCGATACAGATAATCCTTCTCATTCTAACCTACCTTTCCAAGCTGCTTCAGGGTGCGTTTATCCTGCTTGGACGTGCTGCACGTTCTGTTTGTGCGGCCAGCATATACGCTTGCCATTATGGAATCAATAAAGAAAAGCGCAGGCCAAAACGGCCTGCGCTAAAGAATAACGGGATACCTCCCGAATTCGTCCTATCCCAACGGTTCCCTGCGCGAAAAGACCAACCTCTTCAACGCCGGGCCGTTCCCTAACTCGAACCGTAACCATGGGCATCGAGAATTCAATGCATTCTTCTCGGGTATTGTTACTGCCCGCTCGGCACGAAAACCCCGATAGCATTAGCCATGCCCCTGTTGGCCGGGCCTTCAGAGGTGGGGTACCGTTGGAACGTCACATGACCGTCCATGTACAGTACATTCGACCCGCCCGGTATATGGCTGAATCCTGCCGGCACAGTGGAAAGATTGTCCCACATCACGGGGATTTCACTTTGCGCTTTGGCGCTGCCTGCGGGATTGTTGATATCCGTTATCAGAAACCGCTCGATCCCTTCACGGAGGTGATAGAGCGTGTTGCTACCGCCGTTGCCGTGTCCGGTCCCGATCATGGATTCGATAACAGGGTTCAGCGAAATGTCGCCCACGATCTGAGCAATGCGCTCATTCAGGCTCAAACCGGCGCCCAGATTAGTAACCAAGACGTAGAACATCATTTGGGACGAAACCGTATTGTCGGCGAGACCGGAGGGCCAACCCGGAAGGCTGCTGCCATCCATGGTTTCGTTCGGGTTGTCCGATATCCTGTCCAACATGTGGCCGGTATAGAAATAGCTCCCATCGGCAGACGCCATGCCTTGGCCTTCGTTAGCGCACGGAAGGTAGATCGTCAACTTGCCGGTAACGGGACTGTAGAGGCTGTCTTCGGTGAACATCGCATCCGACGGGCAGACGAGCACGTTCAAGTCCGAGATGTATTCGGGGTACATTGCGTTCGTACTCCACATGCCTGCTATGGATCCAGGCGAGAACATTGACCCAAGCGCGGGATCGTCACAGTTCACATGCGGCTCGGCCGAGGCCACCATAGGCGGAAACATCCCGTCCCACTCGTTGGCGTACATCTTAAGCGCCAACCCATTCTGCTTGAGATTGTTCGCGCAGCTCGCCCTGCGCGCCGCTTCACGCGCCCGCGCCAATGCGGGAAGCAGAATGGCCGCAAGGATGCCGATGATCGCAATAACCACCAGCAGTTCTATCAGTGTAAAACCTTTACGCCACTTCATGTCTCTGACCTCCTGTACTCTGGTTGGGAAAACCACCCCGTTCAACGCTCACAAAACACTGCTGAACACTCACGTAACACCTCCTCTGAGTTATCGTCACCTCCCTTCACCGCCTTGATCCCACTACTTCCATCACGAAAACGCAGAACGCTACCCGACACCCGCTTCCTCAAACCCGCACGCGAGCATCTGCAGCACCGCTGACGCCTCGTCCGTTTGCCCTCCAGATGTTTGGTTTTGTTAGGTTCTGGGTGTTATGATACATGATAAGGCGCTGGAAGTCAAGTGAATTTTTCGAGATGCTGACAGTGCTGGACGACGAAGCCGATGCCAGGTACGTGTTTTCCGGGATTTCCCATTTAACCCTCCCCGCGACGACCACGGGCGTCTAGTCGGTTCGGATCGTGAGCTTCATGTCGTTCCAGGCATAATCGGTCTGTCTGGCATCAACATATTCTTCGGGATTGCCCTCCGTGCCAAAGGACGATCGCGACGTGAAAACCATGTACATGGTTCTGCCGTCGTCCTCGATCCACTTCGGGGAAAGCTGCGGATGATAGATGGAGTAACGCCTTCCTCCCGGTCTGAAGTTGAAGTCCCAATAGAATTCATTCCAGGGGCCATAAGGATGGTCAGAATAGTAGAGTCCCAGCGCGTACGATTTCACGCCGCGAACTGGGTTGAGGCGGGAGAAGTTCCAATAGGCCGTCTTGTACTCGATCCAGTTGATCATAATGAACTTGTCCAGCCCGGGGTTGTAGACAACGCTGGGCTTGTTTCCCCGCCAGCAGGCTACCCAGTCCTTGTAACGTCTCGGGTATTCCATCACGGTACCGCGTTCGTTGATGTTACTCGTCCAGACAGGTTCGCTCTCGTTCCATTGCTTGAAAAACTCCCACTTCGACTTGTCAGTGATCTGATCCTTCTTGACGCGGGCAAGGTTCAGGCGATGCGCGGGAACGTCGGGCGCGTACCAGTAGACGTAGTCATCCTTGGCCAGGCTGTTATCCTGGCCGCATTGCACCGGGTACACCGAAGTAAAGGCATAGCCTGTTTTAGTCACGTCCCACCGGTCGGTGATAGTCGTGGGATCCTCGTTCCAGAAGAAGTTGTCCTCGGGCTCCATGGAGTTGTGGGGTCCGGAGTGCCCCCCCGGCTCAAGCCTTCTTCCGCCATGGAGGTGCCACGTCGTGCCCAGGTCCGGCGAATAGACGAGTTTGAAACCGTTGAAAGGCCGGCCCCATCCACTGCCGGACCCGCCAACGTGAGAGATGGTGCCGTACAGGACGCCGTCCACCGATATGACGCCGAAGCCGAACCATTTCGTGGGAAACCGATAGGTGGGCTGGTTGGGGAGGTCGAAGGCAGCCCGGTCGTTCACGTCGCCGGTGATTTTCCAGAGCCGGCAACTGTAACCTCTTCCGAAACGAGGTGTATTTCGTTGGGCGCGAGGTATCCAGCCGAAACCGTCGTCGGCGAAGGTATGGATGTTGCCGTCACTTGCCCAGGTCTGGCACCAGTTGTCGCCGTGTCCGTCAGCGCCATCGCAGTGCAGGTGTCTGTGAGTCTCGTGATGGAATACAACGCCGGTCGGAATGTCGTCAGCAGACGCGAAACCGTTGACTCCCGTCATGACAAGGACAACTAGAGCAGCATTGAGCCGGCATCGTCTGTTCATGGTTACGCCTCAAATCAATTGCTTCAGTCGGTCGTTCGCCATGAACCGACCCACGGTCATCAGCCGACTCGCTCCTGACGTGCACTCACTTACGGGCTTCTTCCAGAGTAACATGGTAGCCTTCAAGATCCTCGAGCCGCAGCAGGACGAGGTGGGTCATGCCGAAAGCATGGGCGGCACGAGCTTTGGACCGTTTCTTGGGCGATTCCCCGCGGCCCTCAAAACGGAGGGTGTGGGTACCGGGCTTCAGATCGTGGAGATCGAAACCGACCCAGAGCGGATCCTGGCCGCTGAGACAGAGGTCGAGTGGTGTCCCGAGGGACTGGTCATCGAGAAAGGCCTCATACACGCTGCCGAAAACCGAGTGATAGATGAACGCATTGATCTGGTAGCGGCCAGCGTCCGAAATACGGAAATCGAACTCGATTTTCGCGTCGCCTCTTCCCGGCGTGTAGCTCACTGCGGGGCCGGTTTTCGAGAGGCCGGTTTCCGGCGTGGCCCGGACTTCGAGGGAAGCGGCCCTCAGCACGCGGTAGGGCGCGATCCGCTCTGAAACCTGCGGCAGGGGCTCGGAAAAGGTCGCTGCGGGGGATTGGTACCAGAACGCCACCGAGCTGACGTGGTCAGGCCGCTCGAAGAATGGGCCGATAAATTTCCCCGTGTCGGTATATACGCTGCCGCGGTGTTCGATGGTCACCTTCAATGACTTGGTGAAGGGAATGGGGTCGCGCACGTGCCAGCGGTAGGCCGTGACCCGATCGCCGGGGAAATACCCCTCCCAAAGCGACACGCCGAGGTAAGGCGTCGAGAATGGGCGGAATCCCCAGGCATGGCCGTAGTAGTCCTCCGTACCGGTTCCCCGCAGCGAAGGAAACGTCTCCCCGTCGATGTAGAACCGGTCATCCCCCTCGCCGAACCAACCCATCTCCACCTGGTGTGCCGATTGAACCGTGCCGACGTAGTGGCCGCGGCCCTTGGTTTCGAGAATCACGTAGTCCCCGGCGGTGGCGGGCATCGCCTGTCGGTATTGAGCGTGGAAATACGGCGTGTCCTCAGGTAAGGACGGGTGCTTCTGCCAGTCAAGATAGTAGTAAAACGCGTCCGTGTTGTAGGTTTCGGACTCGTTGGTGACGGTTACCTTGGCGCTTTTGCGGAAGGGCATCCGCCAGTAACAATTGCGTGCTCGACCGTGGGAAGAAACAGCCACGGGCAGGGAAGTGAAATCGGCGAGCGCGCCATGACCCACTCCGAAAAAATCACCCAAAGGAACCTCGACGCTGGGCCGAGTGGCACCGTCCCAATATGCGCGCAGGACCAGCGAACGACCATGGAACGGATCCTGCGAGCCGACGGTCGTCCAGATGTGTGTGATGATCCCCGGGCCTTCCAATTCGCCCAGAACCAAGGTCTCTCCTTTTCGTATCGAACGGGCGTCAGCGTTCTTGTAGAGATCATCGTCTGAACTGCTCTCGCGGCGCGCTTGATAGCGTTGTGGCGTGATCAGACCGTCGAGCAATCCGGTATCTGGCACGACTGGTGTGTGAGCGCATGCTGCGACGCCCACCAACCCGACAGCGCACAGAACTCTTAGAACCGTCCAGGTCATAGATTGCCAACCCATCTCGACCTTGACTTCATTCCGTGCCAACCAATCGTGAGAGCCTGATCTTCCTGTCATCGTCTTCTCCTCAGATGTTTTGTTCGCCAGGAGCAGTACACGATTCAGCGCAAACGTGGCGTATGGTTTCAGAACGTATAGTGCGGAACCTTTAAGAGTTCGCCATCTTTCAGTGCCGACTGATGGGCGACAACGCCCGGTACGGTCATGTTCAACGCCCACGCAATGTTTACGAGCGGCGTGCGGTCTTGTAGCAGCGCCGTGACGAATTCTTCGGTCAGGTAGCCGTGGGAGCCCCCATGCCCTCCTGGTTTTACGTTGGGCGGCAGCGCCGGCTTGGCAATCTCGATGCCCGATATATCGTCGATGCCACGGTAGGTCATATCCGTTACGGAGCCTCTTTGGCCGCGCACTCTCCCTCTTTCGCCGCCTAATCCTGGGGTATCGTAACTCACGGTCATCCTCGCCATGCCGCCCTCGTTGGTACGCAAAAGAGCGACTTCGGTAGCGAACGGATTCTTGTACGGGTTGTTCTCCGGCTGAAAAAAAGACGTGATGCTGGGCATGCCCATGCATGAGACTTCGGTGAAGTGACCGCCCGTGACGCACACATAGTAGGCGGTGGAATGTGTGGGATACCACAGAGGCGGCAGTGCATTTCGCCACCCCTTGTAAGAGGGGGGTATCTCGGGGCTGTAATGGTAGTATTCGCCTTCGGAGTATACCAGCTTCCCCAGGTTACCGGCGTTGTACAATGTGCGCATCGCGTAGCAATCGCCTCGGTAGGCCGACGTCTCGAACATCATGTAGTGGAGTCCGGAACGTTTCACGGCCTCATAGAGTTTCTCCGCATCTTCAAGAGATCCAAAGACCGCCGGGACGGCACAAGCCACGTGCTTCCCATGAGCCAGCACTAACATACAATGCCGGGCATGGCTGGGAGCATCCGTTGCCAGAAAGATCGCTTCAATCGAGTCGTCCTTCACCATTTCCTCGAGCGAGGGATACGTCTTTTCGCAGCGGCATGCCTTTGCCAAGCCGGCGCAGCGCTCCGGAATCAGGTCGCTCACTGCGACGACCTCGACGTTAGGATGGTCCTGAAATCCGAAGACGGCGCCAAATTTGCAATAGCCAAAGCCAACGATGCCCATGCGCACCTTGCGGTCGGAAACGGGTTTCCATATCGCGCCCTTCTGGACCACGGTATCTGTTTCGTCGAACCCCTGAATGACCTTCTGAGTGGCCTTCTCTCGAGTGGTTGCGCAGGAAGTCAGACCACACAGCGCGGTCGTGGCTGCCACGTTTCCGAGGAACGTTCGTCGTGAAGTCTGGTTCATGATCTCTCTCCTTCATTTGTGGGCAAAGCGGCAACGTTCTTCATTGGCACATGTGCCAGCTCTTTATGACAACTCGCCTTCGGGCTACATGATTCAACCCCAGTGCACGTATGCGAGAATGTTCCCGTCATCTGCTACTTGATTTTTGTCGCTTCTTGGTGTATCATAACACGCAGAAGCTAACAAAATCAAACATCTAGCACAGACGGATCGGGAGATCCCCATAATGAATGGGACTGAGTTTGTACCGGTTGCACTCTCATTGGCCGATATCTGCGGTGAGGACTATTTGGATGCCGTGTGCGAGGCGCGGGCATTTCTGAGCGGCGAGGAGCCAGCGGCGCTGCAGGCGCTTGCGCGTGAACCCGTAGATTTCTTCCCGCAGACCTTTCAGGAGCGTCTGTTGACACTCCTTCCGCAGGTGGGCAACAAAGTTGTCGACTGCGCTTCCTTCGCTTCCGCCGGTGGTGCCACGTCAACGGCATTCCGCTCGGCGACTAGACGCGAGATGGCCCCTCTGAGTGCCTTAGGGTGGTACCGTTGCGGGGAAGACGGACGTCTGTACTTGATCACAAAGAGTGAACACTATCACGCCTCGCTGGGTCATCGATTTCCTGGATACGCCTTGCTGACGCGTGCTCGGCAGCTTGGCATTCCCAATGCTACGCACAACAATACCCGGGGACACATTACGCGGCTGTTGGAAGAGGAGCTTGTCTGTGCCGCGAATGGGATCCCCGCCTCCGACCGCGCCGGACTCCGATCGTTGGTGGATTCAAAGTCGCCTGATGTGCTGAACCGGGTACTGAATCTGGAGACGGGGAGTCTCGCAGTGGAAGCGGCGCTGAAGATGATGCTTGCACGGTTCTACCGCATGGGGCATGGGCAGAAAGCACCGCAGTATGCAGGACGCATTCCAGTGATTCTCGTAATCGGCGATCACGACGGCGGCCTCGACGCCAACTATCACGGTACGACTACACTGACCCAAATCATGCGAGGCATGTGGCCCGAGCTTCGGAAGGCAATGGAAGAGACGGGGATATTCGAAGTGCGGGCCGTCCGGCCAAACAATATGGCGGACCTCGAATCGGCTTTTCTTGCCTGCGACCAGGGGCGGCACAAGATCGCGGGCTTTCTTCATGAGATCGTCATGATGAATTATGGAGGCGTATTGCTGTCGCGCGAATTTCTCCAGCGTTCCTACGCGCTCTGCCATGCGCATGACGTGCCCACGTTGGTGGATGAAATACAGACCTGCGCCTGGGGACCGGAGCTATTCCTTTTTCGTGAGTATGGGTTGCGGCCCATGTTTGTCACCCTTGGAAAGGGGTTTCCAGGGGGGGAGTACCCCGCCTCGCGAATTCTTTTCAACGCCTCCATGGATAACGAGATGCCGCAGTTTGGAGCGCTCGTAACCAATGGCCAGGAAGAAATCGCGTCGCTGGCGTATCTCATTACGATGCGCTGGGCCAGGGTAAACGCCGACGTGACGGGCAATGTGGGCGAGGCCTATGCCGCACGGTTGAGAGAGCTGGCCGGACAATTCAGCAGTGTGATCGCGCGCGTGGAAGGGTGGCGGCACATGTCAACGCTATTCTTGCACGACCTGGACACAGCCAGGAGCCTGATCACCCATCTGACAGGGATGGGGATTGATATAAGCGCGCAGACCTATAAACCCGACGCTCCCCCGGCGTTGCTGACGAAGCTTCCCCTTATTGCCAGTTACGAAGTGGTAGACTTTGTGGTGCAGAACCTTGAGGGTGTCCTCCGCGAGATGGAACGTGAACTGAGCGGGACCGCGGTGCATGCGGCAACGTAGAAAGGGCATATGAAGACAGGAACAGCGAACCTGCGGCGCGCTAAGATTCTGGATCTCCTAGCCATCGAAGGAGAGGTACTTGTTGAGGATCTGGCTGATCGTTTCGATGTGTCCGCCATGACGATCCGGCGCGACCTCGATATGTTGGAACAGGGAAACAAGCTGGCGCGCACCCACGGCGGTGCGATCTATTCGAAACGGTCTGTCGCGGAGTTTGCTTTTCTCGAGCGTAACCGCACGTTCCTGGAGGAGAAGCAGGCGATCGCCCGCGAGGTCTCGCACGGGATCGTCAAGCCGGGCATGACAGTCATTCTCGATACAGGCACCACCAGCCTTGAAGTGGCCCGGGCCATTCAGCAAATGGAAGATATCAAGGTGCTGACCTCTTCGCTGGCGATCGCTTCCGTGCTGCAGATGCGCGACAACGTCGAGCTGGTCCTCCTCGGGGGCAACGTTAGAAAGAACAGTCCCGATCTGACGGGGCCCCTTACCGAGGAAAACTTGCGCCAGTTTCGGGTCGCGCTGGCAATTCTTGGAGCAGATGCGGTAGACCATCGCGGCCTCTACACCGCGGATATGAGCGTCGCGCAGGTATCGCGAGCGATGATAGCCTCTGCCGACTCTACGGTGCTTGTCGTGGACAGCAGCAAGTTCGGCCGCAGTTCCTTCGTGAAGTATGCGGACTGGAAGAGCATTCAGCATGTCGTCACGGATCGTGGCCTGTCGAAGGCAGATCTTCGTTGGTTGAAAAGGGCGGTTCCTGATGTCCGGTGCGTGAAGCCCGAGGGAGCATAGACTGTCGTAACGGTTGCCGGAAAATGAAGGTGATTCGGTTCGGGATTATCGGTTGCGGAATGATGGGGCGAGAGTTCGCGAGCGCCGCCGCGCGATGGTGCCATCTGACGGAAACCGAGGCGCGGCCGCACGTGGTGGCCATCTGCAACCGGACCCTCAGCCCCAACCGGATCGACTGGTTTACGGAGCATTTCCCCAGCATTACGCAGGTTACCGACGACTACCGAGAGCTACTTAAGAATTCCGACGTGGATGCCGTGTACTGCGCAGTTCCGCACCATCTGCATCAGCAACTGTATTGTGCCGCAATTGAGGCGGGAACGCATCTCCTTGGCGAGAAACCGTTCGGGATTGACCTAGCCGCCAATGAAGCCATTATTGACTGTATGGCGGAACACCCCGGGCCCCTGGTTCGCTGTTCTTCCCAGTTTCTCTTCTTCCCCGGTGTGCAGCGTATGCTCCAGATGGTTGTGGAAGGTGCTCTGGGACGGATTATCGATGTCGACAGCGGCTTCCTGCACTCCAGCGACCTGGACCCCTTGAAACCGATCAACTGGAAACGCATGTCGGAATACAACGGCGAATACGGAGTGCTTGGCGACTTGGGTGCGCATCTGGCCTATCTGCCCGCGCGGTTCGGCTGGAACGTCGAGAATGTCCGCGCGCTCTGCTCCAACATCGTGCCGCAACGGCCTGACGGTCACGGCAGCCCGACACCGTGTGATACCTGGGACAATGCGACGTTGCTCTCCGAGGTGTCTGATCCCGTCACCGGAGAGCGCTTTCCCTGGACGTTTCGCGCCGCCCGTATCATGCCCGGTGAGCGAAACACATGGTATCTGAGTATACATGGCACGAAAAGGTGCGCACGGTTTTCACTAAAGAACCCTGCACTGCTGGAATTGCTGGAGTATAACGGAGGCGAACAACGCTGGGAACAGATCAACATGGGATTCGAAACCAGCTACCCGACCATCACTGGCGGGATCTTTCAGTTCGGCGCCCCAGATGCCTTCATGCAGATGATGGCGGCATACATATACGAGCTAGTACATGGCGCACCATTGAACGCCGCCGCGGCGTGTCCCACGCCCGAGGAGATGCACTGCGCGCACGTGGTCTTCTCCGCCGCGCTGCAATCGCACCGCGACCAACAGGTTGTGAGCCTCGAATCGCGTGGCGGCCCGAGCGCACCATGAAAGGCACGTTAATCGGCATAGATGTAGGCACGACGGCCTTGAAGGTGGCGGCTTTCCGCGCGCGCAGCGGGAAGCTGTTGGAAGGCGTTTCGAAGCGTCTCCGGATCGAGGTGGGGCAGGACGGACGCCGGGAGCAGAATCCAGCTTCTGTTGCCCGGGCACTCCGCAGCGCACTGCGCGAAATAGCGACGCGGGCCGTTGATTTGCGGCAGGTCAGTGGCATCGGGCTCGCAGCCCAAGGCGGCAGTATGATCATCGCGGATCGCGACACGGGCAACCCGCTGACACCCATGACCCTCTGGAACGATCTGCGGGCTTTGCCCGAATACCTGAAGTTGTCCGCGAGCCGGCCCCCGGAATTCTGGCGGGCGTTTTCTTTTCGTGACAATCCCGGCATCGGCCTCGCCCGTATTCAACGGCTGCGTAGAACGTCGCCGGGCTTGCTGCACTCTGACAATCTTTTCGCCGGCGCCGGGGAGTGGCTCTATTTTCAATTGACCGGCGTGTGGCGCCAGGACGCAGGAAACGCCGTCCAGATCGGGTGTTACAACGCGCAACATGACGTCCTTGATGAGCATGCCGCGGCGCTGGGTGGGGTGTCGCTCTCCTTCTTCGCCCCATTGCGGCGGGGCCATCAGACGAGCCCGCTGTCCGGCGCGGCCTCGAAACGGCTGGGGCTTCCGGAAGGCATCCCCGTCGCGGGTCCGTACATGGATCACGAAGCAGGATTTCTGTCCACGGCGCAGGTGTCGAAAAAGCCGCTACAGTGTTCACTGGGCACGGCATGGGTGGGCAATTTTCGATTGCCGAGAAACGCGCGGGCGGGATCGGCATTCCAGATCGTGATTCCTTCGCCGGAGGGTCCCGGGCGTTTGATAGTGCAGCCCTTGTTGACGGGGAACGTGACTTGGGATTGGGCGCTGTCGCAGTTTGTGAGCCCCAACCACAAGAAAGCGCTTGCACACCAAGCGGATATTTTTTCCGAATCTTTGCTGCCGGCCGAGGGTCTTGTGGCCCTGCCGTGGCTAAACTGGCCAAACCCGTTAAACCCTGAATCTATGGGTGCGTGCAGCTTTCTCGGTGTAGGCCCTTCGACGACGAAGGCGGACCTGCTTCGCGCGGTCGCGAACGGTATGTGCCACGAATTGCGCCGTGTGTTCGGTGCAGTGAAGACACGTAGGGCTATAGACAGCCTTGTCCTGAGCGGTGGGGCAAGCAAAGGCGCGCACTTCAGAGACCTCATCGCCGTGCTCTTCGCGCCGCTTCCTGTATTCCACGTTGTGGATGAAGACTGGATGGGTACGCGGGGCGCGTTGCATGCATTTGGCGCACAAGTGTCTTGCGCGCACGCAGAGCGGGTGCAGCATTCCGACCGGGTCGACGAGGACAGACTCCGGCTTGGACACACCCAGTACTTGAAGGCGTTCGAGACTTTGTACAGCACCGTGCGCGAAGGGGAAGCGTATTCCTTTAGCCGCACGCGGGGGAATCGCGCATGAACGCTCCAACGATCGGTTTGTTGCCTCTTTACGTGAAGCTCTACGACGATGCCGCGCCCGAGCTGCGTGACACCATGACACCCATCATAACGAGTGTCGTGGATGCGTTTCAGAAAGTCGGCATAGCTGCCATTGAAGCTCCGGTGTGCCGGTTGAAGGAAGAGGTATCGAAGTCGGTTGAGGAGTTCGAGCAGGCGGGGGTAGATATCATCGTCACCCTGCACCTTGCTTATTCTCCATCACTCGAATCCGCCCAGGTGCTTTCCGAATGCGACTTGCCGATCTTGATGTTGGACACAACTCCCGACACAGACTTTGGTCCCGATGTAGATCCGCAACGGATCGTGTACAATCACGGCATTCACGGCCTGCAGGATCTGGCTTCCATGCTGCGGCGTTTCGGGAAGACCTATACCGTCGTGGCAGGGCATCTGTCCAACCCACAGACTATTGCACGGGCGGAGGCCGTTGTGCGTGGCGCCCAGGCGGTATCGAAGTTCCGGAGCATGCGCGTTCTGCGCATCGGTTCTCCCTTCGAAGGCATGGGAGATTTCCAGGTGCCAGACCAGGAATTGCACGAAACCCCAGGGATCCATGTGGACCAAATTCGCCCGGAGGAACTGCTCGAGGACGTTGAATCAGTCACGGAAGAAGATGTCGCGAGAGAGATGGCTGAAGACAACGCTGCCTTCCTGGTGGAGGTGGATGACGAATTGCACGAACGCTCCGTTCGGCTTGGGCTCGGACTGCGTCGTTACTTGGAAAAAGGAGGCTACGGCGCTTTTACCATGAATTTCCTTGCCTTTAATATCGAGGAAGGACCCCTCAGCACGGTTCCCTTCCTGGAATGTTCGAAGGCAATGGCGCGAGGCCAGGGTTACGCGGGTGAAGGGGATGTGTTGACCGCGGCGCTGGTGGGCGCATTGAACTCGGCGGTGGGCCCCACGACATTTACGGAGATGTTCTGCCCCGACTGGAGCGGGGGCACAATATTTCTGTCCCACATGGGAGAATTCAACCCTGCCTTAGCCGTCGATAGGCCGCGCCTGCATGAAAAAGACTATCCGTTTTCAGCGGTGCAAAGACCAGTCGCCCTTGCCTGCGCACCATGTCCAGGCCCGGCTACGCTCGTCAATCTAACGCCGGGTCCGGGCGGGACTTTTGACCTACTCATTGCCCCCGTTGAGGTCTTGGGCGACGGCACACATCCTGACATCAAGCACTCGGTCCGAGGTTGGATCAGGCCGGCAATGCCGTTGGAGAGATTCCTGGAAGCCTATTCCCATCACGGCGGCACGCATCACTGTGCCCTCGTGATGCGCGAATGTCGCGAGGAGGTTCTAGCGTTCGCCCATGCTGCTGGAATGGACGCGGTTGTTCTTGAAGCACGAGGAAGTGTCGCATGAGTGATATGAGTGCCTTCCCTCTGGGCACGCTCGACTACGCGGCGTTCATCGCGTTTTTTGGCGTACTATCCCTCGTGGGTTATCTGTCAGGACGAAAAGAGCGTGGCTCTGCCGACGACTATTTCCTCGCTGGGCGCGACTTGCCCTGGTATGTCGTTGGCGGATCATTCATTGCATCCAACATCAGCACCGAACATTTCATAGGCATGATAGGCGCCGCATTCATCTTCGGTGCGTGCGCGGCCGTACCCGAGTGGGGGAATGTCTTTGGCTTCTCACTCATCATCTGGTTCTTCATTCCCTTCCTCATGGCCTCACGCGTGTTCACCATGCCAGAGTTTCTGGAGAAGCGGTTCAATATCACCCTTCGCCAATTCTTCGCATTCGTCACCGTGTTGAGCAACGTCGTGGCCTTTCTCGCAGCGGTACTCTACGGTGGCGCGCTCGCACTGCAAACCCTTTTCGGTTGGCCGCTCTATGTGGCGATTCTGGTCCTGGGAATCTGCGCGGGCCTATGGGCCATGTACGGCGGACTCGCCTCCGTAGCATGGACAGATTTCTTCACTGTCATCGTCATGGTTCTCGGCGGACTCACCGTCACCTACCTTGGGCTCAAGATGCTTGGAGGCGAGTCGGATTCAATCCTGGTCGGCTTCAACGAGATGCTCGAAGCAAATAGGGCGAACACGGGCGTCTGGAAACAGGCCGTCGATGCAACTGCGCAGACCCTCGCGGGGACAGACACCTACAATAGGCTTTCCGTCATTCAGCCGGTGACCCATCAACTCGTGCCATGGACCTCCATCGTATTTGCGACGTTTTCGATTGGCATTTGGTACAACGTGCTTAACCAATTCATGATCCAGCGCGTGCTGGGAGCGCGGAACGGTTACCACGCACGGATGGGCATCGTCTTCGCTGGATTACTCAAAGTGCTGATGCCCGTCATCGTGGTAATGCCAGGGCTGATCCTCTTCGCGAAATACCCCGAGGTGCTCTTGAAACCCTGGGGGGAGGTGCAGCCGGAAGCGGATCGCGGCTATGTCACGATGCTGCAGACGATAGTGCCCGTAGGATTGCGTGGTCTCTTTCTCGCGGCCCTATTTGGCGCCATTCAATCCACCGTCAACTCGGTGCTTAACTCCTCCGCGACAATCATCACCCTCGATTTCTACAAGCGCCTCTTCGCCCCGGAAGCCAGCCAAGCGCGCCTCGTGCGGGTCGGTATCGTCGCCTCCGCGACAGTACTGGTCGTTGCCATGGTGTTGGCGGGCTTCATCAACCAGTTGGGCGGAAGTCTCTTCCTCTATATCCAGTCGCTCTACGCGTTCTTCGCCCCGCCCTTCGCCGCCGTGTTCCTCTTGGGAATTCTGTCCCGAAGAATCAACGCCACGGGCGCGACGACGGCTGTCTTCCTCGGGTTTGCCCTGGGTATCGGCATGAAGTTCTACATCGGATGGGACCCGAATCATCCCGGCTGGCTCGCTCCCTTCTACAACCAGGCGATCATAAATTGGATGTTCTGCCTGGTCGTGTGCGCGGTGGTCAGTTTTCTGACCCCCCCTCCTCGTCCGGAACAGGTCAATGACACCCTCATGCTGAACTGGCGCATTGTGCGTGCTGGAGACAACCTGGGCACGCATTGGTACAGCCACGTTATCACCTGGTGGCTGGTTTTCGTTATCTCCATACTGGCACTCGCGGTCGTATTCTCGGGGCTTGTTTTCCCATTGGGGTAAGTATCGAATGGCTGAGATTCAATTGCACCACGTCCACACGTTTAACGATGTGGACCGCGCCTTCTGGGCGGAGCATCTCGAAGAGTGGGTGCCCCACCGCATTCTCGACAGCCATGTTCACATTGTGCATCCACGGTACCAGATAGAGACCGTAACGGAGCAAATGCGCCGCAGCTATTGGGTGAACGAACTCGTAGAAATGCAGGATGCCCAATCGGCCTCTCAATGCTGTGACACCGTGTTTCCCGGGAGGGAATTCTCCTGCCTGGCTTTCGGATTCCCGGGTCTCGGCTGCGAAATTGAAGGGGCCAATCAGTATATCAGCGAGGAGGCCGCCGCGCGGGGGTGGCATGCTCTGGCCGTGGTGCGGCCGACATGGGTGGCGGAACAAGTAGCATGGTGGCTTGACCAGCCTGCAGTGATCGGGGTGAAGCCCTACCATGCGTTGATTGCATATGATCCGATCACCCGAGATCGCTTCTCGGAGGCAAGCATCTTCGATTTTCTGCCGCATCATCAGCTCGAGGTATTGGATGAGCGCGGTGCATGGGTGACGTTGCATGTGCCAAAGGCAGACCGGCTCGGGCATCCCGAGAATATCAGAGAGATTCAGGAAATCCGGACACGCTATCCGAACATCAAAGTCGTGATTGCGCATCTTGGCCGCAGCTACACGCTTCCCCATGCACGAGAGGGCCTGGCCCCGTTGGCAGACGATGCCGGCCTCTATTTCGATAACTCTGCCGTACTGAATCCCGAGGTGCACCGGTTCGCACTCGAGTGCATCGGGCCGGAACGGATCCTCTACGGGACCGACAATCCAATCTTCTATATGCGCGGACGACGGCAATGGCACGGCCGTACTTACGTCAACCGCTGTAGCTATCCTTTCCACTTCAACAAGGATCGTGAGAGTCCGGAGGTCGAGGCGACCTACACGCTCTACATGTACGAGGCCTTGAAAGCCCTTAAAGCAGCGTGCGACGACTTAGGGTTGGGCCGGCATCAAATCGAGAACATGTTTCATGGTAACGCCGCTCGGCTCATTTGTCCTGAAAACGATTTGATGTGACCCCGAGTCTCCCATTACGAGTCGATTTCGACCGAAGTCTGAAGCTGGATTCTCGCGACTCGGGTCATCGTGGCAGAATCGCTCCCTGTTGATCCCATCAGAGCAAGGGACTATAATCGTTGAGCATCAGCCTGTTGTTGTCGCGGAGAGGTCAATATCGGAAATCTCAAAGGAGGTAACAAGCAATGAGAGTAACCAGTCTAAGCCTGTCCTTGTGTTTCCTGATTCTAGGGGCGCCTTTCGCTCAAGCACAACCGAACGCCATGGACCATCTCTACAAGCTCAAAGACGCCAAGACACGCTCGATCAGCCCGGAGAATTTCACCGGTGAGAAAGGTAAGGGCGGCATGGCGACGTTGGAAGAAGGGTCCGCCGCACGGGCGGCCCGAGAGTTGGGGCAGGGGTGGAAGGTAAACCCGTACGTCCGCATCGAACCGGGCACAACCTTTACGTTGGGAAAGGTCGACGGGTCAGGAATTATCAATCACATTTGGATGACGCCGGTGGGAGACTACCGCCTCATGATCCTGCGGTTCTATTGGGATGGCGAGGAAAAGCCTTCCGTGGAAGTGCCTGTCGGCGATTTCTTTGCCGCGGGCTGGGGCATCAGAAATGAACCCCACATCACGTCCCTGGCCGTCTGCGTGAACCCCAGAAGTGGCCTCAACTCCTACTGGCAAATGCCCTACCGGCAAGGGTGGCGCGTGACCATGGAAAACCTGGGAGCCCGGACCGCCACGCTATATTACCAGATCGACTACTCTGTCGAAACGGTGCCGGAGAACACCCCCTACTTTCACGCGCAGTTCCGCCGGGTAAACCCACTGCCCGAAAAGGAGGTGTATACCATCGTGGACGGCGTCCGGGGTCGGGGCCACTACGTAGGGACCTATCTGGCCCATGGCGCCAACAGCGAAGGCTGGTGGGGCGAAGGCGAAATCAAGTTCTACCTGGATGGTGACGACAAGTTCCCCACTATTTGCGGCACGGGCGAAGAGGACTACTTCTGCGGTTCCTACGGCTACAGCGAGCGCCAGGAAGAGGGTCGCTATTCCTATGATAGTTTCACCGGCCCCTATACAGGTTTCTATCATGTCCCCTACAAGGGTGCCCAGCGCCGGTTCGGTCAATACCGTTGGCATATCACCGATCCTGTCCGCTTCGAGAAGGATCTTCGCGTCACCATCCAGAGCTTGGGCTGGCAAAGTGAAGGGCGTTACTTGCCCCTGCAAGACGACCTGGCCTCTGTCGCCTATTGGTACCAACTGGAACCCCACAATTCCTTCCCGCCCCTACCTGCGAAGGAGAACCTGATTATCTCGACGGAACGCAGCCGTTGAAAGGCTTCTACAAAAGCAAATGCTTTATCGACGGGGCAAAGGGATCGATGCAGGAACGGGCTGAAGCGGCTACATCAGAACCACAACATGGGGGGTATACCCCCTTCGTATGTGAGACTTCACCGGTGGGATGAAGGAACAGTGGATGAGTCCTGGTGTTGTGAAATCGCAGCCTTGGAGTTTTGACGATGGGTAGCTTATGTCGAAGGGATTTCTTGAAACTTGCGGGTTTGGGAGGTGTTGCGTTGTGTGCATCAATGAGCAGGAGAACAGCGGAAATGAAAGAGCGGCCGCCGAACTTTGTTGTCATTATGCTGGACGATTCGGGCTGGAGCGATTTCTCCCCGTTCGACAGTACTCCGTATAAGACGCCTAATGTCGAGCAACTGGCGAAAGAGGGGTGTTGTTTTCACAACTTTTACGTCAGCCAGGCTATCTGCTCCGCATCCAGGGCCGCGCTCCTGAGCGGCTGTTACCCAGGAAGAACGAAGGTCTTTGGGGCCCACGGTCCAGGCGACAAAGGACTTGATCCCAAGTACGCTACGATTGGCGAGGTTCTCAAGGCACAGGGATACACAACGGCGGTGTTCGGCAAGTGGCACATCGGTGACCGCCCGGAGACGCGTCCCGCGGCGAGAGGTTTCGACGAATCCTGTGGGCTCATGTATTCGAACGACATGTGGGAGTTCCATCCCGAGAACCCCGACTACTGGGGCAAACACCCGCTGCAGTTTTGGGAGAACAACCAGGTCGCCATTGAGCGGATGACGAAGGAACACCAGCCCATGCTCACGACCTGGTACACCGAGCACGCCGTGGATTTCATTCAACGCCAGAAGGACAACCCGTTCTTTCTCTACGTGCCTCACTCCATGCCTCACGTCCCGATTTTCTCCAGCGAGAAATTCAAGGGAAAATCCGGTGCGGGTCTCTACGGAGACGTTATGATGGAGATCGATTGGTCTGTCGGCGAGATTATGAAAGCACTCCGCGCCGCCGGCGTCGAGGAAAACACGGTAGTGATGTTTACGTCGGATAACGGCCCGTGGATTTCCTACGGGAATCATGCCGGGAAGACGCCGTTCCGGGAGGCCAAGGGTACCGGGTTCGATGGCGGGGTCCGAAGCGCGTGCATTATGAAACTCCCCGGCCGCATGAAGCCAGGGACAACTTCTACGAGGGCGTTTTGCTCGATCGACATCCTGCCGACGTTGGCGCACCTTGCCGGGGCCAGGCTCCCCGATAATCCAATCGACGGCAAGAACGTATGGGATCTTATTGTCGGAGCACCGGGCGCCGAGAATCCACACGACTACTACCCGTTTTCGACGGGGAAGAGGTTCGAGGGTGTGATTAGCGGGGACGGCCGGTGGAAACTCCACCTGCCGCACGAATACGGCACACTCAAAGAAGCGGGAATGGACGGCCAGGCGGGCAAGTACATCAGGAAGAAGATCGAGTTGTCGCTCTTCGACATGGATAAGGATCCTTGTGAAACCACCAACGTGCTGGAGGAATACCCGGAGGTCGCCGCGAAACTCAGGGCCTACGCCGAGCGACACCAAAAGAAGTTTTACCCAAAACGAGAAAGCTGACACCGTTGGCGGAAGGCGCAGCCGCAGAACCTGCAGGAGCGTTCTTCGCCTGAAGTGCGCATTTGAAGATGACGGGCTCGTCGAAGGGTAATTGGACTTTGATACAGACACCCTTTTCCTGCACACGTGTCATACGGAAAGCTCCAAACAGTCGGGACACACCCGCACGTTTCACTGTCTATTCAACAAACCAGTCTATCTTTGAAAGCACTTCCTTGTTTGCCGGGCAGCGCGGCTTCTCTCCCCTCAGTATCCTACCTACTTCATTAGCGGATCTTCGCATCGATTCGTCCAAGGCGGTGTCAGAATAAAATGCTGAATGCCCTGTCACAATAACGTTTGGCAGAGCGATCAACTTTTTGTCAGAGTCTTTCGGGGGTTCGTTATCCAATACGTCAAGAGCAGCACCGGCAATCCATTTCTCTTCCAACGCCTTGAATAGAGAGTCCGTATCCACCAAAGGGCCCCGCGCCGCGTTGATCAAGTATGCGCTGTGTTTCATCTTCTTGAAGACGTCCTGGTTGAAGACGCCTCTCGTAGCAGGCGTAAGAGGTGCATGGAGCGAAACAAAGTCGGCGGTTTCTACCAGCTCGTCGAAATCGACTAGATCAACCTGTAAGTCATTCGGTACGTTCGCATCGACATAGGGATCGTAAGCGATAAGCCTGACACTGAATCCGGACAGCTTGCGGGCAACGTCCTGGCCGATACGCCCGAACCCATAGAGCCCGACTACGCTGCCGGCAAATCGTTTCTTCGGGCGAAGCGGTATGAACCCCCAGTTTCCTTCTTTGACCCACGGGACTATTGTGAAAAGCCCCCTCTGACAAGCCAGGATCAGCGAGACGGTATGGCTGCCAACCTCATCAACGCAGTAGTCGGGATTATGTGTAATCAGCACGCCATGCCGGGTAGCGGCATCGGCATTTGCCGCGTCGTACCCCATGCTCATCGAAACATAAGCCTTGAGATTCGGCAAAGAATCGTATGTGTGGTCGGACATCTTCTGATACACGGAAAAAAGCACTTCCGCATCCCGCGCTTTCTCAATGAGTTCGTCTTCTGGTATGGGTATCTCTCCATACCACTCGAGGCTGACGTCAGGATACTCGGCAGTAATATAGCTCTTGAGAGTCCCGGTATCCTTCAGACCTACGAGTCCGCCCATAAGTACTCTCCGCGTACCGGCCATGGTAGTATCTCCTACTCTCGCGAGAATTCCTCTTGTGTAGAGATGCCATCGAACATCCTTAAGAGACTGTAACCTGTCTACGCCAACCGATGCAACGCGCAAGCTTCCGCTTCTCTGACAATAACCGCGGTCCAGACGATTACCTGAATCTCCGGGAATGTCACTATCGGAGTCTGCGCACACATCTTCCGGCGGTCTTCCCAACCGGATCTCAGCCGGTCAAGACTTCTTCTCCTAATTCGATAGACGCGTTCAATAGTATCTCCGCGGCTTCGCGCGCAATCGGCGACGTGCTCGGCTCATAACCGCCCACCTGATAGGCTTCTTTCGTGCAGAGATATCCGATGTACCCGTTGGCGAAACCGACAGGGATCACTGTAGCGCGGTCACCAACCGTTTCTTCCAGATGCCAACCATATTGTACGAAAAGTTCCCCTGGCATAGTGTAAACGCCGGAGCAGAAAGTGAAGCGGGTGGCACTCTAAAAGTGAAGCACCAACCACCTGGATTATGCGATGTCTTACGTAGCATGTCAAGCAGTAGGTCGCACCTGTTGAGCGTCAGCACATTTGGCACAGATGGAGTACCGGGAGGTGAAGAGAGCCGGTGCGAACCAACCATCCCCACCGGCTACCACTGCGACCTGAGCGGGGACGGCTCTATGAACGCCATCGATGTCCAGTTTGTCATCAACGCCGCCCTTTGGATCGAAATCTAGAGCCGCAACGCAAAGGTTTCAACGTCACCCAGAGAGCCCTATCGTGTATCCCCGAAGCCTATCCTAACCCCAATACTGTTTACTTAAGGGTGTCATCTGTGCTATACTTATTTCGCGAAAGGAGGGTGCGCAGATGGCACGAAGAGTTGCAGAGCTTCCTAAAGGTGTGCGCGTGACCGATTACATCAGTCTGGGCGTGATCGCGAAGACGTTTCCGGTGGGCAAAGTGAAGGAAGTGCTTGAGAGGGGAGGCAAGAGCAGTCGGCGTCAACGCGATTTGCCGGCGCATGTGATGGTGTATTATGTGATAGCGATGGCGCTGTACATGCGGGCGTCTTGCCGGGAGGTGCTTCGGTGCCTGCTGGAAGGGCTTCAGTGGTTGAAGGGGCCGGAGGAGAGGGTACACGTGGCAGGGAGGTCGGCGATTTCGCAGGCGCGAACTCGACTGGGGTACGACGCGGTCAAAGAGCTTCATGATGAGGTGGTCAGGCCGGTGGCTGTGAAGGGTACGAAAGGGGCATGGTATCGGCGTTGGCATGTGGTGAGCATGGACGGCAGCACGATGGACGTCCCCAACACCGAGGGAAACAGGGAGAGCTTTGGGCGACCGGGAGCGAGCCGAGGAAAGAGTGCGTACCCGCAAGTGCGGTTTGTGTCGTTGGTGGAGAGTGGGACCCATGTGTTGTTTGGGACGGCGTTGGGTGGCTATCACACGGGTGAGATTACGCTTGCCAAGCAGGTCATCCCGCATCTGCGCAGGGGCATGTTGTGCATTGCCGATCGCAACTTCTTCAGTTTCAAGCTGTGGCAGCAAGCCCATGGCACTGGAGCAGAGCTTTTGTGGAGAGTGAAGAACAACCTTTTGTTGCCCTGCGAGAAGCGATTGCCGGACGGTTCATATCTCAGCCGGATATACCCTTCGTGGAAGGACCGGCGCAGGGACACCAACGCGGTGGTGGTGCGGGTCATCGAGTACAGGTTACAAGACGTCTCCGACTCTGAACAACTCTATCGCCTCATCACCACCATCTTGGCCCCTGCCCAAGCACCTGCTCAGGAACTGGCTGCGTTGTACCACGAACGGTGGGAGATAGAGGGCGCGTTCGATGAACTCAAAACACACCTGCGAGACTCCCGCATCGTGTTGCGCAGCAAAACCCCCGAGCTCGTAAAGCAGGAGTTCTACGGGTTCATGATGGCACACTTTGCCATACGCGGACTCATGCACCAGGCCGCACTCAAGGACGACGTCGACCCTGACAAACTCTCTTTCATTCACGCCCTGCGCGTAGTGCGACGCAAACTGCCTCATTTCGTCGCTATTCCCCCCTCAGGACAGGAAAGCGTTTCATGAATCCGTTCTCGACGAGATCCTCGAAGAGCGTGTGGTATCGAGCCGCGGCAGACGAAACCCACGAGGAGTTAAACGCAAGATGAGCAACTATCCCATCCGATCACAAAACAAGCTAACACCCAAGCGCATCGACATCCGCAACCACCTCAGGATAGTTAAGTGAACAGTATTGGGATTAGCTTTGTACTCTCAAAATTAGGCCTTGACAAAACGCCACGTCCGTGCTACACTACGCTTCGTTGGGATTATACGATTAGCTATAATCGGACTGCACGTCATGACGGAGTTGCACTTCCACTGTTGGGGTAGGACAAATGGCTTCTTCTGAACAGTCAACCGAGCTGATGACGCGCAAGGAGAAGCGGTACCAGGAACGTGAGGCTCAAATCCTTCGCGTTGCCCGGTCGTTATTGCGGGAGCATGGGTTTGCTGAGCTTACCATGGACCGTATCGCTGACGCGATCAACTACTCAAAGGCGGTAGTCTACCAGCACTTCCCATGCAAGGAGGAGATCGTCCTTGCTCTGGCTGTGCAGACGGCCCTCATACGCTTGAAGCTTTACGAACGGGTGGATCAATTCGCCGCCAATCCCCGTGAACGAGCAATCGCCCATGGCGAAGCGACGGTCGTGCTGCTTGACCATCTTCAGTGCGAGATGCTTATCGGGACGAATACACTGAGTTCGAAGACCTCTGAGGCGCGTCTGGACTTGTACCAGAATACCCTAAGGAGGATGATTGTCGCAGGTAGCTTGATTGTGGAGGAGGCCGTTGCCGCGGGTGATCTTACCCTTCCCGAGGATCTCAATCCTCAGGCTTTTTCCTTCAGCTTGTGGACGTCGGTCTTTGGCGGATACGCCCTTCTCAACATAGGCACAGATCTTATTGAGCCCCTTACGTCCAGCGGAAGGCGCGGCACGCCGGAGAATGTTCACCTCGTCCGCATGTGTGGCCAGGCGCTGCTCGATGCGTACGGCTGGCGGCCGCTATCGACCGAGTGGGATTACAGAGAGACGATGAGGCGGATTTACACCGAAGTGTTTCCACCGGAGGTTATAGAAGAGGTCTTGGCAGAGGGAGACACCCTGGGGTTTTGAGTGTGGTGCGACTTGCGTAGAGAAGGGAGGTGGTCAAGAGGCAGACTGTGCTCTGCAGTGCGATAGGCAAGTGTGGTTCACAGACCCGGTAGAGACTGTTCCGGCCGGGCGAAGTAAGTTATAAGGTTGAAGACAGCAGGCAGGGAGGTAACCGTGAAATGAAAAAATCAAGGGGATTTACGCTAATAGAGCTGCTGGTGGTCATCGCGATCATCGGCATACTTGCGGCGATACTGCTGCCTGCGCTGGCACGCGCTCGCGAGGCGGCGCGCAGGGCGAGCTGCGCCAACAACCTGAAACAGATGGGCATCGTGCTCAAGATGTACAACAACGAGTGGAACGGCAGGTTCCCGACGTGTGGCCGTCGCTACCCAGGGAATCCTCTGCATTCTATGGCGGTACTCAGCCTAGTCGGGTTGTATCCGGAGTACCTGACGGACGAAAACGTCCTGTTCTGTCCATCCTCGGCGGTCGCCAGCAACGTGACCGATGCAATTGATACGTTGCGGGACGGCACGCCCATTAGGGTGCCACGGGCGGGCACTGTCTTTTACGACATCGCCCAACTCTTTGACTATTGGTCTTTTGGGTCGTTCATCTCGTACGCGTACTTGGGCTGGGCGACGACGAGCGATTCGGACTACATCGGACTATTGGTTGCGGCCGTCCAAAATCCTCAGCCCCTCTGGGACAGTGACCTGTCATTCGATGCAAGCGGGTTTCTGGGACAGATTGGTCAGGGCCTTGTAAACGCGACTGGCATTCAGCCCACCGGTTCCGGCGGGCACGGGGACACGCTGTACCGTCTCCGAGAAGGGATCGAGCGGTTCATGATCACCGACATAAACAACCCTGCGGCCAGTGCGATGGCACAGAGCGAAGTCCCTGTCATGTTCGACGCGATCGCGACCGGGACGGAGATGGTGCCGAAGATGATAGCGGTCGGGATCGGGAAGTTCAACCACGTCCCGGGCGGGTGCAACGTCCTTTACATGGACGGTCACGTGGAGTTTGTTAAGTACCCCGGCGAATTCCCGATCACCAATATAGTGGCTGCTGTGGGCAACACGGTCTCTAATGCTGGCCACACGATGGAGTGGTCGGTGGCGACCCCCTAGCGATGTTTTGGCGCCGTTGACGTGAATCGCTGACGTGTATATGATTCGGGTGTCGGGAAACTGAATCCCGGCACCCGAATTACGGTGTGGAGCATGAAAGGCGGGAGAGCAATGAAAGCCAAGCGAGGATTTACTCTCATCAAGTTGCTGGTGGTCATAGCGATCATCGGCATCCTGGCGGCAATAGTGCCCTTCGCATCCGCTGCGGATACATACGATGTTGCTGCTTTTTATTGGCCCTCGCTTCACTATGATGAGCGCTGGGCGACATTTTTCCCCGATGGCAGTCAAGGCGAGTGGGAAAGCATACGCAACTGCAAGCCGAAATGGGAGGGCCATTGGCAGCCGCGCGTACCGGCATGGGGCTATTTGATGGACAACGATCCGGCGGCGATGGAGAAAAAAATCGCAGCCGCCACGAGCCACGGTGTCAACGTGATGCTCTTTGACTGGTATTGGTTTGAGAACAAGCCCTTCCTCGAAAGCGCGCTCAACGACGGGTTGCTCAAGGCGAAGAATGTCGACAAGATGAAGTTCTATCTGATGTGGGCCAATCACGATGCCAAGACCGCCTGGGATATCCGCCGGTCGCACAAGCTGGAAGTCATCTGGCCGGGAAGCGTCGACCTGCCGACATTCAAAACCGTTGTGGCACGCGTGATTAAGAAGTACTTTAGTCATGGCTCCTATTATAAAATCGATGGTAAACCGGTCTTTTCGATCTACGACATGAATAACCTGATCAAGGGACTTGGCGGAGTCAAGCAAACGGTCGAGGCGCTGGATTATTTTCGGGCAGAAGTTCAAAAGGCGGGCTTTCCCGGCTTGCATCTGCAGATGATCTACTGGAGCCGTGTTCCGAAAATCGATGACTCCGGTTTTGCCAGTGAAAAAGGTACTGCCGCCAATACCGTCAAGACATTCAAGATCGATTCGCTGACAAATTACCAATTCGCCCATCTTGCCCGGGGCGACGGCGACTATATTGTGTGGGCGGACAAGGCCACTTCCAATTGGCCAAAATGGTCCGAAGAATTCGATGTGCCCTATTTCCCGCATGTGTCGATTGGGTGGGATAATAATGCGAGGTTTGTGGAGAGAAGGGGAGCTATCGAGGGAAACGTCAATCCTGAAACGTTCAAGAAGTATTTGCTTAAGGCCAAAGCCTACGCCGACGCTCGTCCGGATCAGCCCAAACTGATTACAATTAATGCCTGGAACGAATGGGTCGAGGGCAGCTATCTCGAGCCGGACGAACGGTTCGGTATGGGATATCTCGAAGCCGTAAGAGACGTTTTTGTGTCACCGGAAGTACGTAAACCATAGAAATTTAAGCGCGTAGAGGAGTCATATCATGAAAAGGTTGCTGGGTATTTCGTTGGTCTTCGCATTCGCATTGTGCGTTCTTGGGGTTGTGTCGGCGAACGCGGAGGAGGCGGCACCGCCGAACAAGAAAATCAAAGTGTTTATAATGTCCGGCCAATCCAATATGGCGGGCTTTGGCGATAGCACGAAATTGCCCGGTGCCATGCGAAAAGGGAACGACCGGGTATTGATGTTCGAAGATGGAAAATGGCAACCGTTGCGGCCATTTAAAGTCTACCCCGATAAACTAATGAAGAAGTTTGGTCTGACCGAATTCTCTTTCGGCCCGGAGATTCCCTTCGCGCATGCTATGGCCGAGGCCTGGCCGAACGAGACCATCGGCATCGTCAAACAGGCCGCCGGCGGTACGGGCGTGTTGGCGTGGCATCCGAATTGGACGGCGGAGCAGGCGGATCGCACAAAAAACGCGGAAAGGGGTAACCTCTTCAAGGCCTTGACGGATAAGGTGAAGGCGGCTTGCGCCAGCCGGGACTGCGAACTCATGGGATTTGTGTGGCAACAGGGTGCCAGAGACATGGCATTCGTCGACGTAGCGAAAGAATACCTGCCGAATCTCAAGGCTATGGTCGATGGCGTACGCAAGGAGGTTGGAGCGGAAGATATGCCCTTCCTCTATGGTTCTCACCGACCTAGCGAGGCAGATTTACCCGACGACCTGAGCGATATTGTTCCAACGGAAATTAATCCCAAACTCGCCGGAGCCATGTGGGTGCTCAAGGCGCAGTGGGACGCCCAGCAGGCAATAACGAATGCCAAGATGGTGATTATCAGAGACTTGGAAAAGTACCCTCACGGGCATTACAATACAGCCGGACTGTTGGAGCTAGGTCGGTTATTCGCCGAGGCCTATCTCGACATGCCGAAAAAGAAGTGAAGCAGGTGGCGGACGACCGCGTAACTGCCCCCAAAAACAGGAAGAATGCATGATGAAAAAATTGTGGATATGTTTTGTAGGTATTGCGTTAGTCGCAACAATGGCTTCTGCGCAGACCAGAGAAGAAGAGTTGGCTGGCTGGCTTAAGCAATACCCGCAAGCTGATACTAACAAAGACGGAACGCTGAGCATGCAAGAAGCAAAAGCGTTTCAGAGCAAACAACGACAGCCAAAAGTGCAAAAGAAGGATATTCCTTGGCTCGACGCCGTCAGCGAAGTCACGGCAACATCGAGCAATGTTGCGTCGGGCGTGCAGGTTTACCCCGTGGCTGACGCAAGCTTTGAGAATCCACTCAACATCGTGGATAATTGGGGAACGTGCCCCGCAAACTGGAATGATGCAGGCTCCGGTCGATTTGAGGTGGGCAAAGCGCATTTATCCTCAGCCGCAGACGGCGATTGGTCCGCATTGATGTCCAATATGGATACGATCTACCAGGATCTCAACGTGATCGTCCATGCCGGGACAACCCTTGAGGTGTCATTCTACGGTGGGCGTTCCCTGGATAGCACGAATACCTCCGGCGGCGGTGTGCTCGAATGCACATTCATCGTTGACGGCACACGCTACTCCATGACAGCGGACACCTCATTACAGGCCGAGGATACCTGGCAGCTCTATACCCATACCGTGAACATCGCCAACACGGGCAATCTCGTTCTCGAGTTCAAAACCCTCACCGGAACGCCCCCTCCAACGCATGCTGACGTGGCGTATGGGTCTCATCCCAGAAACGTACTTGACCTGTGGTTGGCTCCCTCAGATGAACCGACCCCTTTGTTGGTCTGTATTCACGGGGGCGGGTACAGGAGTGGAGACAAAAGAAAAGAGGTTAGCGACGAGCTGGTTGAAATGATGCATGCGGAAGGCATCTCGGTCGCTTCTATAAACTACCGGTTCAAGGAAGGTGATAAAAGCCGTTTTGAAGGGGAAGACCCCTTGTATCCGGCGATTCTGCACGATGGAGCACGAGCGTTGCAGTTCCTGAGATACAACGCTGCAAAATATAACCTGGACAAAACCCGGTTTGCCGCGACAGGCGGTTCCGCGGGCGGAAACATGTTGATGTGGCTGGGCTTTCACCCCGACCTGGCGCAGCCAGATCATGAAGATCCCGTTCTCCGCGAATCTTCGCGTCTACAAGCATTAGCGCCAAGAGGCGGCCAAACAACCTCTCATGGTCCGACGTTTTTAGAATGGTTCGGAGTGGAGTCACTTAACCTGAGTAAACAAAAAGGGATGGTACAACCTTCGAGTGAAGAAAAATATCCTTCCGATAAAGAATTAGCTCTACAGTTGGACGCATCTCCAATCACTCATCTGACAAAGGACGACCCGCCGATATATCTTTATTATCCAGGGCCAAACGAACCTGTTGATGAGACAACGCCTTGGGGTACATGGGTACATCATCCCATGTTAGGAATCAAGCTTCAGGAAGCTATGTACTATGTGGGAATGGAATGTTATCTGGAGTATAAAGACGGGCCGCCCGTTGCAGAATATGAATCTCGCTACGCTTTCATAATTCAAAAACTCAAATCATTGACTAAGGGTGCAACCAAGGGTAATTCGCAGGCGGTTGCAGGCTCAGCTCTCACCGAAGAGGATGCAATGAAATGGACGACGCCAGGCTTCAAACAGTCCAACACCATGGGCGGCGGCCAAGCGACGATACCGACAAGCGGTAAGTTTCGCGTTTTCGTGTTAATGGGGCAATCCAACATGCAAGGCACCGGACGGGCGAACGAACTGAAGGCACCTTACACTGAAAAGCATGATCGCATCAGAATCTGGGCGAACGGACGGTGGGAATACTTTGTGCCAACCTTCCGGTTCGGCCCGGGCGTATCATTCGCGCATCAGCTTGCCGATTTCTGGCCCGACGATACTATAGGCATCATCAAGGTCGCGATCGGCGGAACGGGGATACGCGGGTTCGAGAAAAACTGGACTTTTGAACGGGCCGACCTTACCTACGATGGGAAAAAGGGGCCGCTGTATAAGGATCTGATGAATGCTGTTGCGGAAGCAAAGAGAATTTCGCAACCTGAGTTCTGCGGCTTTTTCTGGAAGCAGGGAGCTGCAGATGGAACAAAGAAAGATTGCGCGAATGAGTATTATGATACTTTCAAACAGCTTGTCTCAGACCTGCGCGCAGACCTTGGCGTCTCGGACCTGCCGACATTTGTTCCGGCCTACATGAAAGACGAGGAGTTGCTCAAAGTTGTTCTGTCCTACATGAATGACGAGGACTTGCTCAAAGCTAAAAAGTCGGCAGGCAAAGATCCCGTGAAAGACGAGGAGTTGCTCAAAGTTGTTCTGTCCTACCTGAATGAGCAGGGCTCGCCCGAAGTTCGTAAGTCGGGAGGCCGTCCGTTCATAGCAACCGTCTTCATGGCACAGAACAGAGCAGGTCGAGAGCTCCCCAACGTTACCACTCTCTATCCCGGCAAGTTGCCCAAAGGAGAAGATGGAACCCACTTAAGCTCCGAGGGCTATATCACGCTCGGGAAGATCACGGCCTCTGCGGTTGAAGAATTCTACAAAGCAAAAGAGTAACTGTTAGGAGCAAATCAACCTGACACATTATTGACCGCTACCGCCAATCAGGGACATAAGCATATTGTTTGCTGTGTTTCTCGTTGGGGTAGCATAGGAAACACGGAATGAATTCACATAGACTTTCCCGCCGCGAGTTTCTGGTCGGTTCGCTGGCCGGGTACACCATGTTCCAAACAGGGGCGCTCGCAAAAGCGGCCACGCCGCGCAATATCCTCTTCATCATGACCGATCAGCACAACGCCCATGCGCTTGGGTGTTACGGCAGCCGGGAAGTGAAGACGCCGAACATGGATCGCATCGCCCGGGAAGGCGTTCTATTCGAGAGTGCATTCTGCCAGACCGGGCAATGCTGCCCCTCCCGATATTCCATCTGGACCGGCCGTTACGCCCGCACCCACGGGCTTTACATGAACAAACAGTTGGAGAATAGTAAGGAAGACACCATCGGCGATATACTCAAACGGAAGGGATACAAAACGGGGACCATCGGCAAGCACCACATGAATATGCACGTCATCCCGGACAATCACGGCTTTGACGTTGTCATTGATATCCCCGAATATCACGCGTTCATGGAATCTGAAGGAACCTACGGGCAAGAGCGCAGAGGCGATTTTCTGCCCGAAAATGTACATCCGGGCCGCTCGCGCGTCGGTCCGTGCCAGGCGGACAACGATCACCATAAAGCCGGTTACTGGGCCGCACAAGCTATCGACTTCCTGCGCAAAAACAGAGAGCAGCCATTCTGCTTGTGGTTATCGTTTTACGGTCCCCACACGCCGATAATGCCATCGGAGCCCTGGGCGTCCATGTACGATCCGGAAACTACAAAGCTGCCGCCCAACCACAAATACGACTACGACTACGACACGCCAGGGCTCAAAAGCACCCAGGAGAAATCCGGCACGTTTACCGAAGACCTTCACCGGAAGACACTGACCTACTATTACGGCCTTGTCAGTCAGATCGACTACAACATCGGTCGTGTTCTGGATGAACTCGACCGCCTTGGCCTTGCCGACAACACGGCAGTGGTGTATACAGCGGACCACGGCGAAATGATGAGCGAACACGGCGCATGGACCAAAGGCGGCCAGGGATACGACGCCACGGTGCGCGTACCCTTAATTCTTCGTTGTCCCGGCGTCATCCCCAAAGGGGTGCGCAGACAGGAACTGGCATGCTCCATCGACTTATTGCCGACACTGCTCGAACTGATCCATCAGCCGATCCCCCAAAACGTGCAAGGCAAAAGCTTGGTGGGCCCGGCGAAGGGAGAGCCCGGTGCATGGCGTGACACCGTTTTTTCCGAAATTGGCGCTTCGCTTGTGAACCAGACCATTACCACGCGCACCGCGAATACCAAGTACGTCACCTACCGGCGAGGCGGGAAAGTGGCCTATGAGCAACTCTTCGACCTTGAGAAAGACCCCTGGGAAATGGAGAACCAAAGTGGCAATCCCAAGTACAAACAAGTTTTGAGCGATATGCGCCAGAAACGAGCCCAATGGGAAATGGAAACCGAGGCGGTCCCGCCATGTGGGCCGGCTCCCCCAAAAGCAAAAAAGCCAACTCCCAAAAGAAGCCAACAAACCCGTTCAAAAAGAACCAAGCAGCGCGGCCAGGTACCCGTGTAACTGACCGGCAAGGAGTAACGAACGCATGAACAGACACGGTTTTCTGTCACCGGAAGTACGTAAACCATAGAAAGGAGTTCCTATGAATTCGCATAGTCTCTCCCGCCGCAAGTTCCTGACCGGCACGGCCGCCGCCGTAGCCGCTCCTCTGATTCTGCCCTCCTGTGTGCTCGGGCGCAAAGGCGCTACGCCGCCCTCGGAACGCATAACCTTCGCGGGGATCGGCCTGCGCGGCCGCGGCTTCCACGATCTCCGCTGGCTGATGAGCAAGGAGGGCGTGCAATTCCTCGCGATCTGTGACGTTCAGAGGGTAGAGCGAAACAAGATCAAGAGATATGTAGACAAAGTCTACGATAACGAGGACTGCGCCATGTACATGGACATGCGCGAGATGCTGGCCGAACGCGACGACATCGACGCGGTACTGATTGCGACCGGCGATCGCTGGCATGCGCCCGCGTCTGTGCTGGCGATGCGCGCGGGCAAGGACGTCTTCACTGAGAAGCCGTCCTGTATGACCGTCGAAGAAGGCCGCGCCGTGGTCGAGACCGCGAAGGAGCATGGCCGAATCTACCAGACCGGGACACAGCGTCTTAGTGAAGCGCATCACGTGTTCTGTTACGAAATGGTCCGCTCGGGACGGATGGGTGATGTGCACACCGCTTACGCCCATATTGCGCCTTGGGACACGGCGAAGATGAAGCGTAACCTGCTGCCGGCCGAGAAAGAGCCTGAAAAAGAAGTCGTGGACTGGGATGCCTGGCTGGGGCCCTGCCCGTGGCGGCCCTATAACGAGGAATACGTCAAGGGTAAATGGCGTGGTGATTATGATTTCCACACGAGTTGCATCGGCGAGTGGGGCGCCCATACCTTCGCGCAGGCGCAATTCGGGTTGGAGTTGAGCGACACGTCGCCGGTGAAGTACGAGTACGTGGACAACGACTCCGGCGACGGCATGGTCTGCACCTTTGCGAACGGCCAGAAGCTGGTGCTCTCACGCGGCGACACGTATTGGCACGGGTCCTGTGGCGCACGGTTCGACAGTGAGCGCGGATGGGTGGCGGCTGCCGACGATTACACGCGGGCTGAAGCGTCGTCGCCGGAATTGCTGGAAGAGTATGAATTGGTGATCAAGGAGTACGCGGAGAAGACGGGCCGTTCGCTGGACCACATACAGAATTTTCTGGACTGCGTACGGTCTCGCGAGCAGACCGTGGCCAATCCTTCCGTGATGCATCACTCGATGACGACCGTCCATTGCGCCAATATCGCGATGTGGCTCGAACGCGACATGGAATTCGATCCGGAAACGGAAACGTTTGTCGGCGATGACGAAGCCAACGCGCTGCTCTCACGCGAGAAACGGGAGCCCTGGGACATTATCTAAGTGGCCTGTAATCGATCTCGGACACTCTCGCAGGCGCGGACGGAAATGAGTATAGAAGAACAACTCAGCGAAGCAGACATTCAGGCGCTGTACGACGACTATATTCGGGAGATGCAGGAGGGGGATTCAAAATGAATCTCGTGCCCAGGAAATCCAACCCCGTGTCCACTCCGTTGGGCGCAGCCCCGCCTTGTTCAATCAGGAAACGGGAGTGCCTTGTCAGGTGAAGGAGATAGAACGATGGTGAGACGTACAATCTGTTCAGCCGTTGTTTTGGCGGCGTTAACGGTTTCGGCGGCCGCAGCGGAACGCCCGAATGTGGTCTTCATCCTCGCCGATGACCTCGGATGGAGCGATACGACGCTCCACGGCACTACCGCGTTCTACGAGACTCCGAACATCGAACGGCTCGCCAACCGGGGCATACGCTTTACAAACGCCTACACCGCCCATCCCCTGTGCTCGCCGACGAGGGCCAGCATCATGACCGGTTTAGAACCGGGCCGTCTGGGCATCACCCAAGCCGCTGGTCATCTTCCTAAAGTGACTATCGAGTCCGTTTTGCCAGAGAGGGCGCTTCCGGCCCAAAAAGCGCGCACGCCAAATTCGGTCTCGCGACTCGACACCAGGTATCAAACGCTGGCGGAAACCCTCAAAGAAGCCGGTTACGCCACGGGACACTTCGGGAAATGGCATCTTGGCCGCGAGCCGTACTCGCCGCTCGAGCATGGTTTTGACGTTGATGTGCCGCATTGGCACGGCCCGGGCCCTGCCGGTTCGTACGTTGCGCCGTGGAAATATCCCGACGAGCTGGATTTTGACCCGGCAACGCCTGACGAGCACATCGAAGATCGGATGGCCAACGAGGCGGTGGCCTTTCTGGAGAAGAACAAAGACAGGCCGTTTTTTTTGAACTACTGGGCGTTCTCGGTCCACGGTCCCTGGGACGGCAAACCGGATCTCGTGGCGAAATACGCTGGGAAGGCCAACCCGGAAGACCCGCAACGAAATCCGGTTTACGGCGCGATGGTCGAGAGCTTGGACGATGCCGTGGGTACGCTGCTCGATACCCTCGACCGGTTGAAACTGTCCGAGAAGACGATCATCGTTTTCTTCTCCGATAACGGCGGCAATATGTACAGCATCGTGAACGACCTTCTTGTGACTAGTAACGCCCCTCTTCGTGCCGGGAAGGGACATATATACGATGGCGGCACGCGAGTACCGTGCGCAGTCGTCTGGCCCGGAAGAACGGAGCCGGGAAGCCGATCCAGCGCCTTTCTCAAAAGCACGGACTGGTATCCCACGCTTCTGGACATGCTGGACATCGACACGCCTCAGGGAGTGTCCTTCGACGGCATGAGTCAAGTGGCAGCAGTATTGGGCGAGCCCGGACCACGTGAATCCATCTGCTGTTTTTTGCCAAGTTATCTCCCCAAAGTCGGAACGCGACCGTCGACCTACGTTCGTCGCGGCGACTGGAAGTTGATTCGATTTCACTGCGACGGAGACGACCAATCAGACCGCTTCGAACTCTACAACTTGCGCGACGACGTCGGAGAGACGACCAATCTTGCCGACCGCTATCCTGAACGTGTAAAGGCCATGAACACGGAGATTTCAGAATATCTGGCACGTATTGGAGCCGTTGTCCCGAAACCAAATCCGGCCTACGATCCGAACGCAGCGGCACGTCCGGCGAAAGAGGACCAGCAATCGGCGGCCTCCGCCAGAAAGCGTCCGAGCGCCTCGCAGTTCCTCAGAAGACGCGACCGCGACAAGGACGGTCTGCTGACCCTCGAGGAATTCATTGGAGATCCAACGAACCGTAACGTCCCTGCGCTTACGCGCCAGTTCAAGGTGCGTGACCGAAACGGCGACGGGCGGTTGAGTGAAGATGAAGTCGGCCGGTAGCAATGGTTGCCTCCCAATTCGGGGCGATTAACGGAGACGAGTTCCCTGAATGAAGCGGGGAAGCTGTGACGCGAACACTCAAAGACATCTTTGAAGAACTGAACCTGGAATGGCCGCTAGGACGGTCAAGCAGAGCGAAGAAATCATGAAAGCAGGAACGGAAACACGAAGCAAAACGCAAAGGCCCATCTTTAAATGGGCTGTTTTGCCGGTAGTCGCGGTGATCGCGGGCTTGGTTTGCCAGATGGCTTGGTCGGCGGAATGCGATATAGGCCATCTGTGCGGATTCAATCAATCGGTTTATATGGGGCACAGTTTTTTTAGGCCCGGCTGCGACGACATTGAAGTGCTGGCACCTTATTGCGGATATAGTCGCCATACCCAATATGAGCAAATCAGAGGCGGAACAAATGGCGATCCGGGATCGTTGTGGCGGGATACGGGCGAGAACGAACTGGCGAAAGCGGAAATCAAAAAGGGGAATGTCGAAATCGTTGGGATGACGTGGACCGGCGACGTGGCTGACTGCGAATTTGAAGACTATGCACAATGGATTAACTTTACACTTCAATACAACGCGGACACGTTCGATACGTTTTTTGTACAGACTGTCTGGGCAAGTTATACCAATAATCCGACATATGCGTTACATCGGGCTACGCAAGATTTGATAAATGCAGCTATCCACGATATGGTGCAGCAATTGCGAACCGCGTATCCGCAATTGACAATCCTGGCTGTGCCCGTTGGCGAGGCCATGAGTCGTCTGTGGCTATTATACGAACAAGGTCAATTAGGCCCGGAAATATGGGGTGTAAAACTAGATGGTAATCGCGATAACTATCTGCAGTACGATAATACCGGCCACGCCGGAAATATCATGGAGGATACGATTGGTTTGATTTGGCACCAAACCATATATCCCGAAACCGATATCCGAACCGTATCGAATCCACCGAATTATCAATACAATTGGACATACGATATTCGCCAGTTGGCTTATGACATTGTGCAAGACGATCCTTACGCACATCGGTATCGAGATGTTCCCGTTCTTCCAACCGCGGGCGGACTGGGCTTGGCCTTGGGCGCCGGCCTACTTGCCTTGGGTGGCGCCGTGACGGTAATTCGCCGCAGGCAATAGTCCGTGCAATGACATGTGAGAGGAGACTGTCCGAAGGACAGGTTGGGCGGGGCGTACAATCGGCGTCGCGCCCCAAGGGAAAAGCAATTCTATAGATAGTCTCCCATGGCTGCGGAGACTCCAGCACGAAAAGGATGGGAGATATGATGAACCGACGCGGCTTCCTGAGAACATTGGGATGTTGTGCGACGGCAGTGGCTTTGCCGAAAGTGGCC
>CAZGCA010000006.1:30640-101729 GCA_964524145.1 uncultured bacterium | reverse complement strand
GAATAGGGTTGCTGTGCCGCTTGCCGGCGCACCGATGTTGAGGCGGGTCATATGCGATTGACGAAGCTGCCCCTGGAAGAGAAACTCATCGGGGCCACGCTGCTTCTCTTCGGCGGCATTATCGTTCTGCTCTCGGTGGTTCTGGTGCTCCAGGTGCGGGGCCGACTCGAGCCGTCCACGGTTTCTGTGCCCGCGACATTCCTCCAGACAGCCGCCTTCATCATGGGCATCATGGCCGTCGGTTACGCTTCGCTCATCATCGTGCAGTCTCTCTTGTTGAAACGGCTTGTCATCAGGCCTGTCTTGGAGTTGGTCGAAGCGTCGCGCCGCATCCGTGACGGTGACTTTGCGTGCAGGGTCGAGGTCGGTTCCGAAGACGAGATCGGTGAGCTGGCCGAAGCGTTCAACCGCATGACCGACCATCTCGGACGGATGATCCAGTTCAACACGGATGTGCTCGAGAGCCTCGAGACAGCGGTGATGGTCGTCGACTCCGATCGGACAATCGGTGTCTTCAACCGCGCGGCCGAAACGTTGTTGGGCACGCAGGTGGGCGAGGTTCTGGGTTCGAGCCTGGATGATGTGGCGTTCGACGAACGGTTTGCCGGCCCGATTGGCGAAGCGCTCGAATCCGGCCAGCCGTTGCGCCGGCGCGATCTCACCGTAAACACGCCGGACCGCAGGGATGTGCCGCTCGGGCTCGGCGTGTCGTTGCTCCGTGACACTGAGGGGAAATGTAACGGAGTCATTGCAATGTTTACCGATCTCACGGAGACGAAACGGCTGGAACGTGAGGCGGAACTCAACCGTCAGATGGCGTCGCTGGGCGAGCTGACGGCCGGAGTGGTTCACGAACTGAGGAATCCGCTCGGGGCGATATCGGGCATGGCGGAGCTGCTGGCACGCAACACGTCACTCGACGAATCGAACACCCAAACCCTCAACAGCATCGTCGAGGAGATTGCCCAGCTCGACCGGACGATCACGCATTTCCTGGCATTTGGAAAGCCGTTCGCGGTGCAGCACGAGCAGGTTGCGCTGAGCGATATCATCGAACGTGCGCTACGGTTGGCCGAACGAAGGATACACAGTAAACGTGTTACCGTCACGGTCAACGTGAACGACGACGTCCCGCCGTTGCGTGCCGACTCGACAAAGCTTGTCCAGGCGATCGTGAACCTGCTGGTGAACTCCGTCGAGGCCGTCCCGCAAGAGGGAAAGATCCATGTGGATGTCTGCGATTCGCATCCGAGCGGCGAGCAGGTATCAATAAGTGTGAGCGACAACGGGCCCGGCGTGCCCGTTGAGGAACGCGAGAAGATACTCAGACCGTTCTACTCGCAGAAGGAAAGCGGAACCGGTCTCGGGGTGAGCATCGTCCACAGGATCGTCACGGCCCATGGCGGCAGCCTCGAGGTTGGCGACAGCGATATGGGAGGTGCACGGTTCACTCTGCGGCTGCCGCGCCCTGACACTCGAGAGTGACAAGAACTTGTCATCAAGACAGTATTCGGTCGAATCGTAAGACTCGACCGACCAGTATGACTGCTGCCGAAGGCGGCACAATCTCGGTTGAACGAGCGTCCCGGGATCCTGTTCTGGCATGATTGGCGGCATCGATGCCTGATAATACTGCGAATTGTGGCGCAGCACCGGCTGATTGGGCGTGCTCGGACGGGCTGGGAGAGTGCGGTGCCGGTTCTCTTCGTGAGACGACAGCCTTCATATGGAGAGTTGGCACAGCAGTTGCTTATTTTCGGTGCGGATTGAGGTACAAGACGTAAGGAGGAAACGATAATGTTGGCTCAGATGAAGCGCAGGCGGTCTCGAGCGGGGTTCACACTGGTCGAGGTCATGACGACCATGGCATTGCTGCTCATTGGTATGGTGGCAATACTGGCGGCAATAGCTCAGAGCGCACAGACCAATCAGCTTGCGCGAGACAGGAACAAGGCGGTCAACGAGGCGCGTGCAATGATGGAGCGAGTGTTCCAGGATCTTCCTGCGAACGTTGACAACTATAACGACCCGGAATTTGACTACGAGTTCCCGGAGATAGCGGGCCCGGACGGGGAGTCTGCGCAGGTTGAGACAACGGTTACCGAAGTTGACGACAATGCCAATTTGCGTGAGGTTACGGTTCGTGTGACCTGGATCCCTGGAGCGGATCCTGTGACCCTGACGGCGTTCAGGCGGACGCAATAATGAGGTGGAAACAGATGAGGACCAAGAACAACAATCGACCTGGAGACGGATTCACGCTGTTGGAGGTGATGATCTCGATGGCGATCCTTGTTATTCTCGGTGCGATAACCATCGCTACCATCATGCAGACAGCAGATAACGTGAAGACGCTCGGGCTGCAAAGCAGGCTGCAAGACCAGGCGCGCACAACGCTCGACGCGATGTCCAAGGAAATAGCGGAATCGATAGCAACGAACCCGCTGGTTGCCGGGCAGGACTTTGTTGATGTCCTGGAGGAGATCACGGGCGAGTATGTGCTTGCGAGCGACGCAAACAACAACGGCTTGCGCGACGCCGGCGAGGGGTACAGCGACGACAACGGCAACGGGATCTATGACGGGCCGAGAGACGTCCTGCTTCTCACCTCTGCCCGCGGCGTCCCGGAAGAGCCGTTCGACGATCTGGACGATAACGGTCTGTACGACGTCGGGGAACCATACACCGATTCTGACCAGGATGGGTCGTGGACCGATCCGAATAATAATGGAGCATTCGAAAGCTCGTTCAGAATGTTTACCGCGCCCATAGCGGCATCTGGTCTGCCCGACGCCCACTCGCTGGTCATTTACGCGGTATACCGTACAGAGGACGGGATCACCCAACTGCGCAAGTACAGGGTGTACCGGACGGAATTCGACACCGACGGCAACGGAGTGTTCCGTAACGAGGACGTCGACGGTGACGGCGTAGCAGACCTCCTGGAAGATTTTGTCGAGGGGACGGTGTTCACCTGGAACCCGCCTTACAGCCTTGATGATGCGTCCGACGACACCATAACGGTGCGCGATGCGTTGGGCAACACGTTCTCGATCGCAAAGGACGGTGGGGGAATCGAAGGGCTGCCGCCCACGGTGCCTTTCGATATCCTGGCGTCCGAGCTGCACTCATTCGATGTATCTACTGACAGTTCTATTGGCAACAGCACTCTGGTGCGAATTCAACTCGTCCTCAGGCGGAATGTAATGAGCCGGACCGAAGAGGCTCTCGACAAGGGACGGGTTGATGCGGTGCTTACAACTGGGATCTTGATAAGGAACTGAGGCCCGAGCCGAGCCGGTTCCAGGACTGGCGGTTCGAGGAGCCAAGACGAAAGGAGTGGATGAAAATGATTACAAACACGAGAAGTCGCTTCAACGAAGAACGCGGTGTTGCGATCGTGGCGGTGACGATACTGTTGGCCACAGCGTTGCTGCTCGTGGCGATTGTGACCATCGAAACCGGCCAGCGAGCATCTCTCGCGAAGCACACGGAGACCCAGGTGCGGGCCCAGTTGATGGCCCTGTCCGGTGTTGAGCGGGCGATAGTCGAGCTCCGCGATACGCCCCGTACCTATGATGGTAGCGGGATGACGATGGTTGCGAGCAGGCGCGGGTACATTATTGACCCGCCGGACCGGTTGAACGACGGTGTGCTTCTCACTTCGACCGGAGTCGTTGACGGCAGGGCGCACCGGGTGCGTACGTTTGTCGCATGGCAGGACGCTACGTCGGGTGTGTTTGACAAGGCGATATACGCCGGCAACGAGCCCCCTGACCCGGAGGATCAGGAAAACCCGCCTCCGGAGAACCAGGACTACTCGCTCGACTTCGGTGGCGAGGATGATGAAGGTGACTACGTGGACGGCGACGTCTACTCCGGCAACGATGTGGATTGTGACGACGATGCGGTCGTGGCCCCACCGGCTGAGGAGTCGTACGTCGACGCCAACGGCAACGGCAAGTACGACCGCGGCGATTACCTGACGCTCGATATCGACGGGAACGGCGTCTACGATCCCGGCGTTTCGGAGGACTACACGGACCTGAACGGCAACGGCGAGTGGGATCTGGGCGAACCGTTCGACGACCTGAACACCAACGGCCAGTACGACGCCGAAGAATCGTACATAGACTACGATGGCGACGGTATCTTCGATGAAGCCGAAGAGTTCGTCGATGAAAACGGAAACGGGCGTTACGACTACGGCATCGAAGCGACGGGCGATGTGGACTACCCGGACGAGCCCGGCGCCGCCGGCGGCGATACGCCGCTTGCCCCTCCCGACCTGAGCGGTATGGATTACGCACAAGGCGCCGACGTCAACGTGTCTGAGCGGTTCTCAGCGATCGAAGCCGGCACGCTGCCCGAGAGCAATGCGGCGCACATCTTCAGGAAGAACTCCAGCTCGACGTTCTCAGATGTCGACGAGACATACATGCTCGACGGCGAGCCGGTCAACCCGGACGACTACTTCCTCGAGGACCCGTATGAGAGCATCAGCGTCGGAGACCCCAGCAGCGACTCGGGTGCGAGCCGGATAAGCATAGCCTCCGAGTCCGATGGTCACGAGGAAGGTAACGACCAGGTGTACTTCATCGACGGCAACATGTGGCTGCACAACAGCAACACCTACAGCTTCAAGCTGGACTATCCGACCGCCGACGGCATCCACGTCACGTTCGTCGTGCGCGGCAACATCACGCTGTCGGATAACTTCTACTACGACAACATGAACAACGACCAGGTTGCGTTCATCGCCATGAGGCGTGAGGACGATCCCAAGGGTGAGATCAGCGGTAACGTCTACATGGGCGACCCGCGGTTCGGCACGGTTCATGACCTGCACGGGCTGTTCTATGCCGAGAACAACTTCTATGACATGAACCTTGACGAGGAGGGGTCGCAGGAATTCACGATCTACGGGAACATGACCGCCGGCAACCAGGTTGACATAAACAGGGACTATGAGGTGGCGGGGCACTACGAATACGTGCGCAGTGGTTGGAGCTGGGTCAAGGTATGGGTGGAAGGCGGCACGTGCCACTCCTCGATGAATGTTATCTTCGACGACAGATACGTTGACGGTCCCAACGGCCGCGAGCGTCTTGTGGGCGGGCTTCCGAACGGTCCCAGACGCGACAGCGATCTTCTGTTCCGCGTTGCCGCTTACGAGGACGACGGCGTGGTCGAAATACCGTCCGAGTACGCCCACTACTTCGGAGAGTACGGAATCGACGGAGGCTACTGAGATGTTGATGCGTGACAGAGCTCCAAAGAAGGAGAAACCGGCTATGAGACCACCAGGCGTTGGTATGAGACGCGTTTCGGCGACGGTTGTCGCGGCGTTGATGCTCGCACACCTGTGCGGCCCGGCTATGGCCGACATAGTGTATCTGAAGAACGGCAACACGCAACGCGGCAAGGTCATCGCTGAGACCGAGACGTCGGTCACGGTCAAGCTGCCGTTCGGCGAGGTGACCTACACCAGGGACGAGGTGTTCACCGTCGAGAAGGACGAGATGGGGTATGTCGGTCTGAGCTCGTCTCAAGACGCGGCCGCCGATGCGCCTGTCTCCGAGACGACCGGCGAGCCGCTCACTGTCGACGAGGAGAAGAGCTACGAGGAGTGCATTGCGGCTCTTGAGTCCGACGACGAAGCGGCGGTAAAAAATGCTCTTGACAACCTTCTTGCGATGGGGCCGAAGGTTGTGCCGCAGTTGATCTCGACCCTTGCCAAGTCGAACAAGCCGGCGACGTCGGTCTACGTCATGGATGCCCTGGCCAAGATCGATCCGAAGAGAGCGGTTGCACCGATCGCTGCGAAGAGTTCCGATGAACAGGAGCTTACGAGGCAGGCTGCCGTCGTCATGCTCGGCGAGGTCAAGAGCACCAATGCTACCCCGGCGCTGGTCGACCGGCTGGCGGACAAGAAGTATTTCGTCCGCAGGGATGCCGTGCTGGCGCTCGGCTCGGTCAAGGACCGTCGCGCCATACCATCGCTTGTCAGAGCGGTTGGAGACAACAGCAAGGAAGTGCGCGAAGCGGCACGGAAGTCACTCGCGACAACCACAGACCTTAAGTTCAAGACAAACGACGAGTGGAAGCAGTGGTGGGCGACCGAGTCACAGAAGAAGGAGTGGACGAGCAAACCACAGCTGATGCCAAAGGCGCCCCCGCCTTCGGCCGAGATCCGCTAAGCGACCTTTTTGAGGACCGAGTTGGCAAGGCGAAGTCAAGAGCCTCCAACTCGGCCCTTTTCTCATCTGTGTGCGGCCCAAGGCGACGTAACCGGACTACCGTCGTTCCATCACCTCGATGATCGCGTCGCCGTCTTTGATGAACGCGACCCGCAACTCGTCCGTGGCGTCGAACGGCGGGATGATCACGTTCTCGCCTTCAAGCGCATCGTCCAGGCTGTCGACAATGAATGCCGCGTGCGGCTGCGTCCGCACGGCTTCCGGCAGCGGGCTGTCATCCTCGAACCGAAGGAACTCGACCCTGTACGGATGGCTCTCGGGATCGGAGATATAGACTTTCGCGCCTTCGACATAGCTCTCGTTACTGCTCTTCACGCTCGTCGGAACGCCGAAATGGTGAAACTCGCTCGATGCCATTGCGAAACTCTCCTTTCTTCTGTTCGCATCTTCAGTTCGCATCTTCAGTTCGTAGTTCCGCCTTCAGGCGGTCCTCATCTACCGCCTCAAGGCGGACGCCACGAACTCTGGAGCACCTGTTTTTTCTGCGACTCGTCGTACTGTGTCATGTGCATGCCGGGCGTGTCAAGCGGCACGGCGGCGTGCGACCACGAGCTGACGAGGCCATACAAGCGTGTGGTGGTCGAGCAACGCCTTGTATTCACAACGTCTGCACCTGCCGAGTCCCGGAGGGACGATCGACAATAGCCCAGGAATTGATTCCTGGGTCTGCGTAACCCCCCAAACCTCGGCAGTCCCGGAGGGACGGCTGAACCGTCGGTCCAGCTCGGGTGGTTCTTGGGCAAGATGCCCAAGCCACGTTTCGGAGCGATGTGAGTAGCCGCTGTGCTTGTTTGTAGTCCCGCCTTGAGGCGGAAGATGGAGGGCGATATCCGGACCGCCTGAAGGCGGAACTACAAACTCTCGGCAAGATGGGCGAGCCGCGTTTCGTTTGGTTTCGGGTCTTGCATTTTCAGGTGCAGATGTGATAAAGTAAAAAACGAAGGGAAGGTCCCCGAGGTGGGGGGCATTGGCCCGGTGGAGCTGGTAATGGTGTTCCCCCAAGTCGGTGACAAACGACACTGCGCGTGCTATTGAACTGAGGCACAGCTTACAGTTGCGATAGCGAGAGGCATTTTCTCACGGGGCGGTTCACCGTAGTACGCGGAGGGAACCACGCGTCGGCCCAAAGGCGACGCGGCGGGAGAATGTCTCATGCCGATCACTGGTAGTCGCGCCAGCGCGTTTTGTCACCTCTGTACCCGCGACAGAAGCGAGTGCGGCGAGTGCATGCATCTCGGGTTCGATCGGAGGGGCTACGAGCGCAGAGTTCGCCGACCCGTCGAGCGGTTCGTGCCGCGCGGCCAGCGAGAATTGTTCACCCAGGGTTGGTGGCAACTCAAGGACGACAGCCCATCGGACGACAGGCGGTTAGACCCTGTCAGTTGAGTCGGGTGTCGTTCCGGCTTGCGGTTCGCGGGTGTGTCAGACGCGCCACGTTGAGCGAACCGACCGATCCTGTTTCAGTATTGTGACGACCTCATAGACGAGTAGTGGGCACAAGGAGCGGACGCGGAGAACACGAGCATGGGATCGAATAGCCTGGTGATGTACCGTTCGCGCGCCCCCGTCCGTATAGATTTTGCCGGTGGGTGGACGGATGTTGCGGAGTTCTGCCTCGACACTCCCGGCAAGGTCGTCAACGCCGCCATCAACATATACTCCTATGCATCTCTTGTTCCGGGCGCTGCCAACGACGAGAAAGGCGTGAGAATCTACTCGAGCGACTACGACTCCTATGTCGAGGCGGAGGACGTGCGCAAGCTCGAGTATGACGGTAACATCGATCTGGTCAAGGGTGCGATACGGAGGATGAACGTCGCGGGCGGGTTCGAGATCGCGACGCAATCGCACGCGCCCGCCGGGAGCGGTCTGGGCACGAGCGCTGCGATGGGCGTGGCGCTGATAGGCGCGTTGAGCCAGTACGCGGGCACCAACCTGCTCGGCTACGAGGTAGCGGAGATGGCGAGCGAGATCGAGCGGCGCGAGCTCGGGATACGTGGCGGCAAGCAAGACCACTACAGCAGCGCGATAGGCGGCATAAGCTTCATGGAGTTTCGCGGCGAGGAGGTGCGTTACTCTCGAATCGATCTCCCGAGATCGACGGTCCTGGAGCTGCAGAAAAACCTTGTGCTTTGTTACACGGGCCGGTCGAGGCTGTCGGGGGACGTGCACCGGTCGGTCTTCGAGAACTTCGAGAAGGGTGAGGGAGAAACTGTCTCGGCGATGGCCGAGCTCAAGACCATAGCCGTCGAGTTGAAGAATGCGTTGATGCAAGGCGATCTCGATGGCTATGCGGAACTGCTGGACGAGAATTGGCGGAACCAGCAGCGGTTGCACCCATCGGTTACGAACGACAACATCGACGAGCTGTTCTCGATAGCGCGCCGCGAAGGGGCCCGCGGCGGCAAGGCGTTGGGCGCCGGCGGAGGCGGGTGCCTGTTGTTCTACTGCCGTGCGGACAGGGAACCGCAAGTTGCCAAGGCGCTTGCAGAGGCCGGCGCGCAGGTCATCCGGTTTCAGTTTGTGTTTGACGGGTTGGAGGGTTGGAAGTCAACGGGGTAGGTTGTCTATTCCGGAAAGGAGAGAACCATGGCGGTGGGTATGCTCTTGCTTTTGTTTCTGCTGGGGGTGCTTTTCCTGGCGGTGGTGATAGCCTTCTACGTGATCGGCACGTACAACGGGTTCGTAAGGTTGCGCAACGCCGTCCAGAACATGTGGAGCCAGATCGACGTCCAGCTCCGGCGCCGCTACGACCTCATACCGAACCTGGTCGAGACGGTGAAAGGGTACGCGGCGCACGAACGCGAGACGCTCGAGAACGTCACCGCGGCGCGCACCCGCGCGATGGGAGCCAAGACGGTCAAGGAGCAGGGCGAAGCCGAGGGTATGCTCACCGGCGCGCTCAAGACGCTCTTTGCCGTCGCGGAGCGATACCCCGACCTCAAGGCCAACGAGAACTTCCTGCAGCTCCAGGGCGAACTGAACAACACCGAGACGCAGATCGCCTCGGCGCGCCAGGGCTACAACAACAGCGTGATGCAGTACAAGAACGCGCGCCAGCAGTTTCCGGCCAGCATAGTGGCGTCCCTGTTCAAGTTCGAGGAGCGCGATTTCTTCGAGATAGGTGAGGGGGAAGCCGAAGCTCGCGAGCCGGTGAAGGTGAAGTTCTGAGGCGGTATTGCGGTTCCGCCATGAATCTGCCGTTCGCTGTCTGCACCGTCTGTTACTGCGGGCTGATATTCTACGTTTCGTCGCTGTCAAATCCTCCGGTGCCCGATCTGGGCCTGTTTTCGTGGGACAAGCTTCTCCACGCCGGAGCGTATGCGGTGCTGGGATGGCTGGCCGCGATGACGCTGCGCCGGTCGAACCGCAGCTACTTGCCGGCGACGTTGTTCATCATTCCCGCCGTCTTTGCCGCACTGTATGGCCTGAGCGACGAGTTGCACCAGATGCTTGTCAAGGACAGGGCGTTTCAGTGGGGCGACCTGGTTGCCGATACAGTTGGTGGTATGGTGATCCAGGGGGTGTTCCCGATTTGGGGACGGATACGAAAGGTGGCGAAACATAATGAACGGAGCGGTGTCTAGTCGATCGACCGGCACGGAGTGCGTTCTTGTCAGCGCCTGTCTTCTCGGTGTGTGCTGCCGCTTCGATGGCAAAGCGAAGCTGAGCAGTGAAGTGGCGCGCCTTGCGGAAACATGCTGCCTGGTACCCATTTGTCCGGAGCAGCTCGGAGGGCTGCCCACGCCACGCTCGCCCGCCCAGATTAGCAGCGGCAGCGGCGGAGACGTGCTCGACGGCGGGGCGCGCGTGCTCGCCGATGACGGCTCAGATGTGACTGGAGCATACATTCGCGGCGCTCAAGAGGCGTTGAGGGTTGGGAAGATACTCGGCGCCGAACGGGCGATACTGACAGACAAAAGCCCTGCATGCGGCGTCAATTTGGTGTATAATAATAGGGTATTGGTCGACGGTTGCGGTGTGACCACCGCGTTACTTATAAGAGAGGGCATAGCAGTTGAAGCAGCATCCTGAGGGGTACCGTTCTCGGTTTGGGAGGCAGGGCTTTCTGGTCGTGACGGCGGCCTGCACGCTTGTGGTGGCGTGCGCGTCCGTGGCGCGTGGGGAGGGCGACGCGATTCCCGGCGAAGAGTTGTACCTCTCGGGAAGGACGCATCAGGAAGCCGGCCGTCTGCTCGAGGCGCTGAGCGATTTCGAGAAAGTGGCCTCGATCTCGTCGCCGCTGACCGTCTATGCCGAGTTTCAATCGGGTGTTGTCCTGGCGGAGCTACGAGACTTTGACGCCGCAAAGCAGCGTTTTGAGTCGGTGCTGTCGCGCAAGCCCGACTCGGTGCTGGCTCTCCCTGCACGGATGGAACTGGGGCGAGTTCTGCTCGGAGAGAGGAGCATGAAGGAGGCCGCCGCACAACTGGAGGCGGCGCTCTCGGAGTTTCCATCGCCGATAGACCGTGCCGAAGCGCGTCTGTTGCTATCGCGCGCCATCGAGGACACTGCTGAGAAAGAGCGGGTCCGGCTGTTGCTCAGGCAGGTGGTCCGGTCGATTTCCAGCAAAGATGATATGCCGGTTCTGGTCGGTGTGGGCGACCTTGTCGAGCGCCACGGGACGATCGAGGACAAGCTGCGCCTTGCAGAGGCGTACTTTCGGCTGAAGGATTACGGCTCGACGTTGGGATGGTGCAATACGGTTCTTGACGGTCTGGGCGAGGATACGGAAAAATCGAGCTTGCGTCGCCGCACGCTTCTTCTGCGCGGCAAGGCGCGCTGCTGGACGAACCACGGTTTCGAGGGACCCAGCTCGCTGACCGAGCTAGTCGAGGAGTATCCGGGCACGGTCGAGGCGTCGTCGGCTCTCGCTGCAATCGGGAAAGAGATGCGCAGACAGGGCCGAATCTCGAAATGGTTTGAGGCATCGCAGCGCCTGATTTCGGACTACGGCGGTTCGGCTGGAGCGCCCGAGGTGCTGTGGAACGTTGCGCAGTATTTCGAGCACCGCTCGCGGCTTGGCGAAGCGGAGGGATCCTACGATGCTCTTGCAGTGGGGTATCCCGAGTCGCTGTTGCGTGATCGCGCGCTGTTTCGCAAGGGGATGATGGCGTATCGGCAGGGGCGGGTTCAAGAGGCGCTCGATACCTGGCAGACCGTGCTCGATGACCCGATGAGTTCGAAGCTGGTGGATGATGTCGCGTACTGGGCCGGCAGGGCCCAGATGGAACTCGGCCGGACCCACTCGGCCGCACAACACTTCTCGCGTGCCGTTGCAGAACAGCCGCTATCGTTCTACGCGTTCCGGGCCAGGGCAATGTTGCGCACGCTGGCTTCGAGTTCCGAGACGGCCGTTGTCCGTACCGTTGCGGTTGATGACGGCCCTCCGGCTCTTGTGTTGCCTGCAAGCCTGCCGGGGTTGTGGGGCGTTGCGGGCAGCGAGGTCCGGCTGCGGTTCAAGCCCGGCGACATTGCAGAGCGTTCGGCGGTTTCCGAGACGCTAAACGCCGAATGCACCGAGCATTTCCGGCTGGCGAAGCTGTTCCTGTCGAACCTGCTGCCGGAGGCAGACTGCGAGCTGTACTGGTTGCGGGAGAGGCTCGGTGCCAACGAGAAAGCTCTGGAGTACGCATGGCTGCTCTATGAAGCCGGGGCTTACGGTGACTCGTTTGCAGTTGCCGAGAGCGTTTCCTGGTCGGGCAGGCTCGAGCGGGGTGAGTTTACCGCGTTGCTGTATCCCTTGGCGTACTGGACGGAAGTCACTGCGGCGGCGACCCGGGCCCAGGTTGACCCGCTTCTGGCGTTGGCGGTGATGCGCGAGGAAAGCCGGTTCTCGCCCGGATGCGTGTCGAGCGCCGGCGCGGTGGGGTTGATGCAGCTTATGCCTGCAACGGCGAAATGGGCCGCGGAGCGGTTGAATGTTGACGGGTTTGCCGAACAGCAGATGGAGAATCCTTCTCTCAACATAAAACTGGGCGTCTGGTATCTGGGCAACCTTCGCAGCACGCTGGGCACGAATCTACTTCATGTAATCCCGGCATACAACGCGGGGCCGGGGAACCTCAAGCGCTGGCTGGATCAGCTTTCCACCGACGACGTAGACCTGTACGTAGAAAGCATTCCGATCGGTGAGACCAGGGACTACGTGAAGAAAGTGCTCGGCAGCTACGGCGCGTACCTGACGTTGTATGGAGACGAGTGAGAAGTTTGGGGTTCGGGGTTTAGGGTTTGACGACCGTCCATACCGGCACAGTTCGTAGTCCCGCCTTGAGGCGGTCTTGACGAGCGGAACCGCTTAGCATCGCAATGGCCGCCTAAAGACGGGGCTACGAACCCGGATTCCTCGCGCTCACGGGAAACACCGTTCCCACGGAGGACCGTGGGAACGAGACTGATTGCCACGTAGCTCGTCCGTCCCTCCTCTTAGCCCGCTTTTCTCACCGGAGGTCGTGACGAAACGCCGGAGATGCCTATGGATACAAGGAGCGCGACCGAGGCCATCGCAGGCGTACTTGAACAGTACGTCGAGAAGGCCGACCGAGCGCGACGCAGTAGACATGGGCAGATCCGGTGTTGCAGTAGATCTGTGGTGAGAAATGCGGGTTAATGGCGGTTGCAGGATTTCACCCTCGATATGACGTGGCATCGCGTTGACCAATTATTCACGTGACGCGTGGTGCTGATTAAACACAATTAGCAGATTGCAGTCCGGCAGAGGGTCAGCGAAAATTTCACAGTATGAACGGGTTACGAACGTCGAGCACGCTTTTTTAGTTGACAAATTGGGGTCATTTATGGTATAAAAGTGGGGTAGAAAACTGGTGTTGGACCCTGTCTCATGCAGGAGAAAGTCGTGCCGACGTGCAGTGACTTCGGGGCGAATGGTGCTCGTGTGTATACCATCGCCCGTATCTGCTGTTTAAACCTACCGCAACATGGAGGTATCCGCGCGTGAAATCACAAAGACCAGCCCATGCGTGTTTCGTGTCTCTGGGGATAGCCGCGACCGTTCTCGTGGCGCTGCTGTGCGTGCCTCGGATGGTAACGGGCCAGCAGGAGATTGACGTTACCGCCGAGTGCACGATACTACTGAACCGGTATGCCCCACCGCCGCCGGGCGGCATCCCGGGCCCGGCGATCGGTATCAACGTCTATGTGGGTGACCAGTTGATGGTCGGCCAAGCGAAGGTGGCAGAGATATCGTTTCTGCTGCTCACGAACGTTCTGGATTACAAGCCCGATCCCGGCCAAACCGACATAGACTACTTGAACAGCATGTTTCCGGACGTCTCGCTCTGGATCGACGACGACGCGACGACCGAAGGGTTCAGCGGCGTGTTCAATTACACGGCCGGCGAGCTGTACGACAGGCGGTTGCAAGGCGGTGGCGTCGAGGTGTTCGAGGCCAATCCGCAGCAGTTTGGCGGAGCGGGCGGTGCCACGCTGCTCGGGGAGCAGGCTGACCCTGTCACCGGCGCGCAGTTCGACGCGATCCTGTTCACATGGCAATTCGTCGCCGGTTCTGGAGCGGACGTCATACGCACTGACGAGTCCCAGTTCGAGGGTTTCGACTTCTTCGTGTCGCTCCAGTTGGACGGGTTGTTTCCTGCCGATGCGGTGGTGACAGCGTTTGTGCGGGCGCAAATCCGTGATGACACTGGAGTGATCACCCAGGAAGGCGGGGTGGTTACCACGCCGGGATTGCCGGAGTTTCCGGGCTGTCTCGAGGCCGTCGGCGAAGTGCCGGAGGTGACGGCATCCTGCGAGCTGCTCATCGAGGACGGCGACGATTTCATTCCCGGCCAGGGGCCGATAGCCGTCATTGGAATGAACATCTCCGTGAACGACGTCGACTATACGACCACGCAGCCGGGCTTTCTGGACGAAGTGCACGTGATCGTTCTCACCGATGCAATGGACTACGCGCAGATCGATACGTCGGACGACCCCACCCCGGTCCAGATCCAAGCGCGAATGAGGGACTGGCTCGCCCGGGCCATCCCCTATGTGGCGCTGTGGGGCGATGACGGGACCACGCTTGAGGGCGAATCCGGCGAGTTCAACTACCAGTTCCCCGAGACGATGGGACGACCATCGCTTCTCGGGTTCGGCGGCACGGACTTCGAGCTCGCCAACGGGGTGGACGTCGTAGTCAACCCCGGTGCGACGCCCGACCCGTTTTACGGTAACCCGCTCAACGGCGGCCAGTCGATTAACAACCCGGTGAACGCGCCTCGCGTTTTCGTTGGCGGCATGCCTCTGGGCCAGTTGGAGTTTGTATGGCGGATAACGGGCTACCAGCGCAACGTGCGCATACTGACCACGGACGACGACCCGTTCTCGGGCAACGACATCTTTGCCGTGCTGCAACTGGGCCAGTATTTCCCGATGGATGCAGGGTTCTCGGCTCTGATGTATGGCCAGGCGTTTCCGAACACGGGCGGTATCCGCACGACGCCGGGCCCGGGCGAGTTTGAAGGCTGCACGGAAGACGTGGCGGTGACGAGCAGCATTTCGGGCAGTTTCGAGCCCTACCGTCGTAACCAGAGCATCTATTTGAAGCCTGTCACTCCCGACCAGGATTCACGTCCCCGGCCCGACACGCTCAGCACCGAGGGGTGGATCAGGTCGTATACGCTGCCGACCGTTGCTCGACTGGACGTTCCACACCCGGTGCTAGGGTTCAGCGCGCACGCCGGCACCAATTGCTGCGGCGAAAACTGCGTCCCGGTGTTTCTCGAGCGGATCACTATCTCTATTACGGATATAGGCGGCGGCATACAGCACGGCCGCTGGGGTAGCGGGAACCCGCCGTATCCGGCGCTCTATCCCGGCGACGGCGGGTTGAACCCTGTAACGGGCTTCCATCCGATGCCATACCTGGAATGGGAGCTTCCCGGGTGGCAGGGCATAGACGTGTGGAAAGATGGCAACGACGACGGATCGTTCAACGCGGAAGAAGACTATGTGTACCCAACGACGCCCATCTACTACGCGGTTCGCAAGAACAGGCAAAGCGTTCGCGGGCCAACGCTGCCGGGTTTCAGCCTGCCGTATTTCTACGTGCCAAACTACCGATCTGATGCGGGCGGCGAATGGGGCGGGACCGACCCGCTCGCGCAACCGGACGATCCCGAATGGGTGATAGTGCTCGACGTTGATCACGCTGTTTATACGTCCGTCCGCCCGGGACCTCTCTCCGGCTTGGTAGTTCCGAACGATGGGTGCCCGGACATCACGCTCGAGACGCCGGACGATATAGAGACGCCGGACGACCTTGTGGACTTTTTTGTGACGGTGCTCCCTGACTCGGGTTATATAACCTATTACCCCGCAGGAGGTTCCGGAGACGGCACCTCGATAGAGTTTGGGGCCGACTTCCGCGCGTACGTCGACGTCGAGATCATGACCGACGACAACCATCCGCTCAACGTGCTGGCCCGCCAGGAGGCAGCGCGCACGGGTTATGGTACGCCGGAGAACTACAAGTTTCCGGGCGGGGTGCTGTTCTCGAGGCCCGATTTCCCGGGAGCTTCGGGTCCTGCGATCGACTTTCACCTCGAAGAGCGAGATGCGCCGGTTTCGAGCGCAGTGCTGGACGTACACGATCTTGTGAGGACAATACCGTCCGCAAGCGATTATTCTCAGGCAGCCGGCCCGTATGAGACCGTTCCGTTCTTCCTCAGCTTCGACGCAGATGCCGACGGGCCGCGGTCGCCTTTCTTCCCGGTCCCACCGACGCTTTTCTCGGCCCCGCCATTTCTATCGCCTATCAGCGACACCTGGTGGACGCTGCCGGGATTGCAGACGGTCGCGCCAACCTGGACCGAGGAACGCAACTTCTTCCTGGATGCCTACAAGCACCGCGTTATGTCAACGAGAGTCGACAAGAGCTCGGAACCCATGCCTGTATTCGGCATAAACGTCTGCAGCACGACTGAGCCAATCGGGCAGGATATCTTTATCGAAGAGATCACCGCAGCCGTGGTGACACACGACTACCTTGGTCAGGAGCAAGGCCGCGGGTTCGAGCCGTCCGACCTGATGCCGATCTCGCCTGACGGTACGGGTCCGAGCGGCATATCACTGTATATGGACGACAAGACGTACGAGAGCGGTGAGGGTTGGTTCAACGGCGCCGACACGCAGGTTGTCTGTACGGGCCCCTCGCTGAGCGAAGAGATAGTGCCGATAGACCTCGACGGGATTGCGTTCCAGGACCGCGACCGCGACGGCGTCCCGGACGTGCAGCAGCAGGATCGGGACGGTGACGGCAATCCGGACTACCCGTTCAACGATCCCGATCCCCAGCACCTGAGCATGCTCTCGCCGGACGTCTACGGTCACGTCATCACGTTCAGGCCGGTGACGGCGTTTCCGCTTCCGCCCGACGACATCGAGCATCGTGGTGGCGAGCCAGTGGAGCCGGAATGGCCCGTTGGCGATACAGACTCGAGCGTTCCGAACAACGCCGGAGACGACCTGTTTATTGTGGTGAGAACCTCCGACACAATAAGCTTTGATGACAGAATCGAGATTGCCATACCGTTTGCCGGCATTGTGTTCAACCCGACGGGCTTGTCGCCCGCGAGCGGCAGCCTGCGCCATGATGTCGAGTTGGGTTTTGCACAGAACTGGGGTGGCAAAGGGAGCCCGTTCAACACGGCGGGAGTGCAACTGCCGGTCGAGGTAAGTCTTGGAGACGACGTGACCCGGATCTGGTCGATATCGCAGTTGCGCGCGAACGTGCCCACGGACCTGCACAACCTTGTTGTGCCCGATCGTGACACTAACGGCGACCTCGTGCCCGACGTTCAGGAACTCCAGCGGTTCTGCGGCCCGATACCGGTGATAGGTCTTGATATTGCCACGCTTCTGGACGATACGAACGTGTTCTCCGATACGTACTTCGAGCAGTTGACGGCGGAGTTTTACAACATCGGCGAGGACCAGAACTTCAACGCGCAGGTTGACCTGGTGCCGTTTACCACCGACTCGGCCACGAGCGGTGTCGGACTGTATGTGGACAACGACGCCGATCCCGGCAACACCAACGGCGTGTTCGATCCCGACATAGACTTGCCGGTCCAGTTTGATGATGTGCCGGATTTCATAGGCGTCGCGGGAGAGGCGCCGACCCAGGTGCGGATGGTGTTCTCGTCGCCCGGCGTAACGCCCGACTTCTCGAAGTCGCAGACTCCGGGCGCCAATTACGATGACCCGGGCACGTTGAGGCTGCCGGTCCCTGCCACGTTTGGCCGGACCGACCGGGGCGTTCCGATTCCCGGCGACCCGGACTATGGCGACGATTTCTTCCTGGTGTTGCGGAGCAGCGGCGAGGTGGAGGCGAACGACGACTTCTCTGTGGGTATCGTGAGTTGGGGTCCCGGGACGCCGACCGCGCCGGACCCGGACATATTCACGGCACCGCCTGCGCCTTTGCAGCCTTCGGACGAGTACGAGATATTCGACGAACACCCGTGGGGTCTCCGCGGTATAGGGTTTGTGACGCTGCTGCCGGGCGTTGATGACCCGCCGAAAGGGCTTGGGCCTGAGACGAACAATAATCTGCGGTTAAACTATTACCGTTCGAGGAGTTTCGAACGCATTCAGAGTGCCGGGTTCCAGGTGGTTCCCGGGACGTGCGGTGCTGTCGGCGACGAGATACAGATCGAGGACGTCTATCCGTCGCTGCTTGCCAGAGTGACGCCTCCGAACGGGTCCCAGACGTTCCTGATCTTTGGTCGCGGTTTTGGCAGCACCCCGACAGTCACGCTTGGCGGGGCCAACATCACTGTTCTCTACTCCGGCGGGACGCTCATCGTGGCGAGGATACCGGGCGGGACCACGCTATCGGACAACCTGCTCGAGGTGACCAACGATGCCGGCAACAGCGACACGGACAATGTGCTCATAACGCTTGTCGACGCTGTTCCACCGACGATAACGTCTGTCACGCCGGGCTCGGGTCGCGCGGGCACTGCGGTAACCATCCGCGGCATGAACTTTGAATCGAACGCGGACGTCTTCTTCGGCGGCACGCCGCGGGGCGGTATCGTTGCGGACAACATCGACGTTGATCTGAGCGGCGCAGAGATCACCTGCAATGCGCCGGCCGGACTCAGCGGGCCGCAACCTGTTCGGGTCGAGAACACGACAACAGGGCTTATAGCAATAAGTTATCCCATACCCAACGTGACCGAGCCGGACAACTACGAGGGCGGGTTCGTCTATACCGGCGCCGGCCCGGGGTTGCCGGAACCCGGCAGTCCGCCGACTGTTGACGGCGAATCGCTGATCATCGACAACTACGGGTTCCTGCCGAACAACGTGCCGCTGCCGCTCTACGGTATCAACGCTTCGTTCGAGCCGGTTGACGCGGACGGTCTGCCGTTGGGTGTCGACGAGGTGCTTGATTCGGTGACCGTGGTGCTGTTGTATCCGGACAACGAGGACAACGAGTACTGGTTCGCGCCTATCCCGTCAGACATTGAGGAAGTAACGTTGTGGGTTGACGGTTTCAGCACGGCAGAGGATTACAACGGCCAGTTCGTCTATGTTGAACCGGAGTACCGCAGCGCGTTTGACGACCAGCCGGTGGCGTCGCTGCCGGGCAGCGCGGGGGTTTACACCTTCGGCGGTCTCGCCTACACGTTCCAGAACATCGGCCAGGCGATACCGGTTAACGACGAGGGCCTGTATGAAGGCAACGACTTCTTCGTGACGTTCAGCTCGAGCAGCGTGCTGCGCAACTACGACTTCTGGCTTCTCAACATAACCTCCGGGTACTACGGTGTCGCGATTCGTGGCTCGCTGGAAGATGTCGAGCTGCAACCGTACCAGCCCGACGACGTCTTCGAGCCTGTCACCTCCGACACGGATCAATACATAAGCCAGTTTGTGGTGTTCGACGCAACCCCCGGCCCGTTCTGGGGCGACCGTCCGGCCTGGACCTACTTCAGGCCCGGCTATCCCGGCTGGGTTGGGATTGGCGTTTACCACTATACTACGCCAAACGAAATGTGGCGGCCGAGATGGGATTCGGCGCTCGATCCGCCCCCGTACGAGCGATTCTGGAACTCGAACCAGCAGTCGGTGCTCATCCCGCTCGAACAGCCGTACTCGGTCATCGGGATAGATGTGCACGGCGGCGACGGTGACGAGGACCGCATCTACCCGCCGGGCAACATTTATCTGGATGAGATAACCGTCGCCATCACCGATATAGGCGGCGATCCCGACCGGGCAGGAAGCGGCGGGTTCAACCCGATAACCGGGCTCGATCCGATTCAGTGGGGTTTCACGGCGATCGGCGCACCGCCGTGGAACGGTGACGTGACCTTCAGTGGTATAGCTGTCTGGCAGGACACCAACGGGAACGGCGATTTCGACCCGCCGACGTTTGGCGGCGAAGGCCAAGTCGAGCTGGTGGACCTGCCGTACGATTTCTACGAGTTCCCGACGTGGGAGTATCTGGCTGATCCCGATCCGGCAGTCGAGGGCGAGGACCCTCAGTGGCGCATCACGTTGCGCCCATGGCTTGTGCGCGAGCCGCCGGATCAGCAGCCCGAGATCAGCGCTGTCCCCGCAGGAGGCGACATCACCGTCGAGGACATTGACGATAGGATGATGGACCTCTTTGTGGTGATCCGAGCCGACTCCGGGTTCACCGACGCTTCGGATACTGCCGGCGACGGTCAGGGCATCGAGTACGGGGCCGATATCCGCGCCTTCGTGCCGCCCATGGAGATCAATCCCATAACAGGCCAGCTCGAGGGCGGGATACGGTTCTCGTCGATGAGAGCGCCGTCCGACTTCGCGCAGATTACGCTTCGTGAAGACTGGGCGAGGCCGGCCAAGGCGGTCGTCGAGATACATGACTGGGTGCAGAGCTTCACTTCCAATAACGATTTCGCGTTTGACTCCGGCGCATCAGCCGGCGGTGTCGAGGCGGCGCCGTTCTTCATCGACATGTTTGACATGCCGCCGCAAGGACCGCGTTCCGTCTTCTTCCCGAACCCGCCTCCGTCACCCTTCAGCATGGGATTCCAGCCGCGCCTGCTGATTCAGCGGGTAGAGGCGAACAGCGATCCCGTTTGTATGCTCGGGATAAACGTCGTCAACACTCCCGACCCGATCACCACGGCCATCAACGACATGTTCGTACAGTCAATAACGGTCGCGTTGGTCGAACGGAACCAGTTCCCGGAGAACGAGTTTGACGCGAACTTCGATATCATGGCGGTATCGCCCGATGGGTTGGGCGACTCAGGCATCTCGTTGTGGGCGGACAACACGGACCCGGCTGTCTCGGATATCGGCACGTTCTGGAGGTTCGAGGAGACGCGAGTGCCGTTCCGTACGACCGGTTTCAGCGAAACCCCGCAACCGATAGACCTCGATGGTGACAATGTCGCGGATATCGATGGATATCTCATAACGCTGCAGCTCACGGAAGGGTTCCAGGTACCGCCCGACGACAACTATGACGGGCTTGGCTTGCAGGTAGATGTGTCGGACGGAAATCACGGTGGTGACGACCTCTTCATCTGCGTGCAGACGTCGAGCAACATCACCTTCGGTGACGGGTTCGAGATGGTGCTGCCCGCCGGCGGCATAGACTTTCGGCCCGCCGGCCGCTCAAATGCGAGCGCTTCCCGAAAGTACCATCCTGATGAGCCTCTGGAAGGCTACGATGACTGGATTAACGCGTTGGGAGGCTTCTTCGACTCAGAGTTCGAGTCACAGAACGCCGGAACGGCGAGGGATCATGGCGCGCTTAACGCGACGGTGGCCGCGGCCTTGACCGACCTGACAATGCTTGGCCAGCAGATCCCGCAGAACAGCGAGCCGACCGCGGTCATCGGGTTTGACATGTCGACCCAGTTCGAGGTGGCTCCTCCGTTCGAGAGCTATTTCGAGTATCTGCTGGTAGAGTTCTACAACAAGGGCACCGACACGGACGAGGACGGCCGTGTCGACGACCAGGATTTCGATCCGCGTGTAGACCTGATGCCGTTCTCGACGGACTCGAGCGTGAGCGGTGTCGCGCTGTATCGCGACAACGACGACGATGCCGGGAACACCAACGGTGTGTTCGATCCGGATATTGACACGCCGGTAACGTTCGACGATCCGCCGGACTTCGTTGGTGTGTCCGGTGAACCGCCGATGCAGGTGCGCATGGTGTTCTCGTCCCCGGGCACGGACGATCTCGCAGGCACGCCCTCCGGACCGACAATCACGCCGCAGGGATCGCAACCTCAGTTGCGGCAGCTCATACCGGACGGCACAGGCCGTGACGCTTTGGGCGCGCCGATACCCGGCCATCCGGATTACGGCGACGACTTCTTCCTTGTCCTGCGGACAAGTCAGGATCTGCGCCTAGGCGACGATTTCTCTGTTGCCATAGTGTCCTGGGGACCGCCCACGCCGACTGCTCCTGATCCCGATACGTTCACGTCGCCGCCGGCGCCGACTCAGCCGTCCGACGAGTTCGACATATTCCAGGACTTCCCGTGGGGCAACCAGGCCATAGGGTTCGTGACGGTGTTTCCGCCGTTGAGCGACCCGAGCGGGTACGACTTCTTCAGAAGCACGTCGCAGGCGCGAATGCAGACGAACACGCTTACCGGCATACTCGGCGAGATAGTGGAACCGGGCGACCTGTCGATATCGGGCGTGTTCCCGACGACGGTAGGCCGTATCGTTCCGAACGAGGGCCGTCTTGTGATCGGCATCCAGGGCACTGGTTTCGCGATAGACCTGACAGTCACCATCGGCGGCGTGGTCTGCGACTTGCTCTACGTGACGGAGACGCTGCTGATAGTCGGCGTGCCGGCGGGCAGCGAGCTGTCAAACGGCACCATAGTGGTCGCGCGGCCGGAACCTCCGGCCTCGGTTGAAGCTTCGTTGACGATAGTCGACGCAGACCAGCCGGTGATAAACAGCGTCCGGCCAGGCTCAGGCGACGAAGGCACCACTGTAACCATAACGGGCGGCAACTTCGACGATGACGCACGAGTGATATTCGGGGACCTCCAGACAGGCACGTTGGCGACCGATCCGGTCGTCCAGTCGAACGGCACGCTCATAACCGTTACCGCGCCGTTCGGTGTCGGGGCCGTTCCCGTTGCGGTCGAGAATCCGACCACGGGGCTTATCGCCATATCGTACCCGATACCCGACCCCGGAGAACCCGACGGGTACGACGGCGGATTCCTCTATGGTGAAGGCCCGCCGTTGACCGAGCCGGGCTCGCCTCCGTCTCTTGCCGTTGAAGAGCTGGTACCGAGCCAGGGCGCGTTGATGCCGAACACCGAGGGATTGTTGTTTGGCCTGAACCTGTCGTTCGACCCGGTTGACGCCGACGGCAACCCGCTGGGCGTCATCGAGTTCCTCGATTCGATCACGGTCATTCTGGGACCCGACAGCGACTTCGAAACGCCGCCGTGGCGGTACCCGCAGCTCGACGACTTTGCCCAGTTGAACATCTACAGAGATGGGCTGAGCATAGCCGAAGACCGCAACGGCGTCTTTGACCTCGAGACCGACGAACTGATAACGAGTGTTACGAGCGACCGGGCGGTTCGCGTCGGCGTGAGCTCTATCCAGTTCACGTTCGAGAACATCGCGGAACAGCTCCCGCTCACCGATGAAGGTCTCTATGCAGGCAACGACTACTTCGTCACGATAGTGGCAAGCCCCGACCTCCATACCTGGGTGCGGTTTGCTGCGAGCATCCCGGTCGGCCGCGCGGGCATCATTATCGGCCCGTACGAGCCCGACGCCCAGTTCGAGGGCGTCGAAGGTGCCAACTACTATGCGGTGAGATTCGGCGTGTACGACGCGACCCCGCTGGCGCTGCCGGAGCTGTTCTACGAGACGTACGCCAGCCTCGTCTTGCCTGGTGAAAGAGAGGTTGATTTCGATCGGTACCTGTACGTGCCGCCGGGCGAGTTCGAGCGACCGCGCCCCGATTCCTCCGTGGAAGGGATCATTCAGCAGTTTGAGTTCCCCATGCAGCAGGCACAGCTTCTGCCCATGGAGCAATGGACCGAAGTGATCGCGATCGACGCGCACGGCGGTTCAGCCGAGGATCCGATGTTCATCGACTCGGTAACCGTTGCGCTGACTGATATTGGCGCCGATGTGCTGCCCGCAGGCAACGGCGGGTTCAACCCGCTAACCGGGCTCGACCCGATCTTGGGCGGCGGGGCGAACGAAATGGGTATAGAAGACCCGTGGGTGCGCGCCGTGGTGTTCAGCGGCATCGCACTCTACCGCGACACGAACAACAACGGCGTGTTTGATGCGCCGACGTCAACGGGCCTCAGCGGCGACGAGCCCTGCAAGATGTGGCCGACATCGTTCGTGTATCTGCCCGATCCCGATCCGACGGTCCAGGGCGATGACCCGCAATGGCGCATAACACTCCAGATGTCGAACACGACGCTGTCGGATCCGCTCGATCCCAACGAAGCGTGGCTAGAACCCTCGGCGGATTTCACCGGGGAAGACCAGCCGCTCGTTGACTTCTTCGTGGTGGTGCGAGCCGACAGCGGGTTCAACGACGTCTCGGGTGTCCCGGGCGACGGCACCGGGATAGAGTTCGGAGCTGACTTCCGCGCGTTTGTTCCTCCGCCCGAAGGCGAGGATGTTCTCACTGGAGGCATCACGTTCACGAGCGCCACTCGGATCTCGGCGTTGCGCGAGCCGTTTGTACCGTCGCCATTCCCGCAGCGAACGCTGCCGGAACTGTGCGCCAAGCCGGTGACGGCGGTAGTGGATCTGCACGATCTTGTGCTGACCTATCCGCCGGTAAGCGGTTTTGCGAATATTCCGTTCGAGTTCTCGAAGGTTGACGAGGTTCTTGGCTCCATCGAATTCGTTGACGGCGGAGCGCCGTGCCCGTGCGAGACACGTTTCTCGTACGAGACCGTGCCGTTCTTAGTCTCTCAAGACCTACCGCCTTTCGGGCCGCGTTCCATCTTCTATCCGAACCCACCGCCTCAGCTTTCGATACCGTTCGGCACGGGTGAGCCAGGGGATGCACCGCCTGCACCGATAACAAGTGCCATAGAGGACTACGCTCGGGCGCGCAACTTCGACGCGGATGCGCGAATCCTCAGCCAGCGAATAGACGCCGACAGTCCGTCGATACCTATTCTCGGGTTGAATGTCGTCAACACTGCTGACGAGAACACGCTGGAATTCAACAACCTGTACATCGAATCCATCGCTGTGGCGTTCCTCGGCAACGACGGGTTTGACCCGCTTGCCGACCTGAAGCCGTTGACCACGGACGGACTAAGCGAGAGCGGCGTTTCGCTCTGGCTCGACAACGCAACGGGCGATTCAATTGGTGTGTTCTCCGCTCTGGATGACACGCAGGTCGAGCTGTTTGGTCCGCAGTTCAGCCAGGCACCCGTGCCGGTAGACATTGACGGAGACGGCCTGGCGGACATTGACGAGGCGTGGGTTGTAACGTTGAAGTTGATGGATGCGTTCCAGCTACCGCCGGACGATATCTATGACGGCCAGTATGCCGGCGACGATCTCTTCGTTGTCGTGCGGACTTCTGAAAACCTTGGTTACAGGGACGAGTTTGAGGCGGTTATGCCTGCCGGAGGGATAATCTTTAACCCGACCGGACGTTCGCCTGCGAGCGCCACGCAGGACAAGACGCATCCTGAGGAAGGCGCGAAACCGTTCTACGAGCTGACGCGTTTGCCTGCCAACGTGCCGGTCACACTGACGGACCTGACGAGCCCGGTGGGCAACATCACGCCATCGAGCATCGCCACTCCCATCATAGGTATCGACGCGGCGACGCTTAACCCGGACGTCGAGGTATATCTCGAACAGCTCGTGGTAGAGATCTACAACCAGGGGCCCGACACAGACGGCGACGGCCGGGTTGACGACCAGGATTTTAACCCGACGCTCGATCTGATGCCGTTCAGCGCGAACGGCGCGACGAGTGGGATGGCGATATACCGTGACAACGACGCCGATCCGAACAACGTCAACGGCGTGTTCGACGCGGCAGACACACCTCTGACACTCGACGACGCGCCGGACCTGATAGGTGTTTCGGGCGAGCCGCCGATCCAGGTGCGCATGGTGTTCTCGTCGCCGGGTACGGACGATATCGCCGGTGACGACGATGTATTCGGACCGGGCGACGTACCGATGGACCAGCAACCGCAACTGCGGCAGTTGGTGGCGACGACGCGGGGCACGAACCAGGACGATCCGGATTACGGCGACGACTTCTTTGTGGTCATGCGGACCAGCCCGGATATCGAGGTTGGCGATGACTTCTCGGCCGGCATTGTGAGCTGGGGACCGGATACCCCGAGCGGGCCCGACCCCGACACGTTCACAGCGCCGGCCGCACCGGTTCAGCCGTCGGACGAGTTCGACATCTTCATGGAGATCCCGTTCGGTTCGAGAGCGATCGGGTTCATCGAGATCCTTCCCGACGACGGTGATCCCGACACACCGGACTTCATCCGCACAAGTTCGCAACAGCGGATGGAGACGCGGATACTCACCACGGCTTCCAGCATAGGACCGGGTCCGGATCCGCCGCCTGGCGGCCCCATAACGATAACGTCGGTGGTGCCGAGCACGTTGGCGAGGAACCTCGCGACAACCGCGCCGACGCAGGTGCTCATATTCGGCAGCGGGTTCGCGCCGCCGTCCGCTGTGACGGTGGGCGGAGTGCCCGCGACCGTGTGGGAACCGACCGCAAGTGATAGGCAGTTGCTGGTTGACCTGCCGGCGGGCAGCGTGTTGCTCACGGACATCGTCTCGGTGACGAACAGTGTGGCAGAAACGGCCACGACGCGGGTCAACATCGCTGATGGAGTTCCCCCGACCATAACGGCTATCGTACCGAACAGCGGTTCGTTCGAGGTGTTCCCCGTCCAGATACACGGTACCTGGTTTGGCGGGGTGAGCACGACGAATGTGACATTCGGCAACCAGCTTATGCCGATCTCATCGCTGACAACCATGTTGATAGCCGCCGATTTCCCGTCTTCCGGGCTTCAGATTGGGTTGCAGCCGGTTCTGGTTACCGACACGGTGACCGGTCTATCGGCGTTGTCCGCACCGAAGATAGATGCGTTCGGTCACGTTATCTCCGGGTTCAATTTCCTCAACCAGCCTGATCCGGTACGGCGGCCGTGTTTCGTGGCGACGGCAGCGTACGGCACGGGCCTTGCCGACGAGCTTGAGACGTTGCGTGCGTTCAGGGACGAGACGCTGCTGACCAACGCGGTTGGTGCGGCGCTGGTGAAGGCGTACTATGCGGTGAGCCCGAAGGTGGCGGACTTCATCGGCGACCACACGCTGGCCCGGTTGGTGGTGCGTGTCATGCTGAAGCCGGCGGTATTTCTTGCCGGGAACGGCTTGTTTGGTGTAGTGTGTATTGTGGCGTGTTTGGCGTTGGCGTTCCGTTCGTGGAGGCGAAGAAGGTCGCCGACGTTCTGACAGTTGTCGGTAGCTGGTGCGAAGTTGGAGATGTAGAATACTGGCCGGTTTCACGATGGGGATTAGAGGCATGAGAACGTTGTGTTGCGTATTCGTCGTGGTGGTGATGTGTTCAGTTTGGTTTGGCGTGGCGGATGCCACGACGCTCATACCCATGGACACACGTGCCTTAACCAAGACCGCCGATGCGATCGTGCTCGGCAAGGTGAAATCGAGTGAGTCGCGATGGAACGAGAAACGCACGCTCATCTTCACCTATCACGAAGTCGAGGTGACCGGCAACTTCAAAGGCAAGACAGCAGAGCGGATTACCATCAAGCAACTTGGGGGCGTTGTGCGGCCGTTTGCCCAGGTGGTGCCGGGCATGCCGACATTCTCGGCGGGCGAGGAGGTTTTCGGGTTCCTGTCGAAACACGCAGACGGCACGCACGGTGTCGTCGGTCTATCGCAAGGCAAGTTTTGTGTGGTGACAGACAAGAAGACCGGCGAGAAGCTGCTCAAACGCGGCCCGTCCGTAGACGGGGCGGCACTGCATTTTATCGGGGGTGGCCACGAGAAAACCGGCGAGAACGATGTGCCGAAAGGCATATTACTAGATGAGTACGTGGAGGAGATACGGTCCATTCTGTCCGAAGGTGGAAAATGAGGTTGGACGGTGTCCAACGGCGTGTGGTTGCGCAAGTAACAAGAGGAGATGATCAGATGTTTCGACGATGGCGACCAGTGTTCGTTACCGCCACCTTGGTGTTATGCGCTGTGTTGATTTGTGGGGGGCATGCCGGTGCGTTTGTCCTGATAAACGAGGCCGGGCCCGGCCAGACAGATCCCTCTTTGCCGAACAGGGTGGTGACAGCGTATTGGTCCCTGGCCGATATGGATGTGAACGGTGACGGCGAGGTGTCGCCGGGCGAAGGCGTGCCGCTCTTCATCGAGGGCGATCTCGAGGACGGAGACGTGGGATTCACTGCCGACCAGATTCAGGCGTTACGCAGGGCGTTTGCCGTGTGGAACACGGTTCCGGACTCGTACGCGGCGGTGCGCGAGGAAGGGATAACCAACACCACGCTCGAGCTCGACGCGGTGGGGTTTGACGGGCAGAACTTCGTGAGCATGGTGTATGCCGGCGACCCGACAACGCCGGGCTGGGAGGCGGGCATGGTGGGGGTCACGCTGCTGACCTTTGCCATCGAGGACAACCCGGGCACCCCGGAGATCGAGATGCCAGGCCGTCTCTACGACGTTGACATGGCGTTTGACGGCGAGCAACCCTGGTCGCTGACCGGGACAGGGTACGACACAATCGACCTCGAAGGCGTTGTGGTCCATGAGCTGGGACATTTCTTCGGTCTCGACCATAGCTGGATCAACAATCTCGGGGGCGACACGATAGACAACGACGGAGACGGAGAGACCGACGAAGACGACGAGCTGGCCTTCATCGAGCCAAACATCGTGCCCGTCGCCTCGATACTCGACCCGAGCAGGGTGGATTTCGTCGGCGTCACTGCAACGATGTTTCCGCTTGCGTTTGCCGGATCAACGTCCGAATCAGCTGCCGCGGCAGCTCGCACGCTTGCGCCGGACGATATAGCGGGCATCTGCTCGATGTATCCGCGGGAGGGATTCGCGGAGACGACGTTTAGGATTTTCGGCGAAGGATTCAACAGGGGGCAGGGCGGACAGTTGGGCTTCCCGATATTCGGCGGTCTCGTGACTGCCTGGGCCGATGTGGACAACAACCCATTCACCTCGCGCGTGCCGTATATCGGTACGATAACGGGCGCGTCATACGGCGATGACGAGGACTTTGGAGGCCTGTTCACGGTGCGCGGCCTGCCAAGGTCGATGCTTACACCGCAGAACACGCTTGTGCCTTCGAGTTTTGTCGTTAGTATGCAGCCAATAGATGCTGTGCCGCCGCTGAACCTCGAGGGCCCGGCGTATTATGCGTGGACCGGTATATTCGCGAGCGGCATATTCGCAGGCTTTCCGGCGGTTATCTACAGGGTGCCGAGCGCGGGAGGCGACCTCTACGATTTCAACCTGCTGAACCTCGGAACAGTCATCAGGTTCGACCCGGCGACCGGGTTCCTGACGCCTTCAGGGACGTACACGGAGGGCCAGTCAGGCATTCTGAGGATATACGGCAAAGGGTACAAGCCTGCCTGCTTCATTGCCACCGTGGCTCATGGAACAGCTCTTGAAGCCGACATTGACGTGTTCCGCACGTTCCGCGACGAGGCATTGCTGTCCAACCCGGTTGGCACTGCCCTGGTGAAGACGTATTACCGTTACGGACCGGGTGCCGCCGATTTCGTTTCTGAGCACGAGTATCTCAAGGGACCGCTGAATGTTGTTCTGAGCGTTGCCGCATTCGTTGGGAGCGTGTTGCGCGCCCCGGCGTGGGCTGTTCTTGTCCTTCTCGTCGGGTTCGGCGCCGGCCTGCGCATTGTCCCGAAGCTCATTCGTCGAAGCAGCGGCTAGACGAAGTAAGCCACACCATTCGAGAGATAGATGTAGACATCCCCGGAAGTAAAGGGTACACTTCCGGGGATTCTTCTTTGGCGTTCGTGTCTACAGGAACCGGAGAATAAGGTCTTGAAACCCAGAACCCGCACCGTACTGCTGGTGGTGCTATTCGTAATTCTGGGAGCTGTTCTTCTCTTCTCGATCGCGATCTCAGTCATCCCCTATGAAGAGTACCTTGCAGAGGCGATCATCGACGCGGGCCGGAGTAACGGTGTGCAGGTGTCGGTGTCGCGGTTGCGTCACAAGTGGCTTTCGGAGTTCATTCTGGAAGAGGTGCGGGTCGTGCCGTCATCGGGCGTTCTGGAAGGTATTGCGTTCGAGTCCGCGGAGGCGTCAGTGAAGTTGTCGCCTCGTGGGCTGCTTTCCGGCAACTACGATGCGGAGTTTGGAGCCCCGGTGACGGTCCCGAGCCTCCGCGCGGCTGAGTATCTTGTTTCGGGCAGCGTTCGGTACGTCGATACACAAGCCGGTGCCGGAAAGACGCTCGAGGTAAATGAGTTGACGATCCACGGTTCAGGTGTCAACCTTGCAGTTCGCGGTAACGTTATATTGGCGAAGAGTTTGGAGAATAGTGCGCTTGATCTTACGGTAGAGCTCAGGGAGCTGGACGCTCGAGGAGATGAGGAGAATCCGATAGTCATGGCCGTCATCATTGGGCGCGCGTATCTGACGGAGGCGGGGTATAGACTCCCATGCGCAATTTCGATCAGCGGGTATTCGCGCTCACCCACGGTTTCGGTACGTAACATGGAGTAGAGTGTGCTGAGATGTGTAGTGGGCATCTGCTCCGGCCAAACCTCGACATTGACTTGACCGGTCCTCTCTTCTATAATTGTCTCGTGACATCACTGATGTTGAGGGAGCTTTTTTTGGCGGAGGACGGACTGACAGTAGAGACGTTGGATACGGCGGGTTCCTTTTCTTGAGCAGCAGGGCAAGGTGGACTCATGTTTGTTAGCTTGTTGATCAGGCGTACATTCTGGATTGTGGACATAGTGGTTGTCGTGTGTGCGGTCCTTCTCGGAACGAGTATTTACAACAAGTTGACGCTTGTTCCTGAGCTTCCGCCGATTGAGAGGCCGCAAGAGAGCCCCGGCGATATGAACCGTAACATGGAGTCGGTAGGTACGTTTAAAGCACTCGATGAGCGAGCTGTATTCGGCGCCCAAACCTTCGAGAAGAAGGAGAAGGTGGAGGAACCGCCTCCGCCTCCGCCACAGGAAGAGGTGAAGGCCACGAAGCTCAACCTGAAGCTCAAAGGCACATTCCCTCTCACGCCCCGTTCGTTGAGCACGGCTGTTATAGAGGACGTGTCCAAGAGAAAGACCGATGTGTACTACGAAGGAGACACCATCACCGCGGCGGCAATACTCGAGGAGATCTTTCAGCGCCGCGTGACCATACTCGAAGGTACCGGTGCGAACCAAAAGCGCACATACCTCTCGATGGACGAACCCAACCTCGACTCCGGTGGCGCTCCCTCGACTCCGTCTCGTCCGGTGGCGCTGCCGTCGGCACCGGCAGGTACCGAGATCATACCGATCAACCGCGACGCGCTGCTGGCCAAGGTCCAACAGGACCCTGCGGGGTTTCTTGGGGACACAAACGTCGAGCCGGTGATGGCCGGGGGCAAGATTTCCGGGTGGAAGGTGACAAATGTCAAGGGGAACAAGGAACTCGAGAAGCTCGGCGTCAAGGACGGCGACGAATTCCGGGACATCAACGGCATTCGGATAGACTCGTACGAGAAGGCGATCGAGGTTGTCCAGAAGTTTTACAACGCGAGAGAGATTCGGATGAAGGTGATGCGCAACGGCGCGCCACACACCATCCGCTATCGTGTCAGATGAGGATGATGCGGTAGACGGTAGACAGTAGACAGCAGACAGCAGACAGCAGACAGGAGGCGGCAGACCGCTCTGGTTGTTCATGAAAGGGATTAGTGATGAAGGTTAGACGTGGCGGAACGAGGCTTACAGCAGTTCTTATTGTCCTCGCGGTTGTGTTAAATGTTCTCGCATTGGCGCCTTGCTTTGCCCAAAAGCCGGTTGACCGTGGCAGGCCGGTAATGCCTGTGCCGGATTTTGCGAGGAATGCGCGCCGTCCTCCCGTCCCACCTCCTAACAACAGGCCCAAGAACAACAACAACGACAAAGAGAAGAATGACACCTCTACACTGACGTGGGATTTCGACGACGTCGACATAGTCGAGCTGATCAAGTCGGTCGGAAAACATCTTGGCAAGAACTTCGACATAGACTCGAGCGTCAAGGGCAAGGTAACCATATACTCCTATGACGAGATGCCGCCGGAGCTGGCGTACGAGATACTCGAGTCGATACTGTTGACACGCGGTTTCTCGATGGTTCCTGCAGTGGACGGCAACCTGATCAAAGTGGTCCCAACGCCGAGCGCGCTGACGGGAGACATACCCACTGCTGTCGGGCGCGAGGGCGAAGAGGTGAAAGGCTACGAGCGTCTCCAGACGCAGCTTATCCCTATCTCGCATACTGACGCGCAGGAGATCTCAACCGTACTGAATAGTCTGCTCGACCCGAAGGAGGGCCATATCCAGGTCTGGCAGCCGACGAACACGCTCATACTAACGACGACGGCCACGAATATCAGGCGGTTGACCGAGATAATAGAGAAGATAGACATTGCGGGATACGAGGAGAAGATAGAGATCGTGCAGCTCGAGTACGCCGACGCACAGACGCTCGCGACGGAGTTGGAGCAAATACTCAGCGAGGAGCCTGGGCGAGTCAGGCCTACTCCCGGGCGACCAGCGCCTCGACCGACTACCCGGCCGCAGGTGACAGGCAGAACAGCGGCCATGGCACGTGGGGCCACGATCGTGGGAGGTGCCACGTCGGAGCTCCGGATCGTGCCGGACGAAAGAACCAACTCGCTGATAATTGTCGGCGTCGAGGCGCAACTGCAGCAGGTGCGAGACCTCGTCGAGAAACTCGACGGTCCCATTTCGGTGAGCGACCTGCACGTGTATCCGTTGAAGAACGCACTTGCAAAGGAGTTGGCTCCGGTGCTCAACGATGTGGTATCCGGTGCGGGGTCCCGGTCCGGCGGAAAAGGTGCGGCGGCGGGGGGGCAGACTGCAATCCGGCCGTTCGAGAAGGACATCAACATCGTCGCAGAGGAAGCGACGAACCAACTCGTGATCATTGCGTCCCCGATAGATTACAAGGTGCTCGAGGGGATAATCGAGCAGCTCGACATACCGCTGCGTCAGGTTCATGTACGGGCAATCATCATGGAGATCACGATAAACAACGATGCCACGCTCGCTGTCGAGCTGGCAGGGCTCAAGGATGAAGACGCTGTAGCCGTGTCCACCTTCGGCGGCATTGCGAACCTGTTGGCGAGCGGGCCGTTGGCCGCAACCAGCGGTGGATTGATCGGTATCCTCGATGGGACGACGGACCTCACCTTGGCAGATCCAACCACGGGAACCCCAGTAGATGTGACAATCCCAAACATCCCGGCGCTGCTCACCCTTATACAAACGTTGACGAGTGTCGAAGTACTGTCGGCGCCCAGCCTGACTACCACGGACAACGAGGAGTCCAATATAACGGTGGGCCAAGAGGTCCCGTTCATTACGGGTTCCTCACGGAGCCTCGCACAACAGACCACGCAATTCGCGAACGTTTACCAGCAGATACAGCGCGAGGACGTCGGTGTTAAGCTCACGGTTGAGCCCCAGATAACCGAGGGCGAGTACGTGAAGATGAGGGTGGTTGTCGAGATAAGCGACACCATCCAGAGCGATATCGGTCTCACCGCAGACCTTGTTGGGCCGACACTTTCGCTTATAGAGATCGAGGCCACCGTTGTGGTGCGCGACGGCAGCACGGCTATCATTGGCGGATTGATCAGCACCGACGATAACGTGACAGCCCAGCAGGTGCCGTTCCTCGGGAGCATCCCACTGTTGGGCGTTCTCTTCCGCAGAAAGACCAACACGGTCGACAAACGCAACCTCGTCGTGTTTCTGACCCCGACGGTCGTTACGGAAGGGGCCGACTTTGACGAACTGACCATGCAGAAGAAGGCAGAATACGATCTCGAGAGGGAAACGGCGCAACTCCCCTGGTTCTGGACACGGCTTTTCAGGCGGGTCGAGAGCGACAGGCAAAAGCTGCGAAAATGATAGGAGGAGGCCGGAAGTTGCATCGGTCTCTTTAATGGAGGGCTAGGAGATGTTGTCAGTAGGATCGCTGTTCGGGGAGCGGCTTGTCGAGAAAGGGTACGTTGACGCAGGCCAGATCGAGGAAGCGCTCGAGCTGCAAAAGGTCAAGAGAGGGCGTCGGTTGGGTGAGGTGTTGCTTGACCTGGGGTATCTCGAAGAAGACCATCTGCTGGAAGTGCTGAGCGAACTCCATAATGTACCGTTTTGGCCGGAGATAGAGGCCGACGTCGACCCGTCGCTCATCGTGAAAGTTCCGTTGAGCTTCATTCGCGAATACGAAATGGTGCCGTTCAAGGAGAACGACGACTGTTGTTACGTTGCGATGCGTGACCCGTTGAACCTTCTGCCGCTCGACGACCTGCGGGTTTTGCTTGGCACAACCGTGAAGCCGGTGCTGAGCCGGCGCGACCAGATAGAGAAGATAATCAACCATTATTTCGACACCCAGGCCGATACCGCCGCCCAGGTTATCGAGGATCTCGATGAGGAAGGCGACGAGTTCGGCATCATCTCCCAGTTGAGCCAACCCGAGGAACGCGACCTGCTGGACCTGGCGAACGAGGCGCCCATTATCAAGCTTATCAACCTGATAATATCAGGCGCGATCAAAGAGAGGGCCAGCGACATACACGTCGAGCCGCTCGAGAAGAATCTGCGCGTTCGGTACCGGATAGACGGCGTGCTCTACGAGATGCTTACGCCGCCCAAACACTACCAGTCGGCGATCACGTCGCGTGTGAAGATCATGGCCAACATGAACATCGCCGAGCGGCGGCTACCACAGGACGGCCGCATACAAATACGGCTTGCCGGCAAGGAGATAGATATCCGCGTCTCGGCCATACCCGTGGCGCACGGCGAACGGATCGTGATGAGGCTACTCGACAAGAGCAGCTTCCTTCTCGGTCTTACCGAACTCGGGATGCACGAGCAGAACTACGGCTTCTTCAACAGGATCGTGCAGAACCCGCACGGGATCATCCTTGTCACCGGGCCGACCGGCAGCGGCAAGACAACAACACTCTACGCTGCGCTCGGCCGGATCAACTCGCTCGAAAGAAACGTCATAACCGTTGAAGACCCGATCGAGTATCTGATGCCCGGAATAGGGCAGATACAGGTGAAAGAGAAGATCGGGCTGACATTTGCGTCGGCACTGCGCTCGATTCTGCGGCAGGACCCCGACGTGATTCTTGTGGGGGAGATACGCGATCTCGAGACGGCGGAGATGGCGATACACTCGTCGCTGACGGGGCACCTGGTCTTCTCGACGTTGCACACCAACGATTCGGCCGGCGCGATAACGAGGCTGCTCGATATGGGAATAGAGCCGTATCTCGTGTCGTCGTCGGTGATAGCAGTGATGGCGCAGCGGCTCGTCCGGCTGATATGCCCGGCGTGCAAGAAGCAGGTCGAGGTCGAACCCGGCTCGCTTGTCGAGCTTGGACTGACCCCTGAAGAGATCGCCGGCAACACCATCTACGCCGGTGAAGGCTGTGCCGACTGCCAGAACCGCGGCTATGTTGGCCGCACGGGCATATTCGAGATACTTCCGATAACCGAGCAGGTACAACACCTTGTGCTCGAGAGGACGGACTCGAACATCATCAAACGTGAGGCCGTGGGAAAGGGTATGACGACGTTGCGCATGGACGGTGCCCGCAAAGTGCTTGCCGGCCTGACCAGCGTCCAGGAAGTGTTGAACATCACGCGCGAGGGAGTCGTTTCCGCCTGAGGATACCCCAGGCGACAGGAGAACTACCGGGTGGCTGTTTACGACTATGTAGCCCTTGATACCCTCGGCAAAGAGGCGACGGGCATAATTGACGCCGACTCGCCGCCGGCAGCGCGACGCAAGCTGCGCGATCACGGGCTGTTTCCCCAAAAGATCAAGGAAGTCAAGGAAGCCGAGGCCGGCACGAGAGAGATCTCGCTCCGCGGCGTTCTGGGCGGCACGATCGAGATGGAGGTCGCTCTGGCGACCCGGCAGCTCGCCGTGCTCCTTGAAGCGGGGATGCCCCTTGTTGAAGGGTTGGGCTGCCTCGTCGAACAGGTTGAGAGCCCGCGGCTGCGCAAGGTGTTGTTCGATGTGCGTGAACGTGTCAGTCAGGGATCGACCTTCGCCGACGCGTTGGCAGCGCACAAGCGCATCTTCATGGAGCTCTATGCCAACATGGTAGAGGCGGGCGAATCCAGCGGCGCGCTCGAGGTGATACTGTTCCGGCTCGGCGACTTTCTCGAGAGCCAGATTCGGCTCAAGAACCGCATAAAATCGGCGATGGTGTACCCGTGCGTCATGATGTTCATGGGGTCGGTCATCGTGATATTTCTCATGGGCTTTGTTGTGCCGAAGGTCTCTGAGGTCTTCGACCAGTTCCAGCGGGACCTGCCGGTGATGACCGAAGTGCTTATCTCGACCTGCGACTTCATCCGTGCGTACTGGTGGTTGGTTCTGCTGCTGGTGTTCGGTGCTGTCATGACAATCAGGCAGTATAAGAAGACCGCAAAGGGGAGAAGGTGGTGGGACGGTCTTGTGTTGCGCCTGCCGACGGTAGGTTCGCTCGCGCTCAAACTATCCGTTGCGCGATTTGCCCGGACGCTGGGTACGCTGGTCCAGAGCGGGCTGCCGATGTTGACCGCGCTCGACATCGTGAAACGGATCGTTGCGAACGCGGTTATTGAAGAGGCGATCGAGGACGCGAAAAAGGGTGTCAGGAAAGGCGAGGATCTGGCGACCCCGTTGCGAGCGAGCAAAGTGTTCCCGCCTATCCTTATCCACATGGTGGCGCTGGGAGAGAAGAGCGGTCAGCTCGAGAGTATGCTTGTGAAGGTGGCAGATTCGTATGAGGAAGAAGTCGACATGACGGTGAATACGCTCGTGTCGTTGCTCGAACCGCTTATGGTGATGGTGATGGGCGTGTTCGTGGGCTTCATGGTTTTGGCGATACTGTTACCGATATTTGATCTGAGCCAGGCTGTTGGATGATGTCAAGGACGCTGGAATGAGAAGGGGCGATAAGATGCGCGCCAAACAAGCAGTGTTGGAGTGGCCAGGGTGCCGTAGTTCGGTTCGAGGTTTCACGCTCATCGAGTTGATGGTTGTCATCGCCATACTCGGTATACTGGCGACGATAGTCGTGCCGCGAATGGTTGGCCGAGTCGACAAGGCCAATCGCAGCAAGGCAATGACTGAGATAAAAGGATTCCAGACCGCGCTCGAAGCGTTCCGCTTGGACTGTGGCCGATATCCGACGTCGTCGGAAGGGTTGAACGCCCTTATCCGCACCCCGGGCGGCATAGACGCGGACAAGTATCAGAAAGGCGGCTACCTGCAAACGCCCGAGATACCGAAGGATCCGTGGGGCCACGACTACATTTATGTAAGTCCCGGGCTTCATAATGAGGATTACGACGTCGAGTCCTACGGCAAGGACCGCAGGGACGGCGGGAAAGGCGACGACGCCGACATCGAGAGCTGGGCAATGACGATGTAGGTTCGGGTTTAGGGTTTCGGGTCTGGACGCTTCGGGGCTTGTGCCAATCGTCCCCTCACCCCAACCCTCTCCCAGGGGGAGAGGGAGAAGAAGCATGTGAATTCTCCTAAGGTGACCGAAAGTATCAGTTCGCGGTGTCTCGGTCTCAGAGCCCCCGGAGCGTCAAAGATGTTACTGAAGGTGACCGAAAGTATCAGTTCGCGATGTCTGTGTCTCAGAGCCCCCAGAGCCTCAAAGACGCTACTGAAGGTAGGAGCTTTGTCCCCCTCTCCCGCCGGGAGAGGGTTGGGGTGAGGGGACGATTCGCTACGCTCTGGATAAGAGAGAAAGCGACAGCAAAGATGAGGCCTGCTCGATGGTTGGTGTAGCACCATCAAATGTGTCCCATAGAACGTTCAAACGGATGTTCGGTGAACGTGACGAGGGACGCGCCTACACACTTATTGAGCTGGTCGTCGTCATGGCGATTATCGCGCTGGTCTTCTTCATCGCGGTACCACGGTTTGCGCCGCGGCTGAACGAGACGCGGCTTCAGACCAGCGCGCGCACCCTTGCGTCTTTCGCCAGGTACGCCCACGGCCATGCCGCGCTCACCAGAAAGAACGTAACACTGCACATCGACACGATCAACAATGAGTATTGGGTGACCACCCCCATAGAGGAAGAGGAGGAAACGTGGGATCTCGAGAGCCTTGTTCCTGAGATCGACAGCAGTGTCGAGGTGCTCGGTGCCCGGTTCGACCTCGACGAGGAGGGGTCGGACGAAGATGATGAGGAAGAGGGAGAAGAGATCTTCACCACCTTTCTCCAGCGCAGATCGCTGCCCGAGGGGATAGCCTTTGCGGGCATAGAGTTCGGCGGGACCGGTATACCCATTGATGAGGAAGAGGAAGCCGAGAAATTGGAAGCGCTGGAAGAGTATGAGATCGAGTACACCCCGCTGGGGCTGAAACAAGCGGCAACAGTCTATCTTGCCGACGACGATGGGGGAGAGATGACCATCATATTCGATCCTATCTCGGGAGATACAAGGGCGGAACGCGGCCATGTCGAAACGGGCGTGGAGGAGGAGGAACTCTTGTGACCCGAGTGCGCCGGAACGGTTTCACGTTGCTCGAGGTGCTCACGGCGATCGCGATCCTTGCGGTTGGAGGCATCATCCTTCTCCAGACGCAGATCACATCAATACGGCTCTGGGAGAGATACCGCGACTCGGTTATTGCGCGTGAGCTCGCGCAGCAGAAGCTCGCCGAGGCGGAGCTCGAAGGCTTCTCCGGCGACAAGCAAGAGGAAGGCGAGTACAAAGGAAAGTACGAAGGTTACGCGTGGCGGCTCGATTCGGAGTCGACGGACGAGTCAGGGTTTTACGAGGTGACCGTGACTATTACGTGCCCGGCGGGGCGCGAGTTCACCTTGATAACACATTTCATCGACCTGACGTAGAGCGAGACAGATGGCTGTGACAAACGGTATTGTGCCCGCATCTCGACGCGCCGGCCAACGCGAGACCGGCAGATGTTCGGGGTTCACGATTCTCGAGATACTCATCGCGATAGCGATATTGGCCATAGTAATGGGAATTGTCTACACGATGTTTTCGTCGGTCAGCAACTCGGTGGAAAACTTGCGCAGCAAACGTCCGGAAGTACAGCAGATAAACTTTTTGCTGAGACGGCTGACCGAGAATCTCGCTGCGGCCTTCCTGGTGTACGACCTCACGAACCAGGCGGTGTTCTTTGTTGGCGAGGACAAAGAGAGCGATGAGCAGGAGCATGCTGACTCGGTACGATTTTTCAGCACGGCAGCTCCGCTAAGCGGTAGTGCGGTCGGCGGGGGACTGAAGGAGGTATCCTACATCATGAGCGGTCCCGGCCTGGACGATGAGGAGGGGCTGTTCCGTGACGAGGGCGATGAGGAAGGGCCATTGACGCTGGCCGTCACGGAGCGGCCGATACTCTCCCCGCGACCGGAATCCGACGAAGAGCGCGAATACGACGACAGAGACATGGGTCTGGACGAAGACGACGAGCTTGGTTTTGACGAGGAATCCTCGTGGATGGTCGAACTGGGAAGCTTCAATCTTCAGTACTTCGACGGTATCGATTGGGTCGACGAATGGGACTCGAACGTAACGGGACTCCTGCCGTGGGCCGTCAAGATAGAGGCTTACTTTCCCGAGAGCGTTTGGGCGGAGGAGGGAGAACGGTTGGAACTCGGGTCGACCGATACAGAGATGCTCGCCGATTTCTCGACGATCGTTGTGCTGCCGCTCGGCGTCGGGATAACGCCGGAGATTGCGGAAGTGTTCGCCGCGCGGGGCATAGGTCCCGTGGGCGGTTTTGCGATGCTGGGACAACCGGGCGTGACGGGAGATTTGTCGCGACCTGCTGGGCGCACGGGTGGCGAGCGCTCGAGGCGTGTACGCCCCCGTTGAGAGGCCGGCAGATGTTAGGACGATACGCGATGTTTCCTCTTAACGACAACCGAGGCGTGGCGCTGATACTCTGCCTGGTAGTGATCGCGTTGCTCACGCTTGTCGTTGTCGACTTTGCGTACCAGGTTCGTGTTGATGCGGCCCTTGCTCAGAACGCCGTCGACGATCTGCAAGGGCACTACGCCGCGAAATCAGGTATGAACCATGGCTTGGCCGTGCTGAGAAACGACCTGCTCGAAGATCTGGCGAACTTCCCGCCGGGACAGACGCTTGACTCGCTCGAAGAGCCCTGGGCGCAGGCGATACCCATTCTGCCGATAGGCGACGATGGGCTCGTGTACGTGCGCATAGACGACGAAGACGGTAAGATAAACGTCAACTCGCTCGTGAGTCTCGAGACGGGAATACCCGACGAACGACAGATTCTCAGGATGCGCCACCTCTTCACCGATCTCGGGCTCGACCCGCTTATGGTTGGCGCTATTGTGGACTGGATTGACTACGACAACGAGCCGTTTCAGGGTGGGGGCGGTGCCGAGCAGGACTACTACAGCAATCTGGAACAACCATACAGCTGCAAGAACGCGCCACTCGACTCGATAGCCGAGCTGGCGCTCGTCGCAAGGTTCAGCGAGAAACTCGTATGGGGTAAGCCGGTTGAGCTGCCGGAACCGGGCGAAGATCTTGAAGGGACGGGTGAGGAACTCGGCGAGTCGAGGTTGGACTTTATGAGCGAGTTCGAGCTTGGCGAATCGGAGGTGGAAGGACCGCTCGTGCTCGGCCTGTGGACATATCTCACCGTTTATGGTAACGTAAAGAAGAAGGTTAACGTCAACACTGCGAATCCGCTGGTGATTCGCGCTATGTTGGCGCCCGATAACATTGGCACGGCAGATCGGATTATCGCCGAGCGGTCGTCGGCGCCGTTTACGAGGGAGGATTTTGCGGCAAGAGCAATGCTACCGAACGCGGAGGCTGCAAACAGCATGGCCAGTTTTGGCTCGGACCGGTTCTCGGTCAACATCAGCTCGCTGTACAAGGGAACAAGGGTAGAAGCGCGTGCCGTCGTAGCGCGAGCAGATTTCAACAGCGCGCCGATATTCAGAACACTGCTGTGGCAGGTGCGCAGATGATCTGGCCGACGAAGATAGGCGCATTCGAGATCACCGACCAATATGTCAAGGTTGCAGTTGCTCAGGCCGGCCTTGGCCGTTCCAGAATCCTGAAGCTTGCCTCTCAGGAGATTTCGGTGCAGGACGAGGAAGAGTGGGACGCAGCCGCGACGAGAGCAGTTCGTGAGCTCGTCGAGGACAAGAAGATATCGGCTGACGCGTACGCCGTCTGTCTCCCAAGCAGCCACGCCATCGTTCGGGTGCTCGAAGTACCGTTTAAGGGCAAGAGGAAGGTGCGGTCAACCGTCAAGTTCCAGCTTGAACCCTACGTGCCGTTCTCGATAGACGATCTCGTGGTAGACTCGATAATCATTGGCCAGCAGCAGGACGCGACCCGCCTGCTTGCGATCGGGATCAGGAAGGACGTGCTCGACCAGCACCTCGCGATACTCGGAGAAGCCGGCTTATTCCCCGACCGCGCGGAGTTGGAGTTCGTTCCGTTGACAAACCTGCTGTTGCACAACGGGAGTGGAGCGTCAAAGTCCGGCGTTCTGGCGGTGATACACGTGACGGAGCAACGGTCGTTTGCGGTCGTGCTGGAAGATCGGACCCTCGTGTTTGTCAGGAGCATGGATTTCAAGGGCGCGTCGATACTCGAGAACGCGCCCGAACCAACCGAGGAGATTCTCACGACGCTTCGGTCATTCATGGCGACTTCGAGATGTGATCATATAGATGATGTCATCATAACGGGCGTCGAGCTGTCGAGTGATCAGCTGTCCGGGCTGGAGGAACGAATCGGTGTGCCGATACGGTGTCATGACCTCCGCGATCAGCTTCGGTCGTTTCCCAGCGCAGTAGACGATGACCGCCGAATGAATTACTGGGAGGTTGTTGCGTCCGCTGCCAGCGGTTCGTCCCGCAGCGCGAAGATAAAGCTCAACCTGCGCCAGCAGAGGCTCAAGGATGAGCGCCTGGTTTCCGAGCTGAAGAAGAACTTCATTCTGGGCGGCGTGCTGGTTACGATTCTGGTTGCGGCCCTTGTTGGCGCATTCTTTGCCCAACTGCGATTCAGGCGGCTCGAGGTTCAGGCACTTGAGGATAGTATGGATTGGCTGTTCGAGGAGACCATCCCGGGCGAAAACCTCATTCCGGGCAAGGCGAAAGAGATGATGGAACGCTCGATGAAGGAACAGCAGGACGTGAACAGCGTACTGGCCCCGTTCTCGCCCGAGGCGGTCACAGCGCTGCACGTTCTTAACGATGTCATCGTGGCGTTGCCTGAACCGAAACGGTTCGAGATCAAAAAGATGAACATTTTATCGGCCAACGTCGTGATAGGGGGCCAGGCGGACCAACCCGATTTGGTTGACGGGCTCGAAGCTGCGCTGACGAAGTCTCAGTATCTGACGGATGTTAAGACGGAGAGATTGGAGGATGCCGAGGGCGGCAGGTTTGCTTTTGACTTCGTGATCCGCGCAAAACGGCAATAGGTGTCCCAAACCCATGAAACTAGGTAGACGCGAGAAGATAGTTCTTGGCATAGGCTTGCCTATACTGGCTGTTGTGGTGCTGTACTTTCTGGTACTGGCAGGATACGTCGACGAGTACAACACCCTTGGCCGGGTGCTACCGGGACAGCAGCAAGACCTCGGCGATATGCGCCGAATGGCCGAACAACACAAGCACACCCAAGACTTGCTGGACCACATAAAGCAGCAGACTGAGAAACGCGGCGCCCGGTTCAGCCTCTATTCACATCTCGAGACGGTGCGCAACGAATGCGGCCTATCCGACCGTACGTCGCTGACACTCAAGAACGTGGACAGCAGGAAAACACGCGGCACGCCCTACTCGCTCTCGGCGGTAACGGTCGAAATGAAGGGTGTCAGCCTCAGCGAGCTCAAGGACTTTTTGTATAAGATATATTCGAGCGATAAGCTGCTCGCCGTCGAGCGTCTTGATATCAAACAGGGATCGGGCAAAACGCCTGGTCTTGAAGTGGTCCTTGAAGTCAACACCCTTGTGTAGGTATCGGCTTTACCTGGAGGTTTTGGGAGGAAGCATGGCACAGGGAACGGGAGAACGTCGAAGTGTCAAGAGTTTACCTCGCAAATGTCTTCCCAAACACCATGTTAGAGTTGTTTCGAGCTGCGCGTGGAGCCCACCTACAGCAGTAATAGCAGTTATCGTAGTCGCTGAACCGTGTTTTTGCGTAACTCCTTTAATAGCGGGAGGATTGGGCATGGTATCTCGTTGACTTTTGCGACGGCAATGAGGTATAATGCAAGTGGCGTAGGAGTGAGGGTTTTGGCATGGCTGTGACTCAGTATCAACTCTTTGGCGAGACGCTCGTCAAAGAGGGAATAATCAATCAGAGACAACTGGAAGAGGCCATCCACAAGAAGCAGACGACGATGGCGAACCGTCGTTTGGGGGAGATTCTGGTTCGCTTGGGCTACATATCCAAGCGGCACATATCGCAAGGGCTGGCAACCCAACTGGGTATTCCGACCATAAAGCTGTCAGAACGCGATATCCCGAGGTCGATCATAGAGTCTGTCCCGAAAGAGGTGGCCCAGATATATCGTGTCATTCCGGTCCGTCGAGAGGGCGACACGCTGTTCTATGCGACGGCGGACCCGACAAACATAGATGCTCAGGACAATCTCACAAGGCTGCTGGACTGCAAGGTTCAGCCGCTGCTGTCTTCGGCAGACGAGATCAGGGATGCGCTGGCCAAGCACTACGAGTACAACCAGAGCACAATTGAAAGCATGCTCTCGACGATGAGTAGCGCGAGTACGCTGAGCACGTTGAGCACGATGAGTTCGCTCAGTTCACTCAGCTCGCTCAGCTCCCTGAGTTCGTTGAGCAGCATGAGCGCGGACAGCATAGATTTTGATGATGGTCCTCGTCCGCAACGCGACCGCGAGAGTGGTGCTGTCGTTGCGGGTGACGATGAAGATGCCGACGCGGCGGTGATCCGGTACATAAACAACCTAATTCTCGAGGCGTTCAGGCAGCGTGCAAGTGACATTCACGTTGAGCCGGCCCAGGACGATCTCAAGGTCAGGTATCGCATAGACGGGGTGTGCCATTACGTTACATCGCCGCCGAAACGGGCGCAGGGGTCGATAATATCGCGTCTCAAGCTCATGGCCGGCCTCGACATATCCGAGCGACGGATACCGCAGGACGGTCGCATCAAGCTCACGCTGCTCGGGAAGAACGTCGACCTGCGTGTATCCTCACTTCCCGCACTGTTCGGCGAGAGCGTAGTGATGCGTATTCTCGACAAGAGCGGCCTCATGCTGGGTCTGGGGCAGTTGGGGTTTTCCCCAACAGACCAGGCGACGTGGGAATCGTTGTTGCTCGAGAGCACGGGAATCATCCTGGTGACGGGCCCGACGGGTTCGGGCAAGACGACCACCCTGTATGCGTCATTGCACAAGCTCAACACTCCCGAGATTAACCTCGTCACGATTGAGAACCCTGTCGAGTACGTGCTCAAAGGGATCAACCAGGTGCAGGTGCACGAGGAAATCGGGCTGACGTTCGCACACTCTCTGCGATCCATCTTCCGCCAGGACCCGGACGTCATCATGGTTGGTGAGATTCGCGACGCGGAGACGGCCGAGATAGCGATCCGGGCGGCGCTGACGGGTCACCGTGTGTTCTCGACACTGCACACGAACGACGCGCCCAGCGCGATCATCCGGCTCGTGGATATCGGTGTGAAGCCGTTTCTCGTAGCGGCCTCGGTTCGTGCGATTCTTGCGCAGCGTCTTGTCCGAACGATATGCACGACGTGCAAGGTAAGCTATCAACCGACGGACGAGGAGCTCAAGGAGATCCAACTGCCGCCCGATCAGCAATCGACCGAGCTGTATAAGGGCGAAGGGTGTGAGAACTGCAACCAGACGGGGTATCAGGGGCGGCTGGGCATCTACGAGCTCATGCTCATCAACGATACCTGTCGCAGCTTGGTGCTGCGGGGCGGTTCGGCAAGTGAAATCCGGCGTCAAGGTCGGCTGGATGGTATGAAAACCTTGCGCGAAGACGCGGTCAACAAAGTGCTTAATGGTATTACGACAGTGATGGAGGTAATAAGGGTAACCGTTCCGGACGAGCCGCTTGACCGGGAGCGTGTTTCGGAAGAGGGACGGTTTGCCATGACGGAGGCATAGACAGTGGCGTACGAAATGGTAAGTTTGCTCAGGATGCTGGTGGACAGGGACGGGTCTGACCTGCACTTGGCTGTTGGGAACCCGCCCGTTGGACGAGTCCACGGGCATCTGCAGTTTTTTGGTGAAAACCCGCTTGTTCCCGAGGATACCGAGCGGCTCATGAAGAGTATCGCGTCCGTGGACCACCAGCAGGAGCTTCAGGAGGTTGGCGGCGCGGACTTCGGGTTTGCCTTTGAGGACGTTGCCCGGTTCCGGGTATCGATATTCAAGCAGAAAGGAAATGTCGGTTGTGTGCTTCGGCTTATTCCGAAGAGGATCATGACGTTCGAAGAGCTCGGGTTGCCGGAGACCATAAAAGATATTATTCTTCAACCGCGCGGGCTCGTGCTTGTGACGGGCCCGACCGGTTCGGGCAAAACGACGTCGCTGGCCACGATGATAGATTATATCAACATGAACGTAGACCATCACGTGATAACCGTAGAGGACCCGATCGAGTACTTCCACGATCACAAAAAGGCCATCGTCACGCAACGCGAGGTGGGCGTTGACGTGCCGACGTTTTCCGAGGCCATACGAAGGGCGCTGCGGATGGACCCGGACGTGATACTGGTGGGCGAAATGCGCGACCTGGACACTATCGAGTCCGCCATAACGGCAGCCGAGACGGGCCATCTGGTTTTCGCGACGTTGCACACCACTGGTGCCGTGCGTACCATCGACCGTATCGTTGACGCGTTCCCCACCAACCAACAGGAGCAGATCCGCACACAGCTTTCGGGCAACCTCAATGCGGTGATCTCGCAGGCGCTCCTTCCCCGGAAGTCCGGTTTTGGCCGCATTGCGGCCTTCGAGGTGATGATAATGACTCCGGCGATCGCCAATCTCATTCGCGAGAACAAGTCCTATCGTGTAGCCTCGGCCATCCAGACAGGTCACAAGTACGGGATGTTCCTGCTGGACGAGCATCTGATCGAGCTTTACAGACGCAACATGATAACGTATGAAGCGGCATTGTCGAAGGCCCAGTCGGTCGAAGATCTGGAGATGATGTTGAAGTCAACAGTGGTTACCTCAATAGCGGAAAGAACAGAAGCAGGAGCGGCGGCCACGTGATGGCTATTGCCATTGAAAAACGTATCGGGCAGATACTCGTTGACAACGGTGTGATAGACCCGCTGGATCTCGAGCAGGCCATGCAGGAACACCGCATGAACGGCGAGTTCGTCGGTCGGATACTCGTGCGCATGGGAGCGTGCACGGAGCAGGACGTCGTCGAAGCGCTCGGCATCCAGGCCGGTATGGAGAAGGTCGAGCTCTCGAAGATGACTCTCAAGGAGGAGGTCATACGCAAGCTCTCCCCGCACATTGCCCGGTTCTACAGCATCGTTCCGGTACGGATCGAAGATGACGGCGAAACCCTTGTGGTGGCCACCGCCGACCCGCTCAACGTGAGCATAATCGACGATCTCGAACACATGCTGGGCATGCGCGTCAAGGGGGCGATCAGCAACATCGAGGATATCACGAAAGCGTTGCAGCACAACTACTCATACGAAGCGGAGTCGGTGCAGGAAGTGCTGCAGGAACTGGTACGGGATGCCGACCAGACTGCTGACCGATCGCAGGAACTTGCGCGTCTCGAGCTGCCGGACGAGGAGAGCCTGGCCGCGCTGGCGCAAGAGCCGGAAGTGATCAAGATGGTCAACCTGGTGCTTCTGGATGCATTGCAGAAGCGTGCATCGGACATCCACTTTGAGCCTTACGAAGACGAGTATCGCATACGTCTCAGAATAGACGGCACGCTTTACGAGGTGGTGACGCCGCCGAAAGACATCTCGTTGGCGATCACAAGCCGGTTGAAGATCATATCGGATCTGGACATCGCCGAACGCCGGATGCCGCAGGACGGCAGGATCCAGCTCAGCGCGGGCGGTACGAACGTGGACATCCGGGTATCGACGTTGCCGACGCTGCACGGCGAGTCGGTCGTGCTGCGAATCCTTGACAGGACGCAGATCAAGCTCGACCTCGACACGCTCGGGTTTGAACCGCGCGAGCTCGAGTTGCTGCGCCAGATCATCAAGAAGCCGATGGGCATAGTGCTGTCCACGGGCCCGACGGGTTGCGGCAAGACCACCACGCTCTATTCCTGTCTGAACGAGATCAACGATCCGCAGTTCAAGATTATCACGACTGAGGATCCTATAGAGTTCCCGCTTGACAGGATCATTCAGGTGCCTATCAGGGAAGAGGTCGGCCTGACGTTCGCGGCGTCGTTGAGGTCAATTCTTCGGCAGGACCCGGATAAGGTTATGGTCGGCGAGATACGCGACCTCGAAACCGCCGAGATAGCCGTCGAGGCGTCATTGACCGGCCACTTGGTGCTCAGCACGTTGCACACCAACGACGCGCCCGAAAGCATCACTCGGTTGCTGGATATGGAGGTCGAGCCGTTCCTGATAACATCGTCGCTCGAGGCAGTGGTCGCGCAGCGGCTGGTCAGAGTGTTGTGCCGGTTTTGCAAGGAAGAATATGTGCCGGACGATGAGGAACTGGAACGGTTCAAGTTTGACCGGTCGGATATCGGCGACGAGCCCATCTTTCGAAAGAAGGGATGTCCTGCATGCGAATACAGGGGGTACTCGGGCCGCACGGGCATATTCGAGATGTTGGTTGTTGACGACGAGATCCGCGAGATGATCCTGCGGTACGCCACGGCGATCGAACTGCGAAAGAGGGCTCGCACGAAGGGAATGAGGACGTTGCGCGAGATAGGTCTTGTGAAAGTGCGTCAGGGCCTAACGACAATCGAAGAGGTTGGGTACTGTACGGAGAAATACGAGGAGTGAAACGGGGTGAGTGACGGAGGCGTAGGATAGAGATGGCAAGCTTCGCATACAAGGCGATGGACAAGAAGGGCAAAGAGGTAAACGGCATAGTTGAAGCCGAAAGCCAGGTTCTCGCCATGAACGAGGTGAAGAGCCTCGGCTACTGGCCGACGAAGATCACCGAGGCCACAGCAAGCGACAGGCGTCGTGCCGGCAAGAAGACCAAAGGGCTGAGCGAGTTCTATATCGGCGGCGTGAAGACAAGAGAGCTCGTGGTGTTTACGCGCCAACTGGCAACGCTGATAGACGCGGGGCTGCCGCTGCTCAGGAGTCTCAATGTTCTGCACGGGCAGCTCAAACCGTGCAAGCTGCGCGACATAATCGCGGAGATCTCCGAGGACGTTCAGGGCGGCATGACCTTCTCGGAAGGTCTCGCCAAAAATCCCAAACAGTTTGACAGGCTTTTTGTCAACATGGTTCGAGCGGGCGAGATAGGCGGTATGCTCGAGGTGGTGCTCAACCGTCTTGCGGACTTCATGGAGAAACGCCAGCGGTTGATACGCCAGGTCAAGGCGGCGATGATATACCCGATTGCGGTGATAATTATAGCCGCGGGCGTTGTGGGTTTCCTGCTCATCAAGGTGGTGCCGACGTTTGCGGAGATCTTCACCGAGTTCGGCGGCGAGTTACCGTGGCCGACGCTGTTCTTGATAGATGCGGCAAACTTTGTCGGCAACCAGTGGTGGTTGATACTAGCGGTAGTCGGCGGGACGATGATATTCATGAAGCTGTTTTTCAAGATCCCCGTCGTTCAAAGCGCCAAGGACCGTATCGTGCTGAAGGTACCGCTTGTAGGCAGCCTTATCGTCAAGGTGGGTGTTGCGCGGTTTGCCCGCACGCTGGGCACCCTGATAACCTCAGGCGTACCTATCTTGCAGGCGCTCAAGATCGTCAAGGAAACCATAGGCAACGAAGTCATCCAGAACGCCGTCCAGAACGTACACGACAGCATTCGCGACGGGGACACGATAGCCGCTCCGCTGGAGGAGGCGAAGGTGTTTCCGGCGATGGTGGTCAACATGATAGACGTCGGCGAGGAGACGGGAAACCTCGATGCGATGTTGTTGAAAGTGGCGGACGTCTACGACGATGAGGTCGAGACAGCCGTCCAGGGCATGCTGCGGTTGATGGAGCCGCTGATCATCGTTTTGCTGGGGGTTGTCGTTGGGTTCATAGTTATATCGTTATACCTGCCCATATTCACGCTCGCGGACCTGATGAGCGGGCCTTGAGGAGGTGGATAGCAAGCAACTGTATCTGTAAGATCAAGAAGAGCGGCTTTCCTGGCGAGAGACGGGACGCAAGGGTTTTGATTCCGGCATGGATACGTTCATACATAGCTCTCTGGCCCACACTCGCAAGAAGCCAATCGGTGCGGGGCCGTTGACGCAGCGTGGTTGTCCGGAACGGGGCAGTCACAACGAGCGTGGCCCCGTTTTGCGCGTTCGGGCCCAGGATATCGCGCTTAGTGACAATTTATGGAATAGTAGACGGTAGACAGTACACGGTATACGGCATACGGGGACTTGGTGTAGGGGCGATCCTGGTGGTCGCTCGTGCAGGGCGGTGCAAGTTGATATGTGCTGCCGACAGGAAAGGAGTTGGAAGACAATGGATAAGAAAGCAAGAGGGTTCACGCTGATCGAGTTGCTGGTGGTCATAGCGATCATCAGCCTGCTGGCTGCGATCGCGGTGCCGGCGGTTCAAGGTCGTATCAGACGGGCAAACATGACCCGGGCCGAGGCGGACATAAGCACCATCGAGCAGGCGGTTGTGTCGTTCATAGCCGATGCCGGAGTGCCGCCGTGGCGTGCAGCGACGACGATGGGCGTTTGGCAAAGCATGATTGATCAAATAGGGGGCGGTGCGGCGAACTACACGATTCTGCTCTCGGAGATCTTCAAGAGCACCGAGCTGTACTGTGAGCCAACCGATTTTGGCGGTCTTTCGTGGTTCAAGGGGCCGATCTGCCAGAAGGTCCAGATAACCTATCTGCCCGAGGGCATACCGTTGGACCCGTGGGGCAACCGGTACATCATCATACCGGGGAATCCGCGTGAAAGGGATGTGGACACCCGGGACAGATTCCTTCGCTTGAATAGCGATAGGGGCCCGATCGGGAGGCCGAGCCAGGGAAAGACGGTTCTAGACCTTCCGCCGAATCTCGAGGTGTACATTTTGTCTCGCGGCGAGGATGGGGAGCTCAACTATCCGGCTGAGGACGGCACCTTCTATGAGGGTGACGACATAAGCAACTACGATAGCGACAGAGGATATTCAACCTGGTACAGGTGATCTGTCCCGTGCGCGTTCCGGGCACTGTTGGCGCTCGATGAAGCCGGCGAGCCCGCAGGTGAACGATGGGAAGTAAAGGCAGGCGCAAGTCGTGATGAGACGTGAACAAGCGGAGAGCGGCTTTACGCTCATTGAGTTGGTGGTGGTCGTGGTCATCATTGCACTGATGACGGCGGCGGCGGTGCCCGCGTTTATCAAGTATGGCAAGGGTCCCGATAAACCGTTGAGCAACAGTGCCCGCATTCTGCACCGGTACCTGACTGCCGCCCGCACGTACGCCATACGGTACCGCACCCGTGCCGCCGTGTGCTACCGGCGCGTTCCGGGAAACGAGATGTTGGATCTGGGTATAGACCCGGACGAGCCGATACGATTCAACCGGTTCTTTCTGGTCCGCGAGGATAAGCGTTCGCCCATTCAGACGGACTACGGTTCCCATTACCCGTGGTATCGCATAGCAGGGCAGGAGTCTATGGACCGGCGTCTGGAGGAGTTGGTGTTCGTCGCCGAACTGGGTATAGGCGACCTCGGCAACATTCCTGGGAATGATGAAGACCGGATTGTAGAGGTACTTCAAGAAGGTGGAGCCCGCGACGATGAACTCCACCCGTATCGCTTCGCACACATCTTCAAGCCGACAGGCGCTACGGAGCTGTCCGGCAAGACGTGGGTGGCGCTTCAGAGTCGAGCACTCGATCCGTGGGAATCAGTGTATCTGGAGATCATAAATTCTACGGGACGCGTAAAGATAACGAGACCGAAAACATGACGGTGCGTCGCAGCGGCGCGCCTGTTCCCGGAAAGGGAAGCTCGAAGATGAGAAGACGGAGAAGATTCCGAATACGAGAAGGGTTCACGCTTGTAGAAGTGCTCGTTGCGTTGACCATACTGGGCGTGGGCATAATCGGGGTAACGGTGCTGTTCCCCGCGTCGCTCAACCAGTCACGCCGTGCCGCGGGCATATCGAGCGCCAACAATGTTGCGGTGGGGTTGGCCAAGAGGTATCAGGCGCAAGGATACGACGGAATCCAGCAACGCATCAAGATTGTCAACCCGAATCCGGACGGGTGGCCGGTCGAGCTACCGCTGTTGCCGCAGCTCGAGCGGATCCGCGATGCCTACACCCTGTACGAGGCGCCCCGGCTTCAGTTCAGTACGTCGATGCGACATTTCGCGAGGTCGCTGCGTTTGTACCGAGTGTCGATCACGATGGATCTGCCTACGGGCGGCCGGGAGAGTTACGTCACCTTCGTGGCCAAAGAGTAAGCGAGGTGATGGACGGTCATGCGGCACGGTATGGGTCGTGAAGGTTTCACTCTCGTCGAGGTGCTCGTTGCGGTGGCGGTCTTCGCCACTGTTATCGCCGGGGTTCTGACGGTGTATACGAGCGCGTTGCGCGCGCGCGACGTGGCGCGTGAGAACGCGCTCATCTTCGAGCAGTTTCGCGGCTACACGGCGTTCATCGAGCGCGACATCACCGCGGCGTACCTGTCGCGCGACCGTGACGACACGTTCACGCTCTACTGCGACACCGTCACCATGCCGATCTACCACCCGGCCAGAGCCTCAGACGTCAACGTCACTTCGTCCCGGCTGGCATTTATCGGGCTGACCGAGAACGAGGATGACAACCACGATCTTGCCCTTGTCAGCTACTATCTCGTCCCCGACACGACGGCGGCCCTCATTACCGAGGAGTCCAGCCCGAAGTTCATTCTGGTGCGCCTCGCGCAACCGCAATACGACAGCTTCCCGATGAGAGGCCAGACACGCGAGATAGATTACGTGGCATTGAGCAACACCGCGTTTCCCCTCGAGGGCGCTACTGATTACGAGCTCGCGTCGGACGTGACGGGGTTTCTGTGCATGCCGGCCAACATACGTGACGACGGGACAGCCGGGTGGCCGAGACAGCTCGAGGCGACGCTGTGGTGCGGTTTCAACCAGGGCACCCTGGGACAGTTTTGGGTGGACACGGACACGAGCCTGCCGTGGGTGTTCCCGAATCCGGACGATTGGAACGGCTGGGAACCCAGCACTTGGGATCAGTCGTATCCCAACCGGCCCGACCTCGGTCGCTGGAACCGGATCGTCGAAACAAAGCTGGGTGGCACGGACCGAATCACCACATGGCGTCCGGTGATATGTCCGCCGCCGTTTCTTGCTGGCTGGCCGCCGACGTTGAGCTCTTGTCCTCGCGACGTGGATAGGGACGGTTGGTGCGATTGTGTTGGCCGTGCAACCCCGAGCGGGTACGAGGAGGACATTCCGAGCGTCGAGATCGGGCCGCCCGAGCTTATCACGGTCGTTATAACTATCGAGGCCGAAGAGAACACGCGCCGATTGCGGCCGCTTGCGCGCGACTTTTCGTCGGACATCTATCTGCCGCTGGCGGGCGGACCCGAAGCGCAGTTAAACGGTAGACGGTAGTCGGTAGACAGGGGTCGGGGATCAGGACGGGTAGGTGGAAGAAAGGGATGTGCACGGCACATAGCGGCGTCATGGCGATGCGGGGCAATAGGAATGCAGAATAGTCCATACTACTGTCATTCTGAGCGGAGCGAAGGAACTCCGCCTTGCGGGTCCCGTCTACCACGCCTCGACTGTCATTCTGAGCGGAGCGAGGGATCTCCGCGTCGGAGACCCTGTCTACCGTCTACGGTCTACCGTCTACCGCGCAACCGCGGTGCGGCGCTGATCGTGGCGGTCAGCGTGCTTGCCGTGTTGCTCGCGATAGCGTTCACACTGGTCACGCTCTCCCGGTTGGAACTGCGCACGGCGATCAATGTCGCCGAGGCAACACGTGCCGACCTGTTGGCGCAGGGCGGTGTGAGCATCGCGATTGCCGTGCTGCACGACGAGCTTATCGTCAACGGCACTATCACGTCGATAGACCAGTCGTGGCGCACGTACTTCAACGGTGCCCAGGACGGTCGCGACAACGACCACGACGGCCGGTTTGACCGTGCAAACATTGAGAATCGCGTGAACCGCACATTGTACGATGATCCTTGGGAACCTCCATTTCCGGGGACGCCGTATGATTACGCTTTTTTTGATGGAGCCACGGGCCGGCAGACGGTACATTCGCTGCTCGACCCGATATTGGACTTTGGCGAGCAGTTGAATGAGATACCGTACAACTTCGTCGATGACGACGGCGATGGCGCCATCGACGAGCTATGGGACGAGCTGACGCCGTGGAATGCGGTGGACAACGACGGGGACGGCATACTCGATTCCGCCTGGTTCTACATCACCGTGCCGACCGTGCGATACCTGGATGTAGATGGTCTCGGCCGGCCGACGGCGTCAAACGGGCTGGACGACGACGGTGACGGACGGATTGACGAGGAGTTCGAACGCTGGCCGAGACTCGTGGATTTCAATCCCAGCGCCCCAGGTGCCGGCACGCAATACAATGGAATTGACGACGATTTTGACGGGTTTGTCGACGAGCCGGACGAGCTCTACGAATGGGTCATCGGCCGTTACGCGGTGCTCGTGACCGACGAGGCGTCCAAACTGAACATCAACGTTGCGGGCAACAGAGAGTTTCGCGCCAACCAGGGCGTCTCGCCCGCAGAATTGGATCTTCACCCGCTGCCGGAAATAGACGACGTGTTTGCCAGGAGAATCGTGGATTACCGTTACGGAGCGCCTGCGGGGAATCCGGCGAGTCCCGATCAATCTCTCCCAGGGCTCGATGGGGACGACAACCGAAACAACTACTTCATATCGAATAACAGCATAGACGACGATGGTGACGCGCTGGCCTTACAGAATGACGGTGTGGACAATGACGGTGATGGCTTTATCGATGAGGCAGACGAAGGAATAGACGAACTCGATGAAGGCATTAACGAGCCGCAGGAGTATCGGCTGTTCCGGCCGCTCCTTGACGATGAGCCTTTCAAGACCATCGAACAGATGAAGCTGCTGGACCAGTTTGTAGCGGAGCCGTGGAACGTCCGCAACTTCGAGCGTAACCAGAACCTCATAACGGTGAGTTCGGGCAACAAGGAGGTGGCCGCATCGCGCGGCCTGCAGAGCGGCGACGTGATCGCTGACGTCAAGCTCAACGTGAACCTCGCGAACAAGCAGGAGCTCGTCCGGGCGATCGACAACAGGTTGCGGCCGCTCTATGGTCTGCCGCCGTGGCGACCCGACGAATACGACGTCTATGCAAACGCCGTGATGACTTCTTCGGACTGGGAAAGCCTGCGAAGGTTGTACGGGATCAAACAGGTGAAGCGCGACTCGGCGCAGCTTGCCGGGAACATAATAGACTACCGAGACAAGGACTCCGCGGTCACGCGCATAGAGGTGGCGCGCGAAGACCTCTTCGACGGCGGCGACCCCTTTAGCCCCGGCGAGTACAGCGACAAGACCCCCTACGGCGGCGACCTGGGCAAATACGGCGGCAGCCAGCTCGTCGACGTCTACTCCGGCGTAGAGGCCATTCGCATCAACGAGATCATGGTCCGACCGGTACGCAGGGTCGAGGCGGTCCAAACTCACCTGCCGTTTCTCGCGGGATATCCGCAAATCCAGGACTCGAACACTGCGATTGTGACCCCGACCCTCCTGAATAGTTGGCAGCAATTCGGAGCCCCTAATTTTGCGGACGCTGCCTGGCACGAGAAGAGCTACTGGTATTCTTCGTCGTTATACAAGGATGACGACCCGCCGGCCAACTTCAATGATTATTACGGAGAATGGACCATCGCCCCACGCCTGGACAAACCTTCGCTTTTGCCCGCAGGGGACTACTATCTGATACTGAACCTTGCCGGTCGCGACCCGGCCGGCAACCCGCTGTTTCCCACGGGGGCGATGTATGTCGAGATATTCGGTCTGCCTACGGTCCTGCAATATAACGTGCCCGAGGCCGAGATAAAGCGGAAATGGAAAATACCGGAACCCGGCGACGAGTTTCAGTGTCCGATTCCGACAGGGTTCGAGGACGGCGATTATCTCGTTGACGGCGATCCGTTTACGTCGGGAACTCAACCCATACCTTTCCCTGCCACCGGTATTACGATCCGGTTGCGGAACGCCTATTCCGACGCTGACCTCGACGGCAATGCTGACCCGGTCTATTTCAACCATGTCACGCTGAGCCAGGAGCCGAACCTCGAATGGATCGAGCTGGTCAACCTGAGCGACAAACCCGTCAATCTCGACGGCTGGGAACTCAGTATCGGACCCGAGAGCGTCTACATCGGCTCGGACGCGCCTGTGTTTCCACCGTTCACGACGACGGTAATACCAGGAAGCTCGCTGGAAACGGGACGGCCAGGGCGGCTGGTGCTCTCTCCCGACCCGGAGTCGCTTCGTGCCCAGGCCCACTTGTTTCCGGGAATAGATGACCCATTGAACCCGACACCGATATGCCCGATTCGGGCAAACCTTGAGGCGAGCAGGTCGCTGACGGGCGGCATATTCCCGAACAACCCTCGGCTCGACGGTGTTGACAACGACGGCGACCAGACGTTTCTGTGGAGCTTGATGATCAACCACAACGGTTGGAATGACGATTGGTTTCTGCCGGATCCCTACACTGATGAACCGACGGAAGCCTCCGATGTGAGAACGTTCTACCCAAGCGTGGACGCCCCGTGTGACAGCACATTGTTGCCCACGTGGTCTTCACCCCGCAGCCGATGGCCCGGCCCTCCGTTCATGCCCTATGAGCAATGGTTCCCCCTCCCGCTTCCGTTCCCGTCGCGCTTGTCGCCGTGGCCGACACACCCGGACGCGTCGCCGGGATTGGATCCGCCTTTTCCCTGGTCGCTGTGGCCGGCCTGGTTCCCCTGGGCGCCTGCTCCGGGCCGTCCGGGCTTCGACGAGAAACACTTTCTCGCAGTCTACGGCCTGGTCGAGTCCGAGCCGGGCGAGCCGGTTATCATCACCCTGTACGAGGGCCCTGCGGCGCGGGGCCATATCGCCGACCAGGTGTCGTACACGAGCACTGACGTGATGAACGCGGACGGCGACCTCTACTTCAACGAGCCCGCCGACGATTTCTACCGGAGCCTCGAGCGCAAGAACCCTCTGTACGCGGGCGATACGCCCGCGGTTCCGGACCAGGTCTACTACCTGTCGATGCTGGTGGGGCCGCCGGTGGTGCCGGGTGCCCTGGGTTTCCCTCCGGAAGCGGTAGTAAGATTGGGGGACGGGAGAACGGTTCAGCTGCCTCTCCCGGTGCCGGTTGACTACGCAGTGCGTGACGGCATCTACGACGATTGGCCGCTCAGGCGTTCGTTCACAGCCGGTGACGGCACGCCGCTGGTTCCGGAGTGGGTCGATTTCGGCTCGCCCGTCCCGTTTAGTGTCAACCTGGCAGCGACGTACCCGGTTGACACACGCCACGCGAGCGTGGGTCTCATGTCGCGTGACGGCGGCGGCCATTCGGATTATGTTGTGGTCAAGAACGCGAACGCAGCGACGATCGGCGAGCTGCTCGAGGTGCCGTTCTACCGGTCGGCACGCGAGCAGTATCTCGAGCCGCTGCTCAGGGCGTTCTTGGACGCGGAGACTTCCGGCAATGCCCAGATCTTTGTGAATAAGGCTTATCCGGAGCCGCGGGATCAGAACGACGCGAGATGGATCGTTCCCGAGTGGTTTTTTGACTGGCTCTTGTCGGTGATAGACGTGAACGGCAACAATCTTCTCTCGCGCGAGGAGATCTATGCCGCCCTGATGCTCGATGCCGTGCCGGTCACCCCCCAGTCGGTCCTGATGCCGCTCGAGTGGATGCCGGCGATGACGGACATACTTACCACGTCGCAGCAGATGCTGCCCGCAGCGTTGTCGAACCCTGCCGACGCCGATGTTGACCCCGGCCCCTGGAAGCTCGTCGGGCCGAACACAGACAATACGGGGTGGGTCGAGGTTGACAGGGATGAGCTCACCATCGGGTACGTGAGCGAGGCGTTCGGCCAGACCGGTGTCTGGGAGTGGGACGCGGACGACGGTGTCGAAGACGGCCTCTACACGCTATACGTGATCACGCTCGACGAGACCATCAGGCCGCTCATCGGCACGCTGGAACCGGAGGCGTTCTACCCGGTTTCGATAGAAGTGAGTACGAAGAACAGGGGAAACACCGATTACCAGATAGTGCGGTTTCTTGACTGGGTGTACCCGTCGACGGACGGTGTCGTACGTTGCGGTCTCGTCCAGATCCGTCACAACACGCTCAAGGTCAGAGTGACGAACCGGTCGAACAGGCCGAACTACTTCACGCGCGTCGTGCTTGCGCCGCGTCGCCGGGAGCCGGGCAAGCTCAATATCAACAGCGTCGAACCGCGAATCGTTGCCGGGTATCCGGCCACACCCAATCCTGGATACCCGCTTGGGAATGAGTACAACATGCTGGCGTCGCTTCCGGGCTTGTTCCAGGGGGCGGACGACGCGGAACTGCGTCGCCGCGCAAACCGTATCGTGCTTCCGTCGTGGATTCCTGCGGGAGACTTGAACCGCGGCCGTGGAGGAGCCTCCACGCTGCCGGAGGTGCCGTTCAGAGACCAGAACGGGGCTCTATCGCCCCTGAGCCGCGCAGCAGGCTATCGGCCGGTCGGCGGGTACCAGTCCATCGGCCAGCTCGTTTCCGGTATTCCTTACGAAGTTGGGAATCCAGGCAGCGGTCAATACGTATATGCGTTACCCACAGACATCCTTGGCGCGACGAGCGTCGCGGACCCGGACCTCAGCACTATCCCGGCCGTTGCCGCTGCTGAGCGTCGTGCGGAGATGTCGCGCCGGTTCCAGCGGATATCGAACCTGATAACCGTCCATTCGGACGTCTTCGAGATAACGTGTCTCGCGCAGGCGGGCCGCGTGACGGAGGATGTCAACGGAGACGGCGTGCTCGACGACAGGGATTTCGACGTGATGGGCGAACGGAAGCTGAGGGTGGTGTATGAACGGTCGACGGATGTGCCGTGATGTTGGTAGACGGTAGACGGTATACGGTAGACGGGGAAGTGGGAATTCAGAATTGTGAATTACGAATTCAGAATGGGGAAGTGGGAAGAGCGAAGTGGGAAGTGGTAGACGGTAGACGGTATACGGTAGACGGGGAAGTGGGAATTCAGAATTGTGAATTACGAATTCAGAATGGGGAAGTGGGAAGAGCGAAGTGGTAGACGGTAGACGGTAGACGGTAGACGGGGAATTGTGAATTCAGAATTGAGAAGTGAGAATGGGGAAGTGGGAACTGAGCGGATGAGGCACGTTCGTACAGAAGCGAAGGATCGCTTGCCGGGCGATCGCACGGATCGCCCCTGCAATCGAGGTCCGGCCGCGTTCGTACTTCGCACTTCGTACTTCGTACTTCTCCTGGCTGCTGTCGTGTGCGTGTCGAGCCCCGTCTGTGCACAGATAGGGCTCTACGTCGTGGACCCAAACGCGTCGACACCCGTCTATAGCACAATCCAGAGCGCGATAGACCAGGCTGCCACGGACCTCTATAACGAGGTGGTAACGAAGGCGGTGGTCTATGTTAAGTATGATTCGGTCGGGTATACGGAGAACCTGACTGTTCCGATACCTGACCTGTGGGTGGACGACTCACAGGTGGACGAGTTTCCTCTCACGATCAGGTCGGCCGAGATACCGATGGAACCCGACGGCTCGACTGACAACGCGATTGTTATCAACGGGAGCGTTCAGTTTCGAGTCTGCGATTTCGAGGCCGCGCTTACCGTTGTGCCGCCCAACCCGCCGGGGTCGGTTCCCACATCCAGACCGGCCACCAGTTCACCGTCAACGACAGGGGTCGAGTTCGACGGGTTCGTGGTGGCAGGCGGGCTGATATCCGTCTTTGACTGCTCGCCGACGATCAACGGGTGTGTGGTCACCGGGTCGCCCGGTGCCGGTATCGAGGTGATGCACAACGACAGCGGGCTTCGGCCCGCACCCCTGATCACCAACAACTATATCGGTCCTTATGAGAGCACTGGCACGAGCGGCGGCGTGGCCGGTATCGTGTCGGCGGGGTCGGGCACGCAGGGCAGCTCGCCGATCATCTACAACAACACCATTATGGAGAACAACACGAGCGGTGCGCTGCCGAATGTCGGAATGTACTTCATGGGCAACGGATTCCCGCGAGCGTTCAACAACATCGTGGTCTGGCACGACGACGTCGGGATAAAGGCTGCCCCGTCCTCGATCGGTATTACGCCGCGGTTCGGGCCCGTGATCGGTCACCAGCCGGGGACCCCGTATCGGATTACGGTCATCGGGCCCAATATGGCAAACGACACCCGGGTGTGGTTCGGGACGAACGAGGCGCTCTTCGATGCGGCGTTGGGGCAGTACGAGCTTCCGCCCGCCTCGCCTGCGCAGACGGGCGACGGGCCTGTCTCGTGGCCGAACGGCTACCCGCAGCCGGGCGTGTACGACGTCACCATCATGTTTCCGAGCGGGCTGATGATAACGCTGCCGGATGCGTTCACGTATTTGCCGACCGGGTTTGCAGGCCTGCCTCCGGCGCAGACGCCGGTGGTGGATGCGATACTCCCGGACGTCGGCCCCCTATTGGGCGGCCAGCACGTGGTCATACTCGGGCAGAACTTCGAGCCCGAGATAGCCGCTGCGGCCGGACCGTTCGGCCCGCTCACGGTCACGATAGGCGGGACGCCGTTGGTAGGCGTGGAATGGGTTTCCGAGAACGAGATACATGCTGTCACGGTGCTGGGCGCGTCCGGTCCCGTCCAGGTGATCAACCCCAACGGCTTGTCCGATCCGAGAGGGTCACCGCCTCGCCCGTGCTACTGTGCCGTGCCGGGTTTCCCGAAGGTGGATTCCGTCGAGCCGAACAAGGTGACCATGGACGGTGATCCGCAACCTCCGGGGGGCATCCGCGCTACCGGCTCATTCACCATCAAGGGGGCGAACTTTGCCACCACGCCCAATGTGCCTATGGTTACCGTTGGAGGCGTGCCCGCACGGCAAGTCACTTCCATATCATCGTCTGAGATATGGTTCGACCCGCCGCCCGCGCCCAACGGTGGAGCCGGCGTCTACGATCTCGTCGTCACCAATCCCGATCCTGTTGACGGCTGCACCGCATGCAGTGCTTCGCCGACTCCGCTACCACAGCTTGCTTCGGACAGGCTGCCCGAGGCGTTAACCTACTTCAACGACGGGGTGCCTCGAATTGAGGAAGTCGGCTATGAGTATGTAGACAACGGGCTTAGGCTGCTCAGAAACTGGGTATCGCACGATCCTCTTGATGGCGATTCTCAGCCCCTCACCATTCTTGGCGGCGGGTTCGACCACCGGCCGGCTGCCGCACCGCTCGTTGTCGAGCTGGAGGGTCAGGCCGGTGCGATAGTCACGCCGACGATAGCTGAGGCAACACCCGACCGCATACTGACCGATCCATTGACGCTCCTTCCACTTCCAGACTTCCCGGGCGGGTCTCGACCGCCGGTCACGGTTATCAACCCGAACCCCGACCCGTTGGGCGACGCGGACCAGTTCGCCTCCATGATCTCGCAGGATCTTTGGGTCCTTGTTCCACCGGGCGCCGACCCGTTCGCGATTACGGATGTAACCAACGAAACGGGTCCCGAGCTTGGCGGAACAAACGTCATCATAAGCGGCACTGGATTCTTCCTAGCTGGAGTCTCAGCCATTTCACAAGTTTTCGTAGGGCCGGTGCTTGTTCCTTTTACGGTCGGAAGCGACAACACGTTGAGCTTCACCACGCCGCCGTCACCAACAGGTCAGCCGGGAACGCAGGACATCAAGATAATTAAGGAGCAGGGCGCTGAGGTTTATACAATAACGATTCTCGACGGTTTCGAGTACCTACCGAACGCGACCGGCACGGGCACCCCTCGTTTGCCGCGAATAGGGTACTTGTCGCCGGACACGCATGTCGATCCCACCGCGCCCGAAGTCCCATTCGGCGGGGATGTGTACATCCGCATATTCGGTTCCGACTTCGAAGCGTACCAGATGCCGGACCCTGCGGGCGAGCTGCACTGGACGGCGGACGTGATATTTGAAGACCCGGCAAACCCGGGCGTGGCTCTCGAGACGCTGCCGCGCACCGGGCCCAACAGTCCGCAGGATGTGATCTACGTGTCGGAGGAGGAGCTTGTGCTCACGTATCTGCCGGATCCTACTCCCCCCGTTATGACCGTGAACGTGTATGTCAACAACTTAACAAGTTTTGGCGCATTTCCGGCGGGTGCAAGCAATCCCGTGCCGTTCACCTACCTGCCGAGCGGTGGCGGGCCCGTGATAACATCGATCTTTCCTCCCCCTCCGCCGGTTCCCGTGCTTCTTTCGGGCGAGACACCGGACAGCGTACTCCCGCCTGACGGCGTTCCTGACCCGATCGTTATCACGGGAGCGAACTTCACGTCAGGAACGGTGGTGTATGTCGGTCACGAAGCGGCGGAACTCTATACGCCCATTGTGGGAACGCAGGCCCAGATAGCGTTCTGGCCGCCGCCTGCCCCGGACGGGAAAGCGGGCGTGTACGATATTGTGGTGGTCGATCCGAGCGGCAACTATGCCGTGGCCGACGATGCGATAGTCTACTACGACGACGGGGCTCCGTCGACTCCGTTCGCGATAGACGTCGAACCGAACTGCAGCCCCGTCGAGGGCGGCGAGGAGATCAGGCTGAGGGGCCGCGGGTTTACCTTTCCCGAATCGGAGTTCCCGGGCGACGTCGGGTTACAGGTGATATTCTTCGAGATGGAGAACGAGCCGCTGCCACCGCCGGGGAGTGACGATCCGGCTGATCCCGCTGATCGACGAGGCGAGATAGTAGTTGACGGTGTCGAGATACTCTCGCCGAACGAGATCGCCGTGATTGCGCCGCCGATACCCGAGCTGCCGCCGTGCGGCACGTCAAACTGCGGCACCCGGGATTTCCACGGCCAAGGTGATCTGCCTATAAACGAACCGGTGCGGCGTGTCTGGGTGGTGCTGCGATACGATCCGGGACCGCCGGGCAGCGTTATCGAGTCGGAACCGGTGGACTTCTACTACTACGACCCCGATCTGACGTCGCCGCCCCGGGTGTTCAGTCCGACGCTCGGGTACAACGACGTCTTCGGCAACAAGTGGCCGTACGGCACGACAGAGCTCTGGGCGAACTACGACGGTGTTGCGCCGGGTCCCGGCTCGATATCGGCGCACCCGCTGTTCCTGAGGTATCCGTCCGACCCGATCCATCTCGACGAGATGTCGCCGTGCGAAGACGTTGCCGCCGATGACGAGTTCACACCGGAGTTCGACATCGATCGGCAGGGGCGGCCCGATCCCGACGGCGATGTCGATATCGGTGCTGACGAGATCTATATCGGTAGCATTCCAATACGGGTGTGCCTTGTACGAGTCGAGCAGGGTGACAGAGTGTACGATCTTGGCTTGGTGACGGAAGCGTTTCTGCGCGAGGCTGGACCCGGCGAGGTGCTTTTCATGGTGACGATCGATCCGCCCGTTGGAGTGCCGTCGGAGCTCACGTTTCGGGTGCCCGGCGATCCCAGCAGGGTCTACATGGCGTACCCGTTCAACTCGGGACGGGAGGCTGTCGAGTTCATTCTTGCAGACCGGATACTCGGCGACGACAACGAGCCGGATCCGGCGTTCTGGACCTGGAACGGAACGGCAGAGGTCGAAGTGCCTGTCGCCACATACGGCAACGTGCTCGATCCGCTCTGTTCGTTGGTGGTGAATATCGACACGGCCAACCCGTACATCACCAACGGCCCGGTATGGCCGGCCCCGCCGACGCCGAGGCTGGGAGCGAATCCGTTGGTGGGTGGTCCCTGGCAGTACGTAAACCCATACGGTGTGGCGCTGCCCGGTGTCAGTCCCGGGCATAACGATATTCTGCCAAGCGGATTGGCGGGGGCGACGGTACTTAAGCCGTTAGGCTGGCAGCTTGCCAACCTCGTGCTCAACATCATACTTGGCGTCCCGGATGTCCCGTCTCTGCTTGGCTTCGAGGGGTTCCCGCGCGCGTTCTTCTACAACACCGGGTACGACTTCAGTGGAAGCTGGACCGGGTTGCCCGTTAAGTTGGAGATTGGCCTGGCTGGCGGAGCGCTTGACCCCCTGCTTGATGGATACGCATCGGGGTTTGATGCGTTCAATGATCCGGACGTGATTGGGGTATTAGTGGACGGAGCGTTCGTCAACGCTAATGTGGTTGGTTTTTCGGTGGACGGTAGGGCTACCAGCAGCCTTGTTTCAGGCTGGGGGTTCCCGTTCGCGCCGTCCGATGAGGGGGTAACGATCCTCCAGCCGGTGACGCGAGACCGTGCAGGCAACGTGAGCGATCCCGATGCGAGCGCGATAGCCCTGGTGTGGGACCCGGAACCGCCGGTGCCCGAGTTTGTGGCGCGGCCCGCGAACCCGTCGACAACCCCGATTGCATCGTTTGCGTTTCGGGCCGGCAGCGGTGGCGACCCGTCGCTTGGCAACGTGGGGTTCGTCGCGCAACAGCCATTCACCACGTTCCTGTACCAGCTCGAGCGGCTGCAACCGAACCCCCAACCTGACCTTGTACCGTGGACCGCGAGCGGTTCCCCCGTGACGTTTAAACCGCCGATCATCGAGGTTGGCGCGAGGTATCAATTCTTCCTTGCGGCGGTGGATTATGCGGGCAACCTGGGCGAGATGGTGGTTTACGATTGGTCCGTCGTGTCGCCGGCTCCCGACACCGTTATCCTGACGCATCCGGACCGCGTCGAGTATCCCGACCCTGCTCCCGTCTTCACATCCTCTGCCACGTTCACGTTCAAGGAGAAGCCCGACGAGGCGGGAGTCATGTTCCGCTGGACGCTGACGTCCGATCCGGTACGTGACGACGGAACCTGGGACGACGGAGAGAAGTCCGGTATTGTCCGCGCGGGCCTGCCGAAGCTTGTGCCTTTTAAAGACCTCGAGGACAGAACGGTTCCTCCTCCCGGTCGTACCGAACCGGGTGACGAGCTGAACCCCATAACCTACACGTTTACGGTGGCGGCGTTCGTCGATGAGACCGGCAACGGTGTTTATGATAAGTTCGTGGACTTGAACGACAACAACAAATGGGATCCCGGCGAGGGCGACAGGATCGACCCGACGCCGGCCGAGTATTCCTGGACGGTGATGCCGCGTACCCCCGAGGGCACATGTTTTGAAGATCCGTTAGGAGAGAACCCCGGAAACGAGAAACTGTTGGGTGCGCCGCAAGGGTACGTCGATCCGGCGACGCGTCAGCCGGTGAAGTACTACCGTGAACAGACGGACTAGCAGCGAGAGTGCAGCGCATGGAATGGAGAGTCCGGAAGTTGCAGGAACGGCTCGCGAACCGGCCCTGCACTCTGATACAATGATGGTGTAACGGCAAGGGAATCAGGTATAGGGGTAACGGTAACCGCAGTCTTGGACTGGAAAGGCAAGCGCACCTGAGAAGGGTGTCCTTGGGCGTTGGGAGGAGAGATAGGCTTGAGGCTGCCGAAGGTGGCGGTGTGTGTGTGCGTGGTGGCCGTGGTATGCGGCGGAGCATGCAAGAAACCACCGCCGGAATCCGGATCGATCTCGATCACGTCGACGCCTGCGAGCGGCGTTGAGGTGACGCTTGCAGGACGAGCTGTGGGACAGACACCTGTGGAAGTTGACGATTTGATGCCCGGACAGTACAGCGTCAGGGGCGAGAAAGAAGGGCACCGTCCGGCGGCACGAAGTGTGGAAATCCGTGCTGGGGAGAGAGTCGCGATCAATCTTCAGCTCACGCAGATCTCGGGATACGTGGTCGTCGAGAGCGACCCGCCCGGTGCGCAGGTGTTTCTCGAACCCGAGGAGCTGCTTGGAGAAACTCCGTTTGCGTGCAGCGTCCCGGTCGGCAGACAGACGCTGAGGTTCAAGGCAGAAGACTATAAGGATGAGCTCGTCGAAGTGAACATCGAGAGGAGGAAGACAATCAACGTCAAAGGGACCCTCACAGGGTTGCCGGTGGAGGTGACCGTCGAGAGCGATCCACCGCGCTCCGAGGTTTTCATAGACGAGCGTCGCCGCGGGCTATTGACTCCGGCCACCTTCAAGCTCGACCCGGGCCTGCACACGATTGCGGTCGAGGCTCGCGGGTACGCCCGAGAGGAACGCGACATTCAAATGGAGCCCAACCAGAAGCTGGCACTCTCGTTTGAGCTTCATGAGGGTGATGTGCCTCCCCGTATGCTCAGGGTGCCTGCCGGCGAGTTTAAATTCGGCTGTATTCAAGGTTCAAGGGACGAGCTGCCTTTGCGGACAGTCTACCTCGAAACGTTCTACATCGACAAGTATGAGGTTACCAACGCCCGGTATCGGAGGTTCGATCCGTCTCACGTTTTTGCGCCGGAGTTCGCCAATCATCCCGTCGTGAACGTCGACTGGTATGCTGCGGAGAAGTATGCCGAGTGGGCCGGCAAACGCCTTCCCACCGAGCAGGAGTGGGAAAAAGCCGCCCGGGGAACTGACGGTAGGTCGTATCCCTGGGGGAACAGCTTCGACAAGGGGAAGTGCAACGTCAAGGGCTCCCTGGCGGCCATGCTTATGGCTGTTGGCGAGTACCCGTCTGGCCGCAGCCCGTACGGCTGTTACGATATGGCTGGAAATGTGTGGGAATGGATCGCCGATTGGTACGGACCGTATCCTGGGAACAAGGAGCTCGAGGATGTGTACGGCCAGCGATTCAAGGTGTTGCGGGGCGGGTCGTTCAATACCGTCGAGTACCGGGTCCGCTGCTCAAATCGCCACTACGACCTGCCTGACACAAGAAAGAACGACTATGGGTTCAGATGCGTAAAAACACCATGATTGGCGCTGGTTCAGTGGCCGTTGCATGAACCTCCGAGCCGAGGGATTACTTGACAGAATTGGAAGTTTTTAGTATAATGATTTTGGGTTATGTAAAAGGATATCCTTCCATTATTTGCAGCCACGCGGCAGCGGGAGCGAGCGTGGCGGTGGTTCTGTGCTTGTCTCCCGGAGAAGGGGTGGGTATTGATCTGCGTCGGTGAGTTCCACGCTTGTTCGGATCGCCCCGTAGTGGTGAGGATGCATCTCTGATGGCGAAGTCGCGCGCCAAACGAGTCGCCTTGGACATAGGTACCAGCTCCATCAAAGTCTGCCAACTCGATCAGACGAAAGAAGGATTCGTCCTCTCGAAGTTCGGGCACTTCAACCTGAATATCGATCCAGCGATGCCTCCGGAGAACAAGAAGGAGATCAAGATCGAGGCTATTCGGGAAGCGCTTGCGGCGCTAAAGATCAAGCACAAGAAGACGATATTCGCCGTGCCGGGCCAATCGGTGTTCATTCGCAACAGGACACTGCCGCCGGTTCCGGAATCGAAGGTGACGCAGATCGTCCAATACGAGATACAGCAGCAAATACCATTTCCGCCCGACCAGATAGCTCTCGACTACCAAATACTCAAACGCACCGAGGCACGCGAGTACGAAGTGCTGATGGTGGCGATCAAGGTGGATACCGTCGATTCGCTTGCAGAGGTTATCACGGACTCGAAACTGCGGATTGACACCGTTGATGTCGGACCGCTTGCTGCGTACAACTGGTTTCGTTACTCGGGAGAACTGCCGCCGGACGGCGGGATTGTGGCGTGTCTCGATTTCGGGGCCTCGACGACGGACATCTTTATAGAATCCGGCGGCGAGCTGCGCATGACTCGCAGCCTGACGATCTCGGGAAACCAGGTTACGGAGGCCATTCGAGACGCTCTCGGGCTGACATTTGTCGAGGCGGAGCAGATCAAGAAGGGTAGTGGCTACGTTCCGTTCGATGGGCAGGGACCGCCCGCGGACGTTCAGCCTCACCCCGAGATCGCCAAGATAGCGGAAGCTATCGCGGGGGTGCTCGAGCGGCTCGTGGGAGAGATCGCACGCTCCTTTGGCTATTTTCGGTCCCAGCCGAGTGGAGGTCCCGTCGCGCAGATACTGCTCTGTGGGGGGGCCGCAGCACTGAGGAATCTGGGACCATTCCTGCAGGCGAGGCTCGGGGTACCTGTACGGTTTACTGACGCAGCCAACAGGATTCCTATCGGTGAGGGAGGAGCCGACGCCCAGTCCTTTCCGTTGACATTACCGACATCGCTGGGCCTGGCGCTCAGGAATCACGCATCGTGCCCCGTAGAGGTCAACCTCATCCCGCCCAGAATCATCGAGGCTGAGAAACGCAAAGAAAAAGTCGTCTATTGGACGCTTTCATTTCTCGCGGTCGTCCTTATCCTGCTTTCGATAATCCCGCTTAAAGCAACCGAATACGAACAGATGCTTACGCTCCAGAACCAGCTTGACAAGAACATCGAGCTTTACACCAACTTGGATAGTGAGTATAACGAGGTCAAGCTTGAGCTCGAGAACCTTGAAGTGAAGTTGGAGAGGATTCAGAAACTCAGAAAGAGACGCCTCTCGGCTCTTGGGCCCATTCGGGAAATTGCTTCGGCGCTGCCGTCGGATGTATGGCTTACTTCGATAACCTGTTTGAGCGGCTATGCCAAGCCTGGGGAAGCAAGCACGGGCGGTCGCGGGGCTGGCGGCCGCGGGGCGTTTGGAGGTCTGGGAGGCTTGGGACGCGGGGGTCTCTCGGGAGCCAGCGGCGGGTTTGCCGGTTTGGGTGCTGGTGGAATGTCGCTGGGCCGTCGCGGAGATCGCGAAGAGACGCGCGGGATGATGGGTGGCGGTATGGGCCAACGCGCCCAGGGCACCGAGCCCCAGCCGGTGAACGCCATTTCAATTGCGGGCTACGTTCCGAAAGGCACGCAGGAAAGTCGTGGCACGGAAAGAATAGAAGCGCTTGTCAAGAACCTTAAGAACCTCAAGCGTAAGAATGGCAAGCCGATGTTTTCAGAGGTCGTTTTCTTTCCAGAGGAGGTCCAGGAGGTTGACCGTGCGAGCCTGCAAACCGTTGGCGGCAGTGGCGCGACGCCGGGTCTTGGGATGTCGCGTGGGTCACGGGGTTTCGGCGGTCGCGACGATGACAGGGATAGAGATAGGGGCCGGGGCTTGAGTGGTCTGGGCGGTTTTGGTGGGATGGGAGCGTTGGGGGGAGGCGCGTTTGGCAGAGGCGTTCAACCGGGTGGCTATTACGGTCCAGCCGGGCAGGCCAAACGCGACACAGTGTTTAGCTTTTCCGTGGTGCTTGTGTTCTGATAACGTACGAGGAGAGTAAGGATGACACTCACGGCACGCCAGCAGCTGATGCTGCTTCTTATTATTGCTGTGGCCGCAGGCGGGTTTCTCTCGTATAATTTCGTGTTCAAGGAAAAACTCAAGCTCTACAGCAGTACAAAGGCGGACGTTGCCCAGAAGAAGGAAGATCTCGAGAAGACCGAGGAACGGTACTTCTTTCACACGAATCCGGACACGGTTGTGGAAGAGTACAAGAACAACCTTGGCCCTGTCAAACTGGCGTTCGAGCGCAACAAGCGGCAGTTTTTTGACGTAAAACTGAGTGCCGATGACAAGTTCCCGGGATTCACGTTCAAGCAACGGTGGGAAGAGCAGCGAGACAAGCTGGTGGGAAGGGCCAGGAAGCTGGCCATATTCATCCCCGAGAACATCGGGTTCAATGACGCGGTTCCTCCGGGCGATCAGGTTGAAGAGATGCTGAACCAGCTAGAGGCCGCTGCGGTGTTGCTCAGGATCGCACTTGATTCGCAGGTCTACTCGGTCGACCGTTTTGAAGTCGGCGCTCCCTACGAGACGGAGGACTTTGTCCAGATGTTTCCGTTCCAGGTGAGCATTACGGCACCCGTGGAACGGGTGGTGGACTTCATGTACAATCTCTCCATGGAACAAAAATATGTGGCCCTTCATTCGTACCAATGGCAATCATTTAAGCCGAAACCCAAGGAGGTCGCGCTCAACGCGACGTTTGTCATCCTTGCCGCCAGAGTGCTTGACAAGCAAGTGGTGTTTGCTCCGGTGGAGGGCGAAGAGGAGACGGACATGATGCTGCCGGGTGCTTTTGGGTTTGGCGATCTGATGGGACGTGGAGGACCGGAAGGCGGCGATGCGGCAGACCGAGACCGTGCCGAAAGGTTGAGGGCGATGATGCAGGGCCAAATCCCGCCGTCTCGGCCGGAAGAGTGACGCGTGTGCTTGGCCCGGATTTCGCGCAGTTTTGCGGCCGGAAATGCTGAGAAGTAGGTACGAGTGGAAAACGTCGAAAAATGGTTAAGAAAAGCTCTCGAGTACAAGGAGAGAATAGTACTTGGAGCCCTTATTCTGGCTCTCGTCTTCTCGATTTACCAGGTGTTCAATCCTGGGGGCGCGGATAATGACGATGAGCCTCCGAAACCACCCGAGCAGATCCCGGCTCCGAAGATACCTGAAGAGGCCAGGAGAGCCAGTGTGGATCGAGGGCAGTTCAACACGATTTACAGTCCGCGAAACATCTTTCAGGAGATCACAACTTCCGGTGGCGATGGAGCTTCTGTTGTGTCGGACGAGGAGAGTGAACTTGAAAAGAAACTCCGGTTGATTAACGTGCAGGAGTCGAGCGGGAAGAAGTACGCGACCATACGGTGGGAACGATCGCGGGGCAGGACATACAAGGAAGGGGCCACTTTCCAAAGCGATTATACCATAATAGAGATTGATGTGGACAAGGAAGAGGTAGCTTTGCGTTCGAGTCGCTCAGGGAAAGTTTTCAGATTCAGTAAATGAGGGCTTGGTCAAGTAGTTGAAGGAGGATTTCACCACAATGTGTGCGAGAAGGTCAGGAACTCTCGTGGTGCTGGTCGGCATGGTCTTGTTGGTCTCTTGGATGGGCACCATTGGTTGTCCGTCGGTAATCGCCCAGGAGACAGGTGTCGCGGAGGTTGAGCAGGAACAGGCCGCGGCCGCAACCGGTGCAAGCACGGAGGGGACAGCTGCATCCAGTGAAGGGGTGCCTGCGCCGGGCAGCACGGCAGAGCGCGTTGAGACATACATCAACAGCGGTGTTGACCTTTACCTGGCGGACCGATATGGGGAAGCCCTCGAACAGTTCAACCGGGCGGTCTCACTCGATCCGACCTCTGAAAAGGCACAAGATTTCATCGCCCGTTGTCAGCAGAAACTTGCGGCGGCCACCCGGGAGGAGATCGACGTACTGTATCCCTCGGAGGTTCCTCCTCCACCTCCGCCGGGTGCCGAGGCCATATCTCCCGAAGAGATAGAGAAGCGACGGATTCAGGAGTTGATCAACGAGGGGAACGACTTCGCGGAAGTCAGCGATTATGAGAAAGCTATCGCAGCGTGGGAACAGATCCTGCTCATCGACCCGAACCACGAGGAAGCTCGTAAGCTGATCCTTGATACGTCGTACAAGGTTATCGCCAGAGAGACGAAGCAAACGCGCGAAGACGTCGAGACGCAGACCTCGCGTCTGTTTTACCAAGCGGACCAGAAGAAGCTTATGCCGGAGGGTGCGAACGTTGATGGTATCATACCGTTCAGGCCTCAGGCCCCAATACTGGAGAAGCCACCTGCACCGCCTACCCGGCAGCAAGAGATTGAACGACTGCTCGAGACCCCGGTCGACCTCAATTTTGGCGAGGGAATTGACCTGCGCGATATCATTACGTTTCTCGAAGAGACTGTCGAGATTAACATAGTCCTCGACGAACGCGTTGTGCTTCCGCCGACACCCACGGTGGCGCCGGGAGCCGAGGGAATGCCTGGCATGGGCCCCTACAGCCAGTATCCTGGGATGACAGGCTATCCGGGAGGAGGCTATCCGGGAGGAGGCCTGGGCGGCGGCCGAGGAGAGCGCGGCCTGAGCGGCTTAGGTGGGCTGAGCGGGATTGGCGGTCTCGGTGGTCTGGGTGGCCAGGGAGGTGTTGGTCCCATAACAGCCACGATCCCCACACAGATTCGGTCGATCATGCTGACAGATATCCCTCTGAAAGACGCGCTCAAGGCCGTTTTGTACCAGATAGGTCTTGACTATTCGATCGAGCCGAACTTCATCTGGATTTCGAGGCCGGATATTCTCAGAACCGAGACGTTCGAGGAACTCGAAACGCGCTACTACATACTGCAGAATGCGGGCACCGAGTCGTTGCCGAAGATCGTAGTGCGGACGCCAGGAGGCCCGTCGGGCGGCGGTGGCATGGGCGGCATGGGCGGCGGTATGGGTGGTATGGGCGGTGGTATGG
>CAZGCA010000006.1:0-30540 GCA_964524145.1 uncultured bacterium | reverse complement strand
GGCGGTGGCATGGGCGGCATGGGCGGCGGTATGGGTGGTATGGGCGGTGGTATGGGTGGCGGTGGTGGTGCCGCTACATTCATGAACATCTCGGAATTGTTTGGCAGCATTAGCCACTATCTCGTCGGGGAACCGGAGCCTGTCATCTACATCTCGGGCACCGGCACATATGGAGCAGGCGGCGGCGGCACCGCGGGTCTCGGGGCAGGAGGAGTGGGCGGTGGTGCCGGCTTGGGCGGCATAGGGGCCGGCGGCGCAGGTGGCGGCATGGGCGGCATCAGCGGCGGTACGGGCGGATTCAACGAGATCGCGCTCATCACGATACTCCGGAACCTCATTCCTGAGATCATCGAGCCCAATACCGGCAATGTACTGTCCTCGATTACGTTCATACCTACGACAAACCAACTGGTGGTTCGCAACTCGCCGACAAACCTCGCGCTGCTCGAGACGCAGTTGAAGACACTCGACCTTACGCCCAAACAGCTCTCGATCGAATCGAAATTCATTACCATAGCGACATCGGACCTTGAGAAGATGGGATTTGACTATGGCGAAAGCAAGGTCAGCGACCTCAACAACAGGCCGAGAGTGTACGGCGCGGGCTCGACTCCGTATCCGGCGTCGCCAGGGCAAATCCCGCCTTCTCCGCTGACCCGCGGGATCGACGTGGACGGCGACGGCGACATAGACGAAATAGATTCCTGGATGCAAACTGATGGGTCCCGGATACTCGGGAGCTCGGTGACAGCGGCAGAGATGGCTTCGGCGGATGCGCTGCTCCGCTCGTTGGGCAGCAACTTCGAGATCGTCGGCAGCATCATCAAGCAGGAGGACGGCGATACGCTCAACTTCATATTCCAGGCGTTGTCCAGCCTTCAACATACCGAGATACTGTCAGCACCGAGGGTGACGACACTCAACCGTAAGCCAGCGGTTGTCGCCAGCATCAAGACGGAGTATTTTCCCGCGTCCGTATATACGAATGCCTATCCGATATCGGCCGGCGGATTTGGCGCCGTGAGCACTGTTGTGACCACGAACGTCATTCCCCAGGCGTTCATTTTCGGCATTACGCTTTCGGTGACGCCGCAGATAGGCAAGGGCAACATGATTCGGCTCTGGCTCAACCCCCAGATCGTCGATTTCCTCGGTGAGAAGGTGTTCTTTCAGAGGCAGGCGGGTCCGGATTTCGATATCACTAGCGAAATGCGGCTGCCGACCACTCAAGTTCAGGCAGTGTGGACGAACGTCTACGTCAACGACGGCGATACACTTGTTCTTGGCGGGCTGGTCAGGGACAAGACCGAAAGCTTCGAGGAGCGACTGCCATGGATTAGCCGAGTACCTGTGCTCGGTTTCTTCTTCCGCGGGGAAGGCAAGCGCGTTTCACAAGACAACCTGCTGATATTCGTCACGGTAAACCTCATAGACTCGACGGGCGCCAAATGGGCGGGTCCCCTGGAGGAAGAGGGATTCTCGACCTACTAGATCTCGCATTTAACAAGACGTCACCAACCCGTCCTGCAGGAAGGAAGCTGCGGGACGGGTTGGCTTTTTTCGGGAGACTCGCATGGTTGTTGCGCGGGTGACATACAACATCGTTTTCGTCGCGGCGTTTGCCCTTGCACTCCCGTACCTTCTGCTCCGGTTGGCGTTAAAGAGGGAGTTGCGACCGCTTGCGGGACGGTTGTGGTTGCGGCCACGCAAGCAGGTGCCGGCTCCGGGCGGCAGATCGACGGTCTGGGTTCACGCTGTTTCCGTCGGAGAGATCAAGCTCGCCGCTCCGTTCGTGCTCAGCCTGCTGGAGCGGCTGCCCGGGGTCACGGTTGCTCTGTCCGCGTCAACGGTGACCGGACAGCGTGTGGCGAAGTCGACGTTCAAGGATAACAGTCGAGTCCGCTGCATCCTTTTCCCGTTGGATTTGCCCTGCAGCGTTTCCCGTGCTCTGGACGCCGTTCGCCCGAAACTGGTGGTCATATTCGAGACGGAGTTATGGCCGAACTTTCTGCTGGCGGCCCACACACGAGTCGTTCCCGTAGTCTTCCTGAACGGAACCATCACCGAGCGTTCGACGCGTCGCCTGCGCAGGTGGTTGCATTCTCTCATCTCGCCCGCGTTACGCGATGTTGCCGCGTTCGGCGTTCAGACACAAGCTGATGGTGTGCGGTTCGAGTCGTTCGGAGCGAGGCACGACAGAATTCGCATCACAGGCAGTGTCAAGTTCGACGGTGCCGTGACCTCGGTGCCCGAGATCGAGTTGGAGGAGTACCGGGATCTGATAGGTCTTGTACCCGGTGTGAAGCTGATGGTGGCCGGAAGCACCCGCGACGGCGAGGAAGCGATAGTCCTCGAAGCGTACGACAAGCTGAAAGGCGACTGCGCGGACCTGCGGCTGGTCATCGCGCCACGACACTTTGACCGGCTCGATTCCATCCAGTCGCTCGTTGCGAAACACGGCAACAGGTGTGTGTTGCGCTCTGCGCTCCCGTGCGAAGGCCTTGTGCCGCCGGTGGTCATCCTGGATACCATCGGTGAGCTCACGAGCTTCTACGCTCTTGCCAACCTCGCTGTTGTCGGTGGGGGGCTTATTCCCAGCGTTGGCGGCCACAACCCGATCGAGCCGGCGGCGCTGGGGACGCCAACGGTCTTCGGGCCGCACATGGAAGGATGTCCGGACCTCGTGAGAGTTCTGCGTGACAACGACGCGTGTATTCAGCTTGCAGACGCGTCGGAGCTCTACGAAGCCGCACGGCGCATATTGACGGACGAGGCATACGCTTTGACGCTTGGCAACGCGGGCCGGGCGGCGGTGATCTCAGCACAGGGCGCGCTCGACGAGAGCCTGAACCTGGTTGTGCGGCACCTCCCGTCCGGGCATGAGTTGTAACGTATACTGGTGCTATGCTACCATCGGTACATCCAGCAGTTGCAGACGAGGGCTATTGCGAGGGAAGAACAGCTTCATGAGCATATCGAAGAAAGAGGTTGAACGTATAGCGCATCTTGCCCGGCTCGATCTGACCGAGGCCGAAAAGGATAGGTTTGCAGACCAGTTGAGCCAGATACTCGATCATGTAGAGCAGCTTAACGAGCTCGATACTGAAGGTGTTGAGCCAACGTTCCACGTTATCGAGATGACAAACGTTTTTCGGAACGACAGGGAAACACCGTCTTTGTCCCGCGACGAGACGCTCGGGAACGCTCCGCAGACCGATGGCAGGTTCTTCTTGGTGCCGAGGATTATCGAGTAGGGATATGGCTGAGAACCTGAACGAGCTGACAGCTCACGAGCTTGTTGAAATCTACGGCTCGGGCAAGGCGTGTTGCGGCGAGGTTGTTGAGTCGGTGTTTGCGCGTATCGAATCAGTCGATGACAAGGTCAAGGCATTTCTGAGCCTGGACAAAGAGAAGGTGTTGCAGCAGGCTGGGGAGGTGGACGAGAAGATAGCACGCGGCGACAAGCTTCGGCCGCTCGAGGGTGTCCCGATAGCGCTGAAGGACAATCTCTGTCTGCGAGGAGGGGAGACGACCTGCGCTTCGAAGATCCTTAAAGGGTTTGTTGCGCCTTACGATTGCAGTGTAGGCGTCAGGCTCAAAGAGGCGGGAGCGCTGGTTATCGGCAAGACCAACCTCGACGAGTTTGCGATGGGATCGTCAACCGAGAACTCGGCGTTCAAGGTTACGGCCAACCCGTGGGACACGTCCCGGGTGCCGGGCGGCTCGAGCGGTGGATCCGCCGCCGCAGTGGCCGCGGACGAGACGATACTTGCTCTTGGCTCGGACACCGGCGGGTCCATTCGCCAGCCGGCGTCGCTCTGCGGGATCGTGGGCCTGAAACCCACCTACGGGCGAGTCTCGCGTTACGGTCTGGTTGCGTTCGCATCCTCGCTCGACCAGATCGGTCCCATGGCCAAAGACGTTGAGGACGCGGCCCTGTTGCTCGGGGTAATCGCCGGGCACGACGCGCGCGATTCCACCAGCGCCGATACTCCCGTGCCGGACTACTGCGCGAGCCTGAAGGACGACGCAACAGGACTAACGCTTGGTGTGCCGGTCGAATACTTTGAGGCAGAAGGGCTCGCAGACGATGTCCGCCAGGCGGTCGAAACGGCTGTAGACACGCTGCGGGATGCAGGCGCCACCATCAAGCAGGTATCTCTGCCACAAACGAAATATGCCGTGCCCGTGTACTACATCATCGCCAACGCGGAGGCGAGCGCGAACCTGGCTCGATACGACGGCGTCAAGTACGGGTACCGGTCGCCGAATTGCACCGACCTCATGAGCATGTACAAGCTGACAAAGAGCGAAGGGTTCGGCGACGAAGTCAAGCGCAGGATAATGCTCGGTACATACGCGCTGAGTTCCGGCTATTACGATGCGTACTACCTTCAAGCGCAGAAGGTGCGCACGCTGTTCTGCGACGATTTCCGGAACGCGTTCGCCGAGTGCGACGCGATACTTGCTCCCACATCGCCGACACCTTCGTTCAAGATAGGCGAGAAGACCGACAACCCGCTCGAGATGTACCTTTTGGACATATACACCATCTCGGCAAACCTCGGCGGCCTGCCGGCGATCTCGGTGCCGTGCGGGTTCTCGAACGAAGGCCTGCCGATAGGGTTGCAGGTAATGGCCAAACCCTTCGCCGAAGAAACCGTGTTCCATGTCGCGAGCGCGTACGAGCGGAACGCGACGTTCGAGAGACGCAAACCGCCTCTGAGTGCCGGAGGAGCCTGATCTGTGGAGTACGAAACCGTAATAGGCATGGAGGTGCATGTCGAGCTTCTCACGGACTCGAAGGTCTTCTGCGGGTGCAGCACCAAATTCGGCGAGGAACCGAACACGCAAGTGTGTCCTGTCTGTATGGGGATGCCCGGCGTTCTGCCCGTTATCAACAGAAAGGCGGTCGAATACGTTGCCAAAGTCGGACTCGCGCTCAACTGCGAAATAGCGCAGTTCAGCAAGCTCGACAGGAAGAACTATTTCTACCCGGACCTGCCGAAGAACTACCAGATATCGCAGTATGACCTGCCTCTGACTTCCAACGGCTGGATCGATGTGCCCGTTGACGGTGAGATAAAGCGTATTCGGATTTGTCGGGCGCATCTCGAAGAAGATACCGGCAAGAACATTCACCCTGAGGGTGCGTCGTTCAGCCAGGTGGACCTCAACCGGTGCGGGGTTCCGCTGCTCGAGATAGTGAGCGAGCCGGACATACGCTCTCCGCAGGAAGCGCACGACTACTTGGTCACGCTGAAAAGCATTTTGGAGTATCTCGATATCAGCGACTGCAACATGGAGGAAGGATCGCTCAGGGCCGAGGCCAACGTGTCCCTCAGGCCGCCTGGGGCGGCGGAGTTTGGCGTAAAGACGGAGGTCAAGAACGTCAACTCGTTCAAAGGCGTTCTCCGGGCGCTCGAGTTCGAGGTCGAGCGCCAGCGCCGGACGCTCGAGTCCGGCGGGACAGTGGTCCAGGAGACGCGCGGTTGGGACGACGCCAAAGGTGTTACTGTGCCCATGCGGACCAAAGAGGAGGCCCACGACTACCGGTATTTTCCCGAGCCGGACCTCGTGCCCGTCATGGTTGGGCGTGAATGGGTTGAAGAGATCCGTGCCAGCCTGCCGGAACTCCCGTTGGCACGCTGCAAACGAATTGCCGAGCAGTACGGTATTCCGGATTACGACGCGGGAGTACTGACCGCGTCCAGAGCCATGGCGGACTACTTTGAGGAGTGCGCTGCGCTATCCGCGGATGCCAAAGCCGTCAGCAACTGGTTGATGGGCGATATGCAGTACCTGCTCAAGGAGAACAATGCCGAGATCGCGGAGTGTAAGATCATACCCCAGGCGCTTGCCGAGATGCTTGCACTGATTGACGACGGCACGATAAGCGGCAAGATAGCCAAGGACGTCTTCGCGGAGATGTTCCAAACAGGCGACCCGCCGGCCGAGATCGTCAAGAAGAAGGGGCTCGAACAAATTGCCGACAGCGACCAGCTCGCCGCCATCGTCGACAAGGCTATAGCCGACAGCCCAAAAGCAGTGGACGAGTTTAAGAAAGGCAAGGAGCGGGCATTGGGGTTCATCGTCGGCCAGGTGATGAAAGCGACGCGCGGCAAGGCAAATCCGAAGATGGTGAACGAGCTGCTTCGCGAACGGCTCTCGTCGGAGCTAGAAGGATAGAGTTGAGCGAAACCCCATCTGTATCGAGAGAAGAAGCCGAGCGGACAGCCATACCGCTGAAAGAACTTGCAGAGAAGATCGTCACGTACGCCTCCGAGAGGAAAGCACACGACATATCCGTGCTCGACATTCGCGGTTTGACAATTATCGCTGACGCGTTCGTGCTACTGAGCGGCACCTCCGACCCCCAGCTGAAGGCTCTCTACAACGGCATCCGCGAAGGCATGAAATCGGAAGGTGTACGTCCGCTGAGAAGCGAAGGTTCAGTTACGGGCAAATGGCTCCTCATAGACTACGGCGACATAATCGTCCACATATTTCATGTCGAGACCCGCGAGTTTTACGATATCGACGCCCTCTGGGCCGACGCACCCAGCCTGCTGGGGGATAGGGTAGACGGTAGACAGTAGACGGGCGACGGGGGTAGGGGACCAGTTCGGCAAGCCGTCTTTCCCTGGACGCGACACGGGCGCCTATCTCTGCGGGTACATCCTGAACACGCGCGGCCGTCGCAGAACCTCCGAGAAGACTATCGCCCGGCGGACGTCGTTCATGTCCTCGAACCGCATGCCTGACAGAACCTGCCGCGGCCTTTCGCGCGGTCTTTCCCGTGGGCGCACCTGCTGTCTGACAGCAGGTGGCCTTGCGGCTGTGGCAGCAGTGGCGACAGGCCGGGGTTTTGCAGCAGGCGTTGGAGGTGGTGCCGTCCGCATTGGCTGCTGGACGCCCTGTTGCTGTGCGGCCACTCGTTCCAGATAACCGCGAACCTCTGGAGGCAGCGCTTGCCAGACGCGTTGCTCGACTGCAGTGCGTGAACGCGAATCAGAGGCCGCGGCAGGGGGAAGTTGTCGTTGCTGCTGGACAACCACGGTCCGGGGTGGAACTTGCTGTTGGGGGACCGGTTGCGGCTGCTGGGGAACCCTGCTGCGCAACGGAACCTGCTGCCGCGGGACCGGTTGGGGCGGCTGTTGTCCCTGCAACTGTTGTTGGGGCTGTTGCGGCATCTCGCTCCGCAGTGGCAGTTGCTGTTCCGGCCCGGCCGGCGGTTGTCCAGGGGGGACCGTCGGCCCGGGTTTCTGCTCGCCTGCCTGTTTGATCAGTTTGCTGATACCATTCAGTACCACAAACGCGATAATCAGGAAGATAATCCCTTGCATTCGATTTCTACTCCTTACGGCTTTCGGCGGCAGCGTTCACTGCCGGGTTCAGTCGGCTTCATCACGTTCTTGGTGTGTCAGGCGTCCTTCCACCCTTGCCTTCTTCTTTCTCGCCGGTGCCCGCTATCGACTGCCGCATCGCCGTGTCCGACTGGATGTTGCGCAGCGAATACCAGTCCATGACGCCAAGGTTGCCGCTCCGGAACGCTTCCGCGACGGCCCGCGGCACTTCGGCCTCGGCCTCGACGACCCTGGCCCTCATCTCGACCACCTGGGCGCGCATCTCCTGTTCGCGAGCCATGGCCATCGCACGCCGTTCCTCAGCCTTGGCCTGGGCGATCTGCTTGTCGGCTTCGGCCTGTCTAATCTGCAGTTGGGCGCCGATGTTCTCGCCAACGTCAACGTCGGCAATATCTATCGACAGAATCTCGAACGCTGTCCCTGCATCAAGCCCTTTAGAGAGAACCTGTTGCGAGATCATGTCGGGATTCTCGAGCACCCTCTTGTATGTTTCGGCAGAGCCTATCGTCGTGACGATACCTTCGCCGACGCGCGCGATGATGGTCTCCTCGGTCGCGCCACCAACCAACCGTTCGAGGTTCGCCCGGACGGTAACGCGCGCCTTCGCCCGGAGCTGGATGCCGTCCATTGCAACAGCATCTACGGTATCCCTTCCGCGGTTCGGGTCAGGCGCGTCGATGACCTTGGGGTTGACCGAGGTCTGCACCGCGTCGAGAACGTCCCGGCCCGCGAGGTCTATCGCGGTCGCCCGCTGGAAGCTGAGATCGATGTTGGCCTTGCTGGCCGCGATGAGCGCCTGGATAACCCGCACCACGTTGCCGTTGGCGAGGTAGTGCGCTTCCATCGCATCCACATCAACGCTCAGCCCGGCCTTGATGGCCATGATACGGCTGTTTACGATCACCGTCGGACTGACCTTGCGGAGCCTCATTCCGATGAGGTTCACAAAGCTGACGTGCGCTCCCGAGAGCGACGCCCTCAACCACAGGTTGAAGAACGTCGCCAGCACTATAATCGCCACAAACACAACGACAACAACCGCCATGACAGCAAACATCACTAATCCACCCATTGTGTTCTCCTTTCAGGGACCTTCAATTTACCCTCGTACACTTCCATCTTGCACGGTTTCTGACTGGCGGACAACAACCCTGCTGCCCTCCACCTCGTGGACGACGACGCCATCGCCCTTCTCGACGAACTCGCCGTCCGTCACCGCATTAATACGCTTACCTCCAACGCTTATAATGCCCGCGGGCCGCAACGTGGTCACCGCAGTACCCTGCTGACCAATCAACTGCGTAAAGTCCTCAAACGTGCTCGTGAATCCTGCAGCCGCCTGCTGGGTCGCTTTTAGCGAGAAACGTCGTAGCGCGAAGCGGATGACCGGTACGACAAAAATGGACGTCGCTACCAGTTCGCCCAACAGAACGTACCATGCATGCTCGGGGTATTGCCAGAACGCCATTGCGATGCTCGTTACGATGCACGCAGCGCCGGCCAGCCCGAGAATCCCGCCCGGCACGAACACCTCACACAAGATCAGGGCCAAACCCGCCACAAAAGGCAGTATTACGTAGACGTACATGTGTCCTCCTTGAGCATCTCCTCCATAAACGTTGCGAGTTGGCCTATCTCTATAAGCAACCGTTGTGTTGTCTTCATCTTCTGGGAAGGATCCGCGGAACTAGGTTCTTCCAGCGGCTGGAACGTTTTGAGGAGTTCACCGGCCTCTTCCGAAAAGATCTCTTTGATTCGATCGAGAAGCTTGTTGTACCTCTCGATAAACGGCGAGCAGCTATAGTATCCGGCGCCCTTCTGCTCGATTATCTGCAGGTCGTTCCTCAGTGTTCTCAGCATCTTCAACAGCACACGATTTTCTGTGTCACCCATAGCTCTCACGCCTCATCCATATTCGATTTCTCGACGACTATCCTGTTGCCAGCCACTTTCAACACCTTGATCCGATCTCCCTTGTCCACAAACGCGCCTTCCGTAACCACGTCGAAGGTCGTGTCGCCAAATCGTGCGCGGCCGGCCGGCCGCAGCATGCTGAGCGCGAGTCCCTCTCTTCCGGCGAGCGTCTCACGTTTGTCCGAGCGCATATCGTAGCCCGCCTCGGCTCGCTCCTCGGTCTTCAAAGCTATCCAGTTGAAGTACGACGTCTTTCTCACTGCGACCGAAAACAGCCATAACCCGACCAGGAGAGCCACTGACAAGATGGCTATGGAAATGATCGCGCCGTTAAACACCTCCATTTCCCACTGGTAGCGAGGCACAGGTTCTCTGACGAGCGACAAGTAGATGCTGGCCACCATACAGAGTATGCCTGAGATTCCCACAATGCCGAACCCCGGAATGACGAATATCTCCAATGCCAGGAGCACAACACCGACCAGGAACAGCACACCTTCCGCCCAGTCCGCCAGCCCGGTCAGGTAATGTGCGCCGAAGAACAACGCCAGGCAGACGATACCTATCGTTCCGCTGATTCCCCAGCCCGGCATCTTCAGCTCGGAGATAATCCCGAGGACACCGAACGTGAGCAACAGCCCGGTCACGACAGGGTTGGTCAGGAACCGCACCAGCTTTTCCGACCACAGTACACGAGGCGTGACAACCTTGGTCTTGGCCAGATCGAAGAGCGCGAGAACCTCGTCGAGGGTCGTTGCCTGGTGTTCTATCAATCCGTACTTCATCGCGTCCTCGGCTGTGACGGACAGCAGCTTGCCTTCCTGGATCACAACCTCACCCTTTTCGCTCTCCGATGCAAGTTCTCCCTCTTTGGTGTCTCGCGAGAAGATCTCGAGACGACCGTCGACATCTCGCGCGTACAGCGCGACGTCCGAGTCGACCATTGCTGCTGCGAGAAGGCCGTTATGGCCCTTGCGCTCTGCCGTACCGCGAAACTCGGTGCGCACGTACGAGATCTCCTTCTCGCCGAGCTTTTTCATTCCTTCGGGACTGAAGGATACGGCTTCAGCAGCACCCATACTGCTTCCAGGCACCATCACTATCTCGTCCGCGGAAAGCGTTATGAGTGCGCCGGCGGAGATCGCGCGCGTGACGAACGCGATGGTCTGTATGTCCGTTCCGACGATAAAGTCGCGTATATCCACAGCGGCGTCCACACGTCCGCCAAACGTCTCTATATCGAGAATGATTGCCTGCGCGTTCGCGGACTCCGCCTCGTCGACGGCCCGTTTCACAAAGCTTGCCAACCCGGGATCGATATCGCTGTGTATCTCGATGACGTAGGTGATGCCGGGCTCATCGCCTTGGGCTCCCATAATCTGCGGCCACAACAGGCTTGCTGCCCCCAACGCAACGACAGCGCCCAGTACAACACGCGCCCGGACAGTTCCACGACTTTCGGTACATCTCGAGGTGCTCATCTCAGTCCCCTCAATGTCAAGGTACCAGTATCCTGCAACAACCTCGACAATATATACACGCTTACCCTATAACGTATTCTATTCCTTTTCCCTGGATCGAGTCAAGCACCTCATGGGACTCTTTGTGCCGGGACGGCGCACGCCACGCAACCTTCTGCTTTCCCTACACTCCCGCTCGACGTGGATGTTTCCGGTGCCATCATTAACAAGGCGCTTGCAAGATAAAGGGGTTCTTTCATGCGGCACGGGATTCCCAGTGGTCATCAAGGTTTGATTCGGGCCTGCGACATAAGAGTGGGTTTTTCCGTCAGATTGACTTTCGCAGGGAAGGTGCTTATAATAGCCGAAAGTCTTTCCGGGACAGGTCTGAGACGAGGGAATTCATGTTGCTATATCGAGTATTGTGCTCCAGCGCGTGGGAGAGCGCCGGGGGTAGAGGCTGACGATATGACGGCTCTTGCACTGTTTCTCATGTCGTTCGCTGCGCTCTTTCTCGAGATGGTCCAGTGCCGCATTTGCTCCTACTCAATCGCACCGGTTCTCGTGTACGGGGTTATTACGGTTGCGTTGTTGGGGTTCGGCACCGGTAGCGTCGCGGTGACACTGCTCCACCAGACCAATTACGGTCGGGTCAGACTGGTACCATTTGCGTGCGCCGTAGGGTTTGCTCTGAGTGTCATAGCCGCCAATATTGCTCTAGCCAGGTTTTCCCATACGATCTCCATCTCCGCACAGCTTCTGACCTCGTTTCGCACGATGCCGCTTCTGCTGGTGCTCGCAACACCCTACATATTCGCGGGTGCGTTCATTGCAGCCGTATTCGCAGCGAAACCGGAGAACGCTGGTCGGACATACTTCTTCAACCTGATAGGTTCTGCAGTCGGATGCTTCGCTCTTTTCGTGGTGCTCAAGCCTCTTGGAGCGGAGCGGTGTGTTAGCCTCATTGCAGTCCTTGGGGCGATCTCTGCCTTTCTTGTCGCCGAACGTTCCCTCTCGTCAAACCGTCAAAGAGCGCTGGCAATCATCATCGCGGTACTGCTGGCGGCTCTGTTACCTGTCTCTGGCCGGCTGTACAGGTTTCAGCCGGATCCGAGGGACAACGTTACGGTGATGGAAGCCGTGTATAGCAAGAAACTAATCTCCGGCAGACCGGCTCAACGACGTGCAGTAAGAGAATATGGTGTCTGGAATCCTATCGGTCGCGTTGAGGTTTACAGCTTCCCAGGGATATATGCGAGTGTTCCTGACGAGGTGCCTATGCGCTACTTGGCAATTGACAGCGGCAACGGTTCTGTTCTCATCGATTTTGCGAGGGACGCAAACGGCGGCCGGGATTTTTTCGAAGGGACAGTATACGGAACTGCGTACTTTCAAGGTGGCGACCCGTCCGTCATGATAGTCGGGCTCGGTGGGACACCGGACATTTCAGCCGCGCTCCATGCCGGTGCCCGCAGCGTTACCGCGGTCGAGATCAACAGTTCGGTCATCGACGTAGGGCTTCACGACTTTGCCGACTTTCTGGGAAGACCGTATGAACAGCCCGGGGTAACGGTCGTAAACGCGGACGCACGAAGCTTCATCAAGCGGACCAAAAATCGTTACGACGTCATCCAAATGAACGTTACTGACAGCATGACGGCGTCCATGTCCGGTTCGTTGGTCTTCTCGGAGAGCTATCTGTACACTGTCGAGGCGTTTTATGATTTCCTGGAGAAACTGTCGCCTGAAGGTGTCTTCTCGGTGGTGCGGTTTGTTCCCGAGTCTGTGAGAACGGTTACGACTGCGGTGGCGGCGATGCGTAAGCTCGGCATCAAGGCCCCCGCGTCTCATGTGGCAATTGTACAGCAGGGAGTCTGGATAAACGTCCTGATGAAACGGCAGCCTTTTTCTGAGCAAGACATTGCTTTGCTGCGGGCCAGGGTGTCAACAATGTCGGAGAAATGTCGGGCGATAAGAGTGCCCACCCACGATCGGCTGGGGTTTGCCCTCAGCAGTGTTCCGGAGTTTGTCTATTGGCCGGGTTGCAGTGTGGCGAACCGTTTCAGTGAATACTTCGACGAGGAGGCAGCGGGAAGAGGACGAGAGCATCTCTTAAGCACATACAACGTGAACGTTGAGCCGTCTCGAGATGACAAACCGTTCTTCTTCTTCATGTTTGGGCTGCGCGACATGATCTTCGGTCCTGGTGAAAAAGCGCGACTGCTCTTCGAGCGGGCTCCCTCTGTACGCGGTGCACAAGCCTATCTACTGGTGTGCGCTGGTTCGATTGTGTGGGCTGCCGTTTTGATAGTCTTGCCGACTATCCTGCAGCGAAAGGGGCGCGACAAAGGCGACAGCGTTGCCCTGACGCTTCTGTACTTCCTGTCATTAGGGTTGGGATACATGGTGGTGGAAATCGGTTTGATGCAGAAAACAACGATATTCCTCGGTCATCCAGCGTACTCTGTGTCTTTCACGTTGTGTGCGCTTCTGACCGGCTCCGGCCTGGGTGGTCTTCTCTTCTCGCACGTCAAGATGCCGTCCGTGCCACGCATTCTTCTCTGCTCCGGCGTTGTTGCTGGGTGCGTAGCGCTTTGCGTCCCGCTTCTCGGACCAGTGTTTTCACGGTCAATATCGCTTCCGCTCGCCGCGCGCGGCGCGATGGTAATCGTCGGTGTTGGCCTTCTGGGAATTCCAATGGGTGTTCCGTTTCCGAGCGGTCTGCGGCTGTTCTGCGGGCAGCGCAAGAGCGCCATCGCGTGGGCAATCGGGGCCAACGGTTTCTCGTCCGTCCTTGGTTCTGCCGTAGCGATTCCGATAGCCATATCGAGTGGTTTTAAGTCAGTTTTGCTTACCGGAAGCGCCGCCTACGTGTGCGCATTCGCATGTGCGCTTCTTCTCTACCGGAGAACAGCCTTGGGAAAGCCCCCGCGCATCTCGAGGGACGGGACGGAATGACAAACAGATCCAAGACAGTGCGATCCATGCTGGGAATCGTTGTCTCCACGCTGCTGTTGCTGCAACTCAATACCGCACTGGCCGATATTGACGAATCCGATATTGAAGCGCTGATAGGCGCCGACTGGTACGGACTTTATCTTAACGGGCAGAAAGCCGGCTACGCTCACATGGACTTCGGTAAGGCTGAGTTCAGGGGCGAGCAAGTGTACCGGACCTCCGTCGAGGTGTTTATCAAGGTCGCCATGTTGGGCACGACCCAAGAGATAACGACCGTTGAGAAACGGGCGTTCGCGCTTGACGGGTCGCTGCTGTCTCTGTCCAACGAAATGGATACGGCGGGGCAACACACAGTCGTGCTGGGTGAAGTCCAAAACGACGTGCTGTTTCTCTCGACAAACATCGGCGGCCAGCACACGACGAACGTGCTTCCTGCGCCTCCCGACAATCTGACCGACGCTCTGGAAGAAGCGCTTTTCATAAGCCCCGCAACACAGGTTGGCGATACGCACGAGTTCTCGGTTTTCGAACCGCTGCTTCAGCAATCTCTCACTGCGGTGTGTGAGGTCAAGTCGGTGAGCACGCGGACACTCGAGGGAGTTCCGACGAGCGTATTTGAGGTCGAGACCAAACTCGATGCGCTCGGTGTCACTACGACCGCGCTGGTTACCGAGGACGGGCAGGTGCTGGAGGACTCCATTGGTGGGATGTTCACTATGCGCCTTGAAGACGAGACCACCGCCAAAGATCTGGATTTCGTCAACGATGTCGTCGTTGCCAACGCCATACGGGTTGAGAAGGAGATCGAGCAACCCGGCGACGTGGTGTCTCTCCGGGCCGAACTGTCGAATCTGTCCGATAACCTCGTCTTGGAGGATGCCAGGCAGAGGTTTACCGCACTTGGCGACGATTCGTACATGCTGGAGGTGAGGAAAGAAACGCAGGAGGGTGCGGGTGTGCCGGTTGGGGAGGTAGACGCGGGCGAGTTCCGCGATTTGCTTATGCCTTCGTTGTTTATACAGAGCACGGATCCCGCCATCAAGACTCTCGCGGGCGAGATCGTCGGCGAGGAAACGCGCTCGTTCCGCATCGTCGAGAAGCTCGGCCGTTGGGTTTACGCAAACCTCGAGAAGGAGTTTACTGCATCGCTGACCAACGCGCTCGATACGCTTGCGGCTCGCGCGGGCGACTGCACGGAGCACTCGGTGTTGTTTGTGGCGCTGGCCCGGGCCGCGGGAGTGCCCGCTCGGCCGGTTGCGGGGGTGGTCTATTCAAACGATGCGGGTGGTGCATTCTATTTTCACCAATGGGCGGAAGTTTTCGTGGGAGGGTGGGTGGCCACCGATCCGACCTTCGACCAACCTGTAGCGGACGCAACGCACATAAAGCTCGTGCAGGGGGATCTTTTCGAGCAGACGAAGATAATCTCGGCGATTCAGAAGCTCGGGATCGAGATACTCGAGTACAGTGCCGGCGGTTGACAGAGCCACGGATCGACTCAGGCGGCGCCTTCGGTTGCCATCTGCTGTTGTTCGAGCGCTCGCTGGGCGTCGGCTCGTTTCATGGCAGCTTTTGTCTTGAGTTCTTCGGCTTCCTTAAGTGATGAGTCGTACTCGGTTGCGAGGAAGTCGATCTTGCCGTCAATCATAAACGCGACCGCGCCTGGCACCTGATCGTAACTGGCAATCGCGGCCGTGTAGTTGCCCTCGAGCTCACGTTGTCCTGCTCGCTGGATAAGGTCGCGCGCGTTGCCAAGAGCGCTGCTGAGAACGGTTTCTATCTTCATTCTCGCATCGTCAGAACCATCTGCTGCTTCATCGGGGAGAGACGGTTGGCCTTCCTCAGCCTCCGCGGAGAATTCCGCATGCTGCTTCTCGATGAAGGTGTAGAGTGCCTCGGCGTTCTTGTAGAGAACAAGCGCCTCGGAGTACATCCCCTCGCTCTCCATCGCCGCTCCCTCGCCAATAAGCTGCTGCGCGCTCGCCATGCGTTCCTGGGCCCGGGCAAGCCGCTCGCTCTTTGCCTGAAGCAGCGTTTCGACCTCGTTCTTCTTCTCAATTGCGAGCCTGTTTGCAGGGGCGACTTCGAGGATGCGCTTGAAGGATTGCAGCGCGGTTTCGAGGTTCTTGAAGGGCTGCGAACCGGGATCGCCGTCACCCTCGGTCAGCGCTTGACGTCCGTTGTCGAAGTAATAATTGGTGACCTTCGACTCTACCTTTGGCCACCGGCTTTTTAGCGCAAGGCCTTTGCGGTACTCGTCCATTGCCCGCTCGTAGTCGCCTGTGGTGTAATACGCGTCTCCAAGCTCCGCGTACGCTTCCGGAATGCCCGGGTTGAACTGCTCGAAGATACTGTACGACTGTTCGGAGAACTCCTTCTCGCCTTTGAGAATGAAGTAGACGGTCTCACCGACATAGAAGTTCGCCATCTGCTCGGCTGTTGGATAGGGCTCGATGACCAGGGGTGTCGGAGGCATGCGCGGGTTCGCAACGGTTGGCTCGATCGTAATATTGCGTAACGCCGTGTACCAGACGTTAGCGACCGCATCCACAGCGTGCTGGAACCATTCATGGCAGGCACGCCGGGAGTATCCGTCGAATCCTTGTCCACTCGTGTAGTCGCTCTCGATAAACCGTTTCGCGTCCGCAAGGTATTTCCGTGCGGGCGCGATCGCCTTCTCTGGATCCTGGATTGCCTTTAGTTTGGTGGGAGTGTGCCGGAGGTTATCCAGCTCGAACTCTATGTCTCGTTCCAGCATGAGCTTGAGCTGCCTTTCCCTGTCGTTCGTCGGCAGGCCGAAGGGCAACAGCAGATCCGCGACTATCTGGCCCTGCATCCCAAACCTGTACGCGAGATAGTCCGAGAGCCTGCGGTTCCCGGCAACGGTGAGTACGCGCGTCTCGGTCGCAACCGCCTGGAACGGTTCGACAGCACCCCGTTGCGAGTAGTACTTCTCCAGAACGCGATCGGGGGCCCGGGCACCCTCCTGCAGCGACATTTCAGAGCCAACGAAGGCGGACGGAATTTCTCGTCTCAGCGACTGCATCGCTGCTTGCGTGATAGCCTCCTGCGCCTTCGGTCCCCAGGCATAGCTGCTCTCGCACAACAACAGAACCAGCAACAGGACAGCGCCAACATACACAGCACGGGTTCTCATCTTCGATCTCTCCAACCAATCTTGCATCGCAGACTCCAGAAACCTCTCCCCGACATTCGCCCTTATTTTAGCATGACAGCCCAGCCAATGTCAAAGAAGGCATGCACGCATTGTGGGTCATCTTCGAGCGCGACGGCTTGCTGTCTGCCTCCCCACTATGGCCCCCTCCCTTTCCGAGAAGTTGCCAGCCCTGCGACCCGTCTTGCCGCGGCGTGACTCCCCAGGAGGGCTCTCGCGGCCCTGTACACAAGATAAGCCTTCCTGCCGCGGCTCTTGCACGCCAGTTCCTCACTAAGCTCGACAAACAGCCTGTAATACCTGTCTATCTCGTTTTGCGGCAACGTGGGAAGGTTGAGGACGCTTGCCGAACCGTAATAGCTTGTTGGTGTCGTGTGGTCACGCAAGAAGCCCTCGCTCTCACAGATATCAGCCAGTTCAGTGCACGGATACGGGAAAAACACCGAGAACTGGATTTCGTCCGGCAGTATTTGCCTGTTCAGACGCAGCGTCTCTCCGACCATTTCCGGCGTCTCGAAGGGAATGCCGAGCATATTGCATGCATACGTCTTCATGCCGTGTTTGCGCACAATCGCGAACGCATCTCGAATCTGATGCGACGTGCACCGTTTTTTTAGCACTTCGCGTCTCAGCCAATCGTTCCCTGTCTCTATCCCGATTCGTACCCCGGCGCAGCCCGCGGACTTAAGGGTTTTGACAGTTGCCTCGTTAACATGTTCCGCACGAGTGTTGACCCAGAACGGAACTCCCACTTTCTCGCGATACAGCGCACATAGAGCCTCGAGATAACGGTGGTCCTGGGTGAAGGTATCGTCCTGAAAGTTGATCCGCTCGACACCGCGTTGCTTTGCCAGCCCGACGATCTCCTCGACAACGTTCTCGGGGCTGCGGAATCGGTGGTATCGTCCCAAGCCGGAATAGAGGCGGCGGAGGACGTTGTTGCAGCAATAGGTACACGAGTACGGGCAGCCCCGCCCCGCGATCACGTCCGCTGTGCGCGAGGCCGCCACTGTTGAGCCGGCCTCATCCTCCTCGAAAAGGTCCCGGTCCGCAAGCGGCAGGGAGTCCAGCGGGTCCACCAAGGGCCGCATAGGATTCTTGTACACCTTGCCACCGATCTTGACCCACAAGTTCTGTATGTCGGTTATCTCTCCGCCGTGCTCGAGCCGGTCCAACAGGTCGCGCATTGCGTACTCGCCCTCGCCGACACAGACAGCGTCGATGTTCGGGTCTTCGATGACCTCATCGGGCTTGAGCGTGGGGTGAACGCCGCCGACTATGACAAACACGTCCGGCAACGCACTCTTGGCATACTGCGCGAACTGCGTAACGTACGGATACTGGTGTGTTGTCGCGGAGAACCCGACGACGTCCGGTGCAAACGCAGTCAGACGAGCCGCGAAGGTTTCCTGGGGCATATCGTGATCGAGGTATATGGCGGAGACCTCGTGACCGGCGCTCTTCACAACGCTGGACAGGTATCCCAAGCCGTGGTGAAACTTGTGTTTACCGTACTGCTCGACGCCGCTCACATCAGGATATACTAGACAGGCCTTCATGGCTCATCGTCGCCTCTTTGCCGGTTCAACTGCCTGGCGCTGATTATATAGGCCGGCGCAGACCGTTTCAACCGCGACAAGGATGCAACGCGCGTGTTGACTTGAGAGATCGGACTCGATATACTGCTGCCAACCAGCAAGAACAGTTTTTGTCACATGTCTATTGTCCGAAGGAGTGCGTGAGTGGGCGAGAGTAAGAACACGGCTGCAAACGACGAAAAACGCATGGAGAAGATCGTCGCCCTGTGCAAACGCCGAGGGATCATCTTCCCGTCGAGCGGCATATACGGCGGCGTGAACGGGTGCTGGGACTATGGCCCGGTCGGTGTCGAGCTGAAGAACAACATCAAGAGCCACTGGTGGCGCGCAAACGTCACGATGCGGGACGATGTTGTCGGCATGGACAGCTCGATAATAACGCATCCCGAGGTGTGGCGCGCGTCCGGCCACGTCGACCAGTTCCACGACCAGATGGTCGACTGCAAGGAGTGCAAACACAGGTTCCGGCTCGACCTGCTCGAAGGCGACCGCTGCCCTGACTGCGGCGGCGAGCTTACCGAGCCGCGCGCGTTTAACCTCATGTTCAAGACCCAACTCGGGGCCACGGCGGACTCGCAGGTCGACGTGTACCTCCGTCCGGAGACGTGCCAATCGCTTTTCGTGGACTTCAAGGAAGTGCTCAGCGTATCGCGTGTGAAGATACCGTTCGGCATAGCACAAGTGGGGAAGAGCTTTCGCAACGAGGTCACCCCGCGCAACTTCATCTTTCGGTCGCGCGAGTTCGAGCAGATGGAGATAGAGTATTTCGTGCGCGAGCAGGACGCGCCCGCACACTTCGACCGCTGGCTCGAGGAGCGCCAGCAGTGGCTCCGGGACATAGGCATCCGTCCGGAGAACATACGCGTCAAAGCGCACGAACACAAAGAGCTCGCACACTATGCCAAGGCGGCCGCGGACATACAGTACAAGTTCCCGTTCGGCTGGGGCGAACTCGAGGGCGTACACAACCGGGGCGACTTCGACCTCACCCAACACGCGAAGTTTTCCGGCAAGGATCTCTCATACTTCGATCCGGCGACGAAGACGAAGTACGTTCCGTTCGTTGTCGAGACGTCCGCGGGAGTCGACCGTACGCTGCTGGCCGTGCTGTGCGACGCGTACGCCGAGGAGGAAGAGCGCGAGGTGCTCCGGCTCAGCCCCGCCATCGCTCCCGTCAAGGTCGGCGTCTATCCGCTCGTCAATAAAGGCGGACTACCCGAAATCGCCCAGGACATCTACCAGAAGTTGCGTGGCAGAATGGCGACCTTCTATGATACCGGCGGCTCGATCGGCAAGCGTTACAGACGCCAGGACGAGATCGGCACGCCGTTCGGCGTCACGGTCGATTTCGACACGCTCGAGGACGAAACAGTGACCCTGCGCGAGCGCGACTCGATGGAACAGCGCCGGGTCAAGATCGACGAACTGCCGTCCGCACTCGAAGAAGCCTGCTCGTAGCGCAGGCTTCCAGCCTGCATCCGAGAGGTGTATACCCTACAAGCTATGAGTCCAACGAAACGACCGGACGAATGCTCTGACTGCGACGCTGCGTTTCCTTTGCAGTCCGGCTTCCATTCACGCGGCTATCTCCCACACCTTAAGCGAGAAGGCGGCATATACTTCGTCACGTTCCGGCTTGTTGGCACTCTTCCAAAATCTGTCCTTGAAACCTACACACTGGAACGCGAAGCAATTGTCCAACGCGCTAAAACACTGAACCGGCCCTTGTCGGTAGTCGAGCTGAAGCGTCTCGATGAGCTGTTTTCCGAACGTATCGATGCCTATCTCGACGCCGGTCGCGGTGAGTGCTGGCTGGCTCGCGAGGAGATTGCCAAGCTTGTCGTTGGCGCGCTGGAACACTTCGACGGAGTCCGGTACACACTCTACGAGTGGGTTGTGATGCCGAACCATGTCCATGTCGTCGTTGCTCCGATCGGCCGCAATGATCTGAGCGACATCCTTCACAGTTGGAAATCGTACACGGCCAACGAGGCGAACAAGATACTACAGCGCAGGGGTTATGAGTTCTGGCAGAGAGAATCGTATGACCATCTCGTTCGCGACGAGAAGGATTTCCACCGTGTGTGCGACTACACTGTGAATAGCCCCGTACGAGCAGGGTTATGTCCGGGATGGGGGGATTGGAAGTACGGAAGCGCTTCCAAGCGAAACAAGTAGCGCAGGCTTCCAACCCGCATCACGATCACATTATACATGCCGGATGCAGGCTGGAAGCCTGCGGTACAACAGAATTTTTTTGAACGCGACGCGTGTGGTCTGCGTATAACCAATATGAAGGTTGCTGGAGACCTACAAGGATTTGGGGGTCTACTGGAGCAGGTTCTCACAGAAGGAGCCGACACATATGGCTAAGACCTTATCATCAGGCGATTTAGCCCTGTTCACCGACCAGCTTGCCGCGCTCTCGCGCAGCGGACTGCCTCTCAGCCAGAGCCTCGAGGCTCTCTCGCAGGATGTCGACAAGAAGGAATTCAAGGAACTTGTCTTGCATGTCCAACGCGATATCGAGCAGGGCGAGACGCTGAGCAACGCACTCTCGAAGCGCGATAAAGAGTTTCCGCAATACTATATCAAGCTCGTCGAATGTGGAGAGAAAGGTGGCAACCTGCCCGAAGTGCTCGCCGACCTGGCCGCGTTCTGCGCTTCATCCGCCGAACAGAAAGCCCGGTTCAAAGAGGCGATGCTCTATCCCGAGATCGTCGGCGTTTTTGCCATTGCGGTTTTCCTGTTCATCATGGTGGTGATAGTGCCAGGGATCGCCGAGATGCGGGAACCATTGGCCGGCGCTGGTAATATGTATGGGGGTTTAGGAGGCGCTGTGATCCGGTTGAGTTTTTTCATGCGGTCGAACGTGCTGGCGCTGGCTGCCCTTGTAACTGCCATTGTTGGAGCTATTGCCGTGACAGTTGCAGTGATGAAATCATCGGCCTCAAACCGCAGGAGATTCGACAGGGCAAAGTACCGAGTACCCTTACTGCGCGGAGTGATTCGTGACGTTTCGCTCGCAAGATTTTGCCGGACGCTTGGCGCGCTGCTGGGCCGAGGTGTGCCGGTGCTCGACGCCATAGACTTGACGGCTGCCGCGATACCGAACACCGTCTTTGCAGACGCAGCCGCTGGATTGAAAGCGCAGGTGAAAGAGGGCGCGGCCGTCTCCGCTGCAATGAGCGAGTCGCGGCTGTTTCCTCACACGCTGGTCTGGATGGCGAGCGCGGGCGAAGAGAGAGGACAACTCGACGTATCGCTTCAAAGATTGGGCGAGTTCTACGATAGACAAGCCGAGTACAGGGTGACCATATTGAACAACATCATCGAGCCGGGAAGTGTGCTTGTCATAGCTCTGTTTATAGGCATTGTCATCATATCCGGATTCTGGTCACTGTTTGGCGGTATGTTCGGCTTCGCGGACCTGCTTTCGGGGCCTGGGGGGGGAGGCTGATTCGTGACAGCGATTAGCGCTCTCATGACGGCCTGCGTAACACACTTCATTCTTCTGTTTGTCCTGACGGGCCTGATCTGGAAACTCCCTGCGTGTCTGATCCCGCTGTTTTCCGCTGGTCGCTTGCGCGTATTCATTATCGGCCAGTTGCGCGAGATGGTGCGTTTGGAACTGCCGCTTGTGGAAGGTTTGCGGACAATGCTAACCGATGCGCGCTGGCCGGGCCTCAGACGAAGCCTTTCACGCATGGTGATTGTGCTCGACAGAGGCGGACAACTCTGGCAGGCGCTCTCGACGAGCCGGCATCTTTTCGACCCCACAACAGTCGCCCTGGTGCGTTCGGGCGAGGAGACCGGCAACCTTGAGGGCGCGCTTGCAGCCGTCGAGAGATACTCTCGGGCAAGGCGACTGTTCCTCAGGCGGATAACGGCATCTGTGTGGTATACGTGGTTCGTCATACCGGTCTTTGTGGTGGTTGTTCTGTTCATGTCAGTCAAGGTAATACCGGTGTTCATGGAGATATTTCGGAGTTTTGGCATCGCCACTCCCTCTGTGCTGGGCGGCCCTATGCTTGGTGTTCTTGAAGGTGTGGGACGCGTCTGCGGGTTCGCCATCAGCCTGCTTGTATGGCCGGAGACAGAATCTGCGGCCGTTCACGACATACTGCAACTGAGATGGTATCTCTGGGGTTTTGGTGCTGTCTGCTTTTTCATATTGTATATGGCTACATGGGTTTTTCCGTTCTTGTTGGCTCTGGATTGTTGGCGCAGGCTTGCAGGACGGTCGCAGCTGTTCTTGTCGCCCGTTATTCGAGTGCTTGGCTTTGTGCCGATAGTAGGTGGTTTCGTTCGTGACGTTGCCGCGGCACACGTTGCTCGTGCGTTACAGATAATGATTTCAAGCGGATTAGCTGTGCACCGGGCCCTGGCGGTTGCGTCCGCATTGCCGCTTGCCTCACCATTCTCAGGCGAATTGCGAGTTGCGGCATGGGCTACCGCCGATGGCGCTCGACTCGCACCGCAACTCGAGTTGTCGGGACGCTGGCCACGCTCGTTCGTGTGGCTGGTGAACACAGGCGAGTCGTCGGGCCGGTTGCCCGAGGCGTTCGATTGTGCGGCGGAACTGCTCGAAAACAAGGCTCAGCGGAGAACCGGACTGGTGCTGAAGGCGCTGTTCCCTGCGCTGGTTGTATGTATGGGCTGGCTCGTCGGCATTTTCTGGGTAGGAATGCTGCGGGGATACGTTCAGATTCTTGAGGCGATAATGTAGGGGTTGGTGCACTGATGCCGCAACCGATAACATTAAGCAAACGATTCGGCCCCTGGGCGCAGCGCATACGTATTGCTGAAGAGGGCATAACCATATCACGGCGCTGGATGGGGATAGGGCGAGCCAAAACGCAGGAGATCGGGTTTGACGAGATAGCGGAAGTTGACGCGCCTGAAGATGGGAGAAACAAGCTTGTCCTGACGCTGAAAGGCGGCATCCTGCTGGCATTGCCGCTGGGCACGCGTGGCGGACAGCTCGAAACGGCTTCGAGAATCAAGCAGTGGATGGAGACGGCAGGGACGGAACCGAAGTCGACGCTGGCGAGTATAGCGGACCGTTGCCTGGAGATGCTGAGCGATGAAGAAAGAGCAATCTCGCGGGCGGTTGAACATCTTATCATCGAAGCCATCCGCAAAGACGCGAGCGACATCCATTTCGAACCCGGCCCGGACGGTCTGTTGATCCGGTACAGGATCGACGGCATGCTTCACGATGTCGTGGTCCTGCCGTGCGACGTTACCGAACGCGTTATCGCCCGGATCAAGGTGATGGCGAACCTCGTGACCTATATCACCGACGCCGCGCAGGACGGCCACATAAACTCGGCGATGCTCGGCCGGGACGACGACCTGCGCGTCTCAACCTTCCCGACAGTCTTAGGCGAAAAGGCCGTTATCCGCATTCTCTCGTCGAGACGCAAACTGATGCGGCTGGGCGAACTTGGTTTTTCCGAGAAGGTTGTAGACACGCTCAGGGAACTTATCGAGCGACCGAGCGGGACGATACTGCTTACCGGGCCGAGCGGGAGCGGAAAGACGACGACGATCTACGCCTTGCTTCAAGAGATCATCGAACAGCGGGGTCGCACGACGAACATTGTCACTATAGAGGATCCCGCCGAGTGCCGGCTCGAAGGTGTCTCTCAAACCGAGGTCAACCCAGCGGCGGGCCTGACGTTCGCGAACGCGCTCCGGTCGATGTTGCGCCACGATCCCGAAGTCATTGTTGTCGGCGAGATACGCGACGACGAGACGGCACGGACGGCGATCCAGGCAGGGTTGACGGGCCACCTGGTGATTAGCACGGTACATGCCGGCTCGTCGAGCGGTGTGTTCACACGGCTTGTCGAGATGAAGATAGAACCGTTCCTGATAGCATCGTCTGTCACGGCGGTGCTGAACCAGCGGCTCGTGCGCCGGTTGTGTCCTCAGTGCGAGCTCGAGTACAAACCGTCGGAGGCCGAGCGTGCCGTTCCGGAACTGGACGGTGTCGAATCGCTTTTCCATGCTGTCGGATGCGAGGCGTGCAACGGAACGGGCTACTCCGGCCGGACAGCTATCGGCGAGCTGATCACCGTGGATGATACCGTCCGCAGTTGTGTGTTAGGAAAGAGCCCGACGGCCGAGATAGAGGCCGCGGCCCAGGCTGCACGTGTCGAGACGTTGCGGGACTCGGCGTTGGCGAAGGCGGCAAACGGCGAGACATCGCTTGATGAGCTGAAACGTGTGCTCGGGATTAGTAGGTAGAATGTAGTAGGCAGCATGTAGGGAAGACAATGGCGACCATTGCAGGACGTTCCTCGAAGTTTGTAGTTCCGCTTTCAGGCGGCAAACGTGGCAACGCAGGGTTCACGTTGCTCGAGTTGACCGTCGCGTTCTTCATCTTTGTGACCGTGCTCATAGCCTCGCTGGCCGTGGTCAACAACGGGATGACGGCGGCCGCTGCGCTGAAAGAGCATAGCTCGGCGGCCCGATACCTGCGCGGTCAGATAGAGCTGTTGCGGGTGTCGGGTGTAACCGAGGACGCGTCCATGGAAGCGCTGAGGACGATTCCCGAGGAGCTTCGCAGCGCGAAAGCCAACGTCGAGATAACCGACTACTCGCTGCAAACGCCCGGGCTCAAACGTGTCGCGGTCACCATCGAGTGGGACGGCGTCATGGGACACAAGACACAGACGATGACGACCCTCCTGCGGGCAGGGCAGGGGACATGATTCGCATGAACAGCCAGCGCGGGATGACCTTGATCGAGATGCTGGCATACATTGCTGTTTTCACCGTCACGATCAACCTTCTCTCGGTGGCGTTTATCGACACGACACGGTTCGTGCGGTACGCCGACAAACGTCTCGAAACCGCAGGACAGATCGACGAGCTCGTATCGACGTTCCAACAGGATGTGAGGTCTGCGCCGGCAATTGTGGCGGCCGTGGGCGACTATCAGACTGGTCCGGACACCTTGATTCTGTCAGCGCCCGGGTATGGCGAAGCGTCGTACCTCATCTACACGCTCGAACCTCGGTTGAAACGTCTTGCGAGAATGGTGCTCGACGAGCAGGACGAGAGACTCGTTCCGCTTCATATCACATCGCCCCGGGTCGAACTCGACGCCGTTCGCTTCACCTACGATTCGGAGGAAATATCGGAGGCTCGTTGTGTCACGGTCGAGTTTGTGTCCGGCGGCTGGCACGACCCGCGCAAGACTGTGCAGCCCATCTCGGTTGTGGCTGCACTGCGCGTTAATGGGGGACCGAGAGGATGATGTACGGACAGAAACGACGCGCTTCCGGAGGCGCTGCGCTGATGTTGTGCATCGTGCTCATTGCGGTCGTCGGCATCTTCGTATCGGTTTTCCACACGAACGTGTGCCGTGCCGTCTCTGCACGTGGCCGCGCGGTCAAGGCGGACATGGCTCTGGCGATAGCCGAAGCCGGCATCGAGAAGAGCCTGTGGGCGCTCGAACGCGGCCGCGCATGCGACGGCGAGACGGAAACCGCGTTCGGCGACGGCGTTTTCTCGACGACCGTGACCCGTGTTGAAGACGGCACCTGGCGAATCGAATCCCGAGGATCCATCCCGAACGCGACCGAACCTTACGGCGAAGCAACAGTCACGGTGGTTGCCCGCCTCGACGCTGACAGCCAGACGACGGATATCCTGACATGGGAAGAGAAGAAGCTGGTCCGGTCTAAGGGAGGTGGCAAGGGTGCTTCCTAGAAAACGGTTACGAGCCGGGTTTACCCTGCTGGAACTGACCGCAGTCATGGCGATCCTCGGCATCATGGCCGCGATACTTCTGCCCGCGCTCGCACGGGCGAGGGAGTCGGCACGCCGTTCAAGCTGTCTGGCGAACCTCTCGGAGATCGGGATGGCGCTGCACATGTACGCCACGGAACACGACGGCAAACTTCCGTGGAGCGGCGGCGACAACAACGGCGAGTGTTTCGGATACCTCTTTCCCGACTACATCGCAACCTACGGCACGTTCCGCTGTCCTTCGGACTCCGGCAGAAGCTGGGACGAAACGAAGGATAGCATCCCGCCGCGGACCAGCCACCTCGACTGGCCGGGCAGTTTCAGGACAAGTTACGACTATCTCGGCGCGTACACGCTCGAACCGACAATCGTGCCCGAGCCGGGGCGGCCTATCCCGAAAGTCCCGCTCGCATGGGATATCTACGGCAAGGATGACCCGACACACTCTAACCACGTTCCGGGCGGCAGCAACGTCCTCTACATGGACGGTACCGTGAAGTTCGTGGTGTTTGCGCTCCTGGGCGACGAGATACACCCGCCGCTTCCCGACTGGGTCAAGGTCTCGATCCCCGACGACTGGCCCGGCGACCCCCCGCCTGACGGATACCGGTAGTACCTTTCCCCCTCCTTGCCTTGTTATTTGTGCCTTGACTTGTCGCGTCCCACACACTATAGTTTAGATGAAAGCTCGGGGTTCGTGGCGTGATTGTCAACACAATATAGAGGGGGTGTCCAATGTGTAGACATGCCATAGTGCTTGCAATCGTCGTCGCGCTGTCTCCCACCGTTTTCGCAACCACCTGGTACGTTGACAGGAGCAACACATCCGGTATAGAGGACGGGACGACCTGGCCTACCGCGTTCGCTACCATCCAGGCCGGAATCGATGCCGCCTCAGAAGGCGACGAGGTAATCGTCGCTGAGGGCACCTATTTCGAGAACGTCTATTTCGACGGCAAGGACATCGTTCTCCGTTCTACCGATCCCACAAACCCCGATGTGGTGAATAACACCATCATCGACGGCAATGAGGCCGGCACCGTTGTGAGATTCTCGAGCACACAGTCGCCCGACTGCGTCCTCTCCGGTTTCACTATCACTAACGGAAAAGACGAGTGGTGCGGCGGGATCGATGGCAATAGTTCGCTGGTAACCATCCAAAACAACGTTGTCACAGCCAACGTCTCTGAAGGTGGGGGTGGTATCCTGTTTTGCAACGGGACTATCCAGAACAACACGATTTGCGGCAACTGGAGCGAAGAGGGGAGCGCCCTCGCACACTGCGACGGCACCATCGAGAACAACACCGTTTGCGATAACTGGAGCGAAGAGGGTGGTGCCCTTCTTGGCTGCAAAGGACTGATCCAGGGTAATACGATCGCGAGTAACCACACCGAGAGGCTTGGAGCCGCGCTATCAGGATGCGTCTCGACCATCCGAAACTGTATTATCTGGGGAAACACCTCTCCTGATGGTGTTCAGCTTCAGGATTGCTCGACGCCCTCGTACTCCTGCATCCAGGATTGGGTCAACGGCGGCATCGGCAACATCTCAACAGACCCTGAATTCGTCGATCCGCCGAATGGTGACTACCATCTTCAACCGGATTCTCCATGCATCGATGCGGGCGCTACTTACCATTTTCATGGGCATTACACGACAGATATTGATGGGGAATGCCGGATTGCAGGAAGCGGTGTGGACATGGGCAGCGACGAGTATGGTAGCGCGCCGGACAGCGATGGCGACCTGTTGGCGGACATTGATGAAGCTGCTCAGGGGAGCAATCCTGCTGACGGGGACAGCGACGGGGACGGTCTCATTGACGGCGCGGAAGTCTTGCGGGGAACCGATCCTGTTGTACCTGACACGGCTCATGGTATTGCCGTTCCCACGGATTGCCGCTCCATTCAACAAGCACTATTCCTGGCTTTGCCATCAGAAGTGGTTACCGTATCGCCTGGCGTCTATCCTGAGAACCTCCTTTTCTCTGGCAAGAATGTGGTGTTACAGAGTATCGACCCGCTTGATAAGGACATTGTCGAAACCACTATCATGGACGGCAACGCAGCTTCGTCTGTCTTGACGTTTTCGGGCGCGGAAGACGAGACTTGTGTTGTCAGAGGGCTCACATTGCGCAACGGAACGTCCCTTACGGGTGGCGGGATATGCGGGAATGGAACACTGGCAACGATAGAGCGCAACGTGATTGCCGACAACTCAGCCTATCGTGGTGGCGGCGGGATGTCGCAGTGCGACGGGACCATCCAGGACAACACGATTGCAGGCAATGTGGTGCTATACTCTGAGACTGCGCCATATTTAGGCGTTGGTGGAGGCGGACTTTACGAGTGTCACGGCACGATAAGGAACAACGTCATTGCTGGCAACTCTGTCGAGAGTCGCGAATACTGGGACACCGATGGCGGGGGGCTGTACAGGTGCAGCGGCACCATAGAGGGCAACATCATCATGGGCAACTCCGCTTGGAACGGGGGCGGGCTGTATTGGTGTAGCGGCCTCATCCAGAACAACACCGTCAGGGGCAACGTGGCCTATATATGCGGCGGCGGCCTCAGTGGATGCGGTGGCACCGTCCGCGACAACAGTATCTCAGGCAATTGGGCTGCGTCTGGTGGCGGTTTGGCCGGGTGCCATGGCGTTGTGGAACACAACACTATAACGAGAAATTGGGCTTTAGGTTCGGGTGGCGGGTTTATCCGATGCGGCGCCTCCATTCAGGACAATCTCATCCTGGGCAACTGCGCTGTATCCGGCGGCGGACTGTGTGAGTGCGACGGGGCGACGCGGAACAACATCATTGCGGACAACGTTGCCCATAGCATCTATGGGTGGGGTATAGGAGGTGGCCTCGCAGCGTGTCGCGGTACGACCGAGAACAACATGATTTTCGGCAACATGGCTGTTGATTATGGCGGCGGGATCGCTGACGGTGGTGGGAGTATCCTGAACAACACCATTTGGGCCAACACGGCCGAATATGGGGGCGGGCTCGCAGTGTCCAGTGGCGACATCAAGAACTGTATAGTGTGGGGGAACGCTGCCTCCGAGGGTGCCCAGGTATACGAGTTTTGCGACCCCTACATCGGTTCTGGCGACATCGCGTTCAGCTGCGTCCAGGATTGGACCGATGGCGGTGAGGGCAACATCACTGGTAACCCCTTGTTGGCGGATCCAGACAACGGAGACTTTCATCTATTGCCTGATTCTCCATGTGTGGATGCCGGATGCCTGCTTGACGGTTTGATCGAGGACTTCGAGCACGAGCTGAGAGGGTATGACGGTTTCGCGGGACCCCGCGGTGACGGGTCGGACTATGACATCGGTGCGGACGAATTCACGGGTCAACACGTGGCAGGGGATCTGAGCGTGGCCACCGTCGACCCCGCCGGCGGTTCCGAAACTGGAGGCACGCACGTGACGATAACCGGCGACGGATTCCAACTGGGAGCCACTGTCGCGTTTGGCTCGGCACAGGCGACGGAAGTCGTCATTGTCAACACGACTGAGCTGACGTGTGTGACACCTCCCGGCAGACCCGGTCCGGCGGACGTCACGGTCGTGGTGGGCGAGTTCTCCGGTACGCGAAGGTTCGGGTTCGAATACTCAACCGTACCGGTCGTGGTGAGTATCCGCAACGGCGGGATGGCGCTCGAGTACAAGGCCGGTTCCGAACTGGCCGTGCTGGTAAGTATCAGGTATGAGGCTCCGGCTTCGAAAATGGTCATACACGAGACCATTCCCAGTGGGTGGACGTTCAGCCGTGTTGAGCCGGCCGAGTTCAATGGTGTGCAGAACGGTGACGCAGTTCAGATCGACTGGGTCTCAGCAGAGACGCCTTCTTCCTACGGGATAGACTTGACCTACTATCTTGACGTGCCGAGCGGCACTACCGATGACTATGAGATGAGCGGGACCGCAGTTGTAACAGATCTCAATGAGACCGACTATGTGGTCGCCACCTTGCCCGACCCGCATCCAGTACCGCTGTATCATCCCAGCGTGCCTATCGGCCCGTTTGGTGACGTCAACGAGGATGATGACGTCAACGCCTTGGACGTGCAGCTGGTCATCAACGATGCGCTCGAACTGCCTGTCGATTACGACTGCGACCTCAACGGAGACGGTGCCGTCAACGCATTGGATGTCCAGCTGGTGATTAACGCCGCGCTGGGCATACCGATCGCGCTGTGAAGCGTTCGGCCGCTGATCGGCCGAGAACGTTGACTATCTCACCCACGGGGGAATATGATAATTCTCACAGTAGTGGAAAGGGTCAGTTG
>CAZGCA010000005.1:0-101749 GCA_964524145.1 uncultured bacterium | reverse complement strand
AGTGGCATCGCTGGGTAGCTATGTCCGGAAGGGATAACCGCTGAAAGCATCTAAGTGGGAAGCCCACCCCAAGATTAGATGTCCCGGCCGTAAGGCCCTCAAGGCTCCTGGAAGACTACCAGGTCGATAGGCCGGAAGTGTAAGTCCGGTAACGGATTGAGCTGACCGGTACTAATCAGCCGTGCGGCTTGGCCAATTATTGGTATGATTCGCACGTTGTAGTTCGCAAGCGACGGCGATATTCAACTGTCAATATTTACAACTTAGAACGATATTTCCCGGTGGCAACGGCGGAGGGGCCACACCCGTTCCCATTCCGAACACGGAAGTTAAGCCCTCCAGCGCCGATGGTACTGCGCGGGCAACTGCGTGGGAGAGTAGGTCGTCGCCGGGAATTGTTCTTTTCCGGGTCAAGCCCGCCCTAATCGCACAGTCCATCGAGAATCACCCCCTTTTGCTGCTTCGATGCGTTGTGGTAACGCACCCGCAGTGCCTCGACCAATTCACGCCTTGATCCAGGGCTAGCGTCTCCTCCTCCCGTCGTTCTTACCACCACCTATGGTAAGATATTATATGGCGCAACGATAAGATTCTAGACGGCGCAATACGAGTTGTAGACAAATATGCGGTGGCGTGTTAGAATGTCGGCCAAGGCGGACGGCGTCGGATCATCCAACTCCGGCCCGAAAGGCAGGTCTCAGGGCGCTTCTGACGTGAAACTTAACGGGGTAAACCGTGTGGTAAAGCCCGGTTTCGTTGTGCCACTCATCGGAATCTCCACAAGCTACGACCCGGGAGGACTCATCGACAAGAGCAAGGACCATCTGTACCTCAAGCTCGAGTATGCGCGGGCGGTGTCGCGTGCGGGCGGCTTGCCGGTAGCCGTCCCGCTTGTCACCAAACGTAACGCAAAAGCGTGCATCTCGAGGCTCGACGGACTCGTGGTAACCGGGGGGCGGGATATCGATCCCGGATTGTATGGGCAGCAGGCCGGTGGTGCGCACGATCCGGAGGTCTCGAGACGCGTGGCGTCCGACACACTGTTGGTCGAAACGGCCTTGGACCGGAACGTGCCGCTTCTGGCAATATGTTATGGGATGCAGTTATTGAACATTGTGACGGGCGGTTCGCTGCACCAGGACATTCCGACCGACCTCCCGAAGGCGCTCGACCACGGAACAGGCGATAACCCCATCAGGCACAAGGTTCTCGTGACCGCCGGAACATATCTTCGGAAGGTGTGCCGGTGCAACACCGCCACTGTTGCCAGCACCCATCACCAAGCGGTGAAGAAGGTGGGCGGCGGGCTGGTCGCGAGCGCTCAAGCGCCCGACGGCGTCATCGAGGCGGTCGAGCAGAGGGATGCGATGTCGGGATACTGTCTGGGCGTGCAGTGGCATCCCGAATCCACCTGTCGCGACTGGACGAAACCGGAGCGGTCCGGCACGGTAGACAGGCGCATCTTCAAGTCGCTTGTTGCTGCAGCGAGGGAGTATTCGCGTACGTGCCAATGATGCGGCGGCTAATTGCTGTGTGTTGGGTAGTCGCACTCTGCGGGTGCGCCCGGGCGCCCGACGCTCCCAACACGCTGAGGCTCAGGCTTGATGCCGACCCGTCCACGCTCGATCCCGCCCGCATCGTGGACGTCAGCGGCGGCGAGATCGCCGGAAAGATATTCGCCGGACTTGTCCGCGTCGGCGAGACCGGTGAGCCGGTCCCGGAGCTTGCCGCGACGGTTGCGGTCTCCGATGACGGACTGGTTTACACGTTTGTCCTCAAGGACGAAGCACGGTTCTCGAACGGACGTCCGCTGACCTCCGCAGACGTGCGATATTCGTTCGAGCGCCTGCTAAGCCCGAAGACGGCGTCGCCGAGGAGATGGGTCCTCGGGAGAATCGACGGTGCGGACGACTACGCGCAAGGGAAGGCCGGGTCGGTTCAGGGTATCGAGACGCCGGACGAAAACACCGTGCTGCTGAAACTGGAGAAACCCTTCGGCCCGTTTCTGAGCTTGCTCACCATGCCCAACGCGGCTATCGTACCGCAGGAAGTCGTCGAAGCGTGGGGCGAGGATTTCGGCTCACATCCGGTTGGAGCCGGCCCGTTCCTGCTCGAAAGCTGGCAGCGAGACGTCCGGCTTGTGCTCAGACGCAACCCCCACTATTCTGACGGACCGAAGCTCGACTGCATGGAGTACGAAATCATTCCGGAAGATTTCGCCGCCTCGTCGGAGTTTGAAACCGGGAACCTTGACATTCTGCAATTGTCGCCCGCCGACATACCCAGGTATAACGCGAGCTCGCGCTTGAGATCACTCGTGACCAGCCACGTAGGATTGAACACGTACTACCTCGGTTTCATCTGCGACAGGGCGCCGTTTGACGATGTCAGGCTGCGGCACGCCGTGAGTCACGCGATAGACAGGCAGAAGATAATCGATTCGGTGCTGGCGGGCAGCGCGGTTGTGGCCGACGGTCCCGTACCGCCGACCATCCTGCCCGCGGCAGATGAGAGACAGGCTCCGGGGTACGACCCGAAAGTCGCGATACGGCTGATCGCGGAGGCGGGAGGCGCACCAGAGACGATAGGCCTCTATCTCAGTTCCGGCCGTGAGGAACTGAGCGTTTGCGAGGCCATTCAGGAATACCTGCGTAAGGTCGGACTGGATGTTGAGCTGCATATGCTCGAATGGAGTTCGTTCAAAGACGCTGTCTCGCGCGGCGAGCCGGACATCTTCTATCTATCCTGGTGGGCCGATTATCCCGACCCGGAGAATTTCCTGTTCCCAACATTTCATTCGTCAAACTGGGGCAGCGCCGGCAACAGGTCGCGGTTTGCGTCACCCGAGGTTGACGCCGCAATCGAGACCGCTGTTGCGGAGACTGACGCGGCCACTCGCGCGGACGGGTATGCCCAAGTGGAAAAGCTCGTCGTCGAAGCCGCGCCGTGGGTGTTTCTCTGGCACAGGAAACAGTTCGTTGCGGTACAGCCGCGCGTGGTGGGGTTCAGGTTCTTTCCGATACGCAGCGCCGACAGAGGCGTGCAGCTGTCTTTGCGAGAGGGTTGAGGTGTACAAGTACATTCTGAGGCGCGTGCTCGTGGCGATACCTACACTGCTCGGAGTCACGATAGTGACGTTCGTGCTGATGAAGTCGCTGCCGGGCAATCCTGTGGAGGCAATGATAGGCGAGCGGGCGGACCCGCAGGTCGTAGAGGAGATACGGGCACAGCTTGGGATGGATCGGCATGTTGTCGTTCAGTACACCGGGTATCTGTGGCTGTTGTGCCGTGGCGAGCTCGGCCGGTCATACTTCACCAATGTGCCGGTCGCGCGGTCGCTGATGCAGAAGTTCCCGAACACGTTGCGGCTCGCAGTCGCTGCGATGGCGGTTGCCGTTGCGATAGGGCTCGTGCTGGGAGTTGTGTCCGCGGTGAAACGCGATTCCCTTGCCGACCGGTTCTCGACCATCGTCGCCTCGCTCGGCATCTCGACACCCGTGTTCTGGCTGGGGCTCATTCTGATCATCGTCTTCGCCAATTGGCTCGGGTGGTTGCCTGCAGGCGGCATGGGCGACGGGCGACTTTCCTTTCTGGTACTTCCGGCGATTGCTCTGGGCACGCGGAGCGCGGCATACATCGCGCGAATAACCCGCTCGGCGATGATAGAGGTCCTCTCACAGGACTATATTCGGACGGCCCGCGCCAAAGGGTTGTCGACGCTGCGGGTGAACCTGCGCCACGCTTTACGCAACGCGTTGATACCAATTGTGACGTTGGTGGGAGTCGATTTCGGCAGCTATCTCAACGGCGCGGTGCTTACCGAGACCATATTCCGATGGGACGGCATCGGCAGGTACGCTATGGACGGGATAGCCGGGCGCGACTATCCTGTCATACTCGGCACGGTGCTCTTTGGAGCGGCAGTCTTTGTGGTGGTAAACCTTATGGTCGACGTATCCTACGCTTGGCTCGACCCGAAAGTCCGGAGAAGGTAAACCCCGTAGGATTGACTGAAGATGAGACGGGTTTTGAAACGTAAGTCGGCTGCAGCGGCGCTCGCCGTGCTCGTCTTGGTGAGTGCGACAGCCATTCTCGCACCGCTGATCGCGCCGTTCGACCCGCTTGAAGGCAACCTCGACGAGGCGCGCATGTCGCCAACTCGAACGCACCTCTTCGGCACGGACGAACAGGGCCGCGATGTCTTGAGCCGGGTGCTGTTCGGTGCCAGGGTATCGCTGCTGATCGCGATTGCGGCGACCGTACTCGCCACTCTCATTGGATGTGCGGCTGGGCTCGTCGGCGGCTACGTTGGAGGCAAGGTGGATATGGCGGTGGTGGCGATCTCGGACCTGACGCTCGCGTTTCCGAGCCTTCTGCTCGCCGTCGCCATCACGGCAGTCATGGGCGGCGGGTTCCACTCGGTCTTTCTCGCGCTGGCGCTCGTTGGCTGGGCAACTATCGCCCGGCTGGTTCGGGGGCTGGTGATATCGCTACGGGAGTCGGAGTATATCATGGCCGCACGCGCCGCCGGATGCGGCCATCTTCGGATCGTGATTCGGCACATCCTGCCGAACGCACTGCCGCTGATAGTTGTTGTTACAAGCTTGCGCGTGGGTGCGTTCGTGCTCGGCGAATCGTCCCTGAGCTTTCTCGGCCTCGGCCTCAAACCGCCAGCACCGACCTGGGGATCGATGGTCAGCCTTGGCCGAGACTATCTCCATTCGGCGCCGTGGATGACCGTCTTCCCGGGCGCGGCCATCGCAATAACCATCCTCGCGTTCAACGTTGTCGGCGACGCGCTGAGGGACGAGATCGATCCGAGGCTGAAACTATGAAACTTCGAACAGGAACCGCTCTTGCTGTATTGGCCGCGGCGTTGACAGTTTTTGTGACAACCTGTCGCAAACCGCCCGACGAGGAGAAAGAGGAAAAGGGGTTCGAGCATCAATACGTGCCCGAGTTTCAGCCGCCGCCGGACTTGAGTGCGCTCGCCGGTGCCAGGATAGTGATCGATCCCGGACATGGCGGGCGGTTCACGGGCGCCATCGCGTCAACCGGATTGCGCGAGGCGGACGTGAACCTCGAAGTCGCACTCGCCCTGTGGGGGTTTCTCAAAGAAGCCGGCGCAAGACCGGTACTTACTCGTTCGACCGATTCCCCGGTCGCCAAACACCGCCGCGCAACGCTCAAAGAAGACCTCATTGCTCGAACCAAGATCGCGGAGAAGGCCCAAAGGGGCATATTCGTGTCGATCCACCATAACGCAGACATACATCCTGATTCCGTAAAGAACGCGCTCGAAGTGTACTACAAACTGGCCGACCCGGGCGCATCTCTGGACATTGCGCGCAGGATTGTCCGTCGCGCTGCGCAAGTGCCATTGCCGGGTAACCGCCCGAAGTACGTCCGACCGGGCAACTACCGTGTGTTGCGTGAGAACGTGCTGCCGTCGGCGCTTGTCGAGCTTTCCTACATGACCTACAAACCGAACGCGAAATTGCTGAGGCAGCCGTCGGTGGTGAACGCCGAGGCCCGAGCGATCCTTGGCGGTCTGGCTGACTACTTCGCGGCAGGGTTCCCTTCGGCGGAACCACTGGAACCGGAGCCGGACTCGACGGTCGAATCGGTCCGTGCCGTTCGTGCCCGAGTCGACCCGGGCGAACGCGCAGAAATCGACCCTCTCTCGACAAGGATTTTCCTCGACGGCGAGCGGGTGAACGTGCACTATGTTTCCGAGACGCGGGAGGTTGCTTTCACCCCTGACGGCCCGCTGCGCAACGGATTGCACGAGGCGCTCGTTACATTTCGCAACTCGAACGGTAACGCTGCGGTGCCCGCGCGCTGGACCTTCACCGTCGCTGCGAAGCCCGCGCATATGACGCTGCGCGCTATCCCGGACCGATTGCCGACTGCGGGCGAGCCGATCGGCGCGGTTGTGGCGGAGATCCTCGACGGCAACATACAGCACGTCGCGGACGGAACCGAGGTGCAGTTCGAGTGCAGCGGGTGCGAGGTGGTCGCCGCCGCCACCGTCACGGAAGGCGGAACGGCAACCGCGTACATCAAACCTGACGGGGAAGGACGGGAGTGCCGCGTCCGCCTGACATGCGGCGATGTATCGAGCGAGACAGCGATCGTCGTCGATGAGCAATCATCGTCCCTGCTTGTTTGTGAACTCACCGACGCGGTATCAGGTGCTCCTGTTCCAGGTGCAACAATTGTTATTGGAGCAACTGCGTGGGCGACGTCCGACGGGCTCGGACACGCGCTCTTTCCGTCTCTTGCCCCGGCTGGTTACGAGCTTTCCGTCGTGAAGGACGGCTACGTCCCGATGCGCCGGGAGACTGATGTCGGCGAGAGTCAGGCCGTAGGGGTGCGCGAGGCGCTGTTGCCGGTGGCTCGCGGTGTGCTTCACGGCGTACGGATCATGATCGATCCGGAATGCGGCGGCGAGATTCCCGGCAGGATAGGCCCGTCGGGAGTGCGTGCAGCTGATATTAACGTGCGCGTTGCCGAGCTGCTCTATGCATATCTCGAACGTGCCGGCGCAATCGTGGCCCTTGCCCGAGAACGTGACGAGACGGTAACCCCGCTCCAGCGTGTCTTACGGTCGGAGGAATTCAAACCGGATCTGTATGTCGGCATAAACCACGGGCTCGACGACCCCGAACAGGCGGGGCTGCTCAATGAAGACGAGATGGCGCTTGAAGAGGACATTTCGAGTGTCACCTATGTTTCCCACTATCCCAAGAGCCCCGAAGGTATAAAGCTTTCACGTCAGATCATCGACTATCTTGCCGGAGCGGTTGGAACGATCGAAGCGCGAGCCGTCCCGAGCGTGGCGTATACGCTCGTTCATACCGGATGCCCTGCCGTCTCTGTCCACCCGTTCGAGCCGGAGTCCGTCCTGGCAGAGGACAAGCTCGACAGCACAGGGTTCCAGCGCAAAGAGGCGTATGCGATATTCTGCGGCCTGCTCTCATTCTCCGGGCTGGACGACGACGAAACGGGCCGCATCAAAGACATCGTCAGAGCGAACGGAAAACCTGTTGCGGGAGCTGCCGTCGTGCTTGACGAGACATTCATGCTTCAGACTGATGAAGATGGTGGATTCGAGTTCCGGCTCGTTGACCCGGGGCCCCACACGATCACCGTTTCCGGAGCCGGTAGAACGGTCTCCTGTTCGGTGCGTGTGGCGCAAGGTCGTACGACTGCTGCGACAGTTGACCTCTCCGCGGACGCGGCCGGCGACGGGCGGGGGCTATAGGAACGGTTTGCGAAAATCGAGGAGGAGGAGGGAGTCGCCTCCTCCGGTCCTCGTACGCCACCGGGCATACTGTTCCGTACCACGGTGGTTCATGGTGCATATTGAAGTCTTCGCAGGCCGGGTTCTGGCTGTTGACGCCTGCTTCCGGGATGGTGCGGGGCCGGGCGGCCCTCTGCTATCATCGCTCGAGGCCTATCGTTGTAGTGATGGCGGCTTATGGAAATGGAGGAATTAGCTATGTCTGGAATATACGGTGGCCATCTGGCCGCGCAGGTTATGAAGAACGCGGGCATCACCCACCTCTTTGGGATCGTTGGCGGACATATCTACGGGATATTTGATGGTTGTGCGAAGGCAGGGATTCGCGTAATCGATGTGCGACACGAAGAGTCCGGCGCACACATGGCCGAGGGCTGGGCGTTGGCTACGGGCAGACCTGCCGCATGCATCGGCACGGCCGGCCCGGGCTTCACGAACATGCTCACCGGCGTTGCGAATGCCTTTGCCGGCTCCGTGCCCATGCTGGTCTTTGGGGGTCGAGTATCGGTCAATGAGTTTGATACTGGCGCCTTGCAGGATTTTGTTCAACTCGACGTCGTCAAACCAATAACCAAATACGCGCGATCCGTGTACGAGACCGAGCGTATTCCCGAGTACGTCGGCAAAGCCCTGCGTGAGGCCACGACGGGGCGTCCGGGACCGGCGTACATCGAAGTGCCCATGGACCGCTTGTGTACCCAAGTGGACAGTGACTCAGTGCGTATACCCGAGTCGCTCTTTCTCCACTCGCCGCCGGCGGGGAATCCGGAGGATATCGATCGGGCCATCGAGCTGATTGACAAGGCCGAGAAGCCCGTGGTTGTAGCGGGCGGCGGCGTATGGTGGGCCCAGGCGCAGGATGACCTCAAAGCATTTATCGAAAAGACCGGCGCACCTCTTTTTACGAGGAGCGCTGCCCGGGGTTGTGTGCCCGACGACCATTCGCAAGTCATGGGTCCGGCGTTAGGAAAGCATCCTGGATTGATGGCGGCGCTGGCCGAAGGGGACCTGCTCATTATGTTGGGCACGCGATTCAATTTTATGCTCGAGGCGAAGGAGATTCCCGACTCGATAAAGATCATCCGCGTAGACGTCGAGCCGTCCGCTCTATGCGACGGACGCACGCCGGACGTCGGTATTGTGGGCGACGCGGGCGTGGTGATTCGGCAGTTGACGCAAGGGGTCAAGCAGCAGGAACACAAGGAATGGGTCGACCAACTTCAAACGACGTGCAACCAGGTGGCCCAGATGATGGAGCCGCTGGCCACTTCCGGCCAAGTCCCTATTCATCCGCTTCGGTTGTTTCGCGAGGTGTCCCGGTTTGTGGATCGCGACACCGTCGTGGCCGTCGGTGGCGGGGACACGACCGTGTGGGGTGTTCTCAGCTTGCCCGCCACGGGTCCGGGCCAGTTTCTGTCCTTGTCGTCGTCGATCTTCGGCTGCCTGGGTACGGCCGTGCCGTTCGGCATCGCCGCCAAACTGGCCCACCCGGACAAGAAGGTCATCGTGACTACAGGCGACGGCAGCTTCGGCCTGACCTGCATGGAATACGATACGGCGATTCGCCACAATATCCCGTTCGTGACGGTCATCGGGAACGATCAATCCTGGGGCATGGTTGAACGGGAATTCGAGAAGAATTATGGGAAGACCGTGGCCTGTCAGCTTGCGCCGCGGCGATACGACAAGATTGTCGAGGCAATGGGGGGACACGGTGAGTACGTCGAGCAACCTGACGAGATTGCCCCGGCGATTGAGCGGGCCATCGATTCGGGGCGGCCCGCGTGTGTCAACGTCATGACCGACCCCAAGATCGGCCCGGGTTTGGGCGACATTATGTAGGATTGCCCGGGGCACGAGCAGTCTGAGAGCCCCACAATCTCACGCGACACCTCGCAAATGGATGCCTCCTGCCATTTGTTTGTGTTTGAGATCGGGGGCCCCTAAGGTGGGCGACGCGTGCAACGCGTAAGCGCGCCTACCACTGCTCCTTGATACGCGCTTCGTCGGTGACAGCGTTTTCATGTCGGTAGTGTGCACAAGGAATGAAGATCTGTTTGGGTATCGGTTCGCCTTCGAGATACTTGATGAATGCATCGACGGTACCGGTGGCCATCTTGCGTGGGAACTGTTGTGGCGAATCGTACAGCTTTCTCTCGAAAACAGCCTGCTTGCCCGCGGGTGACGCGTCAAAGCCGACTACCGTGATGTCCTTCTCCCGCTGCGCCTTAACGACAGCGGCATATGCACCAAGTGCCGAGGGGTCGTTGATGGCGAATATGCCGACAATATCGGGATGCGCCTGAAGAATATCCGTCGCGGTGTTGTACCCGTCGTCGCGGTTCCCCCTGCCGGATAGCTCTGTGACGATCTTGAGTTTGCTGTTCTTCTCTTCCAGGCAATCCCGGAACCCTCTCACACGAAGTATGCAGGATGTCACCTCCGGATAAGAGATGATGGCGATATTGCCCTCGTCGTGCGTGACGGCCATCATGCTTTCCGCAGCAAGTTGTCCTCCCTGATAGTTATCGCTCCCGATATGGGTAACGATCAATCCCTTGGCCTCTTCGTCGGTAACCTGCACGTCAAACGTAAACACAGGGATGCCGGCCGCATGGGCCCGCTTCACGCCTTCGCCCGCCGCCTTCGAGTCCGCGGGATTCAGAAAAATGGCGTCGTATCCTTGGGCCGCAAAATCGGATAGTTGGTTGTTCTGTCTGGCAGGGTCATTGTTACCGTCCAGACTCACTACCTCGTAACCATAGTTGGCAGCCTCCTCCTTCATCACGTTGGAGATCAGCTTGAAGAACGGGTTGGTCAAGTCCATGCACGTCATCCCGATCCGCCCTTTAACCTCAGTCTCTGAGGCGCATCCTGTAAGGATCAGGACAGCCACAAAGAGTGCACCGCGCCGGCTCAGTCTCTGCATCGTATACTCCTCCTATCTATCGTTGTTTCGAACGCCAAGAATACTTCCCAATCGTATACCTGATATCACAAGCAGATGACAAATACAAGATCCTTTTTGGGCCTGCCTGCGGTGACCGCCCGCGCTACCTTGTTTTTCGCCTACCAGACCGATTTGAGTTCGCGGATAGCGAGTAACCTGACTTTGGCCGTGCCGCCATCGGCGAAGAAGCGCATGACCTGACCCAGGAGTTCTTCACTGGTCTCCTGGAGAAGAACCCGCTGCGCAACGTGCATACTCCATTCTATTTGCCGTTCACACGGACGGCGCGCCGTGACGGTCCCTGAACCAAGCGCTTTGTGAAGGGCTGACGAATACCCTCCCGCTCGACGGAGCAGCCGATGAAGGAGATCGCCTCGGCATTGTCAACCTCGATGTGGGGAATCGTGCCATCCACGCCAGCGCGCCACAGACAGTTCTTGAATGTGATGCCGCGCACAGGGCGTGGGATCTTGCTGAACAGGATGGAGCGGTGCGGTGACTGTGCCTGGACTTGATCGAAGAGGATGTTCCGCATCTTTCCTTGGCCGTCCCGCTCCTGGATGCTCACCCGGTAGGCTTCACCGCTCCACTTCTCCTCAGGAAGCCGCATCAGATTCATCCGGATGTTCCTGAAGGTAATATCGGAGTAGGTCGCCCCATCGCGCATCCATAGAGCGCAGCCGCGTGAGGAGTCCACGATCTCAATGTTCTCGAAGAGAACATCATGAATGTCGTAGCGGCTCTCGGTGCCAATCTTACACGATGTTTTCCGGGTCATGACAATGCAATTTCGCGCCGTGATGTGGTGCGATGCCCGTTTCAGGCCCAGCCTGCCTGTGGCCTTCACGACCAGGGCATCGTCGCCGCTGTAGATGCAGCAATCTTCGATCAGAACGTTCTCAGACATGTCGGGATCGACACCGTCCGTGTTGGCGAGCATCCAATCGCCGAGGATCTTGACCCGGGAAATCACGACATCGCGGCACCCGATCAAGTGGACGGTCCACGCCCCGGGATCGCGCAGTAGGACGTCTTCAATCTTCAAACGCCGGCACGAAAGCGCGTCAATGATATGCCCTTTCGCGTCGTGTTCTTTCTGAAGGATATGTCCGGCGCCGTCTATGATGCCCTGCCCTCGGATCGCTGCATCCTCCGCATGGTCGACGAGAATCAAGGTGCGACGGCCGTGAGCAGCCTCATAATCAGTGGGACTGCCGGTTCCCTGAAGCACGGTGCCAGCTGCCAGGTAAAGGGTGACGTGACTTTTGAGGTGAATCACCTGCGAAGGGTGTATGCCGGGTTGGAGGTAGACCGTGCCGCCTCCAGCCGTGGACATGCGGTCTATGGCGAATTGAATGCGCCGCGCATGTTGGGCGGCGGAGCCGCTGTGCGGAGGAATGGCGATTACCTGTGAGGCGGAAGGGTCCGGCGCACGCAAGCGAGGCTCCGGGAAGAGGAAGAGATAGGGGAGCCCGCCGGCCTTGAGGATTCGCGGTGTATTGTCCGCCACCTGAAAGGTGATCGTCCCGGCCTCGATCTTCGCATCGGCGCTGTATCGATCTGGGCGAAGCGAAAAGGAGGCTTGGGTGTCCGCAGTAGGACGAACGGTGATTACCGAGGGCCCGCTTGCCCAGAATCGTGCGAAGTACGTCGCCTGTATGCGTGTTCCCTGTTCGACGGGGATGGATTGTCCATTCACGGTTACGGCGTAAGGTGAATCAACGGCGTCTTCGGCTATGGGGAAAGCGATGCGTTGCCCCACGCGCGCCCCATCCTGTTCCGAGGATGCGCTTGGAGCAATTGCGACGAGAAACACCAAACAAGCCCGGACAGAACGCATAAGCACTTGGAGAATCTTTCTATGAACCGTATTCCACTGTTGTCATTGAGAGCTGGCTGCTTCCCAGTTGTGGGGCACAATCCCGTGGCCGACATACCTTAGCCGCACTTTCCATATGGACGTGACCGCAACCGCTCTGGCGCGCTCTGCAAGGAGCATACGCTCGGCCCTTAGGCTGGTCAACATCTGACCGGCTGAGATGGTGTCCGCGCGGGTCCAATACGGCCGACGACCAGCCGTAGCGCGCCCTCAGCTTGGACTTCCCCCTCGACTTCCCAGCGGCCGTAATTCCCACCCTCGAAATCGGCGATAACGATGTCGTCCGCGGCATAGATGCCCGGCGCGAGAAAGGCCGCGTATAAGATTATTGCCAAGAGCGTTCGTTTGATGACGCCTTCCTTCCTTCGTGTCTCCTGTGTTGAACCAGGATTCCACATATGGAGGTGTCCGCGCCCGCCGTCTGCCGGTTCCCTGGTAACATACCCGTATTGCCAGGCGCTGTCAAGACCGGGTTGTTGATCCCGGTGATTAAGAATCGCTCGATCCCCTCACGCAACCTGTAGAAGGTTCCGGACAACCATGCAGACCTCCCAAGGTAAGACGTGGCTCTTCCCGCCGAGCCTCGCCGGACTTAGCTTCACCGTCTCCAGATGATTACAGGGCATCTTGATACGTTGCTCACTTACCCAGCGGCGACTGTCTTGTATCCGGTTTCTGTTCGTCGAGTCCGACTTTTGCCTCCAGCTTCCTCTCCACCCCCCTCGTGATGACGCGGTTGCCTTCGCCCGGCACTTCCCACCATCAGGGCGTGCAGGAAGGAGCTTCAACCCCATAAGATATACGCCCCTTGCCCAGCACACAAAAAACAGCGCGGGCGCCTCCCTGAGGGGGCGCCCGCACTGTGCACGCTAGGCTATGTTCAGCACATCTCCGGAATTATTGTATCGGAGGTGATGCAGCCGTGGCGTCGGAACCATCAGTGGTGAAGCGGATGACACCGCTCTCATCCAACCAGAACCTCCGGACGCCGCTGCGGCCCGGGTCGGTCGGAACTGCGGTGACGTTGTACGCCTCGTCACCAACGGTCAGCGTAAACAGGTAACCCTGCTTCGTACCACCGGCCAGCACCTCGTCTATGAACGGCTCGGAACCTCCCGGCGGGGTACGCAACTCGGCCAGGGTACCATAGTCATAGATGTTGTCGGCATCGAGGTCAGCAAACCCCGAAGCCTGAAACTGCACTTCGGCACTCGTGATCGTGCGCAACGCACCTATAGCAGCAGCTTCGTTACCGCTCATGCGGTTTCGGAGCAACTGCGGGAGTGCGATCGCTGCGATGATACCTATCACCGCAACCACGATCATCAACTCGACTAGGGTGAAACCTCTGTCTTTCCTCATCTCGCTTCCTCCTTTTCCTGTTCGCTACTCCGTTTCCTTACAACCTCACAACCCAACGGAAGGACCGTCAAGTTCACTCCCTCATGTCAGTTCCATTCAAGGAGCCCGACGGACCAGGGTATCGAAAAGCACGCAACGTGCCAATAGAGGCGGTAGCGGCCCTCTCGCCTGTCTCCAGCGGCCCCTTGATCGGCTTACGGGCCGCATAACGTTCTCGTAATCAACCGGATACATCACAGCCTCCCCAGTGCCGACGGGCGTACGAAACGCTTCGGCTGACGGTTCGCGGTACTCGGCCAAGAGAGTTTCCCGTCCCAAACGCGTCGCTCGGTGACAAAAATTGTCGCTCTGGGAGCCGATACTGAGGGAACACAGAGGATGGACCTGCGATGCGCGGCCAAGGCATGTACCGGAAGGAGGGTTGAGCACACGCGGAAACAGACCACTCGGCGGGTTCGATCCGTAGCCCACCGCAGCGCCATCGCGCTGAACTCCAGGCAAGTTGGACGGTTCCAAAGCCACAAGCCAGCCCCTCAACCCACGCAAGACCGATTATGTGTGCAGGCGTCTTTCCACCGCACGACACAGCTTACCACGCGAACCGCGCTGTGTCAAGCACTCGTATTGCGCCGTGTAGGCGACAATGTCCTCCTCGTACTCAGAGGTCTTACCGTAGAGTGGACCTCCTACCACCTTTGGGACGTTACCACTATCTTACCACCACCCATGGTAAGATATTATATGGCGCAACAATACTTCCTTCGGTAAGATTTTAGACGGCGCAATATGACCAGTTGATCAACGCCGGGTTACATGATAGAATGGTATGTGCGGTGACGCAAAGCGATCGACGTTGACAGAGCCTAACAGTTGGAGAACAGCGCGTGCTGTTCGGTAACGAGCGGGAGACGTGGCCGAAGACGGGGGGGGTGTTCTGGGCACGACCATGACAGGCTGGGGACAGTGATGGTACGCAAGTACGCTCGCGAGGGGCGAGGCGTCACCGATAATGACCTTGCACGCGTCAGGAATCGCAACTGGATCCTGGTAATCATCGTATGCCTCGTTCTCGTGCCGCTGGTTTTGATCAGCCGCAGGGATAAGCAGCTGTGGCGGGATGCGGGACGGGAAACCCAGGAAGCTCATGAGACACTTGTCGCAGTGGAAGACGATGGCCCGGAGAAGGATGAGGGTGAGCTCGGTCCTTCGGCAGGTCGCGTCCGAGAGTATATAGAGGCGATACAAGCGCGGAACTTTGCCGCGGTTTTCGAAATGACGTCGTGGATGCAGGAGCGGGTAGCGCATCTAAGAGCACATTCCGACGATCCCGACACGGAGATCAACAGGTTTCTCCAGGAAGAAAGGCGAGCGTTCATGCAGAGGCCCGAGGTGCTTGTGGTTCTGACGGCAGACGGCGTCGAGGACAAGTATCTGGTCGGTTGCGGCACGTTCAGGATAGAGTCTGTCGAGGAAGATGTCTCGCGGCCGGTGCTCAGTTCGGGAAAAATGCTCGCCGAGGTTACGGTCGCGCTTGACCATTCGGAGTGCGATCATGCTTCTTTGTTGTTTGAAGGCAAACCGGTGGAGTCGTTGACTGCGTCGTTTCTTGTGGAACCTAACGGCAGCATTGTCAAAGCCGGCGTCAAAGGTAACGCCGAGGTCGTTCTGAGCACTGTGAAGTGTCAGAAGCCCGCCTGAAGAGGAGTCGGGAAGGGAGCGGACGATGGGACTCACAAACTGTGCAAGGTGCAAGAGGCTGTTTCAAAACGCTGGAGGCGGAGTTATATGTCCTGATTGTCTCGAGCAGGATGAGAAGGATTTCGAGACGGTAAACGATGCGCTGCGCGAGAATCCAAACCAGGCGGTACCAGAGCTCGCCGAATCCACAGGGGTGTCTGAACGAAGGATACTGCGTTTCCTGGAGGAGGGCCGGATTCTTTCGGACGCCGTGGCACACGACGTTAAATGCGGCAGGTGCGGCAAGCCCGCGATAAGCGCAACGTTGCGGTTGTGCGAGTCGTGTTCGGAGGAACTTGCCCGCGAGTCTGCCCAAGCAGCGGCTGAAATCAAGAAACTCCAGGCGAAGCAAGCCGTCTCAACACATGATCTTCTCGAGAAGAAACTCGGCAAGAACCGACCCGGTTCCTAAGTAGTAAGCATCCGAATCTGCGGGGGATGAAAAGATGACGAGCAGGGAGAAGGTTGGCTTGGTCGTGGTGGTGCTGGTCATCGCAGCGCTGCTCTTGGGATTTGTACTCTCTTCCACGCGAAGATCTGCGAGAAATACCTGGTCCGATAATCCAGTAATCAAACAGCGGGTCGGAATCCTTCAGCAACGCAAATAGCTGTTCAAGCGCTCGCCGCCGTTCTTGACTATCCTCTGTCAATGATCATATAAATTAGTGCCAATGGATGGGGAGGAATGACCTTGGTCGTAAACGTGGAGTGACATGGTGAGGCAAATGCACGAGCATCATGAACGGGAGCGGTGGGCCACGCGAATTGGGCTCGTGCTCGCGATGGCCGGCAATGCCATTGGGTTGGGAAACTTCCTGCGGTTCCCCACCAAGGCGGCCCAAAACGGTGGCGGCGCATTCATGATACCTTACCTCATCGCCCTATTATTCATGGGCATACCGCTCATGTGGGTCGAGTGGAGCATTGGCCGTCGTGGCGGCGGGTATGGGCACGGCACAACGCCGGGCATGTTCCACAGGCTGTGGCATGCGCCCGCATCGAAGTATCTCGGCGTGCTCGGCATAGTTCTGCCGACGATGATTGGCCTGTACTACATCTACGTCGAGTCATGGTGTCTCGGGTTCGCGTTCTATTCGTTGACGGGAAAGTACTTTGGCGCCGCCACCAGTGCGGGGATGGGATCATTCCTGCGCGGCTACCAGCACGTCGAGACGAACGAGTACTTCAGCTCGTTTGCCCCGGCACTCATCTTCTTTGGTTTAACGTTCCTTTTCAATGCGTACATCATGCGCCGCGGCCTCTCTCGCGGCATAGAACTGCTCGCGAAGGTCGGTGTGCCGACGCTTCTTGTGTTAGCGGTTGTCCTTCTCGTGAGAGTGCTGACACTCGGGACGCCGGACCCTTCGTTCCCCGAACGTAACGTGAGCGCGGGGCTCGCGTTCGTCTGGGTGCCGGCATGGGGGAAGCTGGCGGATCCCACTGTGTGGGTTACTGCGGCTGGCCAGGTGTTCTTCACTCTGAGCCTTGGGCTGGGCATCGTCCAGTCGTTCGCGAGCCATGTCAGGCACGACGAGGACATTGCCTTGAGCGGCCTCGCAACGGTAGGCACAAACGAGATGGCAGAGGTTATTCTCGGCGGCACCATCGCGATACCCGCGACGGTGGTGTTTTTCGGGGCGGCACAGGCGCGACTCATCGCGGAGGGCGGTTCGTTTAACCTCGCGTTCCAGACGATGCCGGTGATCTTCCAGCAGATGGCCGGGGGCAGACTGTTCGGCACGATGTGGTTCCTGTTGCTGTTTCTTGCGGGCGCGACATCGTCGGTCGCTCTGTTTCGGCCGGCGGTGGTCTTCTTCCAGGAGGAGCTGAAGTATCCCCGGCAACGTGCAACAGGCATTGTGTGCGTCGGCATACTGGTATTCGCGATGCCGACGGTCTTGTTTCTCAAACACGGGTTTCTCGACGAGATGGATTTCTGGGCGGGCACCATCGGCCTCGCGCTGTTCGCGTTCATCGAGGTGATCGTGTTCTGCTGGTTGTTCGGGATCGAGAAGGGATGGGACGAACTTCACCGCGGAGCCGAGCTGAGAGTGCCGAATGTGTTCCGCTACGTCTTCAAGTACGTCACTCCCCTGCTCATTGGCACTATACTTACGTGGTGGATCGTGACCGACGGCGTCGACACCTTCCTGATGAAAGGCAAGGATGCCGCCGACAAGCCGTACCTGTGGGCCGCGCGAGCGCTCATCGTGGGCATGTTTCTGTTCTTCGCGTGGGGCATACGGCGCGCGACGAAACGCGGTTTGTTCTCGCAGGAGTGATCGAAACCCTATGACTCTTATCGGGTGGCTGTTCATGACCATATTCTGGACAGCAATCATCGCGCTGAACATCTTCTGTTTCAGCGCGATACTCAAGCGGAAAGGCCGATAGAACCCCTCAAAGCCGCTGGAGGGCCAGCCGTAACTGACAGATGACGGGTCTGCTGCGATCGGGTTCGTCGTGGCTTGGGCGTCTCGCCCAAGAGACCGTATGGGAAGAATATGAGTAGTCGTGGGTGAAACCCATGGTAGCTGGGCGTCCAACATGGCAACGACCCTGAAGAGCCTGCGTCAGAAAGGGAGTTTTTTCTACGCAGCCCTGTTCTGCCACTGCTATTCGAGTTTTCCCGAGAGGATGATAGATCGCACGGCCACAAAAAGCTGGGCAGCACCCTGAAGTCTTTCACGCCGCTATCAACCTGACCTATCAACCGTACGGTGTGAGCAAGGCCGGTGGCATCCAGAGTTTTCAAGTCTTGATGGTGGTATAACGTTCCTCTATGGACCATGGATCGTACAGCCCTCATACAATAACCGCCACAGAAAAGCAACCTGCTGCGGGGTCGCATAGAAAAGCCCCTTTCCTGAAGGAGCCCAGAGTCCACTGAAGTGTTAGATCGAACACGAGTTTCATGCTATGCTGTTAGCGTTTAGATCCAGTTGTGGCGGACCGGGCCGAGTCCGCCGTTGACAAGGGATTTGTTCTGTGTTGTCGAGAATCAAGGAGCGGCTTAGGCAGCGACGATCGTACGCACGGCTCGTTAAGCTCAAGCAGAGCGCCTTCGATGCGAAAAGAATGATACGTCCGGGGCCGCCTGCGCCGCGCGAACGTTCCGCGTCGAGAAGGTGGTGCGCCCAATTGTGGACTGGGACGACGGTGCTGTGCGACGGCACGGTGGTTTGTAGCTGTCAGGACACGCTCGAATGGATGCCGCTGGGAAACGTCGAGCAGGAGCCGTTCGAGAGCATCTGGAACGGTGAACCGTATCGCAGGCTGAGGCGGCGCGTGCTGTACAATCCCATGGAGGTGTACGCCTGCCGCTACTGCGTGTTTTGCAGACGTGTGGCAAACTCGGAGATCGACTACGCCACGCGAACCGAGACGGCGAAACGGTTGCCGGAACGGCTCTGGATCGAGCCGATAGTGGCGTGCAACCTTCGATGTCCCGGGTGCGGACGCGAGCTTATCGCTGCGAGCCGGAAACGGCAGACAATGCCGTTCGAGACCTACAAATCGGTGATCGATCAGCTTGGCCCCGGTCTAAGACTGCTGCTGTTCTACGACTACGGAGAGAGTTTCCTTCATCCGCGTGCCGCGGATATGCTCCGTTACGCGAAACACGTCAACGAGAAGATGCTCATACATTGCAGCACGAACGGGCTGCTGTTGCGCGATGAGGCTAAACAGCGCGAGGTGATCGAGACGGGCGTGGACGAGCTGCTATTCTCTGTGGACGGCGCTTCGCAGGAGGTGTACGAACAGTACAGGGTGGGTGGCGATTTCGAGGCGGTCGTCAAGGTGATGGAGTCGATGGTGCGGTTGCGGAACTCGCTTGGCCTCGAGAAACCCCGGATCATGTGGCGGTACATACTGTTCAGGTGGAACGATTCGGACGAGGAGATGGATCGTGCGCGGCGGCTCGCCCTCGAGATCGGCGTGGACGATTTCTCCTGGTTGCTGACCACGCACCCGCCGGAGATGTACTCGCGCCGGTTCGCGCCCGGCAGCCCCGAACTCGAGAAGATAGACCACGAGTTGTTCCGCTGGCAGGACCCTACAATAGACCCCATGCACGGCACCTAGCTTAATCCCTGATGCCCCAAACCGCTGAATGTGTCCTGTTCTGTGTCGTTTTTCGGTGGACATGGACCGTGTTTCCTGCGGCAATGGCGACTATCCAGGTGGGAGACCTACCCTAACACGAACGTTCGCTGGAGCGTTTTGTTGGCCAGCTCTCTTTGGGCTCCTCGAATCTTTCTTAGCCAAGTCCACAACGCATCGGAATCCAAGTGTTGAACAACGGTCCAGGCCGAGCAGCATCCAATCGCCGCCGAAATTCCGCGCCCCCCTGCCTCATTGTATCCAGAAGAATACCGTCAGCTTCAATGGCTGTCACCATCTCCACCAACAGGTCCACATCAGGCTTGCCTTCCCGACGGGTCCCCTTGTCCCAAGGATTGTAGTTAATGAAGACCTTAGTTCCTTTCTCGTGGAAAGACCTGCTCAAGTCGCGTAATCCCTTAAGACCACCCGGCATGTCTCGGTAGAAATCGAATTGGTTCCTCTGGTCAAATCCAACACGCGGGTAGGCATGCCACAGCACGACGCTGGCATATCCACCGAATTCGCGTTTACCGTTTTCCACAGACTTATCCACTGTGAACTCGTATGTAACGGGATCATAGAACGTCAAGTCGAACATCATCGCGAAACAGGAGACGTAGCTTGATCGACCCTAGGCGAATTGCTCCTGGTCGTAGAACAGATCGTTATATTGCAGTGATTCCCGTTTACTTTCACCCCGCGGCCACACCATACATGGCGAGGATGTTTTCTAAGGGTGTGTCCGCCTGAAGATGGTGAGAACCACTCATGATGTACCCCCCGTGGCGTCCCAGCAGCTCACAGGTGTGTCTAACCTTATCTCTCACTTGCTCGGGAGTAGCGAAAGGCAGAAACCGCTGCACGTCGATGCCCCCGTGAAACGTGATGCTGCCGCCGAAATCGTTGGCAAGTTTCTCGGGATTCATGTCGCGGGCTGAGGGTTGCACGGGGTTTAGAATCGACAGCCCCATGTCAATGAACCGTTCGATGAGCGGATACACTGCCCCGCAGCAATGCATCATCACAGGCTTGTCGAAACGGGCTGCAACCTCGATAATCCGCTGGTGATAGGGTTGTATTGTGCTGGCGTACATCTCCGGACTCATCAACAGGCTGTTTTGTGAAGCGACGTCGTCGTAGAAGTAAACAATGTCGATCAGGTCGCTACACGTATCGAGAACCTTCCGCAGGTTTGCCTCGTGGACCTCGGTGATACGCTCCATCATGTATCGGAGCAACGCTGGCTTCAGTGCCAGGCAAAGCTGTGCCTTCTCAAACCCGATCAACGACCAAGCCGTTTCGAAAATCGCGCCTATCCGGTAGCGCATGTTGTAGCCGGCGTGATCGTTGATCCGTGCGGCGAAGTCCCGTAGTCCCGAGAAATCCCACCATGCAGGGCTGGGCCAGCGATAGGATTGCATATCGCCGGTAGTCTCCGCGTGCCCGAGCGGAAACGAAGCGAACTGGTCAAGTGCACCAAATGGGTTCTTGACGAGCATCCGGTGCGCGCCCCAAATGTCCCGATAGCTGCCGTCGGGTTCGGCCTTTCGCCACGCTCCACCAACCGGGCCCTGCTCGTCGACATCGGGATCGCGGCAGAAGAGGTCGTACGAAACAACGCGGCAATCCACGCCAAGGACGTCCAGGATTCGCCCCCGGTCTGTTGTGCCGAAGAATGCGCCAAGCTGTTCCCAGACCTCCGGCACGGCGGCGAAGTCGCGCGGGACCCTGTCTGGCCTTTGGTGATCGATTGCGAGATTGACTCTTTGGCGCGAGGTAAGCGCGTCCTCAGCCATGCCCCGGACTCCCAGAAAACCCCTCGACTTCAGCCAGCGTCGGCAGGCCGGGCACACAGCCGATGTGCGTCACCAGGATAGCCGCCACTTTCGAACCGAAGTCTATCGCTTCTTCGATGCCTTGACCCGCGGCCAGCGCGTACACCAAGCCCGCATTGAACGCATCGCCGGCGCCCGTCGTGTCCACCGCGTCAACCCGGTAAGCCGGAAAATGCTCCTCGACACCCTCGGAAACCAACAGAGAGCCCTGTTCGCCCATGGTAATGATGACTGTCTCCACGCCCTGCGAGAGCAGTGCACGGGCCGCGGACGCGGCGCTCTCGCGGTCCGTTACAGCGACGCCGGTGAGCACCTCCGCTTCGCTCTCATTGGGTGTGAGAATATCGACCATCGAGACGTACCGGGGATCCAGCTTTTGAGCGGGTGCGGGATTCAGCACGACCGTGCACGAATGTTCCTTTGCCTTCTCGATGGCGTGGTACACCGTGGGCAACGCAATCTCGAGTTGCATAAGCACGCATGCCGATCTTTCAAAGAGTTCGACGTCCCTGTCCAACTCATCGGTCGTGAGCTTCAGGTTCGCGCCCGGTGCGACGCCGATGGCATTCTCTCCGTCGGCATCCACGAAGATAATGCCCGCCCCGGTGTGGGCCGCGTCATCCGTCCCAATGTAGTCCGTGTTGATTCCCTCGCGACGGAAAAGGTCCAGGGCGTCCCTGCCGAACGAGTCGCCGCCCACTTTCGCGAGGAAGGTGACATCGCCGCCGAGACGTGCGACGGCAATTGCTTGGTTAGACCCCTTGCCCCCAGGCCCCATGTCAAAGTGGTTGCCCAGGATTGTCTGGCCGGTTTTCGGAATCGCCGGGCCAAAGACCGTCAACCCCACATTGTAGCTTCCTATCACTAGAATCTTGTCCATGGGTTCCTCCCTGCTATTTCAGGTTACTGAATGCGGTGATGACGATGGCTACGACCAGAATCCCAAGGCCGGTACCCATCAACGTGCGTGTCTTGGCTGTCGTGTTGGCCCATTCTCCTTGGACGAAGCCCCACAGGTTGGCGATGGTTATCGACAACGCGATAAACACCGACCAGCCTATCACATTGCCCCAATCGCCCATCATGCCCGCGCCCAGGCCATAGAGAACGAAACTGCCAATCCACATAAACGACATGAACGCCACCAGAAGGAAATTCCTCAACAGACCCGGCTCTCGGTACGCACTGAATGATTTGTTCTTCGTGAACAGATACCCACAATACCCCAGATTCACGAGAGCCCCGAAAGTGAATAGGATCGCCCAGACCGAGTTGCCGGCCCAGTTCTCGGAGACGTCGTGCTCTTTTGCGAGATCGACAAGCGATTCGCTAAGGGAAAAGCCGACGTTGGTCAGACAAGAAAGCAGCCCCGCCACGATGCAGATGGCAAGAGCCACCTTGATCGACAATGTCGAAGTCTTGGTGATAGCCCCCGTCTTCTCGCTTTGCTCCTTCTCCTTGCGCGTCCCCGCCGTTCCAAACACCGCAATGCCAACAATCATGACGGCCAAGCTCGAGAGAACCAACAGTCCCTTTGTCGAGAGAATCTCCTCCTGGTGCTGAACAAGCATGGGAATGAAGGCCCCGAAACTAAGCACAATACCCATGATTATCGCATATCCCAAGGCAAAACCGGCTGCCGCCACCCCCAAACCAAAACAGACCGCACCTACGCCCCAGCACAGGCCAAAAACGCCAGGCGTTGCCAAAGCGGCAGCTGGGGCAGCGCGGTATACATCGAGAAGCGAGGGAATCGTGACCATGGCCAACACCCAGTTGAATCCGATCATCCCAAGAACTGAGAACAGCGCCCACGAATTCTCCCATTGCCACTTCTTCACGTAGGACATGGGGACCATGAAGCTTCCCTGCAATACTGATGCAACGAGGACAATTAGAAGACCGGCCACGACATCATTCATGGATCTACCCTCCGTTCGGCATTCCCTTCAGACGTCCGCTGCGCGGTGAAAACCGCGCGTATGAATCCGGCAAGACAGTCACACCAGACTCGCCCCCGCCAGCACCTGGCGGGTACATTAATGTGGATCGTAGCACGCGATTGTGATGATAGCAATCATCGGTCGACATTACCAGCGACTGCCCATCCCATCAATCGGCAATCCTCAGTAAGGCATCTTTATATGTCAGAATGCTTGATACCATAAAACCCCAGGTCTCGCAGACCCACACATAACCTCGTCAAATAGGGCCTCACCATCTCCCCAAAAAGACCCGGACCAAGGAAAGGACCCGAATTAAAGCAGGAGTCGCAGCACAACGCAAAACCGTCCAGACCCCCCTGCTTTGACCAACGCTCAGCCACGTCGAGCTGATTGCAGACCATCTCGTGCGCCCGTCTCTTAGCCGCCTAACGTCTCCCTTCCCGACAGGACGACCGTCAGCAAATAAGGTTTCGCGCTGCCGTCGCACATACATCTGTTACTAGGGAAATCCAGTTTCTTGATCACCTCACATTTCCTTGGCTCTATCCTGTCATGGCCTTAGTCAACTGATTCATCTGCGGAATCAGGTTGATCAGTGATCTTTAATGCATTCTTGGTACTGTTAACAATAAGACTTTCCATCAATCTGGCGAGTAAATCAGGATTCATGGATTCTATGAGGTATGATTGATTCTTATCAGGTGTGGGCACCCATTTGGTTACCCCTGTTGTGTCATCAACTAATACGCTTCCCTGGGATTGTTTTTTCCAATATTCGTCGCCTTCGAATGACAATCCCCTTACGGCATATATCACTGCGGTTTCGTCCCAGCTCGGTCTACCTGCGCTGAGGGCATTCCAGGCGTCTTCTAATCCTCTACGCAGGGGGCAATCAGGGAGCTCATCCTTATAGACTTTCCCGGATATTATTTTCAGGCCGATCTCGACTCCGCTTATCATTACCGGAACGTTCTCGGGCCAGTTTTCCAGAACATATTTTGTGCATCGTCCAACACCGGCAAAGCAAAAGTTATATTCCCATCCCTGCGGAAAAGATCCGCCCATCACTGAAAGTTCTTTCACTTTTGAGCTGACCAGTTCTCTCCCGTTCAGGTCGCTTCTGCCGTCTGGTTTTGAATCCAGCAGGTCTCTGAGATTCACAAGCCAACCTGTTGTCACAATCACCACGCTGTTATCTGGTTGTTTTGACAATGCTTCCCGGTAGACGGATACAGCACTCGGACATTTATCGTCATCCGGAACATCGTGCGGGTAATTATCGCGTACAGCTGTAGTCCACGAACTGCGTGCCAATGGTATGGCATACTTATGAAAAACCGGATGTATTTTTGTGGTTCCTACTGGAATATCGGGCCGACTGTAAAATGTATTGATAGCATCGATTGTGGCACCTGATGCCCTGTTTGTTTCATAGCCACAAGCCACAGTGGCAATTATTTCTGCTTCACCTTCATCAGCAAAAGCATGCAGCAGACAAAGGGCATTCATGTCTTCACTATCCAACGCCATATCAGAATCGAAAATTACTTTGACAGGGTGTTTCTGCCCATTGCTGGGCGATGAGAACAGGCAGAGAACCACTACCATCAATAAGACGGAACATGTTTTCACGATCCCACCTCCATATATTGATCCGACATTTCCCATATAGACCTTCGCGTGACCACCACGGGCAAGTTACCAACCACTATATAGTCACACACTGACAGATTCAAGACCAATTCTGCTGCCACGGTCGCTCTTTGAAGGTCGTTCACGGCCCGATAGCAGTCACCAAGAACGACCGTCAGCGCTGTACGTGCGAATTTGGGACGGACCTCCCCATCGGGTTTTGAGTCGTTTCCATTCCTGAGAGTCTGCGAAGGAAGTTGCCCAAGTTATAGGCCAGGGCGAACAGTTGCAGTCGGCACCTGGTTGTCCATGAAGTCGTGACACGAGAGCCGACTCCATTTCACTGCGTTCTTGCCTTCTTTGAACCACTGCTCCGCCGTGCCGCGCCCACCAGCTACGAACTCGAGAAGATAGACCACGAGTTGTTCCGCTGGCAGGACTCTACGATAGACCCCATGCACGGCACCTAGCTTAATTCGACCACGGCACCGTCGCTCTCGATAATCGCTTCCACAAGCCTCAGAGCTTCGTACCCGTCCCTCATGTCGGGCTTCGGAGCAGCTCCTGCGAGGATGGACTCGGCAAAGTGTCTTACCTCGCCTGCATAGCCTTGATGAACAAGGCCGCTGTTGCGGTCGGCAGGATAGTACCAGTTGGGTTCCCAGAAGGTGCCGTGTTTGAGGTGCGCATCGCCTTCACGTCCCGGCGCCGGTTTCGGGAATCTCTGGAAACTCACCACGTTGTCCACTATGACCGCGGTCTCGTCGCCGCCTATCGTCACCCGTTCGCCGCCGCTGAACCACCCTTCGCATGAGCCCAGGTGCAGTACGCCCACTGCGCCGTTTACAAACTTCACCGTAGCGGCTATCGCAAGAACACCATCCCGGATGCGAGACTTCTCGACGTAGATCCTCGAGACGTCACCCATGAAGAACCGTGCGAGGTCAAGGTGATGGATCGCGAAATCACGGACATGGTTCTCCTCGTCAGCATACGGAGCGGAGGTATATCGACAGTGCAGCATTGTCGGCGTGCCAAACGCCGGGTCACCCATCGCTTCTTTCGCCATGACGTATCCCGTGGCGAACCGTTTCATGAACCCCACCATGACGTGTTTGCCCGCTTTCTCGCTTCTCTTGACGACCTCGATCGCATCCGCCGAACTCAACGCCGGCGGTTTCTCCATCCAGACGTGCAACCCGCGGTCGAGCGCGTCACACGCCACCACGGGATGGACCTTCGGGCCAGCCACGACGAAGATCGCGTCCAGTGTCTCCTGTTCCATCATCTCGATGTGGTCTGTATAGATCCGTTGCGCGCCGAACCACCCTCCGACTTCCTGCCCCTTTTCAGGTATCATGTCGCAGACCGCGCAAAGTTCTATCGGTGCCATACGCAAGCACGGATATATTGCCATCCGCGCATGGCTTCCGCATCCCACAAATCCCACCTTCAGCTTTCTTTCCGGTTCTCCTGTGTTCATGCAGTCCTTCCTTCCGTTTCCCGGTTGCTCACGCGTCTCCAGTATCACCGCAAAGCAGGTCCGGGACGACCATCCACGCCACCCGCCACCCACCGTCCTCCCGGCCCTCGATGCATACGATGCCGCCCTGGCGGAATGCTACTATCTCCGGCAACTCATTGTCCAGCACGAGCAGCGAGGCCAACCGCGCCATGAACGGCAGGTGACCCACCAGCATCAAATCCTCCGCGCGCCCCTCTATCTTGTCGCGAACCGGGGATACCGGATCGAGCGGAGCGAGACCTTCAGCTTTCGAGACTTCGGCCTCGATTGCAGCAGCAAGGATCTCCGCAGTTTCCCTTGCCCGCGTCTTGCCGCTGTGCCACGCTTCCGGAACCTTGACCTGCGACATCCCCAGCAACCTCGCAACCTTCCGAGCATCCGCACGGCCTTTCTCCGTTAATGGACGTTCAGGATCCGTCTCCTTCGGAACAGGTTCACCGTGCTGTACCAGATAAACCTTCATCTGCATGCCCTCCTTTCACTCTCTGATTGTAGTACAATCCACCCCCGAATGTGAATCCATACAAGACTTCCCAATACCCACACCCCAGGGCTCCAGCGAGATATGCGGCCTTGGTTTGAACCGTAAAACCTCGATCCGCTCCTCGATACATCGGCTGCACATATTCACCTGTTTCAGAGTATCCCGCCGCGCTAGGAATATTCTGCCGGGCTTGTAAGCCCAGCACATGGGGTTAAATCCCGTTAAGTTCCCATGCCGCAAGATGTTGTGGGATAGTATTGACTTGACAATACCGCGAAAATGTGCTATGATATAGCTGAACATCACGGACGACGTCGGTACAGTGTTTTAACGTGCTGTTACGCACTTGACAGCACATATTTTTGTCGAGGGAGACAACTCTACCCTTGCGGCTTTGGGAGAATGCGCGGAGGCGGACCCGTGGTACCACCCCCTGATGCAGACGCGCCTGAACAGGCGGAACCTACCGAGGACTCGGCCGAAGAAGCGCCATCGCTGGACGATCTCGAGTCGATCTTAAGCGGCGGCGGCGCGGCAGATGAGGATCTGGACGATCTCGACGCCGCTATGCCGGCCGAGCTTTCAACAACGGAAGTCGACAGACTTTTCGCCGAGCTGGGTGTTAGTCCGGACGAGGAAAGCACCACGACGGCAGAAAGCATCAGCGAGACGGAACTCGACAGGATGTTCGAGGAGGCGCTTCGAGTAGAAGCCAAGGCCGACGAGAGTCCTGAAACTGCCGAGTTGCCTGAGGAACCCACTCCGGAGGAGGAACCCGCTCCGGAGGAGGAAACAACGGAGGAGGAAGCCGAGACTCCGGCGGAGGGGGTGGAGAAAGGCAAACTGGTTGCAGCGATGGAAGCGCTGAGTGTGCCGCCGGAGGAGCCGGTGGCTGAGGCAGAAGTGAGCCAGCCGGAAGTCGAGCCGGAGGTTGCTGCGGCAGCGGAACCCGCGGAGGCCGACCTCTATCAGGAAGAAACGGTGTCGGCAGTGGCAGGCACTGAGCCAGCTGAACCCGTTACGACGGAGGAGTCTATCGAAACTGCCGAGGCAGAATCGGCCATAGATGAAGATGCCGTTCTGTCTGCGCTCGAGGCGGCGGCACACGTTCCCACCGAAGAACTTGAAGCTGAGGTCGCTGAGCGTCCGACAACCGATCTCGCCGACCTTGTCGCCGAAGTTGAGGTGGAAGAAGCGGCCGAGTTGGAAGAAGCCGCGCAGGTGGAGGAAGCGGCAAAACCGGAAGCCGAGGAACCCGAGACTGGAGAACCCCCAGAGGGGAAACGGATAGTCGTGAGGTTTCCGGCAAGTGTCCGGTCCATCTTGCCGGTGGCATGTTCCGTCTTTATTGGAATTCTTACCTGGATGGCGGCTTACTCGTGGATGGGCTCCCGCTCTCAATACAGGGCGCCCGACGTCTCCAAGCCGGTCTCTGGGGAACCGGCGCCTATCATCACGGCGTTGGATCGAGCCAAATCTCTGTTCGATGACGGCGAATATGTCGAAGCCAGAGAGCTCTTGCTGGAAGAGCTGGCGAAAGCAGACCCGGCTGCCCCCCGTTCGCCAATGATGTTCTTGCTGGCCGAAACGTCGGAAGCCTTGCTCCACGAAGCATCCAATCCGGCGGAAATAAGACACGTCCGCGAGCTCTATCAGAAAGCCGTCGAGCACGACCCGGAGAGTCCCAGCGTTCCGCTGGCCATGGCACGGGTGGGCGGGCTCTATGAACGGGCCGGAAGCTACGCGGTAGCCCGCGAGACGTATGAAGAGACTGCGCAGAAGTTCCCCGATTATCCGGATATCGCCGAGGTACAACTTGCCGTCGGGCGTATGTTTCTCCTTGAAGGGGATCACGTTGCCGCTGAAAAGAAGTTGCGACAGATTATGTGGGATTATCAGAGTGAGCCGATACTCGATAAGGCCAACTTCCTGCTGGCGCGGTCGCTTGCGGGACAAGGCAGAACCAGTGCCGCCGAGAAGATATTCAAGAAACTCGTGCAGGAGACCCGCGACGACGACGTGCTTGCGCCGGCATACGAACAGCTCAGCGTAATAGCTGCTGAGAACGGCGACTTCGACACTGCCGCCGACGAGCTTGAGAAGAGGCTTCAGGTTTCGACATCCGTCGAGGGTAACGACAAGGTGTTGCTGCACCTTGCCGAGGTGTTTGCGGGCAAGAAAGACTATGGGAAGGCCGAACGGACGTGTCTGAACGTGATGGACGTGTTTCCCGACAGCGAGCACGCCACGGCGGCGGCGCTGCTGCTGTGTAAGATACTCTGCGAGCAAGACAGGCAGCCGGAAGCACTCCGAACGGCCCGAAGCAGCAACTACCGCTGGCCGGACAACGTTCCTCTTATGATTGAACTGGCCGAACTCGAGTATGAGGACGGCAACTGGGGCGAATCGACCAGGCTGTATAAGGAAGCGTTGAGGAAGGATAAAGACCAGACAAACGCGTGGTACGGACTAGGTCTGAGCACGCTTGCAAGCGGCAACCTTGAACAGAGCGAAGTCGCCTTGCGGAAGGTCGCGACGGGGGATCCTTCGGAAGGGATCGTATTCAATGCGAGCATGAAGTTGGCGGAGGTGTACTATCTATCAGGCCAACCTCAGGTGGCACTAAACGTGCTGGAATCGAAACTCGCCGACACCGTGACCGGGCCTCGCCGCGATCTCATTCTGCGCAAGATGGGGGAGGTGTACGAGCACCTCGGTTTGTATGAAGACGCAGCGGAAACGTACGTCACGATGGCGAGCGGAGACAAAAACCACGAGGCGTTGTACATGGCGGGAGCGCTGTTCCTCAAGTGCGGCGAGTGGGAGAAGGGGCTGCAGTATCTGGCACGAGTCGACCTGAAACGGGTGCCTGATTCCGTGGCCTACAACACGCTGGTCGAACTTGGAACGACGAAGCGCGGCGTCGGCAACCTGCACGGTGCGTTGAAAGAGCTCGCCAGAGCGCACGAGATGTATCCGAGCCAGAGAACCCTCGAAGGCGATGGGGTGCTGTTACGCACGTACGTAGCCCTCGAGCGCGATACCGATGCGGCACGGTTGGTGAACGAGATGAAATCGCTGGCTCAACGGCAAGACAAGACGTCGGATTTCCTGCGGACCCATTGCGTTGAGTGGGGCGACCGACTCTTTAAGATCGGCGACTATAAGGCTGCCGGCAACATCTACGGCGAGATAGCGTCGCTCGGCGACCTGACGGATGGTGCCGTCGAGTGGGCGTCACTACAGCAGGGGAACTGCTGTCTCCAACAGCAGGATTATACCGCGTCCGAAAAACACTATGCCGATTTCCTGACGTTGTTCCCCAAATCCCACTGGAAAGACCTAGCCAAAGCGAAACAGGAGTTCGCCGCGGTCGAGCTCAACCTTCGGGGCGGCTCATGACAGGACGTGGTGCGCAGACTGTTGAAGCCGACGAGTGCGGCAAGACTCTGGTTGATTGCCTCGTGCGACAGGATACGCTCTGCAAGGAGCTGGTGCAGATAGGCGAGCTGTTCAGAAAAAGTCGTGACGATCACTCCGAGCCTCTGGCGGAGGAGATCGGCTCGCGCCGCCAAGAGGTTTTGTCGTTGCTTAAACAGGCATGCGAGCGTACGGCAACCGCTGTCAAATGCTGGCTGGCTGCCCGAGATGAGGCGTCCGAGGAAATGAGAACCGACGTTGAGACGGCATATCAAGCCAGCCTCAGCGTTCTCGAGCGCGCCATTGACGCAGAAACCGCCGGTGAGCGGGTGGTTCGCGGGAAGATAGCGGGAGTATCTGACGAACTTGAGCAGTTGAAAGAAGGGAGGAGAACGCTTCACGCGTACCGGCAACGGCCAGGTGTAGCCGCGAAGTTTCTCGATCAGAAAGCATGAGCATCAACCAGATGAAGCAGTTGGAAGCCAGCTTCCGGGCGTTCACGGAAACCACACGCCACCTCGAGGAGGCACACGAGAAGCTTACCCAGCGCATCCAAGCGCTCGACCAGGAACTCGAACGCAAAAACCGCGAGCTGGCACGCAAAGTAGAAGAAATCAACCGGATGAAAGACTATCTGGACAGCATACTCAACGGCATGAGCGACGGAGTGGTGGCTGTTGACCTCGAAGGCAGGATCACCACATTTAACCGTGCGGCCGGGAAGATAACGGGCCTCGATGCGGACGACGTGCTGTCGGAAGAGTATGCGTCAGTGTTTGGCCAGAGGTTTGACCATCGGTCGGCTTCGTCCATTGTTGACCATCAGGTAACGGAGATCGTCGGCAAACAGGGGAAACCGATACCGATAAGCGAGAGGGTTTCACGTGTGACCGACAGCGTCGGCTTGACGGTAGGAACGGTCAAGGTGTTTCAGGATCTGCGCGAGATCACGCAATTAAGGCAAGAGATTCGGCGCAAGGACCGGTTGGCGGCGTTGGGCGAGATGGCTGCAACCGTTGCGCACGAAATACGCAACCCGCTCGGAGGAATCGAGGGGTTCGCGCTGCTTTTGGCGCGCGATTTCCGGGACAGCGCGCCACAGAAAAAGCTTATCGAGAGGATACTGGAAGGCACCAAGAGCCTGAACCAAGTGGTATCCGACCTGCTGGCGTTCACCCGGCCGCTCGAGTTCAAGTTCGACCAGATAGAGTGTCCAGGGCTGATCGATGACGTGCTTCTCCTGCTTGACGGGGAGATCCAATCGAGGGGAATCTCTGTCGAGAAACGTTACGACAATGGCAACCTGATAATCACCGCGGACCGCGAGAAGATGAGGCAGGTGTTGCTCAACATACTGCTGAACGCCGTGCAGAGCATGGCCGACGGCGGCGCGCTGACCGTAGAGACGTCCCGGGTTGACCTCCCTCCGGACGAGAAAACTCCTCTGGTGGGCAAAGCCGGGCGTATCAGGGTCGTCGACAGCGGGTGCGGTATAGATCCCGACGACCGAGAGAAGATCTTCAACCCGTTCTTCACGACCAAAGACCGCGGCACGGGGCTGGGACTTGCAATAGCAGCAAAGATAACCGAAGGGCATCACGGCCGCATCGAGGTGCAAAGCGAACTAAACGCAGGTTCGACCCTCGATATTCTCCTGCCTATACGAGAGGAACAATGACAGCGAAAAAAACCGTGCTCGTTATTGACGATGAACCGCTTATGCGGGAGTTTGTGCGGGAAACGCTCGAGCGCGCCGGCTACGGTGTGTCGGTAGCGGAAGACGGAACGTCGGGGCTGGCGGAGTTCTCCAAGAATGCCTACCACGTGGTGGTGACCGACCTGAAGATGGGCGGGATGGACGGAATGCAGGTGCTCGAGCGGGTCAAGCAGGACAGCCCATCGACCGAGATTGTCATGATGACCGCGTACGGGACTGTCGAGACGGCTGTCGCTGCGATGAAGGCCGGCGCTGCGGATTACATTATGAAACCGTTTGCGCCGGACGAGTTGGAGCTTATCGTTGACAGGGCCATTGCACGTCGGCGGCTCGAGGACGAGAACCAGTACCTGCGCCGGGAACTGACCGAGATCTACGATTTCGAGCACATGGTCGGTACCAGCCCTCAGATTCAGGAAGTCTACGAGACCATAAGAAAGGTCGCCGACAGCAGGGCATCGGTGCTCATCGAGGGGGAAAGCGGAACAGGCAAAGAACTTGTCGCCCGTGCAATACATTACAGCGGCGGCCGTAGAGACAAGCCGTTCATAAAACTGAACTGCGCTGCGCTGGCCAGCGGGTTGCTCGAAAGCGAGCTGTTCGGACACGAGAAAGGCGCGTTCACCGGGGCCCACCAGCGGCGCATCGGCCGGTTTGAACTTGCCGACGGCGGCACGCTGCTGCTCGACGAGATGGGCGAGATAAGTATCGCACTACAGGCCAAGCTGCTTCGCGTTCTCCAGGAGAAGGAGTTCGAGCGGGTTGGCGGCACGAAACCCATCTCGGTTGACACGCGAATACTGAGCACCACGAACCGCAATTTGCAGCGTGAGGTCAGGGAGGGGCGGTTTCGTGAAGACCTGTATTTCAGACTTAACGTTATCCCGATACATCTTCCTCCGCTGCGCGAGCGCAAAGAGGATATACCCGCTTTGGTTGACCATTTCATCGCGAGATCCAACGGCGAGAACGGGCGGCACGTCACCGGCATCTCCGACGAGTTGCTCGATATGTTCATGAACCACTCATGGCCGGGCAACATCAGGGAACTCGAAAACTACATCGAGAGGGCTGTGGTGCTGAGTTGCGATGACCTGCTCCAGCCCAAGCACTTCTCGTTCGGATTGGGCGACACAGCCCCCCGGTCTGGTGACGGGCTTGGCGTGGTCGCCGGCATGACGGTCGCGCAGACGGAGAGAGTGCTCATCGAAGCGACGCTCGACAAATGTGGGCAGAACCGCACACGCACGGCTGAGGTTCTCGGCATAAGTGTGCGCACGTTGCGCAACAAGTTGAAGGAGTACGCCCAGACTGATAAGTAGGCAGAATTTGCAGCCCGAGGGGACTATTGTGCATCTGAAGAGACCATGCGACACAACGGGGTCCCGGCATAAGGTATTGCAGCACAACCGATTACGAGAAACGGAGGCTCGGCATGGTGTTTGCTCGTACTCGTTGCGGTTTGTGTTGTACTTTCGACAATAAGGAGTGAGCTGAGGCCAAGAAGGAGGCAGACTGGTGGCGGCTTTTAATGGGATTGGCGTCGAGGATGTTCTGCGCAGATCGTTGTCGATTTTGGAGCGCAACCACCGGCTCATAGCGAACAACATCGCCAACGTCGATACGCCGAACTTCCGACCGGCAAGGACCGATTTCCAAAAGTCGCTCAAACGGGCACTTGCTGGAAAAGACGCGTTCACCGGCCGCGTAACGCACAGGCGCCACTTTGTCATCGAGAGAGAACGGTTGTTCATGGACCGGCGTTCGAGGGATATGAAGAACGACTACAACGAGGTGGACATCGACTTCGAGATGGCCGAGCTAGCCAAGAACACGGGGCGCCATACCGTGTACGGCAGCCTGCTATCGAAGCGATACGACGCGATGAAGTACCTGCTCAGGACCATAAGATAAGAGGTCAACAGATTATGGAAAAGATATTCTCGGCATTTGACGTCAGCGCCGCCGGCCTTCGCGCCCAGCGCATAAGAATGAATATAATCGCCAACAACATTGCGAACGCCACCACTACGCGCACGCCGGACGGCGGCCCGTTCAGGCGTCAACTGGTCGTCTTGATGGGCAAAGAAGCCGAGAAGGCAGATCGCAAAGGATTTGGCGTGGATGTCGTCAAGATCGTGCATGACATGTCGCCGTTCAAGACGGTATTCAACCCGGGACATCCCGACGCCGACGGCCAGGGGTACGTCGAGTACCCGAACGTCGAGATCCCGATGGAGATGATCGATATGATCGGCGCCAGCCGCGGGTACGAGGCGAATGTCGCGGCTGTCAACGCAACGAAGCGGATGACCAATACTGCACTGGAGATATTGCGCGACTGACGCGACTGATGTGAACCGGAGGTGAAGCACTATGGCCGACCAATTCAGGATCCCTCCTATTGGGCCGCGCGACGTCATGCCCCGGCCCAGGATCGGCCCGGCGGAGACAACTGAACAGGGCGCTTCGTTCAAGAAGATCCTGGCAGAGACCATTGACGAAGTGCAACGGTTGCAGGCACAAGCCGACCAGACAGTAAAAGATCTGGTGGCAGGCGAGATCACGGACGTGAGCGAGGCGCTTATCGCCGTCGAGAAGGCCGACTTGGCGTTCACGACGATGTTGACGCTCCGAAACAGGTTGATCCAAGTGTATGAAGAGATAATGAGGACGCAAGTTTAGGAGAACGAACGGACAATCCAAAACTGACAATGCAGAATGAATTGGGCAGAAGGACGTGTGGTTCAGTGTCATTCTGAACGAAGCGAAGAAACTCGATTGCAATAGGCATTTTGCATTGCACATGGTATGTGAGGGCTATCGCCCTGTGATGGGAAGGGAGGATAGTAGATATGGACTTCCTCAGGCAGCTCGTTGATGGGATAGCAAAAGCGTGGGGAAAGCTAAGCCTCAGCGCACGCATCAATATTGGACTCGCGTTTCTCGGGGCACTCATTGTGGTGGTTGCCCTTACGTACTGGGGCGGCCAACCGAGGTATGCCGTACTGTTCGGCAACCTGTCCCGCGAGAGCGCTGATTCGGTGATCGCCGCGCTCGAAACGCGCGGCGTTCCGTACCAGACAGCCGACGGTGGGGCCACCGTGCTGGTGCCGAGCAACCAGGTGTATCAGTTGCGCAACCAGCTTTCCGGTGAAGGCGCCATCCAAGGCGGTGTGGTGGGGTATGAGCTGTTCGACCAGACACGACTGGGAGTAACTGACTTTGTGCAGAACATCCAGAAGCAACGAGCGATCGAGGGCGAGTTGAGCCGGACGATAGGATGGTACGACGCAGTGAGCAGCGCCCGGGTCCACATCAATGTGCCGCCGGAACGGCTCCTGGCAGCGGAACAGCGCGAACCCAGCGCTGGCGTGCTGCTATCGCTGACGTCCCCGGGGGCTCTTGGTAAACGGGAGGTGCGCGGCATAGTGAATCTGGTCTCTGCCAGCACGGGCATACCGCCCAGCAAGATTGCCGTTATGGATACGCAGCGCAACGAGCTCCACAAACCCAGCGAAGAGATTGATACCGTGGCGGAACTGGCGGACAGACAGACGGCGGCCGTCGCAGCGCGCGAGGCCCAGTACAAGCAGAAGATCGTGGCCATGCTCGAACCTCTCTATCCGAACCACGCTGTCTCTGTCTCTCTGGTGATGGATTTCGACCAGGTTTCAACGACCGAGACAAAGTACGATCCGGAAGGCGCCATCCTCAGCGAGGACACCACTACCGAAGAGTCCACCACCACTGAGGCACCGCCCGTCGGGCCGGCCGGAACGATCGCAAATGTTCCGCTCACGGAAGAGGGCGCTCCCGCCCAATCGATGACGAAAGAGCTAACCGAAACAACAACAACGAACTTCGAACTCTCGAAGACGGAAACCAGCACTATGGTGGCGCCGGGCACGATCAAGAGGCTGAGCGTGAGCGCCATGATAGAAGGGCGTACCACCACAACGGAAGACGGCGAACTCCAATACGTCGCCCTCACCGATGATGAGCGGTCGCAAATCGAGGGGCTTATCGTTGCGGCGGTCGGAGCAGATCTGACCCGCGGCGACAGTGTCGTTGTCTATGATGCTCAGTTTGACACGAGCGCAGAAGCCGCCGCGGCGGCGGCAATGGGTGAGGCTGCCCGAGAGATGCGGCGCAGAACCATGATGGAAGCTGCCAGACAGCTCGTCCCCGCCGTGGTCGTAGGCGTGGCGCTGGTGGTGCTCATAACGATGCTGCGCAGGCTCAAACCGATGGAGCGCGCGGCACGAGTTGCCGTGGAAGCGGAGGAGATTCGCCCTTCAGACGAGGCGCTCGCAAAGGAACGTATGCAGGAAGAGGTTGCCAAGTTGTCACAAGAGCAACCTGAGACCGTTGCCAACCTTTTGAAGACGTGGCTCGCAGAGACTGAGTAAGGATTGAGATCGTCGGCATGGATGCCAATGAGCTGAGATGGAACTCAATAACAATGACGGAGGGGAATGCTCATGGCAGAACTTAAGCTTGACGGCAGGAAGAAGGCCGCTATCATCGTTGCGGCCCTGGGGCCGGAGGCGCTCAAAGGCGTCTTTACCCACTTGTCCGATGATGATATACAACAGATCACGCTCGAGGTCGCAGGGCTGGGTATCGTCGATGCCGAGACACGTGCTGCCGTCGTTGAGGAGTTCCGCAACATGGCTCAGGCGCGCGAGTTCCTTGTAACGGGCGGTATGGACTACGCTCGATCGCTGCTCGAGGGAACCATTGGCGAGGAGAAAGCGGTCGAGATTCTTTCACGACTGCAGGGCATGTTGCAGCGGGTCCCGTTTGAATTCATGAACAAAGCCGATCCGGCACAGATCTGCAACTTCATCCAGGAAGAACACCCTCAGACCATAGCACTCATACTCGCGCACCTCGATCATGCGACTGCGGCCACGATCCTTGCATCACTGCCCGAAGAGGAGCGTGCCGAAGTGGTGATGCGCATCGCCACCATGGACCGAACGGCACCCGAGGTCGTCCGGGAGGTCGAACGAGTGCTCGAGCGCAAGATAGCGACGGTGTTCACCCAAGGGGCCACTTTCGCCGGCGGGATCAAGGATGTCGCCGAGGTGCTCATACGTACCGAGCGGGGGATCGAGAAGAACATCTTCTCCGAGCTCGAGGAGAGAGACCCGGAACTCGCCGACGAGATCAAGAAGCTCATGTTTGTGTTTGACGACCTCGTGCTCGTTGACGACGCCGGCATCCAGAAGTCGTTGCGAGAGATCGACAACAAGGACCTCGCGCTCGCGCTGAAGATGTCCACGCCCGAGGTGCAGGAGAAGATATTCAGAAACATGTCGCAGAGGGCCCGAACGCTTATCCAGGAGGAGATGGAGTTCATGGGTCCCGTCAGGTTGCGCAGCGTCGAGGAAGCCCAACAGAAGATCGTCACAGTTATTAGACGACTCGAGGAGGCGGGAGAGGTTCTGATCGCGGGTCGGGGCGGCGAGGAGGACGAGATCATTGTCTAAAGTGATCAAGCCGGACGACGCGGCGAAGCTCAAGACCATGTCCGCGTATGCGCGTGAAACCCTTGAGGCCGAGAAAGGACTGATCGAGGGGCTGTCCCCGAAACAACTCATCGAGCAGGCGCAGGAAGAGGCCGAACACATCCGGGAGAAAGCGTACAGCGACGGACTCGCTGCCGGGGAAACCGAGGGCCGAGAGCGGATCGAGAAGGAGGCTGCCAGTCTACTTGACGCCCTGCGGGCTGTTGCTCGGCAGATTGTGGAAGATGAACGCCAGTTTGTTGCGTCGCTTGAACCGCACGTTGTACGGCTGGCTGCCGATATTGCACGCAAGGTTCTCGAACGAGAGGTGCGACTCGACGACGATGCCGTGAAGCAAACCGTAACAAGGGCGGTCTCCAAGCTGCTCGAAAGAGAACAGATCGTCGTCTCGGTCAATCCCAGTGACGTCGACAAGATGCGCGAGCACAAAGCCGAGCTTGCACAGGCGTTCGACGGCATATCCAAGATCGAGGTTGTTGCTGACAGCGAGATCGAGCCGGGTGGATGTCTCGTCCAGACCGACTCGCTCCTTGTCAACGGCACGGTCGACGCGCAAATAGCCCATATAGTTGCCGAGTTGTTGGAGTGAGTGATTGGTGAGTTTACCAGCTTTTGACCTATCGAAGTATCACGACAAGCTCGAGTCGGTCGACCCGATTCGAATCAAGGGTAAGGTCGTCCAGATAGTCGGGCTTGTCATAGAGGCCACCGGACCGGCTGTCTCGATTGGCGACCTGTGCTACGTCCATTCGTCGCGCAACAACGAGCCGTTGCAGGCCGAAGTCGTCGGGTTTCGCGGGAACCGTGCGCTGTTGATGCCGCTGGGAGAGATGCGCGGCATCGGTCCCGAGAGTATTGTCGAACCGACGCACAAACCGATGACCGTGGGCGTGGGCAGTGGTCTTGTCGGCCGTGTCATAAACAGTCGCGGCGACCCGATAGACGGTAACGGCCCGATGGACTGGGATACCGAGTACCCGCTCCACAGTACACCGATAAACCCGCTTGAGCGCAGGAGGATACGCGAGCACATAGCCACGGGTGTTGCGGCGATCGATTCGTGTTTGACGTGCGGTAAAGGTCAGAGGATAGGGATATTCTCGGGTAGTGGAATAGGCAAGAGTATGCTGCTGGGAATGATCGCGCGCCATACGAGCGCCGATATCAATGTCATAGCGCTCATAGGTGAACGCGGTCGCGAGGTGAAAGATTTTATCGAACGCGACCTCGGTGAAGAGGGGTTGAAACGTTCCGTTGTGGTTGCGGTGACTTCGGACGAACCGGCGCTGCTCAGGCTGAAAGGTGCGTCGGTGGCCACGGCCGTTGCGGAGTATTTTCGAGACCGCGGCATGGACGTCTTCCTGCTGATGGACTCGGTGACACGGTTCGCCATGGCACAGAGAGAGATGGGCCTCGCTATCGGCGAACCTCCGACGACACGAGGCTACCCGCCGTCGGTGTTTGCCCTCCTACCGAGATTGCTCGAACGTGCCGGAACGTCGCCTCAGGGAAGCATCACCGGGTTCTACACGGTCCTTGTTGAGGGCGATGATATCAACGATCCTGTCGGCGACGCGGTTCGGGCGATACTTGACGGCCATATCGTATTATCGAGAGACATGGCGTCGCGCAACCATTATCCTGCGATCGATATTCTCCAAAGCGTGAGCAGGGTGATGGTTGACGTTGCGAAGCCCGAACACGCCGAGTTCGCCAACCAAGTGAGGCACGTGCTTGCGACGTATCGCGACGCGGAGGATCTCATTAACATCGGCGCATATGTTGAGGGAAGCAATCCCGACATCGATTATGCAAGAAAGAAGATATCGCTGGTGAACGCGTTTCTGCAACAGAACCTGACGGTGAAACGCCATTTCGATGCCAATCTCGACCAGCTTGCCGAGATCTTTGGCGGCGGTCACTGAGGATGTCCTGTCGGAAGGGGACTGTTTGAGGGATGGCTCTAAGGAGGTTCAAATTCCGTTACGAGGCGCTGTTGTTGTACCGCAAGCGCATCCTGGACAGGCTCGCACAAGATCTGGCCGAGCTGCAGCGGGAGATTAGGGCAGAGGATTCCCGCCGCGCCGAGTTGGTCCAGCTCGAGCGGCTGTGCATACAGGACTTCTCGGAGAATTGCCACGGCGACCTGGACGTCTTCTCGTTGCGTGACTACCAGGCGTACATGGTGAGACTCCGCGGGATAGTCGAGAAGTTGACAGCGCGAATCGTCGAACTCAGAGACGGTGAAGAGGCAAAACGTGTCGAGGTTGTGGAGGCATCGAAACGGAAAAAGACCGTCGAACGTCTCAGAGAACGTGATAAGGCGGATTTCGAGAAACTGCTGACAGAGAAAGAGCGTAAGTTTCTGGACGAGGTGGGTAATGTGCGAGCCGCAGTTCGTGACCGGGCTGTGTGATCCGCGGAGGCAGCAGGGGTAGCCATGGGTACAATACTGAAAGCGTTGGGTTCGGGGCTGTTTGTTTTCGTGCTTGTTGCGGGAGGTCTCCTTTTCCAAAAAGGGTATCTCAACCCGGAAACGATCCAGCGGCTGCGAGGCGGGAAAACCAACTCGCTTGCGATCACGGAGCTCAAAGCGCCGCCCACGCCGGTGACGATAGCTGAGAAGATGGCGGCCAGGGAGACGGAACTCGAAGCGAGAGAGGCAGAGATTGAAGAGGAATGGAAACGGTTGCAGATGGAGCGGAAGGATCTCGAATCGCTTCAGCGCGACGCTCAGGAGACGCTCGACCAGGTGACAGCACAATTCGAAGCGCTGACCCAAGAGCAAGACGCACAACTGTCCGATTGGGTGAAAACCTATGAAGAGATGAAGGAGCAAGAGGCCGCTGCACAGCTCGGCAAGCTTGAGCTTGAGGACCAACTCAAGATTCTGTCCCGCATGAGCGCGAAGGCGAGAGCCAAAGTTCTCGAGAAGATGGGGACAACTGCCGATGATGCGGAACGCGTTGCAGCGATACTCAAGGAGTTACTGAGACAAACAGGCTGATTCTCCTTGGACCATTACTCCGTGCATGACACGGATTGCTAAAATCTCATAGAGAAAGGAGGTGATGTATATGGGTGAAGTGATTATTCCGCCCGTGGAGTCTCTGCCGACGGCGAGCAGCATCCTTGCTGCCTTGAGCCCGCCGGAAGACGCCGCAGCCTCGTTATTCAGCGAGATACTTGCACAGTATGCAACTGGTGCAGGGACGCTGGATGGCGTGACCGGGCAGGATGTTGTCGGCGCGACGGTTGCGACAAACCCGTCCCCGCCGACGAATCAACAGCCCGGACAAACCGAAGGCGATACGGCCGCTTCGGTTTCCGCCGGCCACGCGCCCGGAGCTGTTCTGGTTGATCCGGAATCCGCTACGGCCGCAGTGCCCGAAGGCCAAGCCGGCGTTGCATATGCCGAAGCCGAGACAGTGGTCTCGTCAGCACAACCGGCTGTAAACGCTGTAGTCCAGCCGGATGTGTTCGAGGTTGTGGATGCGCAGACGGTGCCATCCACCCAGGTAGACCAGTCTCCTGTAGCGTCCGGAGAGCGACCGCTCCAACCGGTGGCTGCCCGAGACGGGGCGGTCCCATCTGAGACCGAATCCGCCGAGCAGCCCGTTACGATGGTCGGCGAAACGCCGGAAACAACGGCGACGGCCAGCTTCGAACAGGCCGGTCCGGAACGTGTACCTGTTGTGCCGCCACCGGATCCTATTGTGGTGGCATCCTCGGCTGAACCGAGTGCCGGCGTCGCGTCGGTACCTGCAGCAACGGCCCCGGAAGTACCGGCCGGAGAACCGTCTTCGGCAGCCGCAGCACCCGTGCTGATGGCTGCGCCGGACGGTAAAACCGCAACGGTGAAGCCAGATGCGGACGTGCTGGTAGTGGCTCAGTCGACCGGCGAGATGGCGGAACCGCAGGGCGATATCGTCGCGCCAACCCGCGAGGCACTCGCGGACGCGGTGCAGCAACAACCGCCGCCGGCAACCGGCCTTGTTCCGGAACAGACCGTAGCGATTACGGGGTTGGAACAGGGCACGCCGACGGTAAGCGTTGTTGACGTCATGCCTGCGGTTGCGGCGAGCACCGATGAAGCGGAACGTACCCCTGATGTCGAAACGTCTGGGGCGTCCGCGGAAACGGTGCAGAACGTGCCGGCACCGGCGGTTGTTGACGTCGACCCGGCAGTCGTAACGGGAACCGAGGAACCGGAGAATGCAGTTGACGTTGCGGTTCCTGCAGTGTCCCCGGAGATCGCGGATGAGTCCGCTCCCCAAAACGGAGTCGAGGGCCCTGAAGCGGCACCGGTAGGCGCAAACCCGTCCCCAAGCCTTACAGTGGGACGACCGGAGCCGATCGTGGTTGCCGGACTGGACGAACCGGAACCGGCCGACAAGCCGGTTGATCAGCCTTCGTCAGCGCCACTCATCGCAAGTATCGACGATGCAGAGCGCCCGATAACGGCGGTGACACCGGAAGCGGCCATGGAGCCGATTGTGTTGGCTGCATCCGGCCTGACGACCACAGAAGAACCTGTGGCACCGGTTGTTGCGGCGGTGGTCGATGACGAGATGCCGGCCAACGTTAGCGTTGTCGACGAAGGGACGGATTCGCCTCTGGAAGAGAGCGCGATGCCGACACCACCGGCGGCGCCTTCGGTCGAACAACTCTTCGGAGATAACGAGTTCGAAGAGGACGTCGAGTCCGCTGGTGCGGCAGAACCGTCTCCGGCGCCTATCGTCGGATCGACCGTACCGCCGGAAGTCGAATATGTGGCACCTGAAACCGAACCGGACGCTGTGGGTGGCAAGCTGCAAGAGCCTGAGCTGACTGCTCAGGAAGCACAGCCGCCCGGCTCAGTGGTTCAACCGGCTGAGCAGGAAGGACCTCTCGTTGGCAACGAGCAGGAGATTCCGGTTCCGGAAACGGTGACGGCCACGGCCACAGCTTCGAGTCCGCGTGTGCAGAGCGCCACAACGGAACCTGCGCCTGTACGCACGTTTGTTCAGGCTCAAGAAGTCGCTCCGGCCGAAATCGGAACCGCTGAAGCCGGTGCCGGTGCCGACCCCAAGGCGGAACAAGGCGGTTCGCCGCCTAACGCTGTGCCGACCGGAACCACGAACCAGGCTCCCGAGGCAGTGGAACCTTACACGCCTGACGCCGGGGCCAACGCATCTGCGTTCGTCACGAACGTCGAGACGAAGTCTTCCGGCCAGGGTGAAAGCCTGAAGGAAGGTGGACCGTTGGCCGACGTGGCGAAGGCGGGCGAGACTGCAAGCCCCGTGGCGCAAGAGAGCGTTCCTGCAACCGACAGCACAGCTGTGGCGAAAGCGACAGCGGCGGCCGGTGTTGAGGGACGCGCGCAAGCGCCCGCAACGTCAGGCACTGACGCGAACGCCGAACAGGGCACGCGCCACGAGACGTTCGCCGAGACTGCAACGCCGGTCTCGAACCACGCTCAACAGGAGACGAACGTCCAGCAGGCAGAACAGGAGTTCTCTCTGCCGGAGTCCTACGCGGCAGACCGTGCTGAGAAGGTCGCGGGCCAGATCGTACGGTCCGCACGGCTCATGACGTCGAGGGATGTATCGGAGATACGTCTCCGGCTCGAGCCGCCGACTCTCGGCGAGGTCAACCTGCGGATAGTCTCCCAGGACGGCAACGCGGTCAAGCTCGAGATCGTCGCGCGCTACGCTGAAACGCGCAGCTTGCTCGAAAGCGGATTGCCCGCGCTGCACGAGGCGCTTCAAAACGAAGGCGTCGAGCTCGTGCATGTAACGGTCGACACCAGCGGCGGCGAACAGCTCGATAGTTGGCTCGCCAACGAAAGGAACAACACCATGCCGTCAGACCAAGACACGTCTGCTCAAGACCTGCGCGACGACGCGTTGGATGTCGCAACGGCGGATCTGCGGACGCGGATTGCACACGACGGCCATTTGGATCTGGTTGCATAAACAAGCAGTTGAAAGGAGGTGGAGCAGCTTGAATGTATCGCCCGTATTTACGCAGTTGTTCGGGCTACCTGAGGGAATTGCGGGTACCGACTCGGAGCTTATGCAGGAAGATTTCCTGATGCTTCTCACGACGGAACTCGCCAACCAGGATCCGCTCGAACCAATCTCTGACCGCGAATTCCTGAGCCAGCTCGCGGAGTTCACAGCGCTCGAGCAGATGACCAATCTGCGCAGCGGTTTCCAGGCGTTTGGACTCCTGCAAGCGACGAGCCTGGTCGGGAAGGGCGTCGAGGCGATCGGGCCGGACGGCTCGGTGGTAACCGGTGAGGTAAACGAGGTGATGTTCGAAAACTCGGTACCGGTACTGATGGTGGATGGTGTTCCGGTACGGCTGGAAAGCGTGTTCCGGGTCTACCAACTGGATGCAGGTTCAAACAATGGTTAACAAGATAGTAACTCCAATACAACCGCGACCGGTTGTCGGCCAACCACGACCGGCAACGCGACCCGAGCCGGGCGCGCCGAGCTTCAAGGCGGTTCTCGACACCGAGATCGCCAAGGGCACCGGCGACGTACGGTTCTCGGCGCACGCTCAGAAACGTCTTGCGACGCGCAAGATCCATTTGAGCGATGCCGAGCAGGCGCTTGTCCGTCAGGCAGTCGACAGTGCAGCCCTGAAGGGCGCACGGGAATCGCTGCTTGTCATGGACAAGGTGGCGTTGGTTGTCAGCGTGCCGAAGCGCACGGTGATCACTGCGATGGTTCAGGAGGAGATGCACGACAGCGTCTTCACGAACATTGACAGTGCGGTGATCGTCCGGGCAAACGGAGCGGTTGCAGGACAAGGAAGCTAAACCAGAGGCCGGACCTCGAAAGAGGAAGCCTCACGACGTTGCCGACTGACAGAGGCAACGGAGACAAGGAGGTCTACAATGGGTGCAGCAATATTTAGTGGCGTCAGCGGGCTGCAGGGGCAGCAGGCAAAGCTCGACGTCATTGGTAACAACATAGCCAACGTCAACACGACGGGGTACAGAGGCGCCCGCGTGCTGTTTCAGGATCTGTTCAGTCAGACCCTGCAGGGCGCGTCGGGCGGCACAGCCGCCACCAGCGGCACGAACCCGCAGCAGGTCGGGCTCGGTGTCAGGATAGGCACCATAGACACCGATTACACCCAGGGATCGCTGCTCACGACGAACGTTCTGAGCGATCTCGCCATACAGGGCGACGGGTTCTTCGTGATGAGCGATGCGAACCAGACGCAGAACTTCTTCACGCGCGACGGCTCGTTTCTGATAGACCGGGACGGGTTCCTGGTCGATCCCGCAACGGGTCTCTACGCGCAGGGGTTCACGGCGGTCAGCGGTGTCGTTGATCCCAACGGACCGTACGGCCAACTGTCGATCCCTCTTGGCGGTGCGAGCACTGCGGCTGCGACAACAGCGGCGGCGCTTGTGGGCAACCTGGATCCCGCCACGCCGCTGACCTCGACGTTACAGCGAACGATCACAGTCTATGACTCGCTGGGAACGCCCGTGGACGTGACGCTCGACTTCGTGCGTACGGGACCAGGCGCCTGGACTTGGGACGTCAGTGCCGTGTCCGCCGGTACGAACACCACGCCTGCCGGCAATGTTCTCACGTTCGACTCCGATGGGCAGGTATTGGCCGGTAGCCCGGGCACAATAACCATCACCACGTACGCCAACGGTGCCGCCGACTCGTCAATCAGCGTCGATTTCAGTGGTATGTCACAGTTGTCGGGCGATACGAGCGTTGCGGTGTTGAGCCAGGACGGGTTTACCCAGGGAACGTTGGAGAGCTTCTCGATAGGCACCAGTGGCATGATCACCGGCGTCTACTCGAACGGGCTGACCGAGACGCTCGGACAGGTCGCGCTCGCAACGTTCAGCAACCCCGGCGGCCTGAGCAGGGAAGGCAGCAACCTCTTTGCTACGACCATTAACAGCGGCGCGGCCCGAATAGGTGCTCCGAACGACCGCGACCGAGGCAGCATGGTCGGCGGCGCGCTCGAAGGATCGAACGTCGACCTGGCGACCGAGTTCGCCAACATGATCCTCGCACAGCGTGCGTTCCAGGCTAACGCGAGAACGGTCACGACGGCCGACCTGATTCTGAACGAGACAGTTAATCTCGTGAGGTAATCCCGGTCACAGTGACGTGAGGTAGTGTAGTAACGGCAGTCGAGGTGGAGAGGCGGAAGGCAGCGTTCCTTCCGCCTCCCACCCGGCGCCAAACAGAAAGGCGGTGGGCGACATGATTCGCCTCACACGGCTTAATCAAACCGAACTCTACGTAAACGCCGAGCTCATAAAGTTCGTCGAGGCAACCCCGGATACAATAATAACTCTGGTGAACGACCAGAAGGTGTTGGTGCAGGAAACTGTTGACGAAGTCCTGCGAAAAGTGATAGAATATAAACGTAGCGTCAATACCTGGAACACCATGGCGGGCATTCTTGGTGCGGACGATTCTGAATAAGGATTTATCGGCAGCGTTGCGCGACGTGCAGGGTGGCGCTGGGGTTGGAGGCTTTTAGGAAGAGATGGATATATCAACCGTACTGGGCATAATAGCAGGTGTCGCGTGCGTATTCTTGGCGATACTCACTGGGGGACAACCGAAGCTGTACATAAACATCCCTTCATTGTTGATAGTGGGGGGGGGCACTGTGGCGGCAACCCTTGTGAGTTTTCCGCTCCAGGATGTGCTCGGCGTTGTCAAGGTTGTGAGGAACGCCTTCTTCCACAAGGCGTCCCCTCCGACGATCGTCATTGACAAAATCGTTGGCTTCGCGACCGTGGCTCGCCGCGAGGGAATTCTTGCACTCGAACAGCAGGCTGCCGAGGCGGGCGACGAGTTCCTCGAAAAGAGCATCCAGCTCGCCGTTGACGGTACTGCGCCCGAACTTATCAAGGACATACTTACGACGGAACTCGCATTTCTCGAAGACAGGCACAGTTTGGGGCAGGGCATATTCGCAGCGATGGGCAATTATGCGCCGGCTTTCGGGATGATAGGGACCCTCATCGGTCTCATCGCGATGTTGGCTGCGATGGAGGACCCGTCGCAGATCGGAGAGGGTATGGCGGTTGCCCTGATCACGACGCTGTACGGTGCGCTTGTGGCAAACCTTATATTCCTGCCGATAGCCGGCAAGCTGAAGGTGAGAACGCGCACCGAGATTTTGACAAAGGAGGTTATCATCGAGGGCATTCTGTCGATACAATCCGGCGACAACCCGAGGGTTGTCGAGCAGAAGTTGAAGGCTTTCGTGGCTCCGAGTATGAGAGGTGAGCCTGCGGAGGCATCGGCCGAAGAGGGCGCGTAGGGAGCGGGCCGGAACAAGACCTGGATTACCGAGATGGCAAGAGCAAGAGGCGGCAGGGACGATGAAGGTGGCGGCGGGGGCGGCGCGCCTGGGTGGATGGTCACGTACGGCGACCTGATGACCCTGCTACTGACCTTCTTCGTGCTGCTTCTGTCGTTTTCGACTATCCACGAGGAGGAGTTCAAGAAGGCCATGGCCTCACTCCAGGGGGCTCTCGGCGTTCTCAACAAGGAAGAGGTGTTGCTTCAGCTCATCAAGCCCATTTACGAGCCGCCTGTACAAAGAAGAATGCAGGACGCGGCTATCAGGCTCGCCAAGTACATTAAGGTCCACGGGTTGGAAGGTAAGGTGCGGGTCACGCAGATTGAACGGGGCGGCATTAAGGTCACGCTCCAGAGCCCGGTTCTCTTCGATACAGGTAAGGCCGACCTGAAACCCGGGGCGGCGCCAATACTGACTGACGTCACCGGCATGCTCAAGGAGATTCCGGACCGGGTTATTGGCGTTGAAGGACACACAGATAATGTGCCCATCCATACCGAGGAATTTCCATCGAACCTCGAGCTGTCGGTTGCGCGCGCGGTCAGTGTCGCGAGGTATCTTATTGACGAGGAGGACATAGACGCTGCCACGACGTTCGTATCGGGGTTTGGCGAGAACCGTCCCGTTGCGACGAATGACACGCCGGACGGCAGAGCCAGGAATCGGCGGGTCGAGCTCACGGTGAGGCCAAGAGGCCTGACGGGACAACCGGAGCCGGTGACATGATGCCGGTGGCACCGAAGATGATTGTCAGGAGGAATGTGAGATGGCCGGAGAAGAGGTAGACGAAGCACCAGAACAACCCACTGAGAAGAAAGGTGGGGGGATGATCAAGATGGTCATCTTTGCAGTCGTGATTATCGGATGCGCCGGGGCGGCATGTGCCGTGGTGTTTCTCGTTCTCATCCCCATGCTTGGACCTCCGGACAGTGAGGAGGAACTGGAAGCGATCCTGGGCTCCGAGCCGGAGGGAACCCAAGTGGTCTATAATGTGGGCTCGATTATAGCCAACATTGACCACGGCGGCATTGACCGGTACCTGCAAATCGACCCACAGCTCACGCTGGCCAGTCCCGAACTGAAAACGAGGTTCGAGAACGATGACGATCCCATCCTCTCACAGGTGAAACACACGCTCATCCTGCTGCTTTCCGACAAGAGGTTCGACCAATTAAAGAGTACTGAAGCCAAACAGCGGCTCAGCAAGGAGATGGTTGATAAGATCAATGCGGAGCTCGGCTACGAGGCGGTTACTGCTGTCCGGTTCAATTCGTTCGCCATTCAGTAGCGGAGGGAGATACCATTGACCACTGAGAAGGGACCTATCCTGACAGGACCTGACATCCCGGTCGTGAAAGACGATCCGGCCGAACTCGAGCCCATTCAGGATGCGACGTCGCAGGCCCGTCCGTCAAGAGATGTCAAGATGCTCTCGGATGTCAAGCTGAGAGTCACGGTCGAGCTCGGCCGTGCAAAGTTGCTGGTCCGCAACGTGCTTAACATGCGCAAGGGTGCCGTCATACAGCTTGACAAACTTGCTGGTGAGACGGTCGATGTCTTCGTCAATGACGTGTTCCTTGCCAGAGGCGAGATTGTGGTCATCGCCGATATGCTCGCTGTGAGGTTGACGACTATCGCTGCCGAACCGGGTGAAGAAGAACAGGTCCAAGACACTGAAGGAAAAGGTGATGGTTCTTAGACCCAGACTACCTGCACCGTTACGTTACGTTGGATTGTGCGTTGCGGCTGTGGCAGTCGCCGCGTGTGCCGTTGCGCAGGAAGAGGCGCCCGACGCCGCTGCCGTCATTGCTGACGACGCGCTCGAAGACGAGTCCGCACTGCAACCCGAAGAGACCTGGGACGCTGAGGAGGCTCTCGGTACCGAGGGATCGCTCACACTCGAGGAGTACTACGCGGGTCGCGAGACTGCTGCCGAAACCGGCGTTGAACCGAGTGCGTTCAAAGACCTTGTCAGAATGTCCATAGCCCTTGTTGTTGTGCTGGGCGGCTTCTTTTTCGTGGTGTATCTGGTGAAGAAGTTCGGCGGCAAGAGCACGTTTCTGCTCGACCAACGTTTCGGCAAGATAATTGGCCGCATGCAACTTGCTCCCAAGACCTCGCTCTACTGGGTCAGGCTTCCCGACAGGATACTCGTTGTCGGCACCACCCCGAACGCCATATCGTGCATCACGGAGATAACCGATCCGAAAGTCCTTACCGAATTCGGGGTGGCCCCAGGCGAGACCGAGCCGACCTCGGCCGCGTTTGGAAAATACCTCGACAGGTTCCACAAACGGTTCGAGCGCCGCAAGCCCGTTGAAGAAAGACTCGGGGTGGCCGAACATCTCGAAGACCTTAGAAGCGAGCTTGAGAAGATAAAGGAGTTTTCCGAGGGAATCGATGGTGAGGAACGGGGCTAGACGAGCCCTTTGGCAATGCAAAATCTGAAACGGACAACTGACAATGTAAGATGCAGAAGGTTTTCTCCGCGACTCCCTCTTTACGTTCTACGTTTCCGGTCAGGCCTTACCACCATACCCTCACGTTCGGCAATGCAAAATCTGAAACGGACAACTGACAATGTAAAATCGACACCGTTTCGCCGGCAACTCACACCTTACGCCTTACGTCTTTCTTTTCACCCTTTACGTTCCACCTTGCTGTTGGCGGCGGCGCTTGCTGTGTTGGTGTTCGCTCTCCCTCATTCTTCGGCGCTGGCGCAAGAAGCGGCTCCCATACCCATACCAAGGGTCGGTCTCGAGGTCGCCACTGCCGAAACACCGCAGCAGGTCATGACCGCGTTCCAGGTGTTCTTTCTCGTAACCATCCTGGCGCTCGCACCCGCTATCCTCGTGATGATGACCTCGTTCACCCGGATCATCGTCGTGCTCGGGTTCCTCCGCCAAGCGCTCGCCACCCAGCAGATGCCGCCTAACCAGGTGCTCGTGGGGCTGGCGCTATTTCTGACGTTTTTCGTGATGGCGCCCACATGGCAACAGGTCAACGTCGACGCGTTCCAGCCGTACATGGCTCAGGAGATTACGCAAGCCGAGGCGTTCGACCGTGCCCTCACCCCCATCAGAGAGTTCATGTTCCGCCAGACGCGCGAGCGCGATCTCCTGCTGTTTGTCCGGCTCTCGGAGATCGAAAGACCCAACACGCTCGACGACGTGCCCACACACGTGCTGATACCCGCCTTCGTCATCAGCGAGCTGCGGATAGCGTTCGAGATCGGGTTCATGCTCTACATACCGTTCCTGATCATAGACATGGTCGTCGCCAGCACGCTCATGTCTATGGGCATGTTTATGCTTCCCCCGATCTTCATCTCGCTCCCCTTCAAGGTGATCATGTTTGTGCTCGCCGACGGATGGAACCGCCTCGTCGGCTCGCTCATCATGAGCTTCGCACGGTAAGGCGCGCTCAACCGTGCCGTTGTGCAACGCGCAGCAGGTATGCCGCCTCGAGGTCCTCTTTGTCGCGCGACACCGTTTCCTGTAGCTCGCTGATGGCGGAGTCCGTCCTGCCGGAGCACAGGTAGTAGAACCCGAGAAGCAACCGTAACGAGCCATCTCCCGGACGGAGCGCTGCGCGGCTCTCGAGTTTGCGAATCAGCGTCACGAAGGTTTCGTTGGTGGGAAACGTTCCCACGGGGTTCGGCAACGGTTCGTTGTCGGCGAGACAGAGAAGCGACTTGCGCAGCACCTCCGTGGCAAACTCGTAGTTGCCTGAAGCAAACAGCGCGTTCGCCAGGGCGACTTTTGTCCGGGCGTTCTCAGGCTGTTGAGATGTCGCGGTTCGGTATTTCTCAGCCGCCTCTGTGTAGTTGCCGGCAGCGATCAGCTTGTCTCCTTCAATGACAAGATAATCGTGAAACGAGGCAAAGCTGGAAGGTCTGACCGGATCCACCCGAGGAATGACCGTCGTGCCGGGCGTTTCCCTGCGATACCAGGAATCAGGGTAGACGACGACCGGAGAACCGTAGTACATGGGGACGCCGCCGAGATAGTAGTAGGTGTACCCTTGGTTCAAGGGCGAGTGGTAGTACGTGTTCCAGTTCCAGCCACGCCATCCGCCAAGCCTGAACGGGTTGTACGCATCCCCGCGCCGATACGGACGCCTCGGATGATAACCCGGCCCGGAGCGAGGCCTGTTCGGTACGCTGCCGTGACCCCGTGGCTCGATCGTGGGTGGCGTCCCTCTCGGTATGACGGTTGGGGTCGAGCCGGGAACCGCCGGTATTACGGTTCGGGACTGCGGCTGAGGTGGGGGAATCGGGTTTGGACGCACAGGAGCCGGGGGTGCCTGAGGCGGCACCCGGTATTTTGTGTGCGGTGCTCCCGCACGTGCGGCATCACGCTGGACCCCGGGCACGAACGAACCCCGCGAACCCGCAGAGACGTTCGTAACCCCTTGCTGTTGCGTGCTATACGCGTTCTGGTCGCCGCTGTCCCGGCCAGCGGGCATACGCATCTTGCCGGGTTGTGCAGCGGCCGAAACGGTGAACAGCGCTGCGATCAAACACAGCCCAGCCACACAAGCCACTGCCCGCCGGGTCTTACCGGCTTGTTTTCCGAATATCATCGTTATCACCCCCTGGTTTTCTAAGCGTTTCGGTCTCTTTATTGAATTATAACACCTATCTTCCCCCCGCCGCCAGTTTGTGGGCACCTGGACATCACCCATGTCTCGGGACTACCGGCGCGATGCTTGACGTAGGAGGTGCTTTGGTTTATAGTCGAGTACAGTAATGTAATTGCTTGGATATGAGAAGGTGCTTCAATCAGGTTATCGGGAGGGATATTCTATGAAATCGGCATGTCGTTTCTTAGCGCGTGGTTTAGTCCTGTCGGTTATGGTATTTGCCGTGTTGGGGAGGACAAGTTCCGTCCATGCGCAAACGGTCGAGATTACCTATGTTGAAGCAGAACAATACGGTAGTTTCGTACGCATCTTTTATGATCTGTCCGTCACGCCGTCAGGGCCGGTGACACTGAGTCTGTCGGCCAGCGACGATGGCGCACTCTCGTACGACCTTACCGCCAGTACTGTCTATGGCGACATAGGCGATGATGTCCAGCCGGGCCAGGACAACATGGTCGTCTGGCATGTTTACAACGATCACCCGGAACGCCAGATCGCTGAAGCGGCGGTGCTTCTGGAAAGCGTTCCGGCTGCGGGCGGCAGCAGCGTGCCCGAATCAGACCTGTTCGAGATAGACACCAGACTGGAATGGTTGGACGTAGACGATGACGGCACACCGGACGATATATTCGATCTCGATCAGGACGGTACCACCGACGCGGCCCAGGATTTCGACGGCAACGGTCTACCAGACGGCTTCGAGGACATCGACGGTAACGGCATCCCCGACGCCTACCAGGACCTGAACGGCAACGGTGTCTCCGACGGGTTTGAAGACGCTGACGGCGATGGCGTCCCGGACTGGTTCCAGGACCGTCTGCCGCTGTATTCGCCCAGTCATCCGGACAGCACTAAATGGTATTGCAGTCCGGATGTGACCGTGGATTATACAAACTATATGGCAGGGGCAGACCTCTATGGCTATCTATGGGTCATGGATCAGAGCGGGTATACCGTCGTGGATACCGGCGGAACTTTCCGCGACGCGGCCGACCCGAAGACCGTCCAGTATACGGCGACAAACACCGGCGCGTGGTACTTCCATATCGCCGTCATCGGGACAGACCGCCAGATCATCGACGGGTCGCAGAGGAACCACCACGTTAATGTGTACCTCGATGGGTTATATGTCTACAGCCCATCCCACCCCGACACGCACACCCCCTCGTCAAACAAGGTGTTTCAGGCACAGATCGGAACCGCGGCTAACGGGAAAAGTTGGACGATGGAAACGGCGGTCGCAGGCTGGTCGCCTCGGCGAGCGCACGAGGTAGTGGTGTTCCAGAACAAATTGTGGGTGCTGGGAGGTGATGGCTATCGGAACGACGTCTGGGGTAGCCCGGACGGCAGGACATGGACACTGGAAACGGCTGACGCAGAATGGGCGGCGGCTCCGGCGGTTGTGTTCCACAATAAGGTGTGGGTGCTGGGAGGTGGTGGCTATCGGAACGACGTCTGGAGTAGCCCGGACGGCAGGACATGGACACTGGAAACGGCTGACGCAGAATGGCCGGGGCGCGCTGGCCATCAGGCGGTTGTGTTCCAGAACAAGATGTGGGTGTTAGGCGGAGCTGGAAATCCGGGAGGACCCGAGTACTACGGAGCCCAGAAGGAGGTCTGGAGCAGCCCGGACGGCAGGACATGGACGCTGGAAACGGCTGATGCAGGCTGCGGGAGGCGTGCGGGCCATCAGGCGGTGGTGCTCCAGAACAAGTTGTGGGTGTTGGGAGGTAGCTATAAGAACGACGTCTGGAGCAGCCCGGACGGCAGGACATGGACGCTAGAAACGGCTGACGCAGGCTGGTCTGGGCGCGGGAGCCATAGGGTGGTGGCGTTCCAGGAGAAACTATGGGTACTGGGCGGACACGGAGATTGGAGCCACCCACAATACTGTAGCGATGTTGCCATGAGAGATATCTGGAGCAGCCCAGACGGCATAACATGGACGCAAGAAAGGGCTTATGCACCGTGGTCGTACCGCTGGGGGCATGGAGCGGTGGCGTTTCAGAACATGTTATGGGTGTTAGGCGGAGGGACATGCGGCTCTTCGGGTCCCACTTCGACTAACGACGTCTGGAGATCCGGCTTCGTGTTACCCCAAGAGGTGACTATCCCCGGTTACTACTACGTCCAGGATAGTGTACCCGACACGATTCCGGACGCGAGAGACACGTTCTCAGAATCTGCACTCATTACGATAACGCCGGGCCTTGCCCCCGGCACCTACTGGTTCCACGTGGTCGCCATGGACGCGGCGGGGACTTTGAGCGCGCCGGCGCATTATAAGTTCATTGTCACCGACGCACCGCCGGTAGTGTCTTCTCCGACACATCCTGACGAGAACACGCGCGGTTCCGGGGTCGAGGTAACGTTCGAGTGGACCGACGGCGGTGTGCCGGACGTGGTGAAGTACTGGTACGCCTGGGGGACGAGCGAAGGCGCTACGCCCTCGACGACAACCACGGAAACGAGCGTAACGTTCGGTTGTGTGGAATCCGGCGTCCATTGGTTTCTGGTCCAGAGCGAGGACACGTGGGGCTACCTGTCTCCTGTGGCGGAACGCAAGGTGACGGTCGGCGCGACACCGGGGCCGGTGGTGACATCGAGCACGCACGTGGACCCGCACACGGCGTATGCCGCCCGGGACGTGGCGTTGGCGTGGACGCCCGCACCGGCTTCCGGCGCGCCCTACTACTACGTGTGGGATCGCAGCCCCTATAGCGTGCCGACGGCGGGCAGCACGAGCACGGCGGAGGCGACGCTCGAGGTGACCAATCTTTCGCTGGGCCGGTATTTCCTGCACCTGATTGCGACGGACGATTGCGGCCACCTGACGGCGCCGACACATTTTGCGGTGCGCATCCGCGAGGCACGGCCGCCGCACGTGCAGGTTATCCCGACATCAAACACCAGCAACATAGGGTTTGCCTGGACCGATCCGGACTCGTTCGCCACGGGTACGCCCAAGTTCCATCTTGCTTTCGATCAGACCGTATCGACAACTGTGACGGCGGTATCGCCGGACAGCACGGACCTTTACACGTGGAATGAGTTCGGGAAACCGGACGGGGTCTACTATTTCCATATCGTCTCGCAGGACGTACACGGCAACCTGTCGGCTCAGGGCGACTATACGATAGTTGTGGGTGACGAGATGGTGGGCTTGAGCGCGCCTTCGGAGACCATTACGAAATCGGGGCCGGTATACTACACTGTGACCTATCCGGGCGCGACCAGCGTCAATCTGGCGGCTGGAAACGTCACTTTGAACAAGACCGGCACGGCCAACGGGACGGTAACGGTCGAGGATACGGCTGAACCGTTGGCGAAGAAGATCGTCATAAGCAACATAACGGGAGACGGGACGCTCGGCATTACTATTGCTGCGGGCACGGCGACATACGCGGGCAGCACAACCGCTCCGGCAATCGGGCCAAGCGGCACGTTCACGGTGGACAACACGCCGCCGGTACTGACGATTACGGGACCCGTGCCGACAGCCACGGCCTCCGGGCCGGTGGAATATATCCTTACTTACGAGGGGGCGACGGATATCTTGCTCGAAGCGGCCGATGTTACCCTGGTTTCCGCTCCGGAAAATGCCGCGGGCGCGACGGTCGAGTTGTCGGGTGACGGCAACACGACGCGCACGGTAACGCTGACCAACTGTTGGGGTGAAGGGCGTCTGCATATCGAGGTTGCGGCAGGAACAGCCTGGGATACGGCCGGGGGTTACGCCAATGCGGCGACGGGCGCTTCAGTAACGGTGGACTCCGTGCCGCCTACCGGTGGCATAACAATTAACGGGGGAGCCGCGTGGACCGATAGCAGAAACGTTACGCTCGCGTTGGCGTATAGCGATGGCAATGGGTCCGGCGTAGCCCAGATGCGGTTCAGCAACAATGGCTCAGATTGGAGTTCGTGGGAAACAGTCGCAACCAGCAAAACGTGGACCCTTTACGCGTTTGATGAAGGGAAGACAGTTTACGCACAGTTCAAAGACAACGCCGGCAACGTGTCGGCCACCGCGACAGACACGATCTCGTTGGATACCACCGCGCCTACCGGCACGGTAACGATTGACGGCGGGGCGGACTGGACCAGCTCGTCGGACGTGACGTTGACCTTGAGCTCGGGCGACGGTTCCGGTTCCGGCGTGTCAGATATGCGGTTTAGCAATGACGGCACAAACTGGAGTTCGTGGGAAGCCGTCGGTACCGGCAAAACATGGACCCTTTCGGCAGGTGATGGCCCGAAGATCGTCTACGCCCAGTTCCGGGATGCCGCTGACAACATTTCCCAAACCGTAACCGATGGCATCAACCTGGACACGACAGGGCCAACGGGGACTATCGTTATCAATAGTGGTGCGACTTATACGAACACTCTCGATGTTACAGTCGGCCTGACCGCCTCAGACGGCACAAATGGGATAGGTGTAGCCGACATGCGGTTGAGCAGCGATGGAACCACGTGGGACGAATGGGAGGATTTCTCAGCGTCCACGCCTTGGACACTCACTGCCGGTGACGGCGAGAAAACGGTGTATGTCCAATTCCGCGACACGCTTGGGAACACGTCAACCAGCTTCAGCGACACGATCGTACTCGATACTGTGCCACCCACGGTTTCGATCGGAGAACCTTCGGCGGAGTTTACGGCTACCCGGGAAATTACATATACGGTTACATACGGCGAAGCCGATAACGTGGTGTTGACTTGGAACGATGTTGTCCTGAACAGAACCGATACGGCCAATGGTGTTGTTACGGTGTCCGGCGCCGGCAATACAACGCGTACAGTCACTATCTCGAATATCTCCGGTGGAGGTACGCTCAGTATATCGCTCGGGGCTGACACAGCCTCAGACGCCGCCGGTAACCTCGCCCCTGCGGCCGGCCCCAGCGACCCCGTAACGGTTTTCAACTGCAACATTAACGGTGACGATCACATAGATGCATTAGACGTACAACTTGTGATCAACGCCGCACTCGGAATAGACATCGGCAATTTTGACGCGGACGTGAATGGAGACGGACAAGTAAACGCCTTGGATGTGCAGTTGGTAATAAACGCGGCGTTGGCGCTTATTTAGGATTCTTCGCAGATCGGTGTGGAGCAAGATAATGGCCGTCTTTTTGCCCGTCATTGTATCGTAGAGGTGGCTTTTGAAGGCAATTTTTCTTGATCATGATGGGAAACGAAGGGAGCCCGGCGCATCGCTTATGGCTTATGAGTCGTTCCGGTGCGTTGTTATTACACGTGCCACCCATCTCTGAACGGTTACTCTCCGGAAAACAGATACGGCATTAACGCAGGCTACCGGGGCGAACGGCGTTCACGTATCTGACGAACGATCTCTCGCGGTTCCTCGAGACGGAGCAGCCAACACACGGCGACGTACATTGTGCCGCATACCAAGAGAAGCGCAGACAGAACGGCTACCCGTGCCGGTATGCCCGTTGTGCCGATAAGCCGTTCGAGATGAGGTGTTATCAATCTGATTGCCAGACCCGCCCCAGCGGCAGCCACCAGCATTCTGGAGAGCGAACCGGCGATCCGCTGCCCGTCCAAGCTGCCGATTTTCCACTTGAGCAGCGCCAACAGTATGGCGAGATTGAGCGTGAAGGAGAGCGCAGTGGCGAGCGCGAGTCCGCCCGTTTGCATGTGTCGGACAAGCGCGAAATTCAGTGCGATGTTTGCGAGCATCCCTGCGACGCCGGCCACCATGGCGAGCTTTGTCTGTTGTATCGCATACATCGCCGAAGTCGCCGTCTTCACCGAGGCAAACGAAACCAGTCCAAGCGCGTAAAACAGCAAGGGCCATGCGGCGCGCGACGTCAGCGTCTCGCTGAACCTTCCATATTGGAACAGAGTCCTGATCAGCGGTTGAGGTGCGAAGACCATCACGGCGACAGCAGGAAAACAGAGGAACGCGGCAAGCCGTACTCCCCGCGAGAACGTCTTGACGAGCCCGTCGAAATCCTTCGCGGCCGCAAGCCGTGACATGACGGGCAACGCGGCCGTCGAGGCTGCGACCGCAAACGCGCCGAGAGGCAGTTGATACAGCCGGCTGGCGTAGTACAGGCTGGTCACGCTGCCTTCGCCCAACGAATGGGCAAACCAGGTGTCGACAAGCAGGTTGACCTGGTTGACCCCTTGGGTGACGACCACCGGCAGAAAGAGAATGCCTATCTGCTTGAGGCCCGGATGACCGAACGTGGCTCTCGGGACGGGAAAGATGCCCTTGTTCGCCGCAACCGCCGATTGAAGCGCCAACTGGGCGACACCGCCGATAAGCGCACCCACCACCAGCGCGAAAACAGGGTGCGGGAACTGACTCCGCAACGCGAAACAGCTCGCTATCAGCGAAACATTCAGCAGAACGGGGGAATATGCCGGCGCCGCAAAGTGGCGCTGCGTGTAGAGCACGCCTGTCAACACGGCGGCAACTCCTATCAGAAACAGGTACGGGAACGTCCAGCGCAGCAGGTTTACTGTCAGCGCAAAGTTCTCCGCCGTCGGGCCTTCGCCCCCGCTGACCGCTCTGAGCAGCTCGACCGGGCTGATGAGCCACCTGGCGCAGACTATCCCCAGCAGGGTGACCGCGGCAAGGCATATCACGCTTACTGTGGCCATCGTGCCGGCCAGGTCGAGCATGGCTCTTTTGCCCTTCTTCTCGACGTACTCCGAGAAGACCGGAACGTACAACGCGTTTGTCGCTCCTTCCGCCAACAATTGGCGGAACGTGTTCGGGATGCGCCATGCAACGATCCAGGCGTCGAGCGCAGGTCCGGCGAAGAAATATCCTGCAACGATATCGCGGACAAGCCCGAAGATGCGGCTCAACATCGTCCCGGACGCAAAGACCGCCGTCCCGCGAACAATCGAGCCTTCGCCACGCGGCATGTCGGCTTCCCCGCCTGTACCGTTACCGTGCATCACGTCGTGACAATCACCCATAACTCAGGCGCCGGTTGTCATATGCCAGACACCGCCAACTGACAACCAGCGACTATTCCTGTTGACATCCGTCGTTCCCGGTGGTATCATGGCGTCACAATATCGAGACGTTGTAGCTGGATTCGGCATTTTTGTCGGTAACCCGGAGGAATGGTTTTGCCAAAACAGAAATCGGCCCTGAAACGCGCTCGCAAGAGCGAGGAACATCGCGTGCGCAACCGCGCTGTCAAGTCGCGGCTCAAAACCCTTGCGAAACAGGTGCAGACCGCCGTCGAGACAAACGACGAGCAGAAGATCAAAGCAGCATTGACACAAGCTTTCTCGGCCATCGACAAGGCTTCTGCACAGGGAGTCATTCACAAGAACACCGCCGCCCGGAAGAAATCCGCCCTCGCCAAAATGACGGCGACGGCACCCGGGCAGCCCGCTCCGACACAGTAAAGCTGTCCTATAACTTCCGCTTGCTCTTCCGAGGTGGCGTCCATCCTATTCCGCAGAGGTGCAGCACCAACATCTCGAGCGCCGTCCTTTCCGGCATGGCGGACGTCTTGATGCTCAGCTCGGCCACGACGATCGGTGCGAACACGTCGCTCAGCTCATCAAGCGATCGCGACGTTGCCTGTGCGGCCAGGTTCTGGGCGAAAAAAGGATGAACACCCATCTTCTCGGCAAGCTTCTCCCTGGGAACGCCGCCATCGAGTAGCTGTCTTGTCCTGTAGAGATGTTTGAAGTGGCGGTCAATGTAGCCGAGCACCGATGCAACCCGTTCGCCCGTATCGAGGAGGCCGTCGAGCATTTCAAGTGCTCCCTTGGCGTTGCGTGCGCCGATCGCATCCGAGAGCGCGAACACCCGTTCGTGAAACTGAACCGAGGTGACCGCCTCGACGTCCTCCCGCTCGATCGTCTCGCGCTCACCAACGAAGCTGCTGATGTTATTCAGTTCGTTGGTCAGTACTTGAAGATCGCTTCCCACGCTCCTCGTCAACGCCGCCACGGCATTGGCCGCGATCCGTTTCCCGCGCGCCTTCGCCTCATCCCTTATCCATTGCGGGATCTCGTTCCGCTTGGGAGGCGCGCAATCGACCGCCTCGGCATCTCCGCACTTCCGGACAGCTTTGTACAACTTCTTCCGCTTGTCGATATCAGACGACACGAGAAGGAGCACGGTCGTCGGGTTGACCGACCCGAGGTACGTCTCGAATGCTTCGGTGCGGGCGGACTGTTCAATCAGGTGCGCGTTTCGCACGACCACCACACGCCGGTCCGAGAGGAACGGCAGCGTGCGGCATTCGCCGAATATCGTTCTGTCGTCCGTCTCGTCGGCGTGAAACGATGTCAGGCCAACGTCACCACTTCCGGGCGGGATAAGCTCTTTCAGCGCCCGTCGAAGCGTGTGCTCAACCAGGAAAGGCTCATTGCCGCAGAGTAGATAGACGGGCTTCACCTTGCCCTTCGAAATAGACTGGATGAACTGGGTATGGGTCATGTCGATGGGTGAGCGCCGTCAGGGTCGCAGCCGGCCCTACCAGTACTCGACGGTGCGGTAGAAGATAGTTGATGCAAGGTCGTCGATAGCCTCCGCCGTGCCTTCGCCCTGGTTCGCGGACGGAAAGGAGTCGATGCTCGAGACCGAGAGGTCCGTCTGGCCGCGGGGTCGAACGGCCCGTGCCCGTCCGCGCACGATGAAGCTGCTCGTCCCTTCCATACGGTTCTCTGACCATAGCGTTTCGTCTGTATCGGGGTCATACAGGTCAACTTTGGCAACCACCCGTACCCGTAACTGCGCCGGCACGTCATCCCTGTCGTACGTTATCGGCTCGATCTCGCACTGGATTATCTCGCCCCGCAGAATGAGGTCGGCTTCGTCCTCATTGACAACACGCAACCTGCCGTCATTGAGGAACGTTCGTCTCACAGCGTTGGTCAGGCCGGCCTGCAGATCGTACTCCCTGACCGAACTCTTGAATGCGGGAACGTGTATGGTCCGGTAACGGGCCGGGAGCGAGCTCGTGGTCGTGTACGCGCATCCCGCCACCAAGAGCAACGCTGCTAGACCTAACACGAGACGAGTTCGGTTCATTCCGACTCCTCGAGAAACGGCCGGGCACGCTCCGCCCAGCTGGTCTCCGGATAGTCCTCGAGCACCGCAAGAAAATACATCTTCGCGGAGTTCTCGCGGCCGCGGTTGAGGTAGTGTTCGGCGATCCTGAACTTCTTCTCCGCTACGATTTCCTGCAGTTCGAGTATTTTCACCTTGGCGTCCGGGACTCGCGGGTTGTCGGAGTACTCATCAACAAACCGCTGAAACGCCGTAAGCGCTTCCTCGGTCCTTTCCTGGTCGTAGACTGCGGGCATCACTCCGTGGTACCTGCACATGGCGAGCCCGTAAAGCGCTAACGGGGTCCATTTGCTCGCGGGATACTGCTCGAGTAGGTCGTCGTACTCGAAACGAGCGTCATCGTAGCGGCCTCGGGAGAAGTAGCATAACCCGATCTTGTACCGCGCTTCGGCCGCTTCCTCTGTGTAACGCTGGTTCTCAATCACCTGGTTGTACACCTCGACCGCCCGCTTCAGATTGCGGTTCCGGAACAGGAAGAACTTGTCTTTGTCCTCCCGGGCAAGCTCGTAGAACCGGTCCCCAATCTCATACTCCTTGGCGATTACTTCGCTGAATAGCTTGGTATCGGGCCAGTTGGCAATGACTTTCTGGTACTCGCGACTCGCTTCAAGATGCTCGCCCGCCGACTCGAGACACTGGGCTTTCTCGAACTGCGCCCGGTCGGCTATATCGGTATCGCCGTAAAACTCGAAAAACCGCTCGAATTGCTCAAGCGCCTCGTCGTAGTCGCCGTTCCGGGTGAGCTGGCGCGCGTAATTCAGCTGCTCTTCAGGGGTCGCCCGCGGCTGCCGTGCGGGGTTTATCCAGCGGCCCGTTTCGGGCGTCCACACCCAGACCGCGTTCGCCGGCACGTGCCACAGACAGGTAGCCACAACAGCCGTCACAACCACATTACGCACCAGCTTCATTTGCACGCTCCGTCTTGTCTCCGTTCTTGGTGAATCCACGCGAAATCATGTCCCGACGCACTAGCAATATCCACAACACGAACGGCAGGGCCAACGTGACGGTACCCACTCCCTGGGCCAGTCCGCTTGAGCCCACAATGCGAAATGACGTCGCCAGCACAAGAGCCAGAAATACGAGCAGCACGTGGCTTGCAAACAGCACGAGCATCCCGATTCCAAGAGTCAACGGTTTCTCGCGCCACCGTAACTTGCGGTCGGCAAGTATGAGCGCCAAGAACGGCGGCACGTTTATCGCCACTATCCCTGCCGGCAACCGCCGCGTCTCATCGCGATAAACAAACGTTATCTCAGTGCCGACGCCGCTGCCCTCAACCCGTCGCTCAGAAATATCGTACCCCATCGCTACACGGCCCGCCGCATCGCTCACGTACATAAGAACATAGGCGTACGGTTTCAGCGCGAAGCTGAAGACTGCAAGGCTGATCGCTGCAAAGACCAGAAACTTCGCTAGAAACAGCCCGCCTTCCTTCACACTTTCGCTACCTTATCGACCCACACCATCCATATCACGACCACAAACACGATGAAGATCGACTGCCACACGTAGACGTGGGCAAAATGGAATCCGCTCCGATAATACAGACCGACCAGGCCCAGGCACACAAGTCGGCCGACGTTGACGACATACAACAACGGTACCCCGATAAGCACCCCGAGCAGCTTGCGTCTCAGCCCGGTAGGGAACGCAAGCACGGCGGCGCAAAAGATGGCCATCGACGGAATAGCGCCGCAGTCGGGGATAACCTGCATCGTCCACCTCCGGGCCCTTTTGCTCGCATCACTCTTGTCCAGCTTGATCGTGACGCGATCGCCGCGGACAACCGTGTCTCTGCCGCTCAGACGCAGAACCGTACCCACGTGCCCCGAGATCAGCTCCACGTAGCGCGCCATCGGCTTGGTGTCCTTTATGTACTCGTAAAGGACAAATACGGCAACAACCGTCACCAGAAACACCACCACGAACACTACCGATTCGCGGTTGAGCACGCTCGGTCGTCCGGTCTTGTTGTCTGGAGCTTTGCTCCCCTTCTCGCTCGTAGCCTTCGCTTCCACGCTCTGTCGGTCGTCGTCCGTACTAGTGCCAAAATGCCGGGTGCTGCACGAAGTTTTCGCACTAAATGGTAGCATAACCGCGGGCCCAAATCAATGTCGGCCCGCTTGACATTACCTTTGGCAGGAAGACAATTCGAGAAGATGACGTGGTGTCACCAAGGAAAAAACCGGGACGTTTCACCCGTTTGCTTCCGCAGAACGAAGGGTTTCCTCTGTTTCGCGTGCGTGTCGAACCCAGAGCAGGGCGATAATCCCGGCGATGATGTTTGCCGATGCTATTCCGCCGAAGAGCCCCTTCAACCCGAACAGCTGGGCGCTGAAGTACGCCAGGGGGATGTAGAGCGCAAACACCCGAATCAGGCCGAGCGCCGCGGCATTCAGAGGTTTGTTCATCGCGTTGAATGAGGCGCTTGTGAGCAAACAGATCCCCTGAAGCCCGTACCCGAGCGGCACGATCCACAGGAAGCTGATAATCCCGTCCATCACGTCCTGCTCCTTACTGAACAGACGCGCGGCGGGAGCGGCAGCAATAAGGAACACCACGACGCACAGGACTCCCCAGCAGAACGAGAACCGGTTGCCGAGTTTCTGAGCCTGATGCACCCGTTCGTACCGTTGCGCGCCCCAGTTTTGACCGATAAAGGGTATCAAAGCTGCCCCAAACGCCCTCACCACCAACATGGCAAACGCCTCGACGCGAGTTCCCGCGCCCACCGCCGCGACGGCAGCCGTGCCAAACTGGGCTACCATGCGCACGATTACTGCCATGGACAACGGGATCATGATGGTTGTCGCCGCTGCCGGGATACCGATATACAGAATTCGCTTCCAGGAATCCCACAGAGTGCGCAAGCGAGGCAGCGAGAACTCGAGCATCTGCTCCCGGAAGTGAAGAATGCTTAACGAGAGCACGAGCGTGATGGCCCGGCCGATAACCGTGGCCAGCGCCGCGCCAGCGAGCTCGAGTCTTGGGAAACCGGCGAGGCCGAAAATGAGCAGCGGGTCCAGTATGACGTTGATCCCAGCCGCCGCCATCATGATAAGACCGGGGTACAACGTGTCGCCGGCCGCCCTGATGGCGTTGTTCCCGACCATGGGCACCGTCACGAACACCATCCCCACGTACCAGACGGTCATGTACTGCCTGATCAGCGGCAGGATATCCGGTGTTGCCCCCAATAGAGTAAACACCGGCTTTATGGTGAGCAGCCCTGCGGCGACAAGCACGAACACAAGCGACAACGCCAGCAGAAGACAATGGGTGGTCAATCTTTGAACCGTCCGATGGTCTCCCTTTCCTATCGCCCGGGAGATCACCGATGCCGTGCCTATCCCGAGGCCAAGAGCGACCGACTGAACGAACATCACTACAGGGAACGTGAAGCTCATGGCCGCCAACTCACTTGTTCCCAGCTGGGCCACGAAGTAGGTATCGGCAAGATTGAACGCCACGATGGCGAACAGGCCCATCACCATCGGAACGGTCAGAAACAACAACCTCCGGCCGACAGGCCCTTCTGTAAGGCTGGCTCTACGTTTCATACGTCTCCTACCGCCATCATTACAACAAAGTGTACCGCACCCGCTTCCCCGGACACAAGATTCCCCGGTTTGTGCATGGAGGGACTGTCGAGGAGTGGGGGGATGGCAGAATGCAGATGCCGGACAGGATGGTTCAGCGAACGGTGTGGATTGAAGCGCTACCCAACGTCGGTCAGGTGCCGGAGGAGAGCAGCACACTCCCCCCCGACCTGTTCTCTCATGCGTCCGACTCTTTGGGCACGTAGGGTGGCCGCCAGAGCTTGCGGATGTCGTCGATCTGCATGCGCCAGATCGCTAGTGCCTCTAAGCCAAAGCCAAACGCGAAGGCTTGTACCCGCTTCGGGCTCAATCCAGCTTCTTGGACGATCTCTGGCAGGAGCAGTCCCGCGCCGGCCACGTTCTGGCGTCTGTCCCCCTGTTCGATGTACAACTCCCATCCTCGACTTCTTACGAAGGGATATTCGTGTTCTGTTGCCGCCACGCGACCGCTGCCGGCGAGTTGCTCGAGAGTCAGGCGAAGCTCTTCTACCTCCTTCTCCTCGTCGAGTCCCAGCCCGACATGCGCTCCAGAGACTTGATGGAAGATGGGGTAGTGTTTTGGATTGGGCCCGTCGTCCCGGAACACCCGTCCCGCGCAAAGTACCTTGAACGGGGGTGTGCGAGAACTCATCGCCTGGATGATAGTACTCGTGGTTGTTGCCCTAAGGACTCGGTCACCAAACTCGATGAGTTGGTAGCTCGTTTCTTTGCCTGGAGAGAGGCGCAGATATCGGCGGAAAGCTGATGCCGACTCTATCTCCGTACCCTCGACAATCTGCCATCCTTCGAACGCTGCACGTACGTCCTCCCATACCTCACGCACGGGGTGCCCCTGAATCTCGAGCGGTTTGGGTGCGCGAAGCAATCGCAGGATCCGCTCGGGAAACTCGTCGGTCGGTGCGTGGGCTTTCAGCGTTTCGTCAACCATCGTGAGCATCCTTTCTTTCAGCCTCCGCCGTGAATCGTAGAGGCGTTTCTTTACCGTCGTTGCCGGAACATCCAGAAACTCGGCGATCTCCTGCTGCGAGTACCCGTTGATGTAGAAGAGCGCGGTCGCCGTTCGTTGATGCTCCGGCAAGGCCCGGATCGCTCCGAGCACAGTGTCTCGCAGCTCGCGCTGTTCGGCAGCCTCAACGGGTCCCGCGCCTTCCGCTGCGACGTCGGACGCCGCCTCCAGAGAGACGGTACCCACGCGCCGGCGTCTCCTGATACGGTCGCAGTGTTTGAACACTACCCTGCGGAACCAGCCGGGAAACGCATCCGGGTCGCGCAGCTTCGGCAACTGGCGATACGCCTCGATAAAGGCTTCCTGCGCCGCGTCCTCAGCCAGGTGGAAATCGCCGAGGATCGAGAAGGCATACCCGCAGGCCATGTCTTGGAATCGCCGCACGATCTGTCCGAACGCTTCCACGTCGCTGGAACGAGACCTCTCGACCAACGATTTGAGCTCTTCCATTTCAACTCGCGCCTCGAATCAGAACGGGTTCTACAATAAAGACCCATTTCCCGCCCTACAGGATACCGGCTCCACGATTGAAGTCCGTGCTCACTCTTCGTCCCGGCCGCGCCAGGCGATGTCGCCGTCCCTTGTCGCCTGCCTGCCGCCGTCATCGACACGGTTCGAGCCGACGCTGTATAGCTGGAAGCTGTCGCCCGAAGGTTCGTAGTGGTACGGTTCGCCGGTAAACGGATCGACAGGAAGGGCCCCGCCCAAATCCGGCGCGACGGCATCGAGCGCGTCCGGATACTGTCCGTGCCGGGCGCGGTGTTGTTCGAGAACGACGGCCATCCGCGCGAGATCGAGCCGGGCTTCATGGTCCGCTTCAGATTCGAAAAGGTTACACACGTAAGAAAGGAAGGCGGCGGATACGAAGCGGGACCGGGGAACGCTGTCCAAGTCCGCGCGGATCTCCGTCAGCTTTGGTTCCGCCTGATAGTAGGGAAGATCCACCAAATCCGCCAACTGGTCCGCTTTCTCGGCGTAGGTCTGTTCATTCATGTTGCACCACGGGCGGAACAGCGCTGCCAAGACCCAGTTCCCCGGGTCCGATTCCAGAGGGGGATGGAAGATGGAGGACATCTCCTCGCCGATATCCATCGTCTGTGTCACGAAAACCTTTTTGAACATCTCTCGGTTGCGGCTGGCGGCCAGTTGTGTCAGAAGTGCGTGCGTAATGTCCGGCGGCGTGTTCCCGTCTTCAAACGCATCAGGCAGGACTTCCTCCATGATCACCTGCAGTTGCAGACTGTATGTCAATGGATAGTCGAGCGTATCGCCCAGCTTCATCCAGGCGATGATGTCTCGGACCGTATCGGGATAGTCCTGCTGTGCAGCCTTCATAAACGCATCTTCTCGGAGCAGTCTCATGCAGTACTTCAAATCCTGCTCATCAGGAAACGAGCACATCTCCTCAACCGGGTCCTCTAACGCCTCGCCTGCAACGGGCGGGACCCCAAGTTCTGCCAGTTCCCAGATTTCGTGAATGAGATCCTGGTTCGCCATCAGGAACACCTCGTCGATTCCCTGGTTAGGCTTGAGGCAGAGTCTTTCGTCCAGCAGCGAGAAGAGATGTTCCCAGCTCACTGCAACGCCTCGTGGATACGCGGCTCTGTCTCCAGATGTCGACGCGGCTTGCTCAGCTTGGGCACGCATGCCCAGCGGGTGGTTCTCGTCACCGCCGGGTTGCAACTCCGGGATAAGGGCCGCCAGTTTCTCTTGCAGGCGCGCGACGGATTCATCCCGTCGCCGCTCGGTTATCGAGTCGAGGATGTTGTGGGCAACAACCAGGCACGCCACCACGCCGATCGCCCCCAGCAGGATCCATCGTCCGCGTCTTCTCATCTGTCGAGAATCTCGCCCCACACATCAGCACTTCCGACGGTTGTTGCAGAGTACCGTATGATTATACCACGTCTCGGTTAGAGGGTCCTTTTCAGCCGGATATCTGAGGCGTCAAGCTGAGTACCTGCGCGCGTAAGGAATGTGATCTGTTTGAGGACGTCTCATCCTGTGGTATACTGCGTTGTGCACAGAGAACAAGCTTGGAATTGAGTCGCGAGCCAGGCGGTGGTGGCGATGAGATGGTACATATCCCTGATTGTGGTCGTCGGTATTGCAGGAGCTGCGGGTCAAGTGGATGCAATTGATTTCGCGGCCGCGGCACAGGTGGATAGCTGGCTTCGGCATCCTGTATACGGGGACCCGTCGTTCGACGCGTTCGAGCGGGCACCGGGCAACCCCATCCATCGCGGTGCGCCACCGTTTGAATGGCCCGTAAACGGGTTCCTGTTCGAGGACCCCTGCAGCGGCAACTGGTACGTCTATGTCGGTCTGTACGCGGAAGGGTACGCGATGGGCAAGGGCAAACGTATGGACTGCACCGCGTACCGCTCGCGGGACCGAGGCAGGTCCTGGCAGCACCTCGGCCCGATCTTTCCCGACGAACCGTTCCGATTCGACGGCGACGAGGTCGCTGTCGGTCATGCGCCGGACGTATCGGTCGTTTACGCGGACGGGCGGTATCATCTGGTTTACGACTGGGCTTCCGCGAACTCCGACTGGAAAACGATCGTGAACCCGGCGAACGGAGCAGACAACGGTATAGCCTACGCGTGGTCGGATCGTCCGGAAGGTCCGTTTGTCCGCACGGCCGAGCCGATTTATCGGATAAGCGAGCACCCGTTCTATCGGGACAAGTACCGCCGGGCCTATGCAGCGACGTTGATCCGGCGCGAACGAGACTGGCTGGTGCTGGCCATGATGGATTCGGGCGCTCACCACGGCTGGGCGCTGGTCGGGATGGCGTCCGGCAAACCGGAAGGTCCGTATTCGGAGCCCACGTTCCTGCGCTGCGTGGAGGGGATGTACTTCCATCCGCCGTTGCTGGAATTCTACCCGGCGTTCAAACACGGGGACTGGATCTACGCGCCTGCCACTTCCGTCGCACTGAACCGCAACTTCCAGGCTGTGTTCCGCGTGAGGACCGAGGAGGCGATGAACCCGAAAGCGTGGGAACTGTTCCAGTACGGCTCATTCTGGCACGCGGAACCTGTCGAGCACGAACATTACGGCATCTGGGGCCAGACCATTTCGGGATTCGTCGGCGCAGACAATATGCTCCGTGTGATGTTCCCGTCGCGCGACAAGGATGGTTTCGGAACGATCAATCTGGCATCGCGTTCGTGGGACAAGCCAACCCGCCGGCGCGGGTTCACACTGAGCGGGCACCAGGGACAGAGTCTGACACTTCTCAAAGGGGTGTACTCGGCGTTCAATCTTGAGGCCGAGCTGGACCTGCGAGGCCAGGCATCGCTTCTGTGGGCATACCATGCGCCGCTGGGACCGAACCAGCCAACTTCAAACTCGACGCTTCATCCGCTGTCGCTCACGCGATATTGTGCGCTCGAACTGGCCGACCCAGAATGGCGTGTTGCCCGAATTGACGACTCCGGTGCACGCGCTGTCTCAGCTTCCGGTCCTCTTCACTTGAACCGGACATGCAGGGTGGCGATTTCTCGGAAGGCCAACGGCGAGACGGCGTTGTCTCTGAACGGCGACACTGTCTGGAGAGGCGCTATCGAATCGGTCGAAGAGGGCATAGGCATTCTGGTGGGGAAAGACAGCCATCTCACCATGAAACGCTTTGTTGTGGACGGGACTCGCGGAAAAGGCAGGTGGCGCTACCTTCATACGGAAGCGATACTTGGGGCCGGTGAGGCCGGCGGGACGTGGCGTGCAGTTGAAGACCCGGGATTTCGATACGGTATCGGCGCCGTATCGGAGCAACCGAACGCGCGGGGCAAGTGGAATTTCGACGGTTCGGGCTTCTCGCTATGGGCACCGAAGCGACCGGAGTACGGCGCGGCCGACGTCTTTGTAGACGAGCTCAAAACAGCAACCGTGGAGTTCGGTTCACCACAACCCGAACCATCAACTCCGGTCTTCTCTCGACGTAACCTGAAACGCGGACGCCATGCAGTCGTGCTGCAGGTCAAAGAGGGCACGGTCCCGCTTGACGTCATAGAGGTCGACGAATAGCCTCTCACGGCGTTCGTGGTTGCGAGCATCTCATTCTCGACCGGTCGATCAGTGTCGAGTTGTGATGGAGAGTTGTCTGCTTACCAGATTGGGACACTCGTCTCCGAATTGACGGGGTTTAATGGTCGGTCAGACTGTCGGATGCAGGACCGATCAGGCTATTGCCAAGTTCGAGGAAGCTTTCTGCGCGGTCGATCTGCTCGATTGCCTGCGAATCGCTAATGGTCCGCCGTGGTGCATAGTCGCTCTCATGTCGCAACTCCATAGCTTCGAGCAGGAAGCGATGAAACTGGGCGGGCACGCGACCAGTCCGAGCAAAGTGCTCGCCGAACGCAGCTATAACTGCCGAATGCTTTGAGAACGAGAGCCCTTCGCCTTCGAGGAAGGTTTGTGCAATGTAGAACATTGCATAGTAGGCTCGGGACACGGCGAATCCGGGGAAACCCTCGGAAAGCAACACTCGGGCAGCCTTTATACTGTCCCGTGCCTTTACGAGAAGATCGTGCTGGTCTTCAGTCATACGGCAACACCCTCACGGCGGACGTTCCTCAAGAGCGGCCCCTGTCGGCGCAAGAAGCTCTGTTCGTCCATGAAAACGCACGCGATGACCACCGTGTGAGCCAGACACAGGTCCGCAACAATCTCACCCGTGCGAGCTATCTCCTCGCCAGGGTCTACCGGGCCTTTCAGCACCACCAGCACATCAATGTCCGATCCCTCCTCAGCCTCTCCGCGGGCTTGGGAACCGAAGAGCATCATGTGGACCAACCGCTGGGCATAAACCGCCTCGAAACGCTGGCGCAGTTCAGCCAGAATAGACTGGGTTCTTGCGTTCATGAGCCCATTCCCTCGCTACTGTATCCCGTTGCAGCATCTTTAACCAGACCCGCTCGTCGTGCACGGAAGCAGACTATATCGAGACACGGGCACTCTTTGCCATCGGGTCGTGAGCGAGGTTTGTAGCTTCGTCGGTTCTGCATATTCATTTCGTCAATACGCATCTCGAATCCCTGCCATGCTGCTGGCACCCGTCGCCCAACCCATGAGATAAGCGAACGCCACCGCACTATTATGCACCAGACGTCTTTGATAAATCCACATCGTCGTGCATCGCAAATGGAACGAACCGGTCGATCACTGTCGGGTGGTGACGGAGAGTCGTTGCTGGCGTGCTTTGCGGGCGCGTTCGACGAACGCGTTGAACACCTTGTTCTGGGCCGCGTCGGTCACGGCCATTTCGGGATGCCATTGAACCGCCATGATCCAGCTTTCCTCGTTCTCGGCATCGACTTCGATAGCCTCAACAACGTCGCCGGGACCCGTGGCGACGACCGTCACGCCCGTGCCGGGCTTGTCCGCCGCCTGACCGTGCAAGCTGTAGGCGTTGTCCAACCGAGTGACGCCCAGCAGTTTTGCTAGAGTACTGTCCGGGACCAACTCGACCGGGTGGCCTTTGAAGGTGAAGTGGGATTCCTTGAGCTCCTCTTCCAAGCGCAGGTTGCGCAGGGTTCCGCCGAACGCAACGTTGAGTATCTGGCAGCCCCGGCAGACGCCCAGGATGGGTAGATTGCGCGCCCTGGCCGCCCGGATAAGCGCAATCTCGAAGTCGTCCCGCAACCGGTGGAGCAACATGGTTTTGTCCGTATCGCCACCATAAATATCGGGGTCGACGTCCCCGCCGCCGGTAAGCAACAACCCGTCAATCTTCTTCTCGTCCAGCAGCGTCTCGATAAGTTCCGGCTCGACCTTCGGCGAACCCGCCGCATCGGGCCGTACCGTGATGAGGCGTCCTCCGGCGCGGGTCATCGCCTGCTGGTAGGTCGTGTCGGTCACGCCGATTTGGCCTATCCACGTGTCGTCCAGAGAGAAGGCGATTCGCGGAGCGTCGGCGGGAAGGCTCAGGTTCCAGAACTGGAATGCAAACCGCACAAGCACGTAGAAGACTACCAGGACGACGCACACCACGCCGACACGGACGAGCCAGCGGCGCGCGGGCCTCTTTGCTTCCTTCTCACTCATCGTCGCCGGTGGGGCCGCCTTCTCCGGTCAGGAGTTCCATGTTTACTTTCCCGTGGCGGAGAAACACGGCGAGCGGGTAGAGCGCTCCAAGAGCGGGCAGCGGATCGTCACTCGAGAGAATGTCGTAGACGTTGTCTTTGTGTTGTTCGAGGAGCCGTTTGGCCTCGGAGACTCGCGCTTTCACGTCGAGAACCTCTTTCGCGCCTTCAAGGAGCTTTCGCAACCCTGAGCGCTTGGAGCCTCCGCGGAACTCGTCCTTCGCCCGGTTCCACACGTCGGTGAGCGCGTCCATGGCGCGGTCGTCGTCGGCCATATCCTCGATCGTGGCGAGGAACGCGAGGATGGGAGTTTCGGTCCGCACATCGAACCGTCCCTCTTCCACGGGATCGATATGACCGTCGGCAGCGAGCCGGAAAAGAAGCCATGGGTAGTCCCAGCCCGATTCGACCGCCTGGATCAGACCGCCCCAGAAACGCGGGTTGACTTCGATCAGGCAGGGTTGGCCCTCGGGCGTGCCGTCCCAACGGAAATCAAGCTCGGCCACGCCGTGCCAGCCCAGCGGGCCCAAAACGTCGGCAGCGATCTGTTCCATCTGCGGTGCCTTCACCGTCTCGCGCATCACGCCCGCACCCTTCTCGGCCGGAAACGCGCGCAGGTTGTGGTAGGTCATGCACGCCGCCAGCTTCCCGCGGTCAAACAGTGTCGTGACGCAGTAATCGTCCCCCGGCACGCCCTGTTGAATGATGGGATAGTCCGGCTCTTCGAGCCTGAAATGGCTGACAAACTCTCTGAACGTCGACTCGAGTTCATCCCGGGTGTTGACCTTCTGGATGCCCACGCCCGCGGCCGACTCGCGCAGCTTCACGAAAGCCGGCAGCTCGATCTCGGGCACCTGCGCCTCAAACTGATCCACGCTCTTCGGAACCCACGTCTTCGGGATCGGCAGACCGCGTTCGATTGCGTAGCTTGCGAGCGTTCCCTTGTTATGCACCTTCTCGATAGCTTCGATATCCGGCAGGGGGACGCGGATGTGCGGTTCGAACCGTTCCCTGTGACGCGCTATGAGGTACGTCTCCTTGTGAATGGGCATGAGAACGTAGGGGACATCCTCGTCTTCGGGTTTGTGCTCGATCACCGTCTGTTCGAGAACGTCGAGAAACCGTTCCGGTTCGTTGGTGGGATTGGGATACCGGAACTCGGCGATGCTGTGCCGTGAGAACGATGCGGCCGTCATCGCGTACTCGTCGCCCGTGACCACCTCGACACCGCGCCGGCCGAGGCTGCGTGTCGCCACCAGCGTCTGCCAGCCGCGCGAAAAGGTGATGACAACCCGGCCTGCTTTGCCCTTTCTCTCTGCGGATTCAGTCACGTTGGTTCTCCTCGCAAGTAGCCGAAAATTCACCTTCTACGGAAGACAGATCGCCTCCGCCACCTCTACCGATTATGACACACTAGACTCCTGATGTCACGCGGCGGAAGGTGAGCATCGTTACCGTCGCAGCGAACGACGAACAGCCGACAGTCTCCATGACGGACTGTACACGTGCAGGATTGGCGTGGTAGTATTTCGGTGTTTGTTAGGGTCCACGATACGGACGAAACGGGAGAAACGGAATGCGGCGGTTGTTGGTATATTCTATGGTGGCAATAGGTCTTGCCGCCAGTGGGTGTGCGTCAGTAGTTGAAATGACGGACGAAGCAGAGATCGAGGTGCATGCCATGTTGTTGAACGAGAACTGTGACGTGTTGCAGCCGATTCTTGACGGGCTCGAAGTCCCCGAGGAGGGGCTTGCCGTATTCTGGACGGGGCAGGCTGGGTTTGCCATCAAGACGCATTCGGGCTCGCTCGTGCTGATAGACCCGCATCTGTCGTTCTCGATGAGGCGTGCAACGTACTTCTACGAGCAGCCCATCCTGGACCCCGCGGTCGTGACGCCGGACCTGGTGTTCTGCACGCACGACCATATAGACCATACCGACCCCGACACGTTAGTGCCGCTCGCGGAACACAGCCCGGAGACGGTGTTTGTCGGACCGCCGGAGTCTGCATCGCACATGAAACGGCTGGGTATAGCGGAGGAGCGTATAGTCGAGATGCTGATCGGCGATTCGAAGCAGTGGGCTGAGATCGATGTGCGTACCGTTTACGCTGACTGCACCGACACACGGTTCACCACTCACCTGGGATACATTATCACCGTCGGCTCGATAACGCTCTATCATACGGGCGATACGAGCAGGTTCATCGAGAGGTATCGCGAGAAGCTCGAACCCATCCGGGGGCTGCGGCCCGACGTAATGCTGGTCCCCGTCAACAAAGGGTACAACAACCCCGGGCTCGAGACCGCTATCGAACTGACACGAATCGCCGAACCGCGTATCGTAGTCCCAATGCACATTGAATGCGTTCACGAAAACACGGTCGACCCTCAACCGTTTCTGGATGCCGTGCAGAAGATGTCCGGGACCGAGTCGATCCGGCTGAAAAACGGCCAGGGCGCGCTTCTGCGGCGCGACTAAACACAACGCTATAGGTGCAGCAAAAAGAAGGGACAGAAAATGAACAATCTCGCCGATCTCAACTTTGGACTTGGTGGGTTGCCGCTGCTGTCGAATGCTCGAAGCCGATCGATCTCTGCAGAGAACCCGGACGGCAGCGTCGGCGGCGGCGCGAAAGAGGATGCCGGTGCCGATACCGCCTCTTCGGACCTCGGCAAGGGCTGGAAGGTACGGCCGTGTATCGGGTTGCCCGAGAACTCGACAACCACGCTTGCCGAAATCGACGGCCCGGGCACGATCACACACATCTGGATGACCGTCAACCCGAAGGCATACCGCGACTGCATTCTGCGGTTCTTCTGGGACGGGGAGGATACGCCGTCCGTCGAGGTACCGCTGGGCGATTTCTTCACGAACGGTCACGGCCTGCGTTACAACGTCAATTCGTTGCCGGTCGCAGTCAACCCCTCGGGCGGGTTCAACAGTTACTGGCCAATGCCGTTTCGCAAGAGCTGCAAGATCGAGATCGAGAACCAGCGGTGGGAGGAGATAGGCGGCTTCTTTTACCAGATCTCCTACGCGTTATGCGACGTGCCCGACACCGCAGCGTATTTCCACGCCCAGTGGCGGCGGTCGGTAACGGACCGAAGCAACCCCGACCACGTCATCGTGGACTCGATCGCGGGGCAGGGTCACTATGTCGGGACGTTCCTTGCCTGGACACAGCTCTCGGACGGCTGGTGGGGCGAGGGCGAGATAAAGTTCTTCATTGAGGGTGACACGGAGTATCCCACCATCTGCGGGACGGGAACGGAAGACTACTTCGGGGGCGCCTGGTGTTTCGGCGACACCTACTCGACGGCCTTTCTCGGGTACCCGCTCTGGCGGAAAGAGCCTGGCGAAGTGCCCAAACACGCGATGTATCGCTGGCATGTGGTGGACCCGGTACGTTTCGAGAAGAGCCTGCGTGTCACCATTCAAGCGCTCGGATGGTGGCCCAACAAAAAGTTCCAACCCTTGGCGGATGATATCGCCTCGGTGGCGTACTGGTATCAGGCCGAACCACACGGCACGTTCCCCAGGCTCCCGGCACCTCAGGATCGTTGGCGCAGATAGACCCGCAGGAAAGCGTGCAGTCGGGTAGTATAGGCGAGTCGTACGTGGCTATGCCGTAATGAAAGGACGCTCGACCTGGGTAGATGTTTCAGGTGTCCGCTCCCCGCCGGCCGGTAGTACTTCACGGACCCGGCCCAAGAGTTCGTCGGCGCGAAACGGTTTAACAATCAGCCCGTCCGCGCGTGTATCTTCCGAAGCGGATTCAACGCCGGGGATGGCTTTTGCGGTCATGAACAGCACGCAGACGCCTCGAAGCTCGGGATCGCCTTTTATGGTACGGCAGACCTCCCATCCGTCCACCTCCGGCATGGCAATGTCCAGCAAGACCAAGCCTATGTCGTCCTGCCTGACAAACCCCAACGCCTCGTTGCCCCCAAGAGCGCGGACAACCTCATACCCCTCCGGCTCAAGAACTCGGCACACAAAATCGACTATCTCCGGGTCGTCGTCAACGACCAGGACCTTCCGGCCGAGAACCGCCGGGGGCCTGACGTTACCGGTGATGGCGTCACGCACCGCATTTGCAAGAAGATTCTTTCTGAGGGTTCGCCCGATCCGCAGCGCAACAACGTCGCGCATCGAGGCAGACAACCCGTCATCGGAGATCAACACAATAGGTATCTCGCTGCTTGCCGACTCCTCCTTGAGCGCCCGTATCAGGTCCTCGCCCTCACCGACGATAACTTCACCATCCACGATGATACAGTCCGGCATATGTCTGCGCGCAAAGAGAACCGACTCCTGCGGCGAGCGCGGCTGGACAACATTGAATCCCGCATCGGCAAGGTACGACTTCACTGCGGTACTCAGAGACGTGTCACTCGATATGAGCTGCACAAGCCAATCGACTTGCTTCACCCCGGGCTGCTGCTCCGTCGCGCTTCGGGCCAGCGGGATGCTGAACGTGAACGTCGTTCCTTCACCCTCTTTGCTGGTAACGAATATGCGGCCACCGTGCAGCCGAACAATGTCCTGGACAATTGAAAGCCCTATCCCTGTTCCCCCGTACTTTCTTGTCGACGAGCTGTCGTACTGGTAGAACCTGTTGAAAACCTTGCCCAAGGCCTCATCCGGTATCCCTATGCCCGTGTCGCTAACGGCGACTTCGGCGTTGCCGGCACCGTCCTTTCGAACCTGGACGGTGATGGTGCCGCCATTGTGGTTGAACTTGACCGCGTTCGACAGCAGGTTGTCAAAGACCTGACCGATTTTGGCCTTGTCTCCTTCAACCTCGACGTCGTCCTCTGATGACTTGAGTTCGACTGTTATTGACCGCTTATCTGCTGCCGGCCGGATCAACTGCACACTCGCTCTGGTCGCCTCAAGCAGGTCGAACCGCTCGAAAAGGACCGTTTCGGTCCCGCGATACAGCCGGGAGAAGTCCAACAGGTTGTCTATCAGGGTCACCAACCGATCAATGTTGCGAAGCGATATACTCATGTACTCCCTCTGAGTATTATTGATCGCCCCCACCTTCTCGTTGAGTATCATGTCAGTGTAGCCCATCACCGAGACCAGGGGTGTCCTCAGCTCGTGCGACACGTTCGAGAGCAGGTTGGTCTTCATCTGGTCGAGTGTTTTTAGTTCCTCGTTCACTTGCGCAAGCTTCGTGCGGGCCCGTTTGACCTCTTCGAATGACTGCTCGAGATTCTGGAACAGGCGTGCGTTCTCGACCGCGACGCCAACTTGACTTGCGATCTGCTCGAGTATCTCGACGTCGTGACGTGAGAACGCTTGCGGGGTTTTGCTCCCCATCTCGAACGAGCCAATCGTGTGTTCGCGCGACGACAGCGGGACAAAGACGCACGACAGCATCTCGCCGTCCCACATGTCTATCGGTCCCGAGAACGCGTCGTCCTCTCTCACATCCTCTATGATGAGGGGTTTGCCGTGCTCGAGCACCCACAACAGGCCCGACTCACCTCTTATCTTTTGCGAGGGCGTACCGTTGTGCCCACCGTTTCTTCGCGGCCAGAGCAAAGACCGTTCGAATCGGCCATCCTCTCCGCGCACGGTCACGCTGGCACAGTCGAACACGACCAGCTTGCGCACCTCGGTCGCGATGGTTTCGTACACCCTGTCGATATCGATGCTCGAGTTGATGGCGTTGGTTATCTCGTTGATGACGGCGATCCTGTTGGCCTTCTCCTTCGCCTCGTGCTCGAGTCTTATGCGTTTGGTGACGTCGCCGAATATCCCCTCAGTCGCAGTAGGTTCGCCGTTCTCTGCTCGCAGGACGTTTGTGGACAGCTCGATGCATATCGCTTGGCCGTCCGTGCGCCTGACCCAGCACCGGAACCGCTCGACGTAGCCTTTCGACCGCAATTCGCTGTCAAACTGTGCCGCATCGATCTCCTCGAGAAAAAGGCTCCGCACATCAACGCCCAGACCGTCCTCGAATCTCTCGTATCCGAATATCTGTGCCGCCGTGTCGTTCCGAAACGTCACCTTGCCTGACGCATCGGTCTGGTATATCCCTTCCATCATGGATGTAACGAGAGTCCGGTACTTCTCCTCGCTCGTTTCAAGTTGGTGGATGTTGCTCTTCAGGTCGAGAGCCATGCGGTTGAACGAGCCCGCCAGCTCCTCAAGCTCGTCACCGGTATGGATCTGCAGTTTGAGCTCGAGGTCGCCCTGACCGATTATCTGCGCCCCTTCATTAAGCAATGAGATGGGTGTCACAATGTCAGCGTGGACGCGGCGGTTCTCTTTGAGATAGAAGGTTATCACCATTGCACATCCTGCCAGAACCGTCGCGATAAGTATCGGCAGCAGCCTCTGGAAGACGTCCTGAAAGCTCCGCTCCACCATCAGATAGAGCCCTGGTATCCCCACCGAAAGCGTTGACGCCGCCACCGGCACGTTTATCCGAGAGTAGCCCATATACAGCCTGCCGCTCTTGGGCTCCGCTGACATGACGACGGACCCCCAACGCTCGGACTGCATTCTGCCTACCAGAGATTGAGCGAGAGGGCTTGGGAGCACGTCCTCGTCGGTCGCACTCGGTCTGAAGGCCAACGCATTCTCACCCATCTGAAACACGACCGACACGACGTCCTCTGACCGGGTCTCATGTAGAAACAGGAACGCTACCAGTACCTGCACATCGACGTCGTCACAGACAATCCCGAGCAGTTTCCCGTCCAGCGGATCGATTACGGGCGCCATAATCGTGCAATAGTACTTCTTCGTGAGCGGGTCGAAATCCACATCAGCGACGGCACCTCTTCCGCGACGGAACTGATCACGGCGTTGGTTAAGCACTTGGCCCGGCATATCCTGATTGATCGGGCTGCCAGCCGAAACAATGATTTCGCCACGTGTGTCAGCCAATGAGATCCCCAGATGCTCTCGATCGGCTACAAGGAGGTCAAGATAGCCTTGTAGTTGCTCACGATCACCTGTGTACTCCGCCTCTTCGGCATCCGACCGAATCGCGAGTGCCTCAATGGCTTCCGGCGCTTTGGCAATTGTCTCGCTGACCTGGATCCGAACCCCGATGGCCATCTCGAGCGCCTCTGCAAGCATGCTCGCCTTGCCTTCGAGCTCCGACAGGGCAGACCGGTGCATGATAGTGACGCTGATTACCCCGACCACAACCGCAACAAGCAGCATTGGCACGATGCCGACCCAGATGATCGACTTCGAGATCCTCTTCTCGATGCTGCCCGGTGACTTCTTCTTGGCTCTTTTCGGAACCATCGCTTCGTTTGTTACCGCAAGTGTCTGGCTGGTTCTCTTGAAAGGAGGTCCCTGACCTTGTCAAGCAAGTCGCCGACCTTGAACGGTTTTGCGAGGTATTCGTCCACACCACAGGCGAATATGCGCTCGATATCCTCCTCCTTGGTGAGACACGTCACCGCCATTATGGGGATGTTCTGGGACTGTTCGTTGTTCTTGAGCGCTGTGCAGACCTCGAACCCGTTGACCTCCGGCATGAGGAAGTCCAACAGTATCAGATCCGGCATGAGCTGCGCCGCTTTGAGCCCAACCTCGGTTGCGTTGCTCACCTTGATGACTTCGCAGTCCTCTTCTGCAAGGATGCGTTCCATGAGATCGAGCGCATCTTTCTCGTCATCGACGATCATCACCCGCTTCTTGGTGGGACCTTCCTCGGGCGGGAACATGTCGTACTCGCGCCGGAAGGCGTCCAGGTCCTTTTCGAGTATACGGTAGTGCCCCCCCGGCGTGCGGGACGCCTTGATCAAGCCCTGTTTGATCCAGTTCTTGATGCTGTGGTGGGTCACATGGCAGATCTTTGCCGCCTCAAAAGTCGTATATGCTCTCTGTTCAGCCATCCTTCATACTCCTCCTACTCCCGGTGTACTTCTTACCCTTCTCCCTTCCAACCATCTTCTCAACCGTTGCGGAACAATTTTAGTACAAATCTTAGTTCCAAGGTAATTCTAACCTGTCAAGGGGGGTCATGTCAAATCTTTTTTCGCTGAATTGTCACTTTCGAAGGCTCCCGCCCATGGTCGGACTTTGTGTGGTGTGAATTGCTGTTCATTGGGGTAGGTGAGCGCTTGCGCCAGACGGGTGTCCCGATTAGCGCATCGGTCAGGAAGCTGTTGCGGAGTGGCGGCGGCTCACACCAGTTTGCTACGAACTGCCGCCGGGCTGCGGGGATGTGCTCGTCGCGGTTTCCTCGGACGTCTCGAATTCCTTGATAGTGGCAATCAGCTCTGCGGGGGACCGTACACTCAGCAACTTGTGCATCTTGTGTTCATCTCTCCCTATGCGGGCAAACAATGCGAGTACGTCGAGATAGTCGCTCGGCAATTGTTCGGGCGTTACGAGCAAGATGACGCAGTGTACCGGTTGGCCGTCAGTCGCATCAAACTCTATCCCTTCGGCCGAGAGACCGACCGCAACGGTCATCTCCTTCACTTCCTTGAGCCTCGCATGCGGGAACGCTATGCACCGCCCCATAGCGGTGTTGCACACGCGATCTCTGTCGTGAACGACCTCGAGCAACCTTGCGAGGTCAAGCCACTCGATGTTGTTGCAGACCGTCTCGGCGACTTCCTCCAGCGCGTCCTGCTTTGTGCGCGACTGCAGGTCAGTAAATATCGAACGCTTACCAAGCAGATCAGAAACACTACCCATCAAGAATAACCCTTTCCTCCGTCTACGATGGCTTCTATTATACACCTCTGCGTAACGCCAAGTCAATTGCACGGCTGCGCAACGGCGCAGAGGAGGTCCGGTCTTCTTAATGGTTCTTCAAGAAACGTGTTTTCAGGCTGCAGCGTGCCCTACGCCTGGTTCAGCGCGGGCAAGATGGGCATAGAGCGGATGCGGACGCCTGCTGCATCGAAGACAGCGTTAGCAATGGCGGGAGCGATCACGATAATGGGCGTTTCCCCCGCGCCGGCAGAGGGAATGTCGGGTCGGTCGAGGAGGTGGATATCGAATTTGGGAACGTCTTTGAACCGCGGCACCTTGTAGCTGCCGAACGAGGCGTTGAGAATCTTGCCGTTCTTGAATACCATCTCCTCGGTCAAGGCTGCACCCATCCCCATGATGATGCACCCTTCCACCTGGGACCGTAGATTGGCCGGGTTCTGGATCGCGCCGCATTCGAACGCCTGGCAAACGTGGCGCACCACAATCTTGTCGTTGTCGCGGTCGACCTCCACCTCCACGCACGCCGCAACGTGGGATCCCTTTTCAGTACCGCACGCTAATCCGACGCCTATACTGGGACCGGTTTCCGCTTTGCGCCGGCTCCAGCTAAACTCTTTCGCAGCCGTCTCGAGGACGGCGCGCAGCCTGTCGTTGCCAATATGGGCAAGCCTGAACTCGAGAGGGTCGGCGCCGGCAGCGACGGCAAGCTCGTCCATAAACGATTCGCGAGCGAAATTGTTGGCCGTGGCGGCGAGGCACCGGTATGAACCCTGTCGCAAAGGAGAATCGGAACGCAAGAACTGATGCTTCGTGTTGGCAATCTCGTATGGCGACACAAGTGCCGCGCCTCCCGAGTTGATGTTCGTGAACTCCCAGGCCGCCAGCGAACCGTTCGCATCCAATCCGGCCTGAACCTCGATGAGCGCCGCGGGCCGGAAATAGGCCCAGGTGAACTCTTCCTGCCGGGACCATCTGAGGGACACCGGCCGCCCGGAAGCCTTGGCCAGACGAGCCGCTTCCACTGCGGTTTCGCCGCTGTGCTTTCCGCCAAACCCGCCGCCCGTATCGGGCACGATCACTCGAACCCGTTCCGCGGGAATGCGAAACGCCCGCGCCAGCTCCCCGTGCACGCCGAATGGGTTTTGCGAGCCCGTCCATACCGTCAGTTTGCCGTTGCTCCACTCCGCCACGGCGGCCCGGGGTTCCATGGGAGCGTGTTGAACGTAGGCGACCTTGTACACTTGGCGCAGTACTTTGCTCGCGTTCGCAAGCCCTTTCTCAACGGACCCTCTCGCTCCGGAGCCCGCCCTGCGCCTGTCGCTGCGGCCGGGGGGCTGGGCATGCTCTTTCAGATAAGAGAAGACTTCCCTGCTGGACGGTTGCGGAACCGTGTCCCATTTTGCGGTTTTAGCAATGGTTTTGACGGCCTTCTCGGCGCGGAACAACGTGGGAGCGACGCATCCGACAAACTCCTTGTCGCGGACAACGATCATGCCCTCCATGGCTTTCGCTTCGGAGAGGTCGACCGAGACAAGCGTTGCACCGTACGAGGGCGGACGAAAAACCTTGCCGTACAACATGTTGGGCCGCACAACGTCCGACGGGTAACGGTGCGCTCCCGTCACAATGTCCCGCAGGTTCGGCTTGGGGACCGACGTTCCGAGCACTTCCCACTCACTCACCGGCGTAACCTCGACATCGTTGGGTATAGCGCTCTCGAGAGCCTTCGCGACGTCCTTCAACGTGGCAAGCTCGGCGTAGGTGCTCGACCGGTTCGACGCTTGGTGTATAATGACGCCGTCCCGTACCGCCACCGCGCTGCGTTTTACGCGCCAGCGGTCGCACATCATGTCGATCAGCAGCTCCCGCGCCGTGGCGGCCCCTCTGCGCACTGCCGGAACGGTCGAAGGCGTTGTCCGGCTCCCCGCCGTTATGCCATCATCGGGGACAAGATCCGTGTCGCCCATCACCAACCGAATTTGCGCGACGCGGACGCGCAACTCCTCGGCAGCAGCCTGCGTGAGTTGCGCTCGAGATCCCTGGCCCACCTCGACCTTGCCTGTCATGACGGTGATCGTGCCGTCTGCCCCGATATGAAGCCGAGCGGCCACCGTCCGCCGTGCTCTTCCTCGGCTCGATCTGCGTTGGGCAGCCGCGACACCATGAGTCGTCGAGATCAGCAGGCCGGCTCCAAGCAGGCTCACGAACGTGCGGCGGCTCAGCTCGACACGCTCCCGCGGTTGCTCACAAGCCTCATGAAGTTCCGGTTCCAGCAGCTCTTTGTCCGCAAGATATGTGCTCATTCTGCCTGCACCTCCGCACTGCGCGCCGCTGCGCGGCGAACGGCGGCCAGGATTTCGGGATAACCACAGCATCGGCATATGTGGCCGTTCATCCAGTCCACAATCTCCTCGTCCGTCGGGTCGGGACTCTTCTCGAGAAGCGCCACCACCGACATGATCATGCCCGGTGTGCAATACCCGCACTGAATCCTCCCTTCCGCGACGAACGCCTCCTGAACGGGATGCAACGAATCGCCGGCAGCAAGCCCTTCGATGGTGGTGATCGATCGTTTGTCGGCCTTGGCCGCCGGCGTGACGCAGGACAATACGCGTTCGCCGTCCATCAACACCGTGCACGCACCGCACCATCCCTCACCGCAGCCGTATTTCGTACCGGTGAGGTCCAGATCCTCCCTTAGGACGTCGAGAAGAGGCCGTTGCGCGTCTGTCGTGACGGTTCTCTCCTCGCCGTTAATGGTGAAGGTAATTGTAACGTCCATGGCCAGTCTCCGCTAGAACCATTTCCTGCCCACGAGTGCGCCGTTAAGCTGAACAAGATCCCTGTGCAAAGGGATTATAGACCATGAACGATATGATGGCAAGGCCGCGTCCAGGCATTCTGGTGTGGGCCATTCTGCGAGTCAACACGCCCGCAGCGTCTGATCCGGCGCAATGACATCTGCTACTCATCGCCGGCGGGCGGTTTGCGCAGCCGTTTCTTCATAGCGTGACGTTTCTTGCGGGCGAGGATTCGTTCGCGCACGATCCCGGGCATGGAAGTCGGTATGCGGCGGCGGCGACGTTGCATCCGCCGCTCGAGTTTCCTGCGCAAGTGCTGCACCGCAATCTGCTTGTTGCGGTACTGGCTGCGCTCCTGCTGGCATGTAACAACGACTCCGGTGGGCCGGTGGCGAAGCCTCACGGCGGTCTCCCGCCTGTTGACGTTCTGCCCACCCGGCCCGCTGGCGCAAAACGTCTCCACATCGCACTCGGCAAGGAGCTCTTCGTCAGAGTCCGGGATTCGCACCGACATCACGGCCGTCCTTCTCCTGGCAGACCAGTTTCTAATTCGAGCCCATCTTGGTTCTTCAACGCCTGAAGCTCTTCGTGCAGGGTGTGCCATTCCTCCAACAATTCATGGTGTTCCTGTGTAAGTTGGCGCTGTTCGTCGGAGAGCGGGCCGAGCCGGTCGTAATCGGCCGCGACCGCCGGATCGGCCATGGCTTCGTCCAATTCGGCCAGACGGGCTTCGTGCCGTTCGATCTCCCGCTCAATCTCTTCGACCTTTCTCTCCGTGGCGCGAAGGCGACGTGCCCGCGTCCTGCGTTCTTCCCGCTCGCTGATGCGCGTTGCCTTCGCAGTGATTCCACTGCGACGTTCTTCCCGGGCAGACGATTCGTCCTTCCGTGACTCGCCGGCGACCAACTGTTCCTTGTATGCCAGATAATCGCTGTACTTGCCGGGATACGCCCGAATGGCGCCGTTCTCGATCTCCACGATCCGGTCGGTGACACGGTCCATCAACACACGGTCGTGGGAGACGACGACAACTGTGCCGGTATACGCCTGCAACGCCTGCTCGACGGTGGCCCGTGACGAGACATCCAGATGGTTCGTGGGTTCGTCGAGCAGAAGCAGGTTGGCCGGACTGAAGAGGGTTCGCGCCAGGCGGAACCGCGTCCGCTCGCCTCCTGACAATGCCCGGAGCGGTTTCCGAACGTCGTCCCCCGTGAACAAGAAAGCGCCGAGCAGGTCGCGCGCTCGTTGCGCCTGGCCCGGCGGAGCGGTCGCTTCGACGGCCGCGAGCAACATCGTGTCCGAATCGAGAGTGGCGGTCTCGTATTGCGCGAAGTGGATTGCGTTGACGTTTCTGCCGATGCGGCACTCGCCCTCGGTCGGTGTCTCCTGCCCGGCAATGATGCGCAGCAGCGTCGACTTGCCCGCGCCGTTCACGCCGACCAAGCCGACCTTTTCGCCCCGGCGGATCGTGAGGTCAATCTCCGAGAAGACGCGGCAGTCGCCGTAGGCGTGACCGAGACCGGTCAATGTCACCACGTCCCGATAGCTGCGCGGCGCGGCGGGAAAGTCAAAGTGTATCGCCGTAGGATGAAACGGCGGCTCGATCCGCTCAATCTTATCGAGTTGCTTGATTCGGCTCTGCACCAGAGAGGCACGCCTGGCGTTTGCGCGAAACCGCCGGATGAACGCCTTGATTGCGGCGATCTCTTTCTGTTGGTGCTCATAGGCGTCCCATTGTGCCTGGCGTTTGCGTTCGCTCTGGACGAGATAGTCAGAGTAGTCTCCCGTATACACGTCCGCCTTGCCCTGTTCGAGGCAGACGATGCGGTCCGTGAGCCGGTCCATCATAGCGCGTTCGTGCGACACCATCACCACCGTCCGTCCGCATCCATTGATCCACTGTTCGAGCCATAATGTCGATTCGAGGTCGAGATGGTTGGTCGGCTCGTCGAGCAGTAGCAGGTCCGGCTTGCGCAGCAGGAGTTTCGCCAGCAGGATGCGCATCTGCCAGCCGCCCGAGAACTCCCGGCACGACCGGGACATGTCCCCGGGCAAGAACCCGAGTCCCGCCGCGACACGTTGCGTCTGCGCCTCGAGAGCATACCCGTCGTGGTGTTCAACGAAGTGCGAGCACTCGGCGTAACGCCGGAGAACGGCCTTGTGCTCATGGGAATCGGGATCCGTCCCCCCCATCTGCTCCTCGAGCACCGCCATTTCCTCGAGAGCCGACTGCACCTCGACGAACGCGTCCAGCAACTCCTCCTGGACCGGATGCCCCACGTCCAGGTTCATCTCTTGAGGCAGAAACCCCACCGTCATCCGGTTCGGCAATCGCACCTCGCCGGTGTCGGGCTGTTCGAGACCGGCGATAGCCCGCAGCAGCGTCGATTTGCCACAGCCGTTCGGTCCCACGACCGCCAGACACTCCCCTTCCCGAATACTGAGGTTCACCCCCTTGAGAACGGGTCGCCCCCCAAGACTAACGTGTACATTGTCAACGCTGATCATGCGAGGTCGAACCTCTGTCTGCTATTCAAGTCCTGGATCTCCTTGGGCGCTTTCCAACTCGAGCTTTTTGATGCGACTCTCAATAGCTCCCGGTCGCCTTCCAAGCAGCGATGCGATTTCAATGACGCTCCTCCCCTCGCTCAAATGTCTTCTTAGCTTCTGCTGTTCCTGCTCGGTCCAGGCCTCATAAGCACGAGGATGCTTGGATCGAATCTCATCCAGCCGCTTGCGATTGGAACTGCTGTCACGGCTGGCTCTTTCGGGCAGAGCGTCTGTTTGCGGCACGGAGGGGCGCACCTCGTGAGAGGGCTTAACATCCATATCGACCGAGTTCGCCAGGCAGTACTTCTGGATGACGGCGAGAAACCTGTCGCCGTACTGTCCGCTCTTTCTGTTTCCCACGCCTCTGACTTCGAGGAAACCTTCTGGTGCGGAGGGCCTTCGCCGGGCCATATCGCGCAGCGCGGCGTCGCTAAAGACTATATAAGCAGGAACCCCTTTTGTCCCCGCGATCTCGCGCCGTAGCTTTCTCAACAGTTCGAACAACCCCTTGTCGACACCCTCCCATGAGTCCTTCGCCGCTCTTGACACCCTGGCACGTTTTTTGGCAGGCTTGAGCAGACTAGGGGTCTCTTTGCCTTTCAGGAGGCGCCATCCTTTCGCGGTGATTTTTAGAACGCTGTATTCCTCTGTCTTTTGGATGTATCCCTGCGTCACAAGTTGCTCGATCCAGTCGCGAACCACACGTTTTGGGAAATCCGAGAGCACCCCGTACGTGGTTAGAGTGTCATGCTGGTTGCTCAGGATTCGCTCCTCACGCGAACCGATCAGTACGCAGGCAGTGTAGTCCGCACCAAACCGCTCGTCCAAGCGTACAATGCAGGAGAGGATATTCTGGCCCGTCTCCAGCGCGTTATCCAGGCGGTCCAGCTCGCCGAGGCACACGTCGCAGGCCTCACAGTCGCTCTTTTCGAGGCCCTGGCCGAAATAGTCGAGGATCGTCTTGTGTCTGCAGGTAACACCTCTGCAATAATCATACATCTTGTTCAACTTGTTGAGCGCGATCTCTCTCGCCTCCTCTGGCTCGATGTCGCCGAGAATGCGCCGCCAGATTCCGTAGTCTCCGCCGGAATAGAACAGGCAGCATTCGGCTTCGAGCCCGTCGCGGCCTGCCCGACCGCTTTCCTGGTGGTAATGTTCAACCGACTTGGGCATTCCAGCGTGAATTACGTAACGTACGTTCGACTTGTCGATACCCATCCCGAACGCGACGGTGGCGACAATGGTATCGACTTTCTCCTGGATGAATGACTCCTGGCTTCTTTTTCGATCTTCGTCTTGCATGCCCGCGTGATACGGCACGACCCTATAGCCGCCTTCGGTCAATCGCGCAGACATCTCATCAACGTCGGCGCGCCGAATGCAATACACGATTCCCGACTCTTCCCTATGCCGGTCGAGGACAGCGCATACTTGTTTCAGTTTCTCCGTGCGGCGTTCGACCTTGTAGACGAGATTCGGCCGATCGAATGAGCCAACCAGCACCGCGGGATCCTCTAGGCGCAACAGGCGGGCGATGTCGCCACGGACTTGCTCGGTTGCAGTGGCTGTGTAGGCGTGGATGGGGATGCCCGGGAAGGTATTCTTCAGGAGGCGCAGTTCTCGGTATTCCGGCCGGAAGTTATGTCCCCACATACTGATGCAATGAGCCTCGTCAACCGCAATTAAGGAAAGGTCGACTCCTTTAAGGAATCGAATAAACCCTTCCGACACAAGCCGTTCCGGCGAGAGATAAAGCAGCTTGAGGGTTCCCCTCTCTATCTTGGCGCGAACGGCTTTCCGCACCTGCGGGGACAAGCTGCTGTCCAGCCGCGCCGCCGGCACACCACATTCGGCCAGGGCGTCCACTTGATCTTTCATCAAAGAGATCAGAGGCGACACTACTATGGCCAGCCCGGGCATCGTCAGCGCCGGCGCCTGAAAGCAGAGCGATTTCCCACCGCCGGTCGGCAGAACAACAACTGAGTCCCGCCCGCTGCAGACACATTGCATCGCTTCTTTCTGCAAGGGCAGGAAGCTATTGTAGCCCCAATGCTTCCTTAGAACCTGCTCAACACGCTCAATCACAGTTCACACCCCAAGACTAACGTGTACATCGTCAACGCTAATCATGTGTCGTCGGCCTTCCCAATGAATGACAATGGTCGATTGCAGCAACCAGAGAGTCGGCGTTCCCGAACCCACCTGCCTTGGTCACCACGGGCAGGCCGGGACATGTTCCACCTATGAGTATCCCCCACGGTACCCCCGGCAGCACCTCGCCGCGAATCCAGATAGCAGATGCATCCAACGCCGTACACGCGGCCATGGCAACGTCGCCACCCGTCAGCACCAGTCCACCTGCATGAACGCTGTCCAGCACGTTCCGGACGGTGCGCGCCAATCGGTCGGCTATTTCCTGTCCACTTGTATCAGCCATGCTCAGACCGACCGTGGTAAGGATCGCATCTTGCTCATCGCCCAAGAGTGCTGTAATGCGTTCGGCTGTTGCTTGTATTTCACGGCTTGCATCCCTCAGGAAGTCCTCATCCGGCTGGACGACAACGGTGCCATGTTGCCGGGCAACGTTGACCTGCTCGACCGTTTGCGGATGCGGGCTGCCCGCCACTACGAAAACAGGGCCGACGGGACGCAACACAGATTCGGGTGCGTCGACCGTAGATGATAACTGTAGCACGTCCGCCAGGGCACTAGCCAGGCCGGCCGAGCCACACAGCAGGCGAATGCCGCACGTTATGGCCGCCCGGGCCAGCGTGGCCAAGTCCGAGTGCGTTGCCGCGTCGGCAACGACTACGGCTTCCCCGGGACGCCTCAGGATCTCCGAGACGGCGTCGTGACCGCAGCGAACCGTTGCCAAGGTGACACACCAGACCGGTCTTTGGATACCTGCCCCCTTGCCACGATCGCAACTAAAGAGGGCCCTCACATCGGAGGTCGGTACCTCGTCACCAAACGCGGTTTCTGCAACAGGCACGCCGTCCACAAGTTGTGTCGCATCCATGGTCGTCCGCCCCTGCGCGGGGAATGCGGGCGCCACCAGCGCTTTGCCGATCTCCAACGCATCCATGATCGCGGCAAGCTCGGCACCCGGATGCCCGCGCAGCGTCGAGTCAATCTTCTTGTAGACCCGTGGGGCGTGTTCCGGGTTGAGGCTCCGAATGTGTTTGGCTGCTCGCATTGCCCTCCTTGCGGCCTTGTTCCGGGTCGAATGACGACTTTCCGTAGTCACGGCCAGGACGTCGAAAGGAGGCAAAGACTCAGAACCCAGCGCCACCAAAGTGGCCAAGCCAGCCTCGGCAAACCGCGCACCGGTATCCATCGCGCCGGTTAGGTCGTCCGCAATCACAGCGATTTGAAGCATAGGCGTCACCTAAACATAACAATAGCAGAAGTATATCGTCAGCTCAAGCTAAACAAGAACGGGCGTTTGAGCGTGCCAAAGATGTTGAGAACGGTTCTCGTTATATGCACGCGGGTCACGAGCCATTCATATGGCACCTCCACCAGAGTGAACTGCTCTTCTGTTTGCACCGTGGAAGAAAGATGTGAGAGAGAGCAAACATGTAGGACAAACTCCCACAAACCTGTCGGAATTTGTCCTCTTGACAAATCCTCACTGGAGTGCTACGCTTCTACTGTCGCAGCATTCCAAGTGCTGTCGAGTCCTTTGTGAGAGTAACGCACTTGGTGATAGGTGCCTTTTCAGGGAGGAGGTGGTAAATGGCAATAGGGAACTCGTCCCGTCACATCATGTGTTCCACGCAGCACCTCTGTTGATGTTGGTCTGCAACAACCACGGTAGTTTCATCAGAACGAGGGAGGAGAAGACGATGTCAAGTGAGAGACTGAAGATCCACAGCGTAACGGTGCTTGCTGTATTGTTGGCGGTTGGTTGCGCAGGGCTGCCGTACCAGAAGCCGTTGCCAGTCAGCCAGGTAACGCGAGACCACGGAGAGACGATCATCGTCGACCAGATTTTCATTCTCGCGGACGCCTCGGCCACCATGAAGTGTCCCGAAAAGTTTCCTGTGGAGAAGTCGTTGGTCGAATCGTTTGTGGCTGCCATGCCCGAAGGTCGGTACGGTGCCAGCCTCATTGATTTCGGAGGAGGGATGGGTACCACGCCCACAGCGGCCAGTTACCTGTACCCCTTGCAGCCGTTCGACCGGCGCACCATGGGGGAGAGCGCGTCCGCGCTCGAGTATCTAAGCGGTCAGACGCCGATGGAAGTTGCTCTCGGGAAGGTACGGGACGCGCTGAAGGGAGCAAGCGGCAAGACGGCGGTCGTCATCTTCTCCGATGGGAAAGCGACACACAGAAGGGCGACGATAGCAGCGTGCGAATCCTTGCTCGAATGGTACCAAGATCCGATCTGCATCCATACCGTCCAGATTGGCAGCTGTGCGGGCAAGTGTGCGGATCTGATGCGGACGCTGGCAACTACGAGCGATTGTGGCTCGTACAGGACGGCTGCGGACATCGATAGTGCCTCGGCGATGGAGGACTTCGTGCGTGAGGTCATGCTCGGAGAGGCGCAGGACCGCGACGGCGACGGAGTCCCGGACAACCTTGATCAATGCCCTGACACGCCAAAAGGGGTCAAGGTAGACAAGGTTGGGTGCCCGATTGACACAGACGGCGACGGAGTCCCGGATTACCTCGACCAATGCCCCGGCACACCAAAGGGAGTCAAAGTAGACAGGGTCGGGTGTCCGCCTGACACAGACGGCGACGGGGTCTATGACTATCTGGACAAATGCCCGGGCACGCCCAAGGGAGCGAAGGTGGACTCGGTGGGGTGCTGGATTCTCCCAATCGTCCATTTCGATACCGACAAGTCGATCATCAAACCGCACCACCAGCAGGAGTTGAACGAGGTTGCACGCGTTTTGAAGCAGAATCCGGATGTGAAGATTGCGGTTCAGGGTCACACGGACGCGAAGGCTTCGGACGCGTACAACCAGAAGCTGTCGGAGCGTCGTGCTGCCGCGGTCTCGACGTACCTGGCCAAACAGGGCGTTGCTGCCGCCGCGCTTAAGGCGGAGGCTTTTGGCGAAAGCAGACCCGCAAAACCAAACGATACGCCCGGCAATATGACAACAAACCGTCGGGTAGAGCTCCGTATCATTCGCTAACCGGAGCTGGGGATATCATGCGTGCCGGGCCGCAGGCTCAGCGACCCGGCACGCTTACACCATCGTACGTGTCAGGCCCTGGTGGTATAGAAGCAGCGTTCCGCTGAGAAAGAAGGGTGCTGAGATGAGACAAGTTCGTGTTATTTCGACCGTAGTGGTCCTTGTTGCCATTGGACTTGGATGCGCAATGCTCGAGACGATACAGCGTCCGGAGGTCCGGGCGGTTCGCCCCCGGATAGCAGGCTTAAGCTTCCAAGGAATGGATTTGGAGTTCGACGTGGACGTCAACAACCCGTACCCGATCCCCATCAAGACTCCCCAGTTCCGTTACGGCCTGGATATTGAGGGGGCAGAATTCATCAATTCGGCAGCGAATGCAAAGCTTGATTTGCCGGCTGCAAGAGTCGGGACGGTAACGCTACCTGTTCGATTGTCCTACGCCGACCTGTTGAAGACGTTCCGCAACCTCGCTGACGCCTCAGAGACGCCGTACAAGCTTCACGGGGCCCTCGTGTTCTCCGCGCTCGAGCAGTCGTTCGAACTGCCGCTCGAGCACAGTGGCAAGATTCCCGTGCTCCGTCCACCTACCCTCTCGAATGTGGATGTTCGTGTTTCCGACGTCTCTCTGCGCAGCGCGAAGCTTGCTGCTGATGCGGTGATCAAGAACCCGAATGTCTTCGCCCTGGGTATCAAGGACCTGGGCTACGTGCTGGAATTGGGCAAAGCGAGAATCGGGGGGCTCACCGCGTCAACCGATGAAACCATAGGGGCGAGGCAAACGGGCAAGGTGCAACTCTCAGGCGTCGTGTCCGCAAAAGACGCATTGTCACAGATTCTCAAAGGGCAACTTGGAGCCGCCAAGATTTCTTTTGCAGGGTCAGTTGAGACACCGTACGGCCCTGTGAAGCTCGGCCGTTAGAATGGCGCGCGATAATGCTCGTGGTCAGCAATCATAGCCTCGATTGCGCCGTTGAAAGACCTACAGCCGGCAGGGGGAGAGCGACGAAGCCGGTTGTGCTTGTGCTCTGTCTGATGTTGCTGGGGTGCTCGACATATCAGGGGGTGCGGTTCAACATCCTCTCAACGGAGGAGGAGATCAGGCTTGGCCAGCAGGTTTCCGAGGAGATCGAGAGGAGGGAGGAACTGCTTGATAACCCGGCGCTCCAAGCTTATGTTGCCGAGACGGGCCGCCGGCTGGCGGACGCTTCGCCGCGCCAAGACGTCCAGTACACGTTCAAGGTGATTGACAGCCCCGAGAACATCAACGCGTTTGCGTTGCCGGGGGGATATATGTATGTATACAGCGGGCTGATGAAACTCTGCGACAACGAGGCCGAGCTCGCTAGTGTCATGGCGCACGAGATAGCACATGTTGCAGGACACCATCATGGCGAGAGCATGACTCGCCAGTTCGGCTATAACCTGCTTATGAGCATTATTCTTGGCGAAGATGCGAATGCGCTCGCAGTGTTGGGTGCCGAACTGCTGGGTACGGCCGGCGCGATGCACTACAGTCGCGGACACGAACGCGAAGCCGACTATCTTGGCATGGATATCCTGTTTAGGGCCGGGTACAACCCGGAGGCCATGTTGCGTTTCCTGGGAAAAATGATCGACGAAGACAGCAAACAAGGCGGTAGACGCAGTCTCCCTATTTTTGCTTCACACCCGCCGACTGAAGAACGTGTCCAGCGGCTGGAAACCCTCGTTCTGCAGTATCCGCAACCGCCACCAGGCGCGGATGGTCTCTATGCCGAACGGTACAGACGCGAGGTTCTGGACGTGCTAAAGAAGTGACGGTGTTGGGTTGGTGCCTGACATTACGGAGAATATCATTACTCTCAACCAGAGCGAGTTGACGAAAGGGAGGTCGAGACTATGCGCGCGAGAATCGTGAAAAGAATCGCTGTTGTGTTGCTGCTGGTGATAGTGCTGTTGCTGGTTGCCATAGTCGTTGCCGTGAGGCTGTACCTTACGCCCGAACGGCTGGGCTCGCTCGTGCAGTCCGTTGCGGGCAAGTACCTCGTTTCGGAAGTGCGTGTCGGGCGGATTGCGCCGCACTTGCTCAGCGGAATAGAAGTCGAGAACATCGAAGTGACTCAACCGGAAGGGTTTCCCGGGGATAACCTTGCGCAGGTCGACAGGGTAGTGGTCCGGCTCAGCTTGTTGCCACTACTGCAACGCCGTATCGAGATCAGGCAGGTCTCGATCGATACCCCTCGCATCTTCATCGCGCGGTCGAGCGCCGGGAACCTTAACGTTCTTGCCGCTGTTCGCCCACAAGAGCCCGGTGCCGCGCCGGAAGAACCGGCAGAGGCTCAACCGGAGACAGCGGAGGCGGGGGCACTACCGTTCGAGATCAACGTGCGATCGTTCGGCGTTCGCTCCGGCGAGCTGCACTATACTGATGAGCAGGGCGGTCTCAACGCGGACATTGATGGCTTTGACGCGCAGTTTGGAGCGGATCTGTCTGCCGGGGGCGCGCTGGCGTTGCGCGGCGACGCATCTTGGGAAGGTCTCTCGGCGGAACGCAACGGCGATCGGCTCGCAGAAGGTCTCGCGGTATCCTCGTCCATTGACGTGGCTATGGACCGTGCCGCGAACACGGCAACTCTCGATGAGATAACGCTCACCGTGCTCGATACAACGGTCGAAGCCAGTGGCACAGTGCGGGAACTTGGCCCGGAGGCGCAGCTCGGCCTCAACATCCGCTCCTCTATCGACTTCGATAAACTCATGGGAAGTGTCGCCAGGACGATCCCGATGGTAACGCTACCGGTTCAGGCATCGGGCCGGGCCGACGTGGATGTTGAGATCAACGGTACGGTGCCGAATCCCGAGATTTCCCTTGACGTTACGATTCCGAGTCTCGAACTCCAGCAAGCTCAGGGCGCCGAGAAACCGGCTGCCCCTGCTTCCTCGCCGCCGAAAGAGAAGGCGGCACAGCAGCAGATTGGCCCTTTCAACCTGGAGTTTCTTACCCTGGCGCTGCGTGCACAGGCGGAGACTCTCGCGTACGAGCAGTACAAGCTGGGCCCCGCGAAACTGGTCGCGGCACTTGAGAACAACAGATTCACCCTCAGCGAAGCCGCCGTAGGTGTGGCAGGAGGCGATGTCCAAGCCGAGACGGCAGTCGATCTCGGTGTTGCGGGACTCGCTTACACCGCTGCGGTTAGTGTGGCCGGAGTCGACCTGGATAAGGCGCTCGAATACGGGTCTCCGCGCCTTCGCGACTTGTTCTCGGGACAAGTATCGGGCGGCGCAGAATTGACCGGCCGAGGAACCCTGCTGAGCAGTCCCGCAACGCAGATGTCCGGCAAGCTCGGCTGGGAGTTCCAGGATGGCAGGATCACGTGGCCGGAGTTCTTCGAGCCGCTTACGCCGTTGTTGGGATTGGAAAAGACGGCGTCAATGGGTATTCTGCGGCTGGATTCGTCATTCAGCGCGGGAAATGGAACAATCCGGATAGAGCCGCTTGCTGTTTCGGGTCCCGACATCTCGCTCGAAGCGGAAGGGACGGTAACCACCGACTTGGCCCTCAATGTCGAAGCGAAGGCTACACTTAGCCGAGAGCTTACCGCACGCATATCCGCGAAGAAAGATTTCCAGAAGTACGCCACTCGCGACGGGCAACTTGTCGCGCCTGTCACGGTTCGCGGAACGCTCTCGAAGCCGCGAGTGCTTCCGAGCGTCAAGGGTATCACGGAACACGCCGTCGAGAAAGCCCGCGAGGAAATCGGTGACAAGCTGCAAGAGGGACTCAAGGAGCTTGATAAGAAGGCGCCGGGGGTCGGGGAGCTTATCGGCGGTGTCCTCAATCGGTAGGTGAATCGGACCGGAAGGCCTGCTGGTTCGGGGCCGGCGTTATTCCACGGCCTGGCCTTCTATCCGCGTGAGGTATTCGTGACGGCGGGCGAGTTGCGCGAATACGGTGGCGGCCCGGCGTGGCTCGGAATAGACCAGCACACCTTCAGACGCGAGCTTGAAGACGGCCTTGTTGTCGTCTTCACGAGCGCTGGTGATGGTGTCGGACGCGATAATCATGGGTTTTTGATACTTGTCGATCAGTCCGAGCAACGCTTCCGCCGTCTCGATATCTCTCTGTGCGGCCATTCCGGCGAGCGCGTCGAGGCCGTACATCCCGGCGAACCGGGAGCTTCTAAACTTGTTTCCGCGCAGGGTGAAGAATCCCACGCCGAGCACTATCACGCCGTCTATGACCGGACACTTCAGGAACGTCTCGGTGGTTCTGAGCAACGCGTGTTCGACCATGCCGCCGACCATATCGGCGGGGTTCGACCGGCTCCACCAGCTTGGCAGGAACGAGTCAAGCTCGGCCAGGGTTTCTTCGGGCAGCGGGACGACGTCGAGTCCCACCTCGGCGCATGCGTCGGCAGCCAGCACACCCCAGCCGCCTCCCTCGGAGATGATGCCGACTCGATGCCCTTTGGGTAACGGCTGACGCGCAAACGCTACTGCCACGTCAAACATCTCCTGCACGTCCGTAACCTGGATGACGCCGGCCTGTCGGCAAGCGCCGCTAAACACCTCCGCCGAACCGGCCAGCGCGCCCGTGTGCGATTGTGCGGCCCGCGTGCCTGCGTCGGTTTTGCCGACCTTCAACATGACGATAGGCTTCTTCTGGCTGCACTGTTTCGCCGCATCCAGGAATCTGCGGCCGTCGCGCACGCCCTCGACATAGGACATGACCACCGATGTCAGCGGGTCGGCGGCGTAATACTCGAAGAAGTCCTCTGTTTGAAGGAACGCCTCGTTGCCGCTGCTCACGAGGCGGGCAAGCCCTATACCGTGGTGAACACACAGCCTCATGATCGTCCCGCAGACGTTGCCGCTTTGCGAGACGACTGAAATCGATCCGGGCTTCGGCTCAACAGCAGGCATGGACGCGTAGAAACGCGACGGACGCGGGCTCAAAAGACCGGCGCAGTTCGGTCCCACCATCAGCATTCCCGCGTCGCGAGCCACAGCTGCGGCCTCCTCTTGCGCTGCTTTGCCCTCGTCCCCTATCTCGCCGAACCCGGCAGTGATGATGAGTATCGCGTGGACGCCCTTGCGCGCGCATTGACGGACCACGTCCAGGACTGATGGTGCCGGAACGGTCACAAACGCGAGGTCTACCTCGCCCGGCACGTCCATGATGGATTTGTGGACCGGCAGACCGAATATCTCTTTCTCCCGGGGATTGACAAGATAGACTTTTCCCTCGTAACCGCGATCGAGCATATCGAGCGGTATCAGGAACCCCCATTTATAGGGCTTCTGGGACGCGCCGATGAACGCGACCGAGCGCGGATTGAATAGATACTCAAACTTCTGAACTACGTCTTCCATAAGACTCCAATCGTTATGACGGGCGACGTTTCAAGATACGACAACCAGCGCGTCCGCTGCGACGGGTCTCGACCCCTCGATTATCAGCGGGTTGATGTCTACTTCGGCTATGTCGGGTCTGGACAACCCCAGCTCGCCCAAAGAGATGAGTATCTCGGCCAGGAGACCCCTTTCAACCGGCGGATCGCCTCGGAACGAGCCGAGCATCCCGCTGCCATGAATCTCCTCCATCATATCCTCTGCGTCCCGGTTGCCCATTGGCGCGACCCGAAAGACGACCTCTCGCAGGGCCTCGACGAATATGCCTCCAAGACCCAACATCACGCAAGGGCCGAACTGGGCGTCACGCGTCATGCCCGCCACAAGCTCCCGGTTACCGCGCAGCATCGTCTGCACGAGTACTCCGTCGATGGTTTCGGGCGCCTTTCGTGTCACCCGGAAATACGCAGCCGCCACCTCCTCGTCGTACGGAAGGTTAAGCTCAACGAGACCGAGCTCGGTCTTGTGCGCCAATCCGGGCCCGCAGGCCTTGAGCACCACCGGATATCCAAGCCAATCGGCGGCTTCCACGGCGTCGGCCGCGCTTGTCACCAGCTTCTCGCGGACAATAGGTATCCCATGCTCAGCCAGCAGCTTCTTCGATTCAAACTCCGACAACGCCGCACTCGTAGCGGACATGTTCCGTATACCTCCTCCGTGTTCGGATGAAAACCTGAGCGCTTATTCTATCCCACAAGAGACATCCGAGTCAAATTCGTGTTCTTCCGTCGCAGTCGATGTTGCGAACGCTCGGGCATCTGATGTATCATATGTCGTGCGGTCAGGCAAACGTTGGGACGACGTGCGGAGAACTATGACGGCGATCGGGGAGAACGCGGCGGAAGCTCGCAAACGCCTTTCAGAGCACCGCTCGGCGGGACATCTTGACGTTTCGCCTGCCGAGAACGGGTCGCCGACCGTTACCTACCGAGGCGTCCATCTTCACAGCACATACAACCCCGAGAAAGAGGCCGCGCAACTCGTCGACGGGGCGCTCCAGTCGCGCGCCGAGCCGGTGATCGTGCTTGGCCTTGGTCTCGGCTACCATCTCGAGGAGATTCTCTCGCGCACGGAACCCGGTGTCGCCGTGGTCGTCGTCGAGCCGGAACCCGAGATAGCGCACGTTGCGCTCGAGCGGCTGGGCGAGTTCGACGGTGCGGAACGGTGCCGCTTTTTCGTCGGTCGTTCAACAGACGAGATCGCCGGAGACGACGACTTTTGCAGGGCAACGCTGTCTGGAGCCAAAATGGTGGAACATCCGGCCTCGGCCCGGTTGTTCGAGTCGTATTTCACGGACCTGAAATCGAAGGCAAGGAATATCCTCTCGCGAGCGCGCAGGCTGCGCATCCTCGTTGTATCGCCAATGTACGGCGGGTCGCTGCCCGTGGCGAGATACACGGCCTCGGCCCTCAAACGGCTCGGGCACAAGGTCGATTTCCTCGACTTCTCGCCCTACCACGACGCGTTCAAGAGCGTGCGGAAACTCGTCAAAAGCCCGAGGAACGCCGCACAGCTCGAGGGCGCGTTCGTCTCGTTCCTCTCGGAGCTGGTGTCCACCCGGGTGCACGAGACAAAACCGGCTTTGGTTCTCGCGCTCGCCCAGGCACCGCTCCAGCTGAAAACGCTGGCGACGCTTCGCCGGCGCGGCACGCCCACGGTGATGTGGTTTGTCGAGAACTACCGGCATCTCACCTACTGGCAGGAGTTCGCATCTGCGTACGATTTCTTCTTCACCATCCAGCGCGGCGGGTTCTTCGACATCCTCAACGAGATGGGCGTGAAGAACTACTGCTACCTGCCGACGGGATGCGATCCCACGGTCCACAAACGGGTCGAGCTGACCGGTGACGAGCAGGATGTCTACGGGTGCGACATCTCGTTTGCGGGCGCGGCATACTACAACCGGCGGCAAACGTTCGAGGGGCTGCTCGACCACGACTTCAAGATATGGGGTATCGAATGGGGTCTCAGCCAGGCGCTGAAGCCCTTCGTGCAGAAGGACGGCGAACCGTATACGACCGAAGAGATGGTCAGGATAGTCAACGGCTCGAAGATATCGCTTAACCTGCACTCGTCGAACCGCGCGCAGTGTGTCGAGCCGGAGGGAGATTTCGTCAACCCGCGCCTGTTCGAGATAGCGAGCTGCGGCGGGTTCCAGCTTGTGGACGACCGCGACGTGCTGCCCGAGCTGTTCGAGCCCGGCACCGAGATCGTCACGTTTTCCGACGTCGCGGGCCTGCGCAAACAGATCGATTACTATCTCTCTCACGAGAACGAGCGGCGCGAGATAGCCGACCGGGCGATGGCGCGCGCCCACCGCGACCACTCGTACGATATGCGGATGAAGACGATGCTCGAGTTTGTCCTCGACCGGGCGGGCGACCGTATCGGCGGCACGGGTGCCGGCGAGTTCTGGACCGTCGCGGAGGCAGCGGACCGCGCGGGCGCGTATCCCGAGCTTGCCGAGCTGCTGAGAAAGCTGCCGGGCGATACCGAGTTCAACATTAATGCCGTCTGGGACGCAGTCGAGCAGCGAGAAGGCGAGATGACCGAACCGGAAGCGTTGCTGCGCGTGCTGAAGGATATGGTCGATACCGCCAAGATCGAGTAGCCGATGGAACGTATCCTCGTACTACAACTCACACGCATGGGCGACACGCTTCAGACCACGCCGCTCCTGGAAGGGTTGCGAAAACGGTATCCCGACTGCTACCTGTGCCTGTTGATGGTGCCGGGCGCAGCAAAAGTGTTGCGCGACAACCCCGCCGTCAACGATATTATCACGCTCGACACCCAGACGCTGCTCGACGAGCTTGTGACAGAAGATTCCGCCGCGTTGTTGCAATCTTATGGCGAGGTGCGGAGGATACTCAACCGGTTGCGCGAGCTGAAGTTCGATAGGGTGATAAACCTCAGCCACAACCGCACGAGCGCGTACCTGATCAGACTGCTCGGCGTTCCGAGAGTCGAGGGGCTGGCCCTGGGCGACGACTGGATGCGCGTCATCAAAGGGCGCTGGCCGACGTACTTCATCAACTCGGTCTTCAACCGCGCGTACAACGATTTCAACATAGTCGACGTGTACCGCAGGTTCGGTGGCGAGCTTCCGCCGCATCCGAAACTCGTGCTCCCCGTATCGGACGCCGACCGGGAGTACGCGGCGAAGCTATTGAAGGATAACGGTGTCGGCGACGGGGACTTTGTGGTCTGCTTCCAGCCGGGCGCGAGCGAGGAGGCCAAACGGTGGCCGACACGTCGTTTCGCCGAGCTGGGCGATATGCTCGTGCGCGACCGCGGCGCAAAGGTCGTGCTGCTCGGCACGGAAGCGGAACGCCGGTTCGGCGCCGAGATACTCGACCGCATGACCGAGCCCGCAATCGACACGTTTGGACAGACAAACATCCCCCAGGTTGCCGCGCTGCTCGACCGGTCCGACGTGCTCGTCACGAACGATACCGGCGTCATGCATATCGCCAGCACCACCAACGCCCGCATAGTCGTGCTCTGCTTCAGCATGGTGTATTTCCGGGAAACGGGACCCTACGGCGAGGGGCACGTTATCGTCCAGTCGCGAATAGAGTGTACGCCCTGCCCGGTAAACTACGAATGCCACGACCGACGGTGCGCCGAGTACATCACGCCGTCGAGCGTGGTCCGGGCAATGGATCTCGCGGAAAACGCCGACGCGTCCCGTCCCAACCAGGTCGATGACGACGAATCGATCGAAACGGTCAACATCTTCGTCTCGCGGTTCGGCCCGGACGGGATGGTCGAGTACGTGCCGCTCGTACGCCGCCCGCTGACGACGCAGGACGCGCTCGCGCTCGCTTACAGGATGACGTGGCTCGAGTTTCTCGACGGTCGTGTCGTCGACGAGAACGCGCGAATACGCGACCTGCTCGGGTTCTACCTCCCGCCCGAGCCGGATACGGTTCAACCGTTTCTCAATGAGGCCAAGGCGGGGTTCGACCGGTTCGCATCGGTAGCGGCCGACGCCGCCGAGATGACCGGGAACCTGCTCGTCGAGCTCGGGTCGCCCAACCGGAACGCGGCCACACTCCAGCAAACCGTGCAAGAGCTCAACCGGCTCGACGAATCCCTGCGTGTTCTGGGGAAATCGGAGGAGTACCTGCAACCCCTGAGCTCGATATTCTTCTTCGAGAAGGAGAACCTCGAAGGGGACGACCCGGTTCTACTCGCCCAGCACACGTTGCAGATGTACCGCGACGCCGAACAGCGCGCCCGGCTGATGGCCGGCAAGCTCGATAAGATGAAACCCTGAACAAATCAGGACACTTGGCGAACCCATGCAACGCCTTATGACACACTGAGTCAGCTCACTTGGGGGGTAGCACAATGAGAGGAATGACCGTAGTTCTGTTAGCACTAACGTGTGCCGTCGGACTTGCGCAAAACCCGGATAGGCTCTCGGAAGATCGAGATGGGGCTTCGGAAAATCTCGTCCTGCAAATCGCGCTAATAGGTAGTCCTCTGCTTACGGGCGAGAACTACTGTATTCTGAATATCACTGCAACGATAACAAATCGAGGGAAGACTCCTGTCACGCTTGTGCATCCGGGTGATGGCAGCGAATGGGGCTGGCGGACGCCGATTGTCGGGTGGTCACTCATAAAGGCTGATGATCACGAGGCCAAACATCCTCCGACACCACCGTTGTACAGAGGGGGACGTTGTGGGATGATGGACGGCCTGACACGAGAAGATGTTTTCGTTTTGCTTCCCGGCGAGAGCAAAGAACTAAGGTCAAATTTCATAGGTGCAACCTTTCCTGGGCCCGGAACCTACAAGGTCGTGTATTACTATGTAAACGACCCGGCAATAAAATGGCAACACGACGAGGGGCGCGGGGCTGCTATGGCGCGACTCGAGAACACCACAAAATGCTCTCTCGTGAGCAACGAGCTCGTGATTGACGTGAAAGACGAGTTTCCCGACAATCAGAGAGAGCGGGTTGCCCGCGTGATCAAGGGCCAGAAAGGAGAACAGATCAAGAACCACATGACCATACTGTTAGGAGCGGCAATTCCGGATGAGAGAAGGAAGGTCGAGAAGGAGCTCGTCCACCTTATATGCCACTATTCGTTGCCGGATTTGAGTGACGACGTTCCGTTCCATACATGGTCAGCTCCCGTCAGTTTCTTGGCTTCGCCACGCCGACGCCTCTTCGTAGCACTTCTTCATCAGGGAACAGGTCACTACGTCGACTTCTGGATCATACACGAACTGGAAGATGGGGTTGAGGTCTTCTCTTTCAGCGGCAGCGAAAAAGGATGCGGCCGATGGCAAGTGCTCAATGATCTGGATGAAGACGGGAACCCGGAGATCGTTGTGAAGAACTTTGTCGGTGACTACGAAGGATATCGCACGATGGCTGTTTGGCCCGCCATATACCGTTGGGACGGCGATAACTATGTCAGATCGGACGAAAGGTTCCCCAGCTATTATGCCAGGCACGTCATCCCGGAGTATCAAGAGATATTGGACGATCACAGAGAGTGGGAGAGAATCGACGACGAGCAGCTTCGCCGAGTATTCCGCCAGTGCAGGTTCGTCCGCAATAAAGCGGTCGCGATCGGCATGTGGTCGATGAAACAACCGCGCCCGGCTGATGGCCGGCAAGCTCGGTAACCTGCTCGCTCTCGGAACGTAGGACTCTTTGCAGGTCGCGCACCATACCACCGAACGAGGCGTCTCTGTCCCGTAGGGATACGCGACAATAGCCCAGCAATTCATTGCTGGGATCGCGAGACAGAATCCTCGTAGTCCCGGAGGGACGACTGAACCGGTTGCCGGCCGTGCGATGTTTCAGCCGTCCCTCCGGGACTTGTTCCGTTTTGGGATGCATGAGTCCCAGGAATAAATTCCTGGGCCTGGAGTTTGGCCTGTTCAAGCTTGTGAAGCGGGGTAGAACAGTA